>CAVSRF010000075.1:0-8902 GCA_963730175.1 uncultured Chloroflexia bacterium | reverse complement strand
ATAATCTGCGTCGCCCGCCCCCGTAGCTCAATGGATAGAGTAACAGACTTCGAATCTGGTGGTTGATGGGTTTCTCTTTTCTTAAACCTTCTGAATATTCCTTCAAGATAGCCTAGTTTAAAAAACACTAGGCTATTCGATTTTAAATCTTAAGTAGGTACACCTAAAATACACCAGTTGGAGATGTAATGACTATAAGAATTTGCTCAAAATGCGGTCAGGAAAAGGACATTGAACAGTTCCCACTAAGAAACCAATTTACGAAGAGACGACAATCGTATTGCATAGATTGCAGATCGGAAATGGGTAAAGCATGGTATGAACGCAACAAGGATTATCAGAAAGCAAATGCCCGAAAGCACACTACTGAATACCGTGCTGCGCTTAGAGAGTATCTTTGGAACTATTTACTTACGCATCCGTGTGCTGAGTGCGGGGAGAGTGATCCTGTTGTTTTAGAGTTCCATCATAACTACGATAAAGACATGGCAATATCTGAAATGATTACAAGAATAACAAATGTTGAGAGGCTTCAAGATGAACTGGAAAAATGTACGGTTCTCTGCTCAAATTGTCACCGCCGCCTAACAGCAAGAGAGAGAGGATGGTTTAGAGGAAGAAAATAGTGCGCCCAGCAGGGCTCGAACCTGCAGCCTTTTGATTCGAAGTCAAACGCTCTGTCCATTGAGCTATGGGCGCAAAGTAAATGCCGTCAAACGGTAATTATAATCGATTTGAATGCACATATTTAGAAAGCATTGGTTCATGCTTTGATCTCACTCTTCTAATAGATCTCAAAGCTAGCAACAAAACCAGCGGGACAGTCCAGAACCCTAAAGACTACCTAAAGCATTTTGTAAACTATTATGCAGAGCAAGTCAGGCCACAAAGAAAAGTATTGCCAGACGCTACAGGCTTGGCTTCTAGCCTTGACAGTCGGCTCCACGGCGATATACTCCAAATATGGACTCGCTTCAAGCCTACGTTACCCTTATTAAAGACATTATCACAGGTTTATCTGCGCTTACTGCTGCCATTGTTGCCATACTCGGTTTGCAGGCATGGAAAAAACAACTTAAGGGAAAAACGGAATATGAACTGGCACAAAGGTTATTACGCTCTACGTACAAAGTAAGAGAGGCTATTGCACACGTGAGACAATTTGCCATCTTTGAAGACGAAGAACAGCAGGCAATGCGAGATGCAGATATCGACAACAACCTCGATATTTCAGAAAAATTCGCTGCTACCCAGCAAGCAATTTATAGTAAGCGGTGGGAAAAAATCCACGAAGCATTCGTAGACCTCGATTCTGTGTTGTTGGAAGCCGAGGTGATTTGGGGACAGGATGTCCACGAACACCTTGCTCATCTTCGAGAATGTATTATTGACTTAAAAATTGCTATCGATATTTATTTGCAAGGATTAAGCTCATCAAACCCAGTGCAGTCTCAAGACGACTATATTAAAAATCGTTTCAGGATGTCTGCCGTACTTGGAGGAGATGGAAAAAATTTCTTTTCAGATGAGATCAGCGAAGCAGTGGGTGAAATGGAAATGTTTTTAAAGCCGCACCTGAAATTTTAGGCGTCTTGACGCTTTCTCATCCTCAGCTAAAACAGAAAACTACAAGACCGTTATGAAAGGGAACACAAAGCCCCGCAAAACTACTCTTATCCCGCCTCCATAGCTTTTGGATAGAGTAACAGGCTTCAATTTATGTCCAACCCACAAGCAGACCTACAACTCATTCGCATGTTAGCTGACCGGCTGGAACGCATTTCCGCCGATTCGGTTTGGGCGCATCGCGCCAGCGGCGTACGCGGCGCGCTGCTCCGAATGCTTGACCAATTGCAAAGCGGGGACATACCTGATGCAAATTCCTTCTCGCATGTTGTTACCATCGCATTGAACATCCTTTCACACGCGGCAAAGCGGGAATAAAACGATCATCACCTTGCAAAGGTATCATCAGGGTAAGATTTTGTTTATCGAAACATCCATACTTTGGAAATGAAAAATATGACCGACCTCTACACCCTTACCCCATCCCAGATCGTGATGTACGTCACCGAATACTGCGGAGACTGTATGCGCGCAAAAGCCTTCTTCGAGTCCAATAATATTCCACACATCCGCGTGGGGCTTGGAAGGAAACGAAGAAGCCATCGAGTTTGTCATGCAAATCAACAGAGGCTATCGCAGTGTCCCAACCATCGTCTTCCCCGATGGCACAATTCTCGTCGAACCCAATTCGGAAGAACTCAAAGCCAAATTTTCCAAATAAACAAACTTTTACAGTAAACTTAATACATGGCACAAACGGCAGACATTGTCATTTGCGGGGCGGGCATCACAGGCGTCTCTGCCGCGCACTATCTCAGCAAGGTGGGCTTCAAAAATATTCTATTGGTGGACGAGCGTCCGCCTCTCTCCTTCACAAGCGACCGTTCCACCGAGTGTTACCGCAACTGGTGGCCCGACCCCGAAATGCTGGCACTGATGAACCGCTCCATCGACTTGATGGAGAATCTTGCCGATGAAAGCGGGAATATCTTTCGGATGAATCGACGCGGCTATTTGTACGTCACTGCCGATGAAAACAAAATCGGGGAATTAAAATCCGCTTCACTTCGGACCTCGGAACTGGGTGCGGGACAATTAAGAGTTCACACATCTGACGACTTGGACAACCAAACGGATGACCACAAGGGTCATCCCTACGAACCTCCCCACTCTGACGGATTCCACGATTCGCCCGATGGCGCCGACTTACTCATTGGGTCAGAGTTAATTCAAAAACATTTCCCATATCTAACGAACAAAGCAGTCGCCGCCCTTCACGCAAGGCGCGCGGGATGGCTGAGCGCACAACAGCTTGGCATGTACCTCCTCGAAACGGGACGCAGTCGCGGGGTCCGGTTTGAGTCCGCGCGAGTGACAGGTGTGGATATGGCAAACAGTCACATAAACGGAGTCAGGCTGAGTACAGGAGAACGCGTCGATTCTCCAATCTTCATCAACGCGGCGGGACCCTTCCTCAAAGACGTGGGGAAATTACTCGGCATGGATTTGCCCGTCCATACCGAATTGCATCTCAAAGCAGTCGTCAAGGATTCATTGAGAGTAGTCGGGCGCGACGCGCCACTATTGATCTGGAACGATGCACAATCATTACCGTGGGAAGATGACGAGCGCGAGTCCCTGGCAGAAGATGACAAGACGCGCTGGCTGACAGAGACATTCCCATCCGGCGTACACACCCGTCCTGAAGGCGCAGGAAATGACATCCTGATGTTGTGGGAATATCAAACCAAATTGATGGAGCCTGTGGACGCGCCGAAATTGGACGAGCAATACCCCGAAGTTGCCCTGCGTGGCCTCGCCGCCATGTTGCCACGCATGAAAGAGTATTTTGCGAAGATGCCGCGCCCACAACTCGATGGCGGCTTCTACACAAAGACGCGTGAGAACCGTCCGCTGGTGGGACCGATGGGCGTGGATGGCGCGTATGTGATCGGCGCAGTATCAGGTTATGGGATCATGTCCGCATGTGGGGTCGGCGATCTACTGACATCACACATCACCGGTAAAGACCTGCCAGACTACGCACCTGCATTTGAATTATCAAGGTACGATAGCCCAGAATATAAAAAGAAGCTGGAAAGCTGGGACGATAGCGGGCAGTTATAGAGACTTTAAAATATCTTGAAGACCATTAGGGTCTATGCTCATAATTACAAGCGGGATACAATGAACACAGAGGAGAAAATATGAGAAGAATTATTCCCTTTATTCTGATTGCATTTTTACTTTCGAGTTGTAACGGCTGGATCATTCAACCGATCCCCTATCCCACGCCAATCATATTTTCAACACCTCTACCCTCTATTTATTCACCAACTCCCGTCATCATCGGTCTGACAAATGCATCTGCAACGCCGGTCATTGCAACTTCAATCGCAATGACAAGCACCAGCATACCGCAGGCAACGGCTTCAGACACACCCGTCCCCAGCATTACGTCGACAAGCGTGATAAGCACCCCAGCACTTCAAATCGTCATTCTTGGATGTAACACAAGCATCGACGTTACACATGGCATGGGTGAAGTAACAAACGCCTTTGTCACATTAAAGAACACCGGCAATGTCGAATTGACGAATCTTGTGACGACCCTATACGCCCTCGATGAAGGCAGGGTACACCCCGATAAAACACAGGAAACTTCTTCTCTACCAGCGGGATATGAAGTTACATTGAAACTGACTGTGGATAGCACTTACAAACAGGAATCCCCCATTCAAGTAGAGGTCAACAGCGACCAAGGACTTTTCCCGCGCGCAGGTGCCGATTCCTGCCGGGATATCGACTTGCTCACCTCAAAACCGGACAATTTGAAAACGCCCGTGCCAAACAATCCATAATACTGCGTGAAGGGTATAATCATCTCATGGCAAATGAAAACCTATCCACACTACGAAATAAGATCGCCATCCTCATTGACGGCGATAACGCACAATCATCCCTGCTCCCGCAAATGCTCGTGGAAGCGGGTCGTCACGGACAGGTCACTGTCCGCCGCATTTATGGGGATTGGACAACCAACAATATGAACTCCTGGAAGGAAACGCTGAATTATCATGCCTTCCAACCGATCCAACAGTTCCGCTATACGGTTGGAAAGAACGCCACCGACAGCGCAATGATTATCGACGCAATGGACCTCCTGCACTCCGGCGTTGTAGACGGATTCTGTCTCGTCTCATCAGACAGTGATTACACCAGACTGGCTACCCGCATTCGTGAGACGGGCATCTTTGTGATGGGCATTGGCGAAAAGAAGACACCGAAGGCGTTCGTCAATGCGTGCGATGTATTTGTCTACACCGAAAACCTGGTAGAAGAAAAGAAAGCCGTCCAAAAGAAACAGAGCCAGACCAGAAGGACCAGCAAGGTGAAAAAGGATGACGATGGAAAAGAAGAACTAGACCCCATGCCCATCCTAACGCAAGCCTTCGAAATGGCGGTGGGACAAGATGGCTGGGCACCATTGGCAAGCATGGGACAGGCGCTCTACCAATTGGACCCAGGCTTTGACCCGCGCACCTACGGGCACAAACAACTCTCACGCATGATCGCCAATCTCAAAAACCGCTTCGAGATCCGTACACAGGAAGTGGGCGGCACAAGTGTGATGTATGTGAAGGTGAAGGAATAATATTGAATTAGAGATGAAGCAACAAATCTTTTTTGTCCAAATGTTATTCCTTGTGGCGGGGTTATTGACTAGTTGTATACCTAATTTATCTACGCCCACGACTACAAACACTGTTGCCCCAACCGCCACAAACCAACATGCCCAACCTCCATAGCTGCAACGCCGACTGTAACACCAACCGAAGCCTTGCCCATCCTTCCACATACAACTGTCGATCCGTCCACCATGATAGGGAAACTCATGATGGGTTATCAGGGATGGTTTGCCTGCCCAGGAGATAACTCGAACATCTACAATGGTTATTATCATTGGATCAAAGATGACTATCCATTCCTCAACACTGAAAGTTACAGGGTGGATATGTGGCCCGATACAAGCGAGTTGACGGATTTCGAAAAATGTAAAACAGATTTGAAATATGCTGATGGAAGCCCTGCCTATCTATATACGAGTGCCAACTATAAAACGATCTTGCGTCACTTCCAATGGATGAGCGAGTACGGAATTGACGGTATATTTATTCAACGCTTTGGCGGTCAATTGATTTATCCCGTAGAGTTGGATTTCCAAAATAAGTTGACAGACAAAGTCCGTACAGCCGCTGAACTCTTATGGGCGAGTTTGGGCAGTCATGTATGATGTCACCGGTGCCGACGCAAAGAACGGTGATGTAGTTCAAATATTCGAGAAAGATTGGAAATATCTTGTGGATATGCTGAAAGTGACGGAAAGTCCCACTTATCTGCATCACAATGGTTTACCAGTGGTGGCAATCTGGGGATTGGGTTTCGATGACCGCCCTGGAACAGCCACAGAAGCCAAGCAACTGCTTGACTTTTTCCAGAACAACCCTGATCCTAAATATCGCGCTACGGTAATGGGCGGCGTGCCAATTGGGTGGCGCACTCTCGAACCGAATGCCCGCACCGACCCCGCCTGGAAGGATTACTACTGCTCGCTGGACATCATTAGTCCTTGGACAGTCGGTGTTGCGGTTTCAGATGCAGAAGTGGATAATTATTACAAAAGCACAATCATTCCTGATATTGCCCGGGCAAAGGAGTGTGGTGCAGAGTTCATGCCAGTCGTTTATCCAGGTACGGCATATCACAATCCGGACCCCAGCAGACCATTCAACGAATATCCCCGACGCGGCGGGCGGCTGTACTGGCGGCAAATTTACAATGCTGTTTCCGCGGGTTCGACCATGATCTATAACGCCATGTTTGATGAAGTGGACGAGGCTACCGCCATGTACAAAATTGCGGCTACCAACAATGATGTTCCGGTGGGAATTCAGGTCGTTACAATGGACACAGATGGAGAATGTCTGCCAAGCGACTGGTATCTCCGCCTGGCAGGCGAGGCAACAAAGATGTTGAGAGGCGAAATTCCGCCGTCTTCCACGATTCCCATTTCTATTCCCGAGCCATCTGATCCGGACAAATGCGAACAAATTGTACGAATTCGATTGAAGATCACTACAACCTCCGATTGGACGACAATCACACTGAGCGGAATTCAATTTAAAAACATACAAATCGAATCTGCCAGCCCGGAGGCAGCGGGAACCAGCGCTGACCTAAACCTCAACCAATTGGTGCTTACCCAACCGCTTCAACAAGCCAGCGCAGGACAGTCCGTTAATATGACAGCCGATTTATTTCCAACAGATCTTGGTACCTCGACCTTGGGCGTTACCATTGGGCGCGGCAACATTGGCTCAACTGTTGTCGAAGTGTATACTGTAAATGGCTCCGACATCACCCCGGTAAAAACTCTCAAATCGTCAGGAATCACCGGCGGTGAAAACCTGAAGTCGTTTAAATTTCCCATTTCGCTGGTAGATGCAGAGCCCTAGGAAAAAGCCGATTCGTCTAAAGAAGGTGTCACTCACATGAGCCCAATCAAAATGTCAAAAGTAAAGTCAGCAATTCGTGTTGTTCTTGAGTTCAATGAGGCATTCAATCGTCATGATGTGGCGGGTATGATGAAATTGATGAGCGAAGATTGTGTCTTCGAGAACACAAGTCCCGCCCCTGATGGAACTATCTATTCAGGGAAGGAAGCCATCACCCAGTTCTGGCAGGATTTCTTCCGCGAGTCACCCCATGCTCATATCGAGATCGAGGATGCTTTTGGTTTGGGTCGACGGTGTGTGATGTGTTGGAAATACGAATGGGTGGACGCGGCAAGGGAAAAGGGACACATTCGGGGAGTCGATATTTTCGAGGTGAATGAAGGCTTCATCGTCAAGAAGCTATCTTACGTCAAAGGATAGTACGGGAAATTATTTCAGGGTCAGCAATTCTTCATATACTTCCACGATCTGTTTTGCGATCTTCTCCCACGCATAATCCTGTGCATACTCCACCGCACGCTGACTCATTGCCGCATGAAGTTCTGCGTTGTTCAAAAGCCACGACAGCTTTTCACACAACTTATCAGGTTCCTGGTCCGGGATCGTAAAACCGGTTTCACCATCGCGTACCAGATACGCCAGCCCACCCACCTCCGATGCAATGACGGGGGTACCACACGCCATCGCTTCAAGCGCGACCATGCCAAACGACTCATAATGAGAGGGCATTACCAGCACTTCGGCGGCGGAGTAATAATAAGGCAGTTTGTCCTGGTCACGCTTCCCCAAGAATACAACCGATTGATCCAACCCAAGATCGTCACACATTTTTTGCAGCCGCGCCATCTCAACGGTCATCTCCTCACGACTTGCACTGGGGTTACCGCCGATAATCGCGAGGTGCACGGGTCGATCCTTCTCGTTCAACTGCAAACAACACATCGCCTCGATCAACGTATCCACACCTTTGAGCCGCTCAATACGCCCCACGAACAACACCATACGGTCATCGGGTTTCAAGCCCACATACACCTTTGCCTCATCGGAGGGAATTGGATAAAAGTGACTCACATCTACACCTGGCGGGATGATGACCATCTTTGCTGGATCCGCTTTATAGAGGAATCGCAACTGGGTCAACTCAGCCAATGTAGCGACGACGATCCGGTCGGCGCGACGGATGACCTGCTTCTCACCATTGATGCGATACTCGCCCTCGCGTTCCGCGTCCGAACGCGCCACGCGGTTCTTCATCTCGCCCAAAGTGTGGAACATGTTGACGATGGGCGTACCAGACCAAAAGTCAGAAAGAGAGGCGGCGGCAATGCCAGACATCCAATAATGGCTGTGGATGATGTCGTACTTGAGTCCCTTTTCGCAGGCAAAGGCTTTGATGCCGTCCACAAATTCAGGGATGTAACTCGCCAGTTCCTGCTTGCTGGGAATGGGATGCTCGGGTCCCGCGGGCACGTGGACGACGCGGTTGCCGTAACCAAGTTCGTGCAGAACGTGCGGGACGTGGTCATCCTGCGAGCGTGTAAAAATGTCCACATGGATGCCCATCTGCCCAAGCTGACGCGTGAGTTCACGGACGTAGACGTTCATGCCGCCGGTGTCTTTGCCACCCAGCGTTGCGAGCGGACAGGTGTGATAAGATAACATTGCAATTCGTAACATGGTTGTTTCCCGCTTCCTAGACGCAGTGTAAGGTTGAAAACTTGCGTGATTAATTGTAATCCTTTATAATCTCCGCCGCTAAAGGAAACGCCACCGTAGCTCAGTTGGCAGAGCGACGCTCTCGTAAAGCGTAGGTCATGGGT
>CAVSRF010000074.1:0-14864 GCA_963730175.1 uncultured Chloroflexia bacterium | reverse complement strand
ACTCTAGGGCTATGATGCAGGAGAGAATTATTTTGGAGACATAAACGATGAACATAAAAACAAGAGCACTGATTGTGATCAGCATTATTTAATCACCGCCCTGTCTATTTTGATCAGTTTTAACCTAAGAATGACAACTGGTAAGACGATTGCTCATACAGAGAATCAGATTGCCCTTATGATTTTTCCCAAGGGCAAATTAGGTGGCAACTTGTTCGTTTTCGACCTTTCATCTGAGGAACTTGTTCAGCTGACTCAGGAGAAAGAACCAATAATGCCAGTTGGTCGCCCGACGGTGAGCGAATGCTGATTATTTACGGGGAGAACCGGGACTTATACACCTTGGATGTAAACACTGGTAATATCCAAAAGATCAATACGGGTGCTAAGAAAATATTTGAAGCTGTCTGGTCACCTGATGGCCAACAGATAGCATATAACGCAAATGAAATTACTATCGCTGACCGAGATGGTATCCTTGCACTCGAATATGGATTAGTGCAAGGCGGAGTCGGCGGTTTTGATTGGTCTCCAGACGGTAAGCAGATCGTTTATGTAGCCACGGCGATTAATGTTATCAACGTAGATGGCAACAGTTCTCCTCAATTACTGCTTTCATTCGACGGTCTTGAGAAAGCCCCGAAATGGTCGCCTGATGGTTCTCATATTTTGTTTAAAGTTGAAACTGAACACGACCAATGGGGAGGCGTTCTCGAGGAGGCGCTTTATATTGCGAATACTGATGGAAATGATGTTACAGAAATCGCTGCACTAGTAGCTAGAGGTGTTCCTGTTTTTTGGTCTCCTGATGGCAGCCAGATTCTATTCGAGGACGTTGACGCGCAAATTTGCCGTTATCACGTGGAAACAGGGGAAGTGGAGTGTAACTTTGCAGGGTTTTATCCGATATGGGATTCTCGTGGCGAGCAAATTGCATATCTGGATTTTGATGATCGGTTATGTGTATCCGCAGGGCTTACTGCGGGAAGGTGTTATAACTTACCCGTTGAAGGAACAATTTATATTCTGGGTTGGCGACCATAATATCTTGCAGACAAGCAGTGCCATTCCGCCCAATGCCACGCTCGTGTTCGATGTGGAATTGGTCGATGTGAAGTAAACGAACAGCCCTCCAAAACGGAGGGCTGTTTTTCTATGTTTGGTTGAATACGACTAATTTATAGGTTTATACTATGGCTATTATCAAGAACATAGTGATAAATGCCAGTTTTATGCAGTTTAGGTTGATGAATACATAAGATTGCATATATAACGGCAAATGCCAGCTAAAAGCAGTTATGCTGAGGGCGTCAACCTAGTATCTAATATCTAGTTGGGCAATGATTTTGAGAGAAGAAATGTATGAAACGTTATGTAAACTCAAAATGCAATTTAGAATTAAGCGTACCTGATGAATGGAAAATTCAAAGCGAAAAATATCCTTTCTTCTGGAACATCTTTTATATATTCCGTTTGGGATATATTCCAAAAGTAAATATCGAGTTCGCAAATGACAAAATCGAAACTTTTAATATCAACATCACTGATTTAGACCCTGAACCATCGCCAGAAGTATGCGAAAGAATATTTTTATTATCAAATTCAGAAAATATCTATGACAATATTTCATTTGGCAGGTTTCTATTACACAGGAAGGAATACACAACAGTAAAGTATCGTTTTGTTGGACAAATCTGGGCTAAGAAATATATGATAGTAAAAAGCCGAAAGGGATATGCAATAACAGCTAGTAGTTTTGATTATGACACATATCTAAAAAGAGAACCCATTTGGGATGAAGTGGTAGGTTCAATGCAGATTGAGTAAATATTATTATCATTGCCCAACACAGCGTGCACCTGACGTGGGGATTTGCGGCATTTTCGAGCATTTTCCTCGCTTCGAGTTTTTCCTGCTCCCAAGCATTGTCCACGCCCGCCCACGTGTCCAATACACAAACCGTTAGGCTATAAACTGGCGAGAATACTGTCGTAAAAGCGAGCGATCAACTCCCCTAAGCTTAGGAATTCAATCTATGAGCATTATTGGCGATATTTCGGATCTGATCACAATGGGCTACAAGGTTTGGCAAGGTGCCACCGTTAGTCCCCAAGAAATGTTCGATAAGTATGTTAGTCCCAGCTACCAACTCCTCTCAAGCAAATCCACGGCGACTACATGGATATGTATCTTCGGTAAACCGAGCGAGCGGATTGCCCGCGAGGATGTGCTCTCGCAACAAACGGTCCAATGGTTCACGAGGGCACGAGCGAGACGTCAAGCCGATCGCTCGGAATTGCGCCTCATCGAGATGCCGAAACTTACAAATCGAACGCAACGCACAAGTAATATTAATATAGCGGGGATTGAATATCTTGCGGCAATCAACGACTATTTTTTACCTGTTGAAATGAAAAAGCCAGCATCGTGTACGCGGATTCAAACAAGACACCATCCGCTTCGTCGTTTACCGCTGCCCGATTGCATTTTCTGTCGTACTGGTCACAACTTAACGCCTCCAGCTAGCCAGCGTGCCTTCGCAGTTGAGGAGTATTTGGAATCAGAAGAGGCACTTGGGAACGCTAGTTCCTCCTCAAGAACCTCTTGGAAGCAGTAGCAGGTATTCTTGTGCCTGAAAGTACTGCCCATCTTGAGTCAAGTCGCACAGGAGGCTGGACTGCATTTCAACGAAATACGCCGAAGATGCAGCAGGAAATTAATGAAGGTAGATATTCTTGGGTTGTGGATGGCTTTGATTGGCACGAAATTCTCCAACGACATATTCAAGCTCAATGTTCGGCGTTTGAGGCATCCTTGGGGAACGTTCAAACCAAATATTTTCAGTTTCGTATTCTTGCTGATCGGCAGTGAATGGCCTACCGATGAACAGCAGTGTCAAGGGGTGAGAGAAAACGATATGAAAAAAGCTCCATGCCTACAAAAAAGCAGTGGAGCTTTTCCTTTTTTAGAAAAGGGGTGAATTTCGAAGAATATCTATGTTGCACTTTTCGTCTTGATAATGATAGCGGTTGTCGTTAGCATGGATTTACTGTTCTTTAGGAATCGATTCTGGGAACGGCTGATAGCGAATATCGGCATTGTCTTGGTTTTTGCAGCCTTCTATTTGAGATTCCTAAAGAAACCGTAATTCAAGTTCTAAGTCGATACGAAACAAAAAAATGAACGTCTTCCGGCGTTCATTTTTGTTATCTTTTATCCTTTTGTGAGTGGATGATTAGAGTTGCATATTCAGGGTAAAGATGGATATTACAATCGCATCCAGCTAGAAACCAAAGGAGAAAAATATGAAAAGAATGGTCTTACTGTTTATTATTGTTTTTACCACTGCGTCCGCAACCGCCTGCGGTAGTTCCACGCCAGCCGCTACCCAGGCGCCGCCTGCTCAACCTGTCGCAACAGAAGCGCAAGTTCAGCCTGTTGCGACTGATGCACCCACCCAGCCAGCCGCGACTGAAGCGCCCGCTGAACCTACTGCAACAGAGGCACCCGCAACATCTGGAAATGGGACAGTGGTTACTATTACCCTCGCCGACAATACCATCAACTCGTCACTGACGGAGTTCAAAACCGGCGTGCCCTATACCTTCAACATTACGAACACAGGTCGGCACCCGCATAACTTCAGCATCAGCACGCCTGTTGCGATTGCTGGCAGTCTTAACGACGCACAATCCACGGCATTGTTGGATATACCCAAAAGCCAACTTCCCCCCGGCACGAATTTATCTGTGGACTACACCTTCCCTGACTCTGCGGCAGGCGCGCCATTGGAATTTTCATGTCTCATCCCAATGCACTATCAGGATGGAATGTATCTGGCGATCACAGTGACAAATTAATCGATATTCCTAAATCAAAAATCGGGACTTTCAAAGTCCCGATTTTTGTTATCAACAAGCTTCCTTTGTGAAACCTTAGCTCATATGCTTGATGATCGCATCACCGAACTCGGAGCACTTGAGTAACGTTGCGCCGTCCATCAAACGTTCGAAGTCATAAGTGACAGTCTTCGCCGCGATGGCGCCTTCCATGCCTTTGACGATCAAATCGGCAACTTCGCCCCAGCCCATGTAGCGGAACATCATCTCACCGGAAAGAATGACCGAACCCGGGATTGACCTTGTCGAGGTCGGCATATTTTGGAGCCGTACCATGAGTCGCTTCGAAGATGGCATGACCCGTCACATAGTTGATGTTCGCGCCCGGAGCGATGCCGATCCCGCCCACCTGCGCGGCGAGCGCATCGGAAAGATAATCACCGTTCAGGTTCAATGTGGCGATCACATCGTAATCCCTCGGGCGGATGATCGTAAACTGCAAGCTCACGTCTGCAATGGAATCCTTGATCAACAGCATCTTCTTCCACTTGCCGTCACCGTGTGTATCCCATAACTTCAAGGCTTCTTCGATCTCGGCTTTGATGTCACCCTGCTGTGAAGGACTCATCATGTCGAAACCAGGGTCGATCATCTTGGCGTTCTCTTCAACGCTCAATTTCGGATTGGCTTCCTTGTTACCCAGAATCCAAGTCTCGCGCTCAGTGACGATCTGATCGCGGAATTCACGCTTGGCAAGTTTATAACCCCAATCCTTGAACGCACCTTCGGTGAACTTCATGATGTTGCCCTTATGGACAAAGTTCACGCTCTTGCGTTTATTGTCGAGTGACCATTGGATGGCAGCGTGCACGAGTTGCTCGGTGCCTTCAACAGAAACCGGCTTGAGTCCGATGGCTGCCGTATCGGGGAAACGCATCTTGGCATATTCCTTCGGGAAGGTTTCCTTAAACAACTTCATAAACTTCGTGTTGTCCTCGGTGCCATACTGGAACTCGATACCGGTATAAATATCTTCCGTGTTCTCGCGGAAAATAACCATATCCACATATTCAGGGTGCTTCACTGGCGAAGGCACGCCCTGATACCAACGCACGGGGCGCTGGCAGACATACAGGTCAAGAATTTTGCGAAGCGCCACATTCAACGAACGGATGCCGCCGCCAATGGGCGTTGTGAGCGGTCCCTTGATGCCAACAATAAACTCCTTGAACGCATCGGTCGTTTCCTCGGGCAGCCAGCTCTGGAACATCTTGAACGACTTCTCGCCCGCATACACTTCCATCCAATGGATCTTGCGTTTGCCGCCATAAGCCTTCTCCACCGCCGCATCGAACACGCGCACCGACGCGCGCCAAATGTCGCGCCCGGTGCCGTCACCTTCCACGAACGGGATGATCGGGTTGTTGGGAACTTGTAACTTGCCGTCTTTGATCGAGATCTTTGCCCCGCCTTCGGGGACTTTCACATTTTGGTATGCCATTTGTCCTTCTCCTTGCGAAAATTATGAACGGGATTATAACATCCGCACTGGAGTCCCTTAAGTGACAAACATCATAAGATTTGTCCCGCATCTTTTCTGACCTTGAACCTGCCTCTGTTTTCTCAATCCCTTCACTTGCCTTGACATCTCACCGAATCGTCGTAAAATTTTGCCCAATGTACAGACATCCCCACCGCAGACGATCACGCCACCACCACTTCTTCGGAATGATTGTTTCCATTTTTTGAATTTAGAGAGTCGCTTTTAGCGGCTCTCTTTTTTTATACCCCTGCTGCTTCCCCTCTCCCTGTGGGAGAGGGCTGAGGGTGAGGGAGAAAATCCATATACAGAGGAGAATGCCCATGTCCACCGCAAGTAAACCCCAAGTCTTCGGCTACCTGCCCGATGACACCCCGCCCATCGGAGCCACGCTCTCACTTGGCTTCCAACAATTCCTGACGATGTTCCCCGCCACCGTGTTGGTCGCCATCCTGACCAAGTTCGATGTCGGCATCACATTGCTCGCATCAGGTCTTGGAACCATCGTTGCCCTGCTGGTTTCGAAACGCAAGATCCCCATGTACTACGGCTCATCGTTTTCCTACATCGCCGTAGTCATCACAGTGATGAGTCAGTTTGCACCAGATTGTTATAACTCCGCAGCAACCTATTGCCCCGAAGGCGTGAAGATCGTACAAGTTGGCATTATCCTAACCGCCGTGTTTGAGATACTGGTCGGATTGCTCATCATGCGCGCAGGCAAAGCCGCACTGGACCGCGTCCTGCCTCCCATTATCACTGGCTCAATGGCAATGGTCATCGGTATTGCTCTAGCTGGCGCAGCACTCAATAACGCTGGCGGAATGTCTGTTGGCGCAAGTGCAGATATTGCATGGAAGTTTTGGACCGTTGCTTTCATCACGCTTATCGCCACCATTTTATTCTCGGTCTACTTGCAAGGCAAAGGCTTGATCGGCATGTTACCGATCTTGCTTGGCGCAGTCTTCGGTTATCTCGTTGCCATTCCATTTGGATTGGTCAACTTCGCCAATGTCTCCAGCGCCGCCTGGCTTGAAATACCCAAATTCACTTTCCCTGCATTCACTAATCCTGCTGCGTGGGGCATGGCATTGAGCATTGCACTCATCTTCATCGCCACCGTCCCCGAATCGACAGCGCACCTCTACCAGATGAGCCTCTACATCGACGAACTCGCTGCCGAACTCGAACGCAAGCCCTACAACATCAAGGAGCTTATCGGTCTCAACCTCGTCGCTGATGGTTCAGATGATATCATCGTCGGTTTGCTCGGCGGATGCGCAGGCACGAACTACGGTGAGAACAACTCGCTCATGGCGATCACACGCAACTACTCCACCGCCGTCCTCATGGCTGCAGGCGGCATGGCGATCGTGCTGGGCTTCTTTGGCAAACTCGTCGCGCTGGTCAACACCATGCCCGCGGCTGTCGTCGGTGGCTTGAGCATCTACCTCTTTGGCGTGATTGGCATGCAAGGCGTCGCGCTCATTCAATCGGAGAAGGTCAACCTCTTCGACCCGAAGCAACTCGCAGTCGGCGCGATCATCCTTGTCTGCGGTATCGGCGGCAACCTCGCCCTGCCCAACGGCGTGTTCCCCTTCAACGTGCCGTTCCTGTTCCCGAACGGCATCCCCGCCATCGTCTTTGCCGCCATCATGGGCATCTTCGTCAACACGATATTCCTGATCTTCAAAGCCCCTGCCGTCCGCGGCGATTAAGGGACTCGCCTTCCAACGTTGTACAATGGGGACTGGGAATAGTTTCCGTTCTTAGTCCCCATCATCATGTCCGCATCTTTTCTGACCTTGAAACTGATTCTGCTTAACAACTTTTATCACACCTGAAACTTGACCTTGAAACCTGGAACCACATGATCAAACTCCCCGGCTTAATCGACCCTCACGTCCACGTGCGTGAACCTGGACAAACCCACAAAGAAGATTGGGACACCGTCACCCAAGCCGCCCTCGCTGGCGGTGTGACAACCATCCTTGCAATGCCCAATACGAAGCCCCCGATATTCGACTAATCGACTCTCGATTTGGCATTGGATGCAGCAAAGAACAAAGCACGCTGTGACTATGGACAATTCCTCGGCGCGGGACCCGACAACGCAGACATTCTCCCCGCCCTCGCAGATAAAGCCGCAGGGCTTGAAAATGTACCTCGACTCCACCTTCGGTGAACTCCGCCTCGACGACATGACCTTGTGGATGCCACACTTCAGCAACTTCCCCAAGTCCGCGCCGATCGTTTTACATTCCGAATCAAGAACCATGGCAGCAGGGATATTATTCGCCGCCATCTATGATCGTCCCGTGCATATTGCACATATCTCATTGAAAGAAGAAATCTTGCTCATCAAAGCCGCCAAAGAACGCGGCATCAAAGTGACATGTGAGGTTGTCCGCATCATTTGTTTTTGACGCCACAAATTCCCCTCTCCCCTGGGAGAGGGGTTAGGGGTGAGGGAGATCGTGAACGGCAGAAGTGAAGTCCGCCCACGCCTCGCCACCCAGGAAGACATGGATGCCCTCTGGGCAAACATGGACGTGATCGATTGCTTCGCCACCGACCATGCCCCTCACACCGTCGAAGAAAAAGACTCTGACAATCCTCCGCCTGGATTCCCAGGGTTGGAAACATTACTTCCTTTATTGCTAACCGCCGTGAACGATGGACGTTTGACCTTAGACGATATCATTCAGAAAAGTGTTATCAACCCAAGAAAGATATTCAACCTCCCCGAACAACCCGAAACATGGATCGAAGTGGACGAAGACGCCGAATACGAGATCAAAGCCGCTGACCAATTCACTCGCTGCAACTGGACTCCGTTCGAGGGATGGAAGGTCAAAGGCAAGGTGAGGAAGGTTGTCCTGCGCGGACAAGTCGCTTTTGAAGATGGAAAGGTTTTGGCAGAACAAGGATATGGAAGGAATGTGAGAGAACAATGACGATTACATTCACTTTTGCAGGTGATAAATCTGGCGATGCCAGCCTGAATTTTGCAAAGGGTGCCTCGCAATATTTTGTTGTGACAATGATCTCAACAAAATCTCCAGACGATTTACGTAAGACGCTCGAAAAATTACGAGTTACCTCGGGTTTACCAGAACGCTATGAATTTAGTTATCACAGACTTTCATCAACACAATTGCGAAATCGAGTTTTCTCTACACTATCAAATGCAGATTTTGACATCTGGGCAATTTTGGTTGATAAAGCTTCCTTACCTGAAGCGTTCAAAGCAATGTCTGGCTTGGATTTCTATCTTTTCTTTGTTTCGGAGTTAATTCGTCAGATACCAGACCAAAAGCGTGAAGGAGGGACTTTGATTTTGGATGAATTTGGCTATCCCGACCAAACTAAGGATGAACTAAAGAGAATTATGAAAGCTCGCAACATTTCTCATGGATTTCGGCGAATTTCAATCCGACGCTCAAAAAGCAAATCTCTAATCCAAATTGCCGATTTGATTGCTGGTGCGATTTGGAAACGCGATACACGCAATGACACAGGTGCATACGAAATGATCGAACGAAAGATCAAGAAATTGGTGGAATATGGTGGTTAAAGCCAACCTGCCTCGCTATCCCGATCCATCACGTGGAGATGGGGGCAGGTCGCCACAGTCGGCAACTCTTCGCAAGGCAGGAAAGTCTTTCGACTTTTATGCTTTTATCATAGTCATTTTTAGCAATGAAGTCAAGCCAAAAGTACGAAGAACTACGAACTTCTTATGAGAAAACAATAAAATAGTGAAATCTTCCAACCTTCCGTTCATCCTCCAAGCTCTTGCTGCCGCGATATTTTTCGGAGCAAGCGCACCCATCGCCAAATTATTGTTGGGTGACGATCGCTCCGATCTTTCTTGCGGCGTTTCTGTATCTGGGAAGTGGAACTGGGATTGCCCTCGTCAAATGGACTCAACGGAGACGGTTCAAAGAAGTGGAAGCAGGCATCAAGCCGCCTGATATCAAATGGCTGGCTGGCGCCATTATCGCGGGCGGGATCCTTGCGCCGATCGTGTTGATGGTCAGTTTGCAGAACACATCTGCATCCACGGCTTCGTTGTTGTTGAACTTTGAAGGCGTAGGGACAACGCTTATCGCGTTGTTATTCTTCAAGGAAGCCATCGGTCGCCGTGCATGGACAGCGATCATCGTCATCACACTCGCAAGCATATTTCTCTCGACCGATTTCCAAAGCGGATTTGGTCTCTCGCTCGGTGCGCTGGGTATCATCCTTGCGTGTGTGCTCTGGGGCGCGGACAATAACTTCACGCGCAACATCTCAGGCAAAGACCCGCTTGCCATCGTGGCGTGGAAGGGACTGGTCGCAGGCACATTCTCTTTTTTCCTCGCGTGGTTTCTTGGTAATTCATTCCCATCTGTGAAAATAATTCTTGGCACGCTGATCCTGGGATTTGTCAGTTATGGCTTGAGCACGATGCTATTCATCCGTTCCATGCGCGGGTTGGGCGCGGCGCGCACCAGCGCGTTGTATGGCACGGCTCCATTGGCAGGCGTATTGTTGTCCATTGTTATCTTCCGAGAATTGCCTTCGTTCTTATTTATCATTGCTGCAATATTGATGATCGGCGGAGCATTGTTGCTGATCAATGAACAACATGAACATTCGCACGTGCATACGGTATTATTCCATGAACACAGCCATAGCCATGATGACCCGTCACACGATCATGATGTTTTTGAAGGATGCCATTCCCACGAGCATGAACATCCTGCCGAGGAACATGAACACGATCACATGCCCGATATTCATCACAGGCATGGGCATAAGGAATAAAGTATGACCAACGATGATATTGCTCAAAAACTTGCTCTTTTGCCTGAAGGATTGGACGAAGAAAATATCCAGTCATGGCAACACGTTGTACATCATTATGAGTGGATATCTTCATCGAATCCTCGGCACTTGCCTATGCTGAATATAGTGCAGACTCTCTTCAAATCAGAGCAAATAAAGTTGTTCCAAGCAGGGATTTCTTTATTCACTTTGATAATATCTACGAAGCGCGGACCTCTTAGAGAGAAAGATGATGTAACAATACGCATTGACGGGAATCCTGATGATGATTTCGGTTGATATTTTTTATTTCGGAGAGACAGCAGATGAAGCCGAATCTTTCAGTTGTAAAAGTAGCGAACTCATGTCTGTTATACAGCCATTATTAGATCGATTATGGAACGAAACTCGAGGCAAGAAAAATGCCTGAGAAACGATAAGAGTTAAAATATGACTAACGATGATATTGCCCAAAAACTTGCCTTGTTGCCTGAAGGATTGGACGAAGAAAATCTTCAGACTTGGCAAAGGGCTATAAGATATTATCAAGAAAAGGTTTTAGATTATCCTGGCTCCAGATTTAAATATTTGCTTGATTTAGTTGAAAACATTTCAAAATCTGAAGATGCAAAGCTATTTAGAGCCTATCCAGATTTATGGATGCTAATTCTTTCAACAACTACAAAGGAAGAACGAAATTATGGAGATTTTTTTATAGTTGTTGGATTAACAAATGAAAATATAGCTCAGATTGTTTGTTGCCGACCTACAGGAATTGTTGAGTTTGTTGATTGCAAAAGCAACGAAACCTTTTTGATATTACAACCCTTTTTGGATAGATTATGGAACGAAACTCGAGGCAAGAAAAATGCGTTTTGAAACAGAATTAGCCTTACCCGTAGAAAGAAGCGGGTTTTCATCCTAAAAAATAACAAGGAGTAAAACAAATGCCTACTGAATCTCAATCCCCTTACCTGCCGTTTGGCGAGAACAAGAACGCCGCGTGGTTTGGCAAGGACATCATATCCGTCAAGCAGTTCAGCCGCGCCGATCTGGAGTACGTGTTCGGTGTGGCGCACGAGATGCGCGGCATGGTCGAGCGCGTGGGGACGTTTGACCTGCTGAAAGGGAAAATTCTGGCGAACCTGTTCTATGAACCGTCCACGAGAACATCATCGTCGTTCACTGCCGCGATGGAACGGCTCGGCGGGAGCGTCATCCCGATCAATGAGGTGAAGTATTCGTCGGTGTCGAAGGGCGAGAGCCTTGCCGATACGGTGCGCACGCTCGAATGTTATGCCGATGTGATCGTGCTGCGTCACCCCGAAACAGGGTCGGCGGCGATCGCGGCAAAGGCGGCGCGCAAACCTGTCATCAACGCGGGCGATGGCGTGGGCGAGCACCCCACACAGGCGCTGCTCGATGCGTTCACGATCTTCGAGGAGCTCGGCGCAGGTCAGGTGGACGGCATGACCGTGACCATGCTCGGCGATCTGAAATATGGGCGCACTGTTCATTCGCTGGCGCGTCTGCTTTCGATGTTCAAGGTCAAGATCAATTATGTCTCACCTGATATTTTGAAAATGCCGAAGGAAGTGATGGACGAGGTCGGCGAGAAGGGCATTCCGCAGGCGGAGTTCAGTACGCTCGACAAAGTGCTGCCCGAAACCGATGTGCTATATGTCACGCGCGTGCAGAAGGAACGCTTCGAAGACCCCGCCGATTATGAAAAGGTCAAGGGCGCGTATGTGATCGACCCCGCCATCATGAAAGCCGCCAAGCAGGATATGATCGTGATGCACCCGCTCCCGCGCGTCGGCGAGATCAGCCCCGACTTCGATGATGATCCGCGTGCGGCATACTTCCGTCAGATGGAGTATGGGTTGTATGTGAGAATGGCGTTGCTCGCGATGGTATTAGGTAAAGCCTAAATTTATTAACCGCGAAGAACGCAAAGAACGCGAAGATTTTAAAAGGTTTTCTTTGCGAACTTAGCGTGCTTAGCGGTAAAAGGAATTTATGGAAACTTTTTTTACTTTTTTGGAAAAACGCGTCGATGACTGTTCCTCCCTCTTATGCGTTGGACTTGACCCGCACGTAAGCGAACTCAAATCGCCTACTCCCGCTTCAGCCCTCGACTTCTGCCTGAATCTCGTCAAACAGACCGCTCCCTACGCTGCGGCATTCAAACCTAACGCGGCGTTCTTCGAAGTCTTCGGCGCCGAAGGCTGGACGGCGCTTAAGCAGGTCATCGAAGCCATTGACGAAGAATCAAAGCGGCTCGGTTCACTTATCCCAGTCGTGCTCGATGCTAAACGTGGTGACATTGCATCCACAGCCGAAGCGTACGCCAAATCTGCATTTGAAACTCTTGGCGCGCATTGCATCACGTTGAGTCCGTATCTCGGCAAAGACTCAATTGATCCTTTCCTCAACTATCCAGAGAAAGGCGTGTTCTTGTTGTGCAAAACTTCCAACGCTGGAAGCGGTGACTTACAAGATCTTGCTCTTCCTGATGGCAACTCTACTCTTTTTATGAACATGTCGCCAAACTCGCCCAATCATGGAACACCAAAAACAACATCGGACTCGTCGTCGGCGCCACCCACGTGGACGCGATGAAACGTGTCCGTGCCGCCGCACCTGATTTGTGGTTCCTCACACCTGGAGTTGGTGCCCAAGGCGGAGAATTGGAAGCCGCACTCAAAGCTGGTCTCCGCAAAGACGGCAAAGGGATGCTCATCCCCATCTCGCGCGGTATCTCGCGTGCAGAGAATCCGAAGTTAGCCGCGGCGGAGATACGGGATCAGATATTGCATGTCAAAAGAGAATTAAAAGGCATAATAGCAGATGAAGATGCAATCAATAGAAATAAGCTCGCATTCCGATAAACCTATGAATGAATATTATTCTAAACGTGCCGCTGAGTATGAAAGCATTTACCATCGAAATGATCCCGTTCGTCAAAACGAACAAGAGCAGATCAAGGATGAGTTGAAAAAAATGTTTCATAATAAAACGGTGTTGGAAATCGCCTGTGGAACAGGCTATTGGACAGAAACAGTAGCGCCGATCGCCAAAGAGGTCACAGGAATTGACATGTCGTCCGAAGTGTTAGAAATAGCAGTCCAAAAAAAATGCAAAAATTTCTCAAAATGTGTTTTTCTTATTCATATTCTCTGTCTCTTGGAAGCGATGCAAGTGTCGCGTTTATCAGCGTCCCCAATAAAGAAATTTATTAATGACTGAACTTACCCCATCACAAAATTTCTCGCCGACGAACTCCTCTCCGCAGGCTGTATCAAATTCGGCGAATTCACCCTCAAGTCAGGACTCGAGAGTTCCATTTACATTGACCTGCGCCAGATCATCACCTATCCCAAACTGCTGGAACAAATCGCACGAGGCTACTTACCGTGCTCTCTTTTCGACCTTCGTCCGTATCGCTGGCTTACCTTACGCGGCGATTCCGATTGCTACAGCTATTTCCCTCGCTGGAAACTATCCATGATCTATCCGCGCAAGGAAGTGAAAACCTACGGCACGAAAGCCGAGATCGAAGGCGAATACCACGCAGGCGAGACCGTTGTCGTCATTGATGATCTCGCTACCACAGGCGGAAGCAAATTCGAAGCCATCGAAAAACTGACAGGCGCAGGCTTGGTCGTGAAAGATGTCGTTGTGCTGTGGACCGCAATCGGGCGCGATAGAGTTTCTGGCGCAGGCGGGTATCCATGCACGCGGTGCTGACGATCGGTCAACTTTTGGAGTATTGGGAAGAGAATGGGAAGGTGAGAAGAGTATAATCGAGGAGACTAGGGATTTTTTGAAAGGAAAATAAAACAGAATGGAGAGTTTTCCCCCTGTTCCAAAATGGCAGCCAGATATTCCTGTTGATATTGAAAACAGTTCAAACTTCTGCTTATTATTTGAACTATCAAAGACCATTTGTTGTATTTTCAAATGGCACAGGCGTTGTAGTTGACATTAATTCCGTTGACATGGAAGTAGAAGCAAAAAACACACTCAACAAAGTGTTTTATTTTCATGCTGACTTAATCCAATGGAAATGGATGATGGCAATTGGCTGGTGAAATACTCTCAGCCTGCTTTTTCTATTGTCTTTAAACCTGAAATAGATGAGCATTTTCAATATATTGAAGCTCATCATCTAGGAGGAGACTGGTACCGAGTGAAGCTATTTTGAATGAGGACAAACAAGTAAATATTTTTGATATGCGAGGGAAAATAGGTCTATTTGGGAGAGCAAGAATGTTTATGGATGCACAATCACCAGTCCTTGCGAGGATTTGGAAGCCATGACCCACAACATATCTTCAAAAGCCATTATTGAAAACAATGCATAACATTCAAATCATCCCCTGCAAAGATCACTTCGATGAACTTATCCACTTTGTCACTCGCCTCAACAGTGACGGGTCACATCACATCGGCTTCTTCGGCGAAGGCGAAGCGGATGTGCGCGCATCATTGGGTGAATGTCTCATCCCGACAGCGGATGGATTTATGCTGGCTTACGAAAACGATCAACTCATCGGTGTCTTCGGCATAGATGCTGACTCCGAGATCAACCGTGCTTGGCTGTTTGGTCCGCTTGTGGAACATGATGACTGGCATACAGTTGCAGATAAACTCTACGAATGTGTTCTGTC
>CAVSRF010000073.1:0-11804 GCA_963730175.1 uncultured Chloroflexia bacterium | reverse complement strand
TCGCGGTAGGGATCGCATAAACCAAAGGTGTTTGACGTAAAATTTAGTTTAAAAAATTGAGCGGACGTTATGTCCGCTCAATGGCTAAATGTATTTGTTTTGAACTTTTCGTGATGGAGCAGAATGCCTGCTTTTGACATGGATCCTTTCGAAGATCATTTTGTAATGCTCTTCATAATGTTCGATGCTGCTTTCCAAACTGTGTAACTGGGCTCGTTCAAAGCCCGCTTTGCCCATTACCTTCCATTTGTCACGTGCGTTGATTAGATGTTCGATGCCTTGTGCGGCATCTTTTGGGTCATTCGATTTAAACAAATATCCATTGACATCGGTTTGTACCAATTCGGGTAATGCGCGTGCGTTTGCCGCAAGGATGGGTTTGCCACATGCCATGGCTTCCAGTGTCGCGATGCTTTGCAATTCTTCAGGACTCGGCATGGTAAAGACATCCACGCTGTTATATAAGTTGGGTAAATCTTCTGGCTGAACAAACCCGATGAACTTCACGCGTCCTTCCAGACCGAGAGCCTGCACCTGCTTCCGAAGAATTTGTTCGTAGAGACCTTTTCCACCAACGGCTAATTGAATGTCGTCACGCGGCAATAAAGAGATGGCTTCTATTAATACATCCAATCGTTTTTCGCCATCGAGTCGTCCCACGTAGAGGAAGAGAAATTTATCAGCGTCGAGTCCGTATTTTCGGCGAATGCCGACGCGATCAATTTCAAGGTCCGGGTGGAAGCGGTGGGTATCTATACCATTTGAGATGGCGTGGACAGGGATGCGAATCTTTTGGGTGCGCAATATCCGTGCGGCTGTGCTTGAAGGGGTGGTTGCCACGTCCAATTTGTTGAAGACGGATAACATCATGTTCCACAGGGGAATTGTGACAAGATGCTGAAGACGGGGAAGTTCTTTTAGAAATGGTAGAACATTTTCGGGGAGGAAGTGGTTGGTGCCCAATAGCTGGTATGTTCTGCTTGCGCGCTTCTTTGACAGCGGCACTGCAGAGGAAGTAATGATCCTGAATATGGACAACGTCCGGCTGAAATGCGTGGAAAAGTTTTTTGATATACGGGGCAGGGAATGGCGTAACGTAAATATACGGATGAAGGAGCGATAGATGAATTGCAGGAACCTTTTCAACGCGCACGTCATTTTTAACTGTGGAATATGAGTGCATATTCTCCGAAGGTGTAATGACCATGACCTGGTGCCCGCTCTTTGCCATGTTCTCTGCCAATTGAATTGTAAAGCTTGCCTGCCCGTTTCCGGGTGAATAGGTTTGTGAGACGATGATGATACGCATATTTATTCTTTTTCCAAATTTGATTTTCGATGTGTTATGTAAATAATAACAAGAGCTAAAAAGACGGCTGCTCCTCCAAGTGAGATCCAGCGCAGGTGTGTTTCGATACTTTGAGTCAGGGTGCCAAAATAATAGCCAACCAGTACCAGTCCGCCTGTCCAAATACATTCAGCTGTGAAGAGTACACCGAACCAGCGCTTTATGGGAACACGTGCCAAGCCGGCCGCGATCAACGCAGGAACGACCAATCCCAATGTCAACTTTGCCACAAACAAGACCTTGTGAATATGGTTCTGGACATCTTGTTGCAGTCGTTTTACAAGTTTCTCTTCTATTCCAAACCAGCGACCATATCGTACGAACCATTCCGTTTTTCCAAGATACCCCACCGAATACCATAGGGTGTCAGCGGTCAGGTTTCCGATACTGGCTGAGATAAACACCATAACAGGATTGAGAAGCCCCGAAGAAGCCGCAACTGCGCCAGCAAGCGTGGTCAAAGGTCCCTCAACTGCCACCAGCAGAGCGAGAAGAATATAGGTCCAGTTTCCCAGTGGCTGGGCGAGGTTGGAGAGGGTGTGTACGTGGATAATATTATTAATCATGGGATGAAAACCAGCAGGAACTTCGACCCTTGGTTATTGATCTACGCCTGGTTAAAGAAAAAGTTTCAAATCAATCCGTGCGTGGTAATTTTGCAGGCTCTACAATATCACCATATGATGAAATCCAGATTAACGAGGAACCTGACAAAAAACATGAAAAAAGGGTGGCTTTAAAGCCACCCCAATGCTTTTTAGTCCATCGCATTTACTTTTAACGATTGTAATATAAAGTCATCAAAGGTCACATCGGCTGAGCTAACACTCACTCCGCTCCAGGCGAAGACCCCCACACTGCCATCGGTGTAGGTGTTATCTGAAACTGAGTCGATTTGTTGACCGTCTACATACAGCGTAATTTTGCCGTCGCCGCAATCTGCGCCAACGCGGTAGGAAGATGAGCCCTTTTCGATCAGATCAGAGGTCTCCCAATGGCCGTTATTTGTGAGAAACACATCCGGGTTTTCGTCTGAGTTGATCGCAATGACATATTCTCCGCCAGGTGTCATGGCTACGTAATAATAGGAGGATGCTACATCCTGTTGGTAGCACATGATGCCGAAGGCTGTTGTGGATTCACCATCGTTGTTGGTGGCGGTGATTTCTGCGTGAATGTTTTTATAGGTTTTAGTGTTCGGCGTACTCCATACGAACCAGTTTTTTTTGAATATTTGTATCCGAAGCGCTTCGCCATCATATTCCACCGAATTATTCGAATCAGTGAGTGTGCCCCAGTTCTGTTCGGAGAAATCATCCTGTAGTAGCAGAGTCTTTCTGGTTTCTGTGGGTGGAACGATTGGCGTCGATGTGTCTGTGGGTGGCGGAGAATTTGTGAATTTACCGAGAAGCGAGCTGGATGCAAAAATCATTACTCCAGCTATTGACAATAAAAGACACGCACCTATACCGCATCCAATGATCCAGCCAGTGGGAATCCCAGATTTGGATGCGGCTTTCGGAGCAGGAGCAGGCGTCCCTGTGAATGAGGCGGGAGCGGATATCCTTTCAGGCGTGCGGCGGACCGTATCCTTATCCTCCAGCGCGCGCTTCCACGCGGCGAGAAATTCTGCGGTGGTGGAGTAGCGGTTATCGGGTTCCTTGGCGAGCGCTTTTAAGATGACTTGTTCCACCGATTCTGGAATATCGGGTTTGAGTATGGAGGGCAGGGGCAAAGGATCGCTGACATGTTTCAAAATGACAGCAAGTGGTGTATCTGCTGTGAAAGGCACACGCCCCGTAACCATTTCGTAAAGAATAATTCCCAGCGAGTAAATATCAGAACGCTGGTCAACGGGCAATGCTTTTGCCTGTTCCGGGCTGATGTAAGCAGGTGTGCCCATGATGGCATCGGTTTGTGTCAGGCGGGGAGAGGCGCTTTCCAAGAGTTTTGCAATGCCGAAATCTGTGAGAAATATATTGCCTTGTTCATCAACAAGAGCATTGCCAGGTTTCAGGTCGCGATGGACAACGCCTTGACTGTGTGCATATCCCAACGCATCAGCCAGTTGTGTGAAAAGACGGTCGATCTCATCCCACGATAGCGGACCTGCCTCCATTTTGGATTTGAGCGTTCCCGCTTCGAGATAGCGCATTACGAAATACGTGATGCCATCACTCTCGCCATAATCAAAAACAGGCAGGATGTGTGGGTGCTCGAGTCGGGCGATGATGCGTGCTTCCTGCTGAAAGCGCGCGGTGAATTCCGGGCTTTCAGCCAGTTGACTTGGAAGGACTTTGATCGCAACATTGCGGTCCATGGACGGCTGGTATGCCTTATAGACGCTTGCCATGCCTCCCTGCCCGATTTGGTGGACAATGCGATATGGACCGAGCATCTGGCCAGGCTGAGGGTTATTCATGCAACGCACTCCTGTTTATTTGAGAAATAATCATGACGCCATTTTACAATTGACCGGTTTGATATCAAATTGCATACATCAGGTGAAAATTATAAACCCAAGGCTCCACATAAACAAAAAAGCGGATGTTAGTCACATCCGCTTTTCGAGTCGTTTGCGTTAGGAACCTTTTCTCGCCGCCAATGCCGCACCGACAATACCTGCTTCATTCAAGAACTGTGCAGGGACAACGGGCGTCTCGATCTTTAGCAGGGGAATATATTTTTCCGATTGCTTGCTGATACCCCCGCCGACGATAAATAGATCGGGCCAGAATAAATTTTCCATGGCGGCTAGATATTTGTTCAGGCGTTTTGCGTACTTCTTCCAGGAAAGATCTTCGCTTTGTCGAACTGAATCGGAGGCGCGGTGTTCTGCGTCCTTGCCTTTCATATCCAGATGACCAAACTCTGTATTGGGTAATAAGTTCCCGCGATAGAAGATGGCTGTGCCGATCCCAGTCCCCAGTGTGATCAGGATGACCGTTCCCGGCTGACCTTTGCCTGCGCCGAATTCCATTTCTGCAAGACCTGCCGCATCGGCATCATTGATCATTGTGCAATCACAACCGGTGATCTTGGTAAATAATTCATCTGCATTGGTTCCCACCCACTTTTCGGAGACATTTGCCGCCATCATCGCAACGCCGGCCTTGATCGGCGCGGGAAAGCCGATGCCGATGGGTCCCTTCCACTCAAAGGATTTGGCGATCTCAGCCACAACTTCGCCAATGGGTTGAGGCTCAGCTTCCTTTGGTGTTTTGATGCGGAGTCGCTCTCCAAGCAATTTGCCCGTCTTTGTATCCACAGGCGCGCCCTTGATGCCTGAACCGCCTACGTCAATGCCGAGAACTTTCATAAGACACCTCCATTTTTACTGGAATGTACCACAGACGAATATGAATTGAAAGAGAAGCCAAAATCAGCTGTTAATATAATTTGCAGATAAAAAAGAACTGAAAATCTTTCGATGTGTGTTATACTCCCGCAGCTTCATTGGAAGCAAATTTTGGGAATTGTTTTGATCACTCTGAACGAATGCCCGGTGAATTGAACTCGGGCTTTTTTGTTGGGCGGACGAGTCTGCAAAGACAAGTCTTGATTGGCAAGAAGAAGTTAAACGGAGTCATCGGAACATCCCGCATTCATTGTCATTGCGAACGAGCGATAGCGAATGAAGCAATCTCCAACCTTGTAGCGGAGATTGCTTTGGGCTGACGCCCTCGCAATGACAGATAGAAAAAGGAATAAGATGACAACCGAATTTACTTCTCTAAACCTGCGTGACGAGGTCATGCAGGCCGTTACTGAACTTGGCTATAATCAGCCGACACCCATTCAGGCGGGCATGATCCCTCTTATGCTCACAGGCGTAGACGTGATCGGCCAGGCACAAACCGGCACTGGCAAGACCGCCGCTTTCGCTCTCCCCATTCTCAACAACTTTCAACCTAATCGCCACGTGCAAGCACTGGTTCTCGCACCTACGCGTGAACTTGCCTTGCAGGTTTCCAGGTCCATGGAGGAATATGGCAAGCACCTCAACGTCCGCGTGCTGGCTGTGTATGGCGGTCAGCCGTATGGACCGCAGATCAGCAAACTCAACCGCGGCATTGATATTGTCGTTGGCACGCCGGGTCGTCTGCTCGATCTCATCGACCGCAAAGCCCTCAACATCAAACACATCCGTACGCTCGTGCTCGATGAAGCCGATGAAATGCTCAACATGGGATTTATCGAAGACATCGAAAAGATCCTTGCGGAAACTCCAGCAGAGAGGCAGACTGCCTTATTTAGCGCCACCCTGCCCGCGCGTATTCGTTCCCTCGCAAACCGCTTCATGCGGGACCCTCAATCTGTCACCATTAAACGAGACAATACCAACGCCTTAGCCATCGAACAGCGCTACTACCTCGTCCACGAATCGGACAAGACCAACGCGCTCACGCGTCTCTTCGAGATCGAACCGATCAAGAGCGCGTTGATCTTCGCCCGCACACGCGCAGAGACGAGTCAACTCGCGAACGAGCTGGTCGTGCGCGGCATTCCTGCTGAAGCCATTCACGGTGACCTCGATCAGAATGCCCGTGAACGCGTGCTCGGACGCTTTCGTTCCAACCAATTAAAAGTATTGGTTGCCACTGATGTCGCTGCACGTGGTCTCGACATCGACGACATTTCACACGTTTTCAACTTTCATCTGCCCGATGATGCCGAAGTGTATATCCATCGTATTGGACGCACCGGTCGCGCAGGCAAGGCGGGCATCGCCATCACATTGCTTTCGCCGCGCGAGAAACGCCGTATGCGCGAAGTGGAAGCCCTTACCAAACAGACCGCCACGAAGATGGAACTTCCCACCACGGCAGATATCATCCATCACCGTGAAGCACAAGTCGTTGAAAACTTGAAGATCTGGCTTGGTCGCGGACGTTACAAGCGCGAACTTGAAATGGTGCAGGAGTTGATCGAAGCCGGGCATGACCCGTTGAATATTGCCGCCGCGGCGATCAAGATCGCACGTGGAGATGAAAAGCAACGTCCCATCGCCGAGGTTGCGGAGGTTAAATCTGATTACCGCAGTTCAGAGAAACAGTTCAAGCCGAAAAGAGGTGGGGCACGGCGCGAAACGTTTGGGCGGCGCGAAGCTCCTGTAAGAGAAAGCAGTAACCGGCGTCGCGGTGACTCGTCGCATGAGGAGGGGATGGTGCGCTTGAAGTTGAATAAAGGCAAGTCCAGCGGGATCCGCCCGAATGACATCGTCGGTACGATTGCTTTTCATGCGAATATCCCAGGCTATACGATTGGCAAGATCCGCATCGATGAAACTTTCGCGTTTGTAGATATTCCTGAAGATGTGTTGGATCAGGTGATGAAGCAGAACGGTAATTACCGAATCGGAAAAGAAAGAATCAGCCTGGCAAAAGCGAAATAATCTTATATTTCCATTGACACTCTATTTCCCTCATGTTATCCTTGCGGGCGTAGGATACCAGCAGTTTGCTTTGGAAGTACCAGGTGGCTCACGGATTGTCCGTGAGCCACTTTGTTTATCGCCGTTGGCGATTCCGATGCAACACCCAATGAGTACCCTCCATCATTTCTCATTTGCCATAAGGAGGCAAAAATGTCGGAACGTATCAACGGTACAGTCAAATGGTTCAATGGAACGAAGGGCTATGGCTTCCTCGCTCGTGAAGGCGGAGACGATGTCTTTGTACATTTCTCGGCGATTCAGGGCGATGGTTTCAAGAACCTACAGGAAGGCCAGAAGGTCGAGTTCACTGTTGAACAAGGACCCAAGGGTCTTCAAGCCAGCAACGTCGTCGTTATTGGCTAATTGATTGACCAACGACAAAAATCCCCGGGATGAAAATCTCGGGGATTTTTTGATTCTAACCACGTCACTCTGAACGAATGGAAACGAGCGAAAAGTCTCCGTACGGGAGGAGAGATTCTTCGCTTTGCTCAGAATGACATATTACATTAATTCCGCAACTGCCTCGTCCTGCCAATGAAGGCGGCGGCGATAAGCGCGATGGAAAATGGAATGAAGAAACCAATGTAACCATCACTGTGCGCGCCGATGTAATCTGTGCCAGGGACTTTGCCCATCGGTCCGAGATACCACAGGGTGATGTAGAGTATTTCGAAAAGTTTGTGGCTGTTGCTCCACACACCTGATGCCAGCGCAAAGGATGGAATGAATAGCGCGGCGGAACACCATGCGAGTAAACCGACTCCGTCACCTGCGAACATCAACTTCAACATGGCTCCACTTCCAGCCAAAACTGTGACGATAAATCCTGCCAGCCATGTGGCGGGGAGTTGTCGCATCAGCGGTGCGGCGGAGGAGAAGACCATTTGCTGGGTGTTGTTGGTCATCTCGCGATTGCCCATGCCAGACCAGATGAGGACGGGCCAGACCCATGCAAACGGAAGGATATATGTCCGCACGCTTTCGATGGGACTGGCGAGGCTTATAACGAATAATCCAGCCGCGCCCGCGTACCACCACCAACGCTGTCCTTTGAGGAGGAGTTTGAGTTCGGAGATCAGAATACGCAAAAAGACAAATCCGTTTTGGGAGGAGGCTAGCGGAGTCAAATGCAGGGGCTGAGACAAGGCTTGAGGTGTTGAAACAACCTGAGGCTTAAGAGTCGAAGCGTTGCTTTTCATCCGCACGCTACGCGGTCTTCTGCGAGAGGGATCGAAGCGGTCGAAGAAGAGCGCACCGAGCAGCGTCAGGAGGATCGCGAGACCGATATAACCGAAACGCATCGCGATCATGGATGGAAGTCCAGTTGACGCCTGTCCATGTGAATGTGCCTGTGATCGCGGTATCCATGCCGCCGAGCATGAAACTGCCATCGTAATCGGGGAAGACTTGCAGGACTTCGCGCGACATATCTTCTTTGAGCAATGCCATGCCAAGCGGTTCGAGCGCGGGATAGGTTTTGATGAGCGCGGAATCCATCGTGAATGGAATGATCATGACGAACGCAAAGAAATACACAATATTGCCAAAGCCGCCCGCTAAGAACGGGATGGATTCAAACAACACAGCCACCGCGGCGACCATCGCCATGAGCGGCATGACGATGAACAAGAACGGAGAAAGATAGGTATTGAGGTCAATCTGCGCGCTTTCGCCGCTGATGAGTTGGATCACGAAGCCGAAGATCACAAGGATGACGATCATCGTCATCAAGACCACAAAGTTACTGAGCCATTTGCCGAGCATATAGAACGGGCGCGACATCGGCGTGGTTGCCATGATCTGCCCAACGCCTGTTTCACGATCGCGCGCCACCGAGCCCTTGACAACATAGAAGCCGAACCAACCGAGAAAGAATGTGGCGATGAGTGACATCATGCCCGCGATCCACGCGGAGTTGAACTCGCCGCGATATTGACCGAGTTGCAGTCGCACGTTCCCGACAGCGGTTTGATAACCAAGCAGGATCACCAAACCCAGCACGACCAGAAAACTATAACGACGCACACGCTCCAAAAAATCGGCACGCGCCAGATGATAGATGATGCGGATTTGCTTCATGCGCCCCCTCCGATGAAATACAGATACGCATCTTCGAGATTCGGATTGACGCTTCTTGCCTCCGCTTTGGGCTGGTTCGCACTTACAACCCTTACCTCCACCCCGTCGCTTCTTCTGATCGTCCCGCTGACGATGTGCTTTTGTTTCAATGTCACGAGTTCATCGCTGGTGACCGTCCACTCCCAGACTTTGCCATCCAAGTTCCTTGAGTAAATCTCTCAGGCGCGGACTCACGCAAGAGTTGTCCTTTATTCACGAGCGCGATATGCGTAGCAGTCGCTTCCACATCCGAAACAATGTGCGTGGATAGAATAACGATTCTTTCTCCCGACAGGTCTGAGAGTAAGTTGCGGAAACGCACGCGTTCTTCGGGGTCGAGTCCTACAGTCGGTTCATCTACGATGAGCAATTGCGGATCGTTGAGCAAAGCTTGTGCGATTCCCACGCGTTGTTTCATCCCGCCCGAATAACCGCCCAAAGGTCGCTTTGCGGCTTCGACAAGATTCACAACTTGTAGTAATTCATCGATGCGTTTTTTTGTCGCCTTCGCATCCAACCCTTTGATCGCCGCCATGTATTCGAGAAATTCGACTGCGGTCAGGTTGGGGTACACACCGAAGTCTTGAGGCAAATATCCAAGTACGGCACGCATGGTATCAGGCGATTTGACGATGTCAACGTCATTCCATAGAATCGTCCCTTCGGTTGGCTTGGTGATGGTCGCCAGCATCCGCATAAACGTGGATTTGCCCGCGCCGTTCGGTCCGAGCAAGCCAAGGATTCCAGGTCTGATCTCGAGGGAAAAATCCTTTAATCCCCAAAAGTCGCGGCGATATTGTTTGCCGAGGTTTGTAGTGGTTAGTTTCATTGAGCATTCTCCGTAAAAAGATATTCGTAGCAGTTAGTTTACGAGAAATACGCCGATTCGTTGCCTGTCCGAGTGGATGGTTTTTCTATCGTGTAATCTGTGGCGCTTCACAAGAGGTCTATTGTCCCTTCAATAATTGACGTATCCTTCTCCTCTGCCAAAAGACAATGGCAATTAGAATCAGAGTGACTATGGGCCAGATGATGACGAAAACCCAAACGTTGATCTCTTTGTACGTGATACCAAGTATCCCTGCCCAATAGACCAGCACATCCACACACCAATCGAAGATTGTATCCATCATGTTTATCTCCTTTACAGAGTTTGATAACCAGAGTGTATGACCGCCGGACTTGCAAAGTCTCTCTTGAACTCTCAGGTTTGAATACGAATTGACATCTTTCGTGGTTTCTTCTACACTAGCGACATGAACAAAAATGATGCCCGCACAGTATGGTCGTCCGAACGATGGAGACCAGCGCAAGAAAAACCTCACCCCTAACCCCTCTCCTGACAAGCAGAGAAGTCTCTACCGCCCCAGCAACAGACCGCCTACCTGCACCGTGACTCGAAAGGACGCGGCGGAAAGTCTGTTACGCTGATCAAGAATCTTGTGCTTTCAGAAGATGATATGAAATCCCTGGCGAAGAGGATCAAACAGGATTGTGGCGTGGGTGGGACGGTCAAGGATGGAGTGATCGAAATTCAAAGTGAACAACGTGAAAAGATCGCGGGGATTTTGCAGAAGCTGGGATACAAGATCAAGATCGCGGGATCTATGCAAAAGATCCGGGTGAAGGGACTTTCGCTTGGAGGGACGAGATGATACCATGTGGTCATGATAACCAAACAACAGTACGTTGAATATCTGATTTGCACAATCGGCAATTACACGAGTTCTCACCTAGCCGAGCATTTGGATGAGGTCAGTCACGATGTGGTCACAGACTACCTGAGAAGCGAGCATCTCACAGCCCGTGGCTTGTGGGACTTGGTTGAACGGTTGATCCAAGATGGTCCTGAAGCCTTTATGCTGGTGGATGACAGTGTGCAAGACAAACGTTACTCACAGTTCATCGAACTGGTGAAACTGCAATATAGTGGTGCAGCACATGGTTTGGTACGCGGCATTGGCATCGTCAATCTGGTGCATAGCGCTGGCTACAAGCAAGATTTTTATCCAATTGACTATCGCATTTACGCACCTGACCAAGATGGCAAGACCAAAAACGAACACTTTTCTGAAATGGTCATCAATGCCGTTTATGCCAAGAAAATCAAGGCAAAACGCATTTTATTTGATAGTTGGTACGCCTCCGCCGAGAACCTGAAACTGGTTCACCGTTTGGGGTTGATCTTTTTCACCACACTGAAAAGCAACCGCATGGTCAGTTTGAGCAAAGAAGGCGGCTGGATCCATCTGGACGAAATTGATTGGACTGCTGAACGACTAAAAAATGGTGTCATGGTCAAACTGAAAGAAGTACCTTTCAAAGTGCAGTTATTCAAGGTGGTTGCCACAGATGGCGACATTGACTGGGTCATCACTAATTGCCCAGATGAGACTTTGACCACGCAGGTCGCTCAAGACGCGAGTGACGTGCGTTGGCAAATCGAAGAACTGCATCGTGGACTCAAACAATTGACTGGAACTGAGAAATGTCAATGTCGCAAAGGACGCTCACAACGTAATCATATCGCTTGTTGTTATCACGCTTGGCTTTCTTTGAAGGTCATGGCCAAGGCTCTTGGAAAAACACTTTACAAAACCAAAGAGGATTTGTTGAGTGATTATCTCCGGGCTGAACTGGCTGCACCTCGAATTCACGCTTTCATGCCTGCATAAGCGAAAGTCCTGAATAAATGAAATATGGTTCCCCCCAGACTTAAGAATTCAGCCACGGATTACACCGATTTACACGGATTTTGAGTTGCAAAGATTGTCAAATGAGCCAATGAAAAGCCAGCCCAATGTAGTGGGTTGGTTTTTTTGTGCAAATTCGTGAAATTTTTGGCTAAAAGGTTGAAAGATTGAATTCGGGGTGTTTCTATGTTTTATAGCACTGCGT
>CAVSRF010000072.1:0-89615 GCA_963730175.1 uncultured Chloroflexia bacterium | reverse complement strand
CGAGCCTGCCAGCATTTCCACCAGGCGGAGCGTAGAAGTTCGCCACAAGTGCAACTCCACCGAGAAACAGCGGTCAATGACCAGGAAGATGGTCAACACGATCAAGATGATATGGAGCACATTTCTGAACAGTTTCATTTCGATTTTTCCTTTCATGGTTTTTCAACTCCCAGCAGCCGGCCTGATACCATGCCAGTAAGAAAGTTCTGGCAGAAAATCTCTACGGTACTGGCTGCCAATAACAAAAACGGCAGACTGCCGATCTGCAGAACGACCGGGACAATCCCACCCACGGCAAATAATACCCAACCCGCTTTGAGCATTAGTTCACGTTTTGTACCGCGCTCTGAAAGCAGGAACAACAAGATGGATAGTACGATCAGTGGAGCGCGGACAAGTTCTGCCATGAGAACTACATTCGGTGTAGGGGCTGCTAATCCGCCTGTGTGAGATGCGTAGTAGGGTTTTGTAACAAGTGAGTAATTTAGTGAGCCAAAGATGTAATAGAAAAGCAGGTAACTGGATGCGCTGAGCAGGAATCTCCATAACCAGGCAAACCAGGGGCGTGTTTGTAAGGCTGCCTGCCATGAAACTGGTTGAACCTGCTTTGCACAAGTCAATGTAATTACCAGCGCCGCGCCTACCGATGCAAGCAACTGTTGGACAAATAACACCGAAAGGGGTAGTGACACCAAATCCGGTACAAAATATTTTCCTTCAATGGCAACTGATCCCATGTTGAAAAAGATCACGCCCAGCCATAGGATAAAATGTTGCCCACGCGTCAAGGAAAGCCGCATTGCAATTGGACAGAGAATGAAACCCATTACGACACTGGCGATGAAGAACCATACCATCGCGTTGCTGTTGCTGGTACTAACTGGCACTTGTGCGCCAAACATGCCACTGAACATACCTGCCAGGATTATGCCAAGAAAATATCCCACCGCAACTAAAAGGCTGCGCCAGGTTATTTCGAAGATGGAACGAAGTGAGTTCATGTATTTCTCCTTTAATATAAATATACAAGCGGAGCACAAAAAACTCCCCCATCGCTGGGGGAGTTTTGGACTGTCCAAGTGGACAGGTAGTGGATGCACAATTTTCCCGAGCAGGTGTTTGGCATTAGTTGCAGTTCGCATCCATTGCCGGGAAACGTCCATCCGGTGAGGCAGGGAAAGCAAAGTTAACGCACCGGTCAGAATTGATATTTTGCACATGAATGCCTTCCACCACTTGTCCGGCTGTGACTGTCAATGTGTCGATCCCTGATCCGGCGGTATAAGCAGCCGCGGGACGGTTGGTCAGATTCTCGCTGCCCACTGGGAAAGCAACCACTTGGTACGTGCCGGGTGCCACCTGTATTTGAAAGTCGAAGACGGGCTCCCGCCGGGGACTTCCACGGAATACCAGCGTTCGGCACTTATAAAGTACAGTATGGAGGTTGGGGTTGGTGGAGCCTGGTAAGTGATCGTTCCGCGCACGGTCGCGGGTGTTGTTTCAGAAGTGAGCTTGCTGCAGTTCTCTTCGATGGGTGGGAAACGTCCATCTGGCGAAGCAGGGAAAGCATACGTTACGCATCGATCCGAATTGATGTTCTGCACACGGATACCTTCCACTACCTGTCCGGGGGCAACTGTTAGAACCCCGATCCCAGACCCGATGGTATACGCAGCCGCGGGACGGTTGGTCAGATTCTCGCTGCCAACTGGGAAAGCGACTACTTGATAGGTGCCGGGTGCCACTTGCAGTTCAAAGTTTGCCGCTGGGCTTCCGCCTGGCACTTGCTGAACATACCATTGCTCGCCGCTGATGAAATACAACATGGAGGCAGGAGAAGGCGGGGCTTGATAAGTGATTGTCCCGCGCACAGTAGCCGGAGCTGTTTCAGATGTGAGCTTGCTGCAATTTTCTTCGATTGGAGGGAAACGTCCATCCGGCGAAGCGGGGAACGCGTAGTTAACACACCGATCAGAATTGATATTCTGCACGTGGATACCTTCCACTACTTGTCCAGCGCTCACAGTCAAAACACCGATTCCGGACCCGGTCGTATAAGCAGCGGCAGGACGATTGGTCAGGTTCTCACTCCCGATGGGGAATGCCACCAACTTGTACGTGTCAGGTGCTACCTGCAGTTCGAAAGTCGCCATCGGGCTTCCGGCGGGAACTTCGAGGGGGTACATGTTCTTGGCACCGATGAAATACAGCATGGAGGCGGGAGCGGGCGGAGCCTGATAGGTGATGGTCCCGCGAATGGTAGCCGGCGGAATTTCCGTTGGGAGTTTGCTACAATTCTCTTCCAAACCCGGGAAGCGTCCGTCCGGCGAAGCGGGGAAAGTATATGTAACGCAATTGTCGGAGTTGGTATTCTGCACGTGGATACCTTCCGCCACCTGTCCGGCTACGACTGTTAAGAGTCCCGATCCCCGCACCAGTGGTATACGCAGCCGCGGGACGGAATTCATTCGCTTCACTCCCGACAGGGAATGCAATCAGCTGATAGGTACCAGGAGCTACTTGCATTTCGAAAGTCGAAGATGGGCTAGCGCCTGGTACCTCCAATGAATACCAATGTTCGGGACTGATGATGTATAGCATGGAGGCTGGAGTTGGCGGAGCCTGATATGTGATCATTCCACGGATGGTGGCAGGTGTTTGCGTGGTGGGGGTATTCTGGGCTGGCAATGCAGTAGGGACTGGTGTTGTCATGGGGGTGTTACAACCTGCAAGCGTAAGGATCAGACCCGTGGCGAGGACTAGCCAGAAGACCAAAGAAAGATACTTCAAATGTTTCATCTTGTACTCCTTTTAAATATGTACATTTCCATCATAGTCCTCATAAATAAAAAACTCCCCCGCCTTTGGAGGAGTTTTGGGCTGGTCAAGTGGATAGTCCGTTGTATATAAGAAATGATATGTGCAGGTGAATAGTTCCAAGCCGCTTTCGATTTCTTCACCGTCATGAGGTCTCAGTTGAAGTATTTAATTGTTAGAAAACAATCTCTCGATACCAAGATAGGCTTTAAGCGGAATCAACTCGAAAGTGATCAACTCGTTTTTGACGAATGGCAACTTGGACAACGCCACCCGCGCCTCATCCACCGTTTGACATTCCAACACTAAAACAGCCTCGCTTCGATCTACGCGGAAATATGATTCGCGGATCACCCCAGCTTTATACAACTCCCAGACTTTTTGCGCTTCAGCCTTGGCATATTGCTGGAACTGTTCCGCAGTTGCATTAGGAAGTTCGTGTTCAAGCGCAAGGATATTCATACTTAGTCTCGAATGTTTCGCAGAGCTATGATACCGAAGATGATTCCTGAAATACTGATCAGCACAAAGATGATCGATATGACGGGGTCAATCTTAACTCCTGCAAGGAATTGAACGATGATCATCGAGATCAGGGCGGCACCCATCGTCAAGATCTTGAGCAACATCACAGAAGAGAGCGCGTAACCCCATGGTTGTTTCTTGATCAGCAGTGAAGCAGTGATGAAAGCCGTTGGAACGATGATGCCCAAGTCCATGGCTTGAATGACCATTGTGATCGCGGATTTAAGTCCGTTGGGTGGAGTCCACGTCAGCGAGGGAGAGGCAACTAATCCGAGCCAGGCTAGAGTGAGGAAGACCGCAACAATGATGAAGTAGGTCGCGATGGCGCGGCGTGGAAATCCATCCAAGATGTGGCGCGCGATCTTATCCTCATCTAGGTTTTTCATGGAGAGAATAAAGCCAAAGAGACTCAACGAAAACAGCGCAACGTAAACGAGGAAGAGCGGATTGAATGCGGTCAGGAAGCACATTGAGCCGTAGGTGTAGAGGAAATAACCGAGCGCACCGGTGAGCAGAAGTTGACCACGCAGTGTGCCTTTGCGGCTGAGGAGGATGCCCGTAACAAGAAGTGGAATACCGATGAGTAAAGTGACGATATCCGCGCCAACCTCTTGTGAGGAAGAGTTGATCGTATCGTAACGATAGAGTCCGTGACCACGGATCAGGACATCTTCACCACGTAAGGTATGGAAGAGATAGGGTTCGCCCGTTCCCTGCCAAAAGACTCCCGCGCCTGCGGCGAGCAATGCAAGGGGAATAATGATAAGCGTCAAACGAATGGCAATAGCATTTGTTTTCATTTTGATTCCTTCCAATTTACAGCAATAACATAAATCAACGCAACCTCAAGCAATATCTGCGTGATCTTCGAGATTAGTCCACCCGGCGAGAGTATCACAGCGGGACGGTTCTGATACATGTTGTAGAAGAACAGAATGACCATCGCATTGATGAACGCGCCGAAGAGCAAAAGCCAGCGATTGCGTGTGAGGATGAGCAAGCCACCGATGAAATAACATCCCGCAGCAACGTAAATGATGCCAATAGGCTTATCACTTTCCTGCAAATCTCCAACACCAAGAACTTTGAACTGTATCAGGATGTAGGAAAGAGCAGTAAAAAGCGCTAGTACAACGGCCGTCCACATGATGCGTGTGTTTATTTGAACCGTATTCATAAGTAAGTCCCTTTCTGAATTCAGGAAGCTGAAATATTGCGGAAGTAGCGAATTGCCAATGCAACAGCGAACGCCCCCATCACCACCCATGAGCCGATCATGCCGATGTACACACCGATGGGGAACGTGATCCCTTCCGTTGCCTGGTAGATCGTTTGTGAGAGAACCGTCACGCCAATGATGGTGCATAGGATGAGTAACGGCGCGGCAAGAAGATAGCCAACAGGCTTTCGTCTTAGAAGATAGATGCCTGTGATTACTGTCGCTGGTGTAATCACAGCCGAATCAAATCCATGCGTGAACATGGTTGTATACGGACCTAAATTTGCTGGCGCTTGACCCGCCATCAACGGACCGATCAACTCGCTGAGCCAGAGGAACAATGTCCCAATCCCAGCTACGAACAGCAAGATCGCAATTCCGCGATGCGGCATGGCAGACGTCACTTTCGATGCGAGGTCTTGTACATCAATATGTTGTCAAAGCGATGATCGTGGCAAACAGACTGGTAGAGAATAGTGCGGCATACACCAGAAAAAGTGAATTGAAGATCAACGAGAAAGTGTAAGTGACTCCGACATAAAGGAAATACAGGAGTATCCCGATGAGGAAGACACTTCCGCGTAGGGAGCCCCGACGATACAACCAATAACCGATCAATAACAACGGGACACTTAGGAACAGAGTGACTATATCCGTGCCTTTGGAAAGTGTAGCGACGAAGATTGAGTCGTGCTGATAAATGCCTTGATCATAAATCTCGACTTCATTTCCATAAATTGTCGTAAACGTGAACGGACTATCCCCGCCTTGTGAGAACAAGCCGACTCCAGCGATGATCACTGCGAGGATGGCAATCAATGGAATAAGCCAGTTGAGAGCGGATCGTTGTTTCATTCTTGATCCCTTACTCCACCTGAGCAAGTGCGGTGAGAAGCAGAACCAACACGCCACAAACCGCCATCGCGTTGACATATTTACGGAAGCGAAGGATCGCCTGCTCTGGGTTATTCGAGCTCATCATCGGACCCACGCGCAGGATGGCGTTGTACCAAAATCCCATGGCGATCATTACAATGACAAGAATATGCTTAACCAACATAACGATGCCCCAGAAGTTGCCGAAGTCCATGAAACCGAGATAGCCTGGATCGATCAACATGAGATAAGTGCCAGTAACTATGAAGACAACCAATGAGGCATACATCCACGAACGGCTGCGCTTGGATATCTCGCTGAGGGCAGTTCCGTTTTTGGAGAGGGCGGGAATATAGATCCCTGCTAGCAAAACGAAATGTCCGATAAAGACGACAGTTGCAAGAGCATGGAGCCAGACGGAGAGGGAAATAAAAATTTGCGACATTTTTATCCTTTGGAGACCTTCAATGTACCTAATGGACTAGTTTCTGTGCGCCCAGTGCCTTCAATTTTCCAAGATGTCAATTCAGGCATATTCCGCTGATTACATATATAACGGATTAGGAACATCATAAACAATGACACGATACTAAATGTGGTCATCCGAATGCTCATGCCTGGATCCATGGCATCAACTGTGGCAACATGCAGCAGGTTGAGCGTTGTGTTTGTAAATGTATGCGCGATCCAAGCTGTCCACAAGTTGTCAGTCTTCATATAGGCGTAGCCCCACACCAATCCCAGACAGATTTGTGGGAGAAAATTCGCGACAACCCCCATGCCAATTTCACCGGGTGTGGATATAACACCTGTTTGATACCATTTGAAAACCCATACCAAATGCCAGGTACCAAACAAGAATGCTTGCAACCAGATCGACTTACCAAATGAAATCCTGATACGATTTAGATTCAACATCATGCCGCGGAAGAGTCCCTCTTCCATGAAGGAGTTTATGAAGTTGCCAACCACCAGCCACAAAGCAAACAGCAATCCGCCTGTTACACCTGCCTTGGGATCGATGGCGGCAAATAGCAGACTGGGTTCCTGACCTATTTGCCGCAAAACGATCCATTCGACAGCGTAGGCTACGATGAACGGCAGAACGGTAATCGTCACTCCCAGCACGAGGCTTTCGCCCAATCTCCTGCCATGAAAGCCGATCGAACTTGGTTTCCTGTCGATGACCCAAACAAAGAATAGAACCAGCAGAAATCCCAGCGTCTTGGACAAAATGATCTCACCCAGACGTTCATCCAGCCTAAGAATGAAGATGTCGGTCAGGCGAAAGATCAGGGCGATCAGCATCAGAACGATGCCTGTCAAAATTGGTCTCTGAAATGTATTGCGTTTGATGAGATTCATAATATGACACTCCTTGTGTTTGCCTCTTTACGGCCAAACTGTATTACTTTTTGACCTTTGCGATTCATCAGCAAACAAACAGTGATACCAATAATAAAAAGGAGAATTGCATTAATGACCTCGTAACGTACAGAAGAAGGAGCAATCAGTTGACTTGTGAAATTCGATGTGAAATGCATGAACATACCTGAAAGAATACTTTGGTCTGTGTTCAGATAGACCCATGTCATCAACAATGCCAAACCGACACTGCGCAACATGAACATCCAAAAGCCTGTGAGACCAAAGCCGATCTGTCCGTGCCAGGTGTCGGGCATAAAGAACAAGGGTAGATGCCAAACGCCCCAGATAAGTCCAAGGATGATCGTTCCAGGAATCAAGCCAAAGGGCGAAAGGATGCGGTCCAATGCGTAGCCACGCCAGCCGAATTCCTCCGACCACGGTCCAGACATGAAGCTGATAAATGAAGCGAGCGGAATCATTAAAGGGTTGGCAATCAGATTGCGGAGTTGAGTCATCGCGGGTAGAGTGCCACCCATCGTTATATCGATCAAGATGCTCACACCATAAAGAATGGGGAACAAGAAAAAAATAACAGCCCACCAAAGTCCACTGATGCGTTTGAACGAAAAACACCTGCGCCAGTAATCGTGGCGTTCTTCTTTATCGAGAGTGAACAGGACCATCACTACACCAACTACAGAGGGTCCCATACCGCCGAATATCAAAAAAATCATCCACGGCATTTGATAGGGATTATGCCCGCCTGCGGCAACAGGAATATAGAATGCCCACGTCCATACAAATGTGGCTGCAAAGAAGATCAATAGATTTTTTGTTTGCTTGTTCATCGTAAAGGTCTCCTTGCCCTCAGTGTAGTGGAGAGGAAAAAAAGACTCCCCCGCCAATGGGAGAGTCTTCCACTGTCCATATGGACAGGTCTGGAATTGTATGATCGACAATTGTTTTCAACGGTTTCGGCGGTCCAAGGCGGCGCCAAAGACGAGCCCTATAAAAGCCCCAAATATCAATCCCAAGGCTTGGCTATCGAACATATTTCCAAGGATCAAACCAAGGATGGCGCCGAAGACAAACCCAAGCGATGCTTTGATAACGGTTCTGGGTTTGGTGTTTGGTTGCTGATCAGACGTTGTTCCTGATTGGTCTTTCATGATTTACTCTCCTTTCTTTTTTCGATAGTATCCTCAACCTAAAAAAGACTCCCCCGTCGATGGGAGAGTCTTCAACTGGTCAGATGGATAGGTCGATGAATAACCCTACATCTCAAAACTTCGTCATCAATTCGCCGCGGCGGAAGCTTTTGCTGGCAAACCAAAGCAACACTGCATCGATCAACCAGATCACCAATCCCACGATGATGACAACGCCAAGGCTAAAATACATCACGCCTGAAATTTGCCCAACCATGAGAGCTAGAACTGGCAAGACCACCAAGCCGCCTGTTTGATAGGCATCCTGAAATCCTTGTGCGCGGGCGGAGGCGAATACCATCACGACAAGTCCCAGCCCTGCGACCGCAGGTGTGACCCATAGCACCAGCGCGATCCACATCCAATTGGGGAAGAAGATGTGCCCAATACTTTGCCAGCCAGCGGCGTTTGCCATAACAGCGTAAACAACAAAACTCAATACCGCGACCACAACTGCCGCCACCCATGAGCCTAACAATTTACCAGTGAAAAGCTCCCTGTCAGTGGTGGGAGTGTAGAGCAAAGCCTCCAAGGTTTTGCGTTCCTTTTCGCCAGCGAAGCTATCGGCTGCTAACACAGAAGAAACCATCAACGGCATGATGAGGAACATGGGTGCCAGCATATAGACCAGGGTAAAAACCGTCAATTGTTGATCGTGTGTATATCCGCTTAGTTCATTGAGCAGACCCGAAGGCATGCGTTCCAAGAGTTGACCCATGTTACTGACTGAAGTACCAGTCGCATCCGCGAGAGATGAAGCATAGACCATGATCCAGGGCATGATCACGAACAAAACCAAAGGCAGGATAATGATCGGCAATACCACGCCTTTATTCTGTACGGCAACTTTCAAGTCCTTGCGGACGATGGCAAGAATGGCGCGTGTGTTCATTGTGTATCTCCATGCAATGCAAAATAAACTTCTTCAAGATCGGCTTCCTGTGGTGCGAGACGATAAACGTGTAATCCTTTTTGCACAAGAATGTTTAACAATTCGGGTATGGCTTCCCGTCCAGAGAGGGTCAATGTGAAAATTTCCTTCTCCTGTTTTACTGGACCGATCACCAGTTGAGGCAGTTCCTGCATCATCGGGAGGATAAGTTCCATTTGAGCAGGATCAACTTCAAGGTCCACATCGAGGCGTTTGACATATTGGCGGGTAAGTTCTGCAGGCGTTCCCAAAGCCACGAGGTGTCCATGTTCCATCACGGCGACGCGGTCGCATAACTTTTGTGCTTCCACCAGATTATGTGTACAAAGAAAAACCGTACAGCCTTCGCGGCGTGCCAGATTTTCCACCAGGTCATTGACGTGACGTGCCGCCACGGGATCAAGACCCGATGTTGCCTCATCGAGAAAAAGAACTTCGGGTTTGTGGAGCAAGGCGCGGGCAAGCGCGAGGCGCTGCTTCATCCCCTTGCTATAGCCGCCAACTTTTTCATCGGCACGATCCGCCAGCTCAAACTCAGTGAGCAGATCGTTGACACGCGTTGAGACATCCGCAAGCGGGACGTTATACAGATCAGCATAGATGGATAGATTGTCGCGGGCTGTGAGACGTTCATCGAGCGAGGGCGTTTCGGTAAGCACACCCGTTCGAGCGCGTAATACTGGACCTTGAGTCTGCGGATCCAGCCCCAAAACCTTTGCCTCCCCGCTGGTGGATTCGATCACACCGTTGAGCAAACGCACGGTCGTTGTTTTCCCCGCGCCGTTATGACCGAGAAAACCGAAGATCTCGCCAGCTTGTACATCAAGCGTTAGTTGATCGACAGCATTTGTTTCGCCAAAACGCCGCGTAAGAGATGAGATTTGAATGACAGGTGATGACATAGGTTTTCCTTTGATCGAGAGTTATAACATTTTCTCAAGTTGTTCCACTTCGTTCTTCCAACCGTACACGTGAATTAAATTTTCTTCCAGCTTCGCAGCATCCTTTTCGTAGCCTTTCGCCAACTCTGCAAGATGCTCATAATAACCCGCCAGCTTATCGAGCGGCAACGATATGATCGCGCCACTACCTCGCAGGTTTTCCTGCAAACGTTCCAAACTCGATAACCACTCTTCGACAGGCATCCCCGCCGTCTTTTTAAAATCACGGATGACCCATTGACGTTCGAACAGCGAGCGACTCTTCCAGCCTTCGGATTGTTCTTTGAGAGTGACAAGCACCGCTTCGCACAAAGCTGAGGCTTGCTTCCGCCTCTCAAGGCTCATCTCAGCTGATTCTTTTTTCTCTCCCCGCCACCGAAGTTAATGTCCGCCGCCTTCAACGCCTGAATGGACGATATCTCCTGTCCTCGAAATTTCTCCGCAAAGACGACTGACACAGCAAATCCTGCACCCGCCTCTTCCACAGACAGCACTGCTCCTTTGTTCATTTCAAAGAACTGTTCCACGCTCATCCCCATTTGTGGTGCGAGTTGAGCAACCGCTTTCGATGCCGTTTCCGTTGGCACAAGCCCTGGACCAATCGTGTACGCAATGACATTCGTACCTTCCAAGTTCAGCATCCAGTGTGTTCGCCAGATGTACCTGCGCGGCTTTGAAGGTTTCATAACCGCCGAGAAACGCCGTCCCTGTGGAAGAGACACATGCAAAGACACCGTGATCACGTTTGATCATATCTGGCAAAAATGTCTTTGCCATCAAGACAGGTCCACGCAAGTTGACATGATAACTTTTGTCCCATTGTTCGATGGGCAGGTCAACGACATTACCAAGCACAGCAATCGTTGCGTTGTTGATGACCGCATCCACTTTGCCGAAAGGCAAGAACGGAGAGTTTATACAACTCCCTTACACTGGCTTCATCGCCTACATCCGTGGTGACGAACAGTACACGTTCCTTGCCGAACTCTTTTTCCAACGTAACCTCGGCTTTACGCCCAAGAGGCTGGTTGATCTCGGCAATCACCACGTTCGCACCGAGCCAAAGCAAGGCACGCGCGGCTTCATAACCGATGCCGCCCCCTGCGCCAGTCACGATGACAGTTTCACCGCTGCAGGGCGTCGGGTTTGAGTCCAAGTTGGGAGATGAGCAATGTCATTTCAACCTCTATCGATTACAACACTATCCTTTTGAGCTTACGTAATGTATAACAGCATTCACCACTTTAAGCGATGCAAGGATCGCAATGGCAAGCAACGCCTGCTGGTCACTTGCGATGAACGGAAGTTTCCAACCGACGAAAACTGCCACGTGATGATGAGGATAAGTCCGCCGAGGAGGTAGCCGATGATCGAAAGCGGATGAGTCCACTGTCCCGTTGCGGCGATGCGTCCGATCCCGCCTTGTGAGCAGATGGTCATGCCGATGATGACGAGCAGGATGATATCCACGCGGACGTTGGAAAGCAGAGGAACCTTTTTACCCGTCACGCCGATAAAAGTGACAACAGCGAAGAGTAAAGCAAGTCCGATGATGGTGGGTGTAATAACTGCGGGCTGTGCGATGGTTTTCATTGTGTAATTTCCTTTCCACCACATTCTAAATTTGAGGAGACAAAAACTCCCCCGTCAAGAGGGGAGTTTTCACTATCCACATGGACAGGATGATCAAGCAGAAAGGGCTTCTTGTTGAATCTTCAACAATTTCGATGCTGTCACGAAAATCCATATTTCGTACGTGCCAATCGTGATGCGTTCAAAGAGACCGAACAGGTGGACACCCTGCCCGGCGAGAATAACACCTGTCAGCCCTGAGACAAATATGATCGTCGATGAAATGAACGAATAAACAGCATAAAGATTGAAGCCACCTAGCTTTCGTACGCCCAATCCCATCAACAATGGCATGACAATGGTTGCCATCGCTACCACGCCACCGAGAACGTTGTGCATCGTGCCGGCAAAGGTCGCTTCCGCGCCTATCGGGTCCATCGGGAAGAAACCCCACGAGAAGGATAAGATTTGAATGCCGATCAAGATGCCCATCGAAACCTTGGAAATGCGGGGAAAGGTCTTCATGACAGAATAAGCACCAATCGCAAACATCAAAAGCAGGGCATTGTAAATATTGAAGACGATATCAAGAATGGCTTTGTTGGGCGCACCGTTCGAGAGCAGTTCACTGATCGCATTCACAATATGACTGTAATCAGGGCGTAAGGCAGCGCCTACAATGGCTGTGATCACGTATAGAACGGGGGCTGCGATACCACAAGAGACAAGGACTTTACGAAGCATGATGATTTTCTCCTGTTTTTGATTTCCAATAGTGTAAATCACGTGATAATAAAACTCCTCTGTAGTGAGGGGAGTCTTCACACTGGTCAAGTGGATAGGTTATTTTTGCAAGTGCATTGTGTAAGCCAGCTTTTTGCCGAAGAAGTTTTTCTCTTTGAACCCGGCAGCCTGTGCAACCTTGAGAACTGTCTCACGACGATGAAAATGCGGATCGAAAATGACCTCCGTGACAGATAGGATTCCCCCCGGTTTCAGCGCATCGAAGATTTCCTTCATTGCAGTTGCTTGATTCGGAATTTCGCCCAGAACAGTCACCAATACCGCACGGTCAAAATACGCTTGCGGTAGTTTCCTGTCTCCCAGCCCGGCTTGCAAGTATTTCACATTCTGTAAGCCAGCCGCGTTCACCTTTCCACGGACACGATCCAACATTTCATTTTGAATATCCAAAGCGGTCACTTCCCCTTGCGGACCAACGGTCTCTGCGAGAGGCAGGGTGAGGCGACCCGGTCCACAGCCAGCATCCAGCACTTTCATACCGGGAGTCAGTTCCAAAAGTCCGACAATGACGCGGGCACGGTTGACTTCCGTAAATGGGTTGTCCATTTCGACCATCCAAGCCAACCAGGCTGGACAAGGAAGCGTGTCACGACGCCAGATCAAGCCGGCGACAACAACTATGCCTATTACACCAAGAACAATATACAAAATGGTCATGAATATGCTTCCTTCTGGTGCGTGAATGTCTTTGTACTCCAAATGGCTGTAATGCCGATTGCCACAACAAACCACAACATAATGGAATAAGTATCGGCGCGCTCAGAGAGCGTGAGCAGCTCGCCGGTGAAGTTGACCATGGAATGGAACAGGATCACTGCGAGTGTACTGCGGTTGGTGTTATTGTAAATCCAGGTGAAGGCGAAGTTCAAAGGGATGATCCCGGCGAAGAACAACCAGAATGCTGGTGTGCCAATGCCCAGACTTGCCTGATACGAATCACGAATGAAGAACGTGGGCAAATGCCATAACGACCATAAGATACCCAGGATCAGACTGGATGCCAAAGCGCTGTACTTTTCCTGTAAGCGATCCAACAGGTACCCGCGCCAGCCCAGTTCTTCGATGAAAGGAAACAGCGATGCAAACAAAATGGACAGGATGATGGATGACGGATTCGTGAAAACATTAAGGGCGGCTTCACCCCAAGCGGCACCCGTACCGCCAGTCAACACATCCAGCAGCGCAGCCAGACCGTTCAAGATGGGCACAAACAGCAATATGACCAGATACCATCTTGCCGGAATACGTTTGAAATCAATGATGCGCTTCCAATAATCCTGCCTGCCTTCTTTATCCCGCGTGAGATAGGTGAATGCAATACCCGTAACCATCGGTCCGAGGGCGGCAAGCAAAACTAATACAAGTCCTGCGGCTGTTTCCATGCTGAGACCCATCAGGATCGCCAGCCCACCGAAGATCCCCGACCAGATATAAGTCGCAAGGAAATAAATCCAGGGGGAAGCCAATGCGGGACGCGTGGTTTTCAAGTTTTCGTTCATTTTGATTTCTCCTTTTTTGATCAATCGTTTGATGAATATGTTTCCGTGAGCACCTTGTTCACCACCACGTCCACGAATTGATTGATATTGCCACCATCCAGTCCGTGACCGCCATTTAGCCAGATCAGTTCCTTATGAGGCGCTTCAAGGATATTGAAATACTCCTCCACCAAAGATGACATTGCATTTACATCATCACGACCCGCGAAAATATAGACGGGTACATCCAACTTTGCGGCTTGTGTTGTGAAATCGACGTCCTGTAATTGTGGATATACCACTTCAAAAGATTGGATGAGCCCACGCGTATGGTTGATCTTGTCGATCAATCCATATTCGGGTGCGATGAAAGGAACGATGGGAACAATGACTGCGTAGCGCGGTGAGTTCATATAATCATTCAATACATCCAGATAGGTAACATACTTATTGAGCATCTCTTCGCCATAATAGGGCGGGGGACCATTTCGCTGAAGTGTTTCCACCATTTTCGTATCGCCGCGCTCGACCGAATACTTGAGCGCCAGTTCGTATCCCATCGTATCATCCCTGTTGACGTTGACCATTTGTCCGTTGCCGATGTAGGCATAATACAACTCGGGATATTCCTGAACCAGCCAGATGCCCAAGATGCTTGTCCATGAGACGCCATAGACATAGATCTTGTCTTGATGAAATCGCTCGCGCAAATACAAGGTCAACGCATGAGCATCTTCGACAAAACGTTCTTTGTTCAATGTGGAAAATGGAACGGCATTATATGATTTGCCTGTACCGGGTTCATCCCAACTCACGACAACATAATCTTTCTCCAACGGTTCAAACATGGACCTGGTAGCGAATCCGCCTCCACCGGGACCTCCCATGCCGAGGTTGAGCAGGATGGGTTTGTTCACATCCTGTCCACGGATCGTGATCCATTGCTCGCTTCCGTTCAAGGTCACTTTTTCCAATGAAGCAATGGAATTAGGAAGTGGCTTGCCATTTGCATCTGTGATGAGAGGTGTCGCGGCAAAGACCTGTGAAGCAATGATCGCAAGAAGAGTCACGACAACCATGCCTGTAATTCCAATAGTTACACCGCGCCAAATTGGAACCATGCGTAACTGTATGACGATCAATGCCGCATCAACGAGAGCAAGGAAAATCCATGCCCATGCAGGGACAGAAGTTGTCAACGGCAGAAGCACAATTGGCAGACATAGCAAGATCGTGAGTAGCGTTGTTAGAATGCGTAAAACGATTTTCACCAGATATTATCCTTGTTTCGGGAAGAAAGTGTAGATCGTGGCGAATCCAAGCCCAAGTACGAGAATGAGGCGTATCCAAAGGGGCCACGAAGTTTCCCAGATCCATAATCCCAAAACAACTGGGAGAACCAGGAGTCCAACAATCACCTGAATGGCAATTGGCATTCCACGGAAGAATTGCCAGACTGTGTCAAGTAGGGCTTGATTGAAAATCAGGGCGGCTCCAAACCCCAGCCATAAGATGGTTAGGATCGCGAAGGCAGAGATATTGATGAGCATGTTCATGTTGAAATCTCCTTTTCGTTCAGCATCATATATTGGGTACAACAAAGACTCCCCCGTCGATGGGGAAGTCTTGGACTGGTCAAGTGGCTAGGCTACTGACAGACTTGAAGTTGATTGGTGATCTCCCATAGGCAACCAGCGTCTTCGCAGTTGTTTGATTGTGAAAGGATGCCAATAAGTTCACGTCTTTTTACGAGAAACGAGCCCTCTGGTTTTTCCAAGCAAACACCCATTTCGCTCAAGTCGGTGCTTGAGAAAAACATATCGAGTGCCAAGGGCAGGAAAGCCGCAGGCAGAAACGAAATGAGAATGAAGATACTTGCTAACATAGTGGTCTCCTTGTTTATCGATTGCAATCTTATGCGTAGATAAACAAAAACTCCCCTGCCATGAGGGGAGTTTTTCACTGGTCATACGGATAGGTTTAGATGCTTAACCGTGTCCTGATGAATGCATTAATCTCGCCCATCGCCTGAGTCGCCTCCGGGAACATGGGTGCCATAAGAGGGTAACAATGCACCATCTTTTCACCAACCCGCAGGGTGACATCCACACCCGCCTGCTTTGCTTTCTCAGCAAAACGGATCGAAGTCATCGCGCATGGTTTCATAATCACCCACATTGATGAGCATTGGTGGCAGTCCATACAGGTCGCCATACAGAGGCGAGATGTATGGCTCTTCAGGGTCATGGTCGCCAACATAGTGTTTGCTACAGACCTCGTTCATTCCCTCCGGTGAAATGCAGACGTTTTTCTTCGTCTGGTATGAGTCTCCTGTCAACTTCAGATCTGTCCATGGGGAAAGCGCGACCACGCCTGCCGGGAGCGGAAGTTTCTGATCGCGGATCGCCAACAATGTAGCGAGACATAATCCGCCTCCTGCTGATTCGCCCATGATAACGATATTCTTCGGGGAAGTTCCCTGTTCCAACAGCCACTTATATGCCTTCATCGAATCGTCCAACGCAGCAGGATAAGGATATTCAGGGGCGTTTCGATGCTCATACATCAGTATGGCTACCCCTGTGTCCTTGGCAACCTTGGCAACGATCAGGCGATGGTCATTACAGGAACCGCTCACGTACCCACCACCGATGCAATACATGATGACTTTCTCTTTACCAACGCCCGCTGGTATCAGCCACTCTGCCTTCATTCCATCGATCGTAAACGAAGAGACCTCAACGTCCTTGGGCATGGTATCTGCAAGGCGTGCGTTGGTCTTTTCTGCCGTCTCCCTGAAGGCAGTAATGGATGTATTCATATCCCATACCTCAGGTCTGAGCTTAAACTGAAACAGGTGGCGATATTTAATGGCAATATAAAATAATTGGCTTTTGAAACTGGCCATGATAAATCTCCTCGATACTTGTTATATATTCTACAATCTTAAGTTTTCTAAACAAATACTCCCCCGTCAATGGGAGAGTATTTTGCTATCCAGGTGGATAGGTTAAATTATTTGTTGCCAAGATGTGTCACACCGCCGATGCCATTGATTTGTTTGTTGACGCTGGCTGAGCCATAATAATTGATCGAACCCGCACCTGAAACGTCAGCAGTGAGTTCCTTGTCCACCCACACGGTGGCACCACCTGCGCCGCTTAAGTTGACATCTGCAGTTTTTCCGTAAAGCTCTTTACCGTTGAAATTGCCGAAGCCGCTGATATTGAGTTGAAGATCATCGGCTGTGCCAGAGGCGGTCATGCTTCCTGCGCCGCTCAGGTTCACAGAAAGATTCGAGACGAGGATGTTCTCAAGCTTCAGGTTGCCGGCTCCGCTCAGAGACAGATCGAGGCTGTCGGTCTTGAGACCCGTGAGGGTGAGTTCACCGGCGCTATCGAATTCGATATCCTTCAGATCCTTCGCCACGATCGTGATCTTGATAGGTCGCGTCGGATTGACATGTTTGCCTGATTGAGCCTGATAGTAAATGCGGAGTTGTCCATTGTTGACTTCCGTTTTCAAGCCAGGCAGAAGGTTATCTTCTGCTTCGATCTTCACAGATTCGCTTTTTCCCTGTGAGATGAAAACCTGCGCAGGATAATCGATCTTCAGCGCCAGGAAATCGCTCACTTCACGGGTTGACGAGACCACCTTCCCTGAACCCGGTTGACTTGGTCCTACATAGAAATCACCGTTGTTGATCATGGAGATCATAATTGGATTGTCCCATTTTAATTGTGGGGCGTAGAGAATTGCCAGTACTGCGCCGCCGACGATGATTACATCCGTCACGATGGATATGTATTTCCAATAAGAACGCAGGATAATACTCATACCTGCGGCAATGAGAAAGTAGGGCCAGATGTGAGTCAGCGCCCAGAGATTCGCGGCAGGGAGGTTACCGGATTGAACGAGCAGCCAGATGCCCCCGGCAGCGATCAGGAGTAAGGGTCCGAATATGGATCTTCTTCTATGATATTCCATTGTAAATTTTCCTTTCTAGCCAACCGGTGGGATAGTGTCGGCAGAATTGTCTTTCTTTCCACTGATCAAACCTGAACGTGTCACCACCAAATAAGCACCCAATAAGATAAGCAAAATTGGGAAGAGCATGCTGCTGAACGATGAGAAGATCATTTCGAAGAAAGCACCGAAGATGACGAACATGATCAAGCCCACTCTTATCACACGCGCGCCAGAACGTTTCTGATTCTCATCATTGCCATACCAGCCCATGGTGTAGATACCCACGCCGACGAACATGATGATCAGTGTCCAGAAGTAGGACATGGATTCCCAATGGTGTGTAATATTCTGGAACAACAACACCAACCCGACGCCACCGATAATGCTACCGGGGATGGCAAATGCCGCGGCTCCCTTGCCGCCTGCGAACATTGCCACAAAGAATACTGCGCCGACTGCGATCACAGTGAAGGGCCAAAGGAAGCCCCAATCCACATTGCGAAAGACCTGGCCCGCCAGAGCCAGAAGCCCGAAGGCAATCATGATCGCGCCTCCCACCAGTGCGCCAACGTTGGAACGATTCGTTTGCATTTTCATTCTCCTTTTGAAACAACTTTTTACTCAAACCGCCATCCTTGGGCGGTGAGGGACAAAACAATATAGGTTATGTATTCTTACGCAAAAGTAAAGATAATATTGCAATCAATTCATCGGGCGGTGCGCCTTTGTGAATAAAATCTGCGCCTGCCTCCTTTGCCGCGGCTTCGTCATTGGCATCCACACTGAGCAGAACGATCTTCAGGTTTGGATACGCTTTTTGAAGCAGGCGGCAGGTTTCGGGCGCGGGAGAACCGTAGAGTCTCCAATCCAGCAATAACACTTCAGGTGATTCACCTGCCAGTGTGCGGATGAGAGTCTCCACATCTCCCACTTCAACAATGCCATTCGTACCCAATTTGCGTTGAAGCAAAAGAGTAAGTGCCTTGCGTGTTGCGTGATCAGGATCAGCGATGACGATACGAATCATATGGACCTCGCCTGTAGTGTATGACAAGCGAGGTCCGTTTATATCTGACTTAAGTGGAGTATTTACCTAGCCAGGCGGCTAGTACGCTTCACACGCCCCCAAGGTTGCTACGCCAGCTTTTGCTCTATCGCCATTTTGACGGCTTCCACACGGCTATCCACGCCGAGCTTGTGGAAGATGTTCGAGATGTGAAATTTGACAGTACCCAGACTGACAACAAGCGCTTCGGCAATCTCATTGTTATTGAGTCCATCCACCATACATTTCAGGACGTCGCGTTCGCGTTCGGTCAATTTCTCACCCGCGATCTGCGGTTGTGCCACCGAATTTGCCAGCACTTGTGTGGCTTCCGGCGAAAGGGTCATCTTCCCATCGTATGCCGAACGAATGGCTTGACCCAGTTCGCGGGCGGTGACATTCTTTTGCAAATATCCAATGGCGCCTGCCTGTAATGCGCCCTGCACCATATTCTGCTCGGCGAAACTGGTCAACGCGATTACCTTCACCTTTGGATACTTTTGATGGATCTCACGCGTAGCAGTGATGCCATCCACACCGGGCATCATCAGATCCATGAGGACCACATCGGGTTTGTGCAGTGAAACCATTTGCACGGCTTCAGCGCCATCCGAGGCTTCGCCAACAAGTTTGAATTCCTTGTTGACCATGAGGAACTTGGATAAGCCACTTCGTACAACACTGTGGTCGTCCACGAGAAGGATTTTGATGGTCATTCTTACTCCTTGAATTGTACTGATCCAGCCACCGTCCACAGCAGCATGATGTAATAAAGACATATGGTTATTTTTTACTCTGCAGTGGACTGCAGAGTCAGCAAAACTATAAAACTCGCAATTTGACATTTGGATTTTCATTCCAGATCACTTCCACACATGTCCCTGCGCCAGGCGTGCTGGAAATGTGCAGGTCAGCGGAAATGGCTTCCGCGCGTTCATGCATAATGCGCATGCCCAAACTCGTCGGCTTGCTGGTGGACATGTCAAAACCGATGCCATTGTCACACACTTCAAAACGCAATCCAGATGAGTAAAGGAACAAACTCACATTTACCTGTGTGGCACGCGCATATTTGAACACGTTGTTCAAGCTTTCCTGTGCAATGCGATAACAGGCGATCTGTACTTCCGGCGGCAGATTGCGCTCGCCCTCAACGATCAAGGTGATCGGCAGACGTGAACGACCGATAAAAGCATCGCATAATTGTTTTATCAAATCTTTCAGACTGGTTTGTGTCAACGCGGCAGGACGTAATTCCAGCAAGAGTGTACGCATTTCAGCTAATGCGCCGCGCGTCAGTTGACGCAGTTCCTCGGTGGACCTCTTCGCTTCATCCACATCCATATCCCATAGATCGGGCAGGACCTCGGCTGTCAGGCTGGCAGAGAATAGGGTTTGAGTGACAGCATCATGGAGGTCCCGCGCGAGGCGGGTGCGGTCTGCCGTCACGGCTTCTTCGGCAGCTTTTTCAGCCAATTCCTTTTCGATCTTTGTACGTTGATCGATCTCCTTCTGTAAATTCTGGTTGACGTCCTCCAACTCTTGTGTGCGTTCATAGACACGTTGTTGCAATGTGAGAAGGTATTCGGCTTCCTGTTCGGCAAGGCGTTCTGATACGCGTTTTTGCTCATCAATATCCTCGATGATGCCGATCAGATAATCGGGTTTGCCATCCAGATCGCGCACGAGAGAATAATTAATACGAGCCCAGAAGACATGCCCATCCTTGTGGCGATACCGTCTTTCCATCACATATGAATCCCGTTTGCCGTCGATCAATTCTTTGAACCATCTATCATCCATATTTCTGTCTTCTGGAATGGCAAGAGATTTCGGGTCTACATTCTGCATCTCCTCAGCGTTATAGCCGATGATCTTTTCAGTTGTGGTGTTGAAGGCTATGGGTCTACGTTCAAGTGTCATCACGGCAACGCCCACGGCGACATTATCAAACATGGCTTGGAAGCGCGCCTGTGATTTGCGCAGTTCTTCGGTAGCCTGCTTTTTCTCATTGATATCCTCAACCATGGTTACAAAATACTCGGGCTTGCCATCCGGTGCACGGACGACGGAATTGGTCAAACGTACCCAGTAGATCCGTCCATCCTTTCGAACGTAGCGCTTTTCGATCTGATAGGTATTGAGATTGCCTTCCAGAACTTCCTTCAACTCCGGGATCCCAATATCCGCATCCTCAGGGTAACTTAAATCCACCCCGCTCTTTTGGAAGAATTCTTCCGGGGTGTAGCCTGTCATTTTGATCATGGCGGCATTGGCTTCCAATGGGACACGATCCATCCCCACGAGGGCAATACCGATCCCTGCGCTTTCAAACATCACGCGGAAACGTTCCTGCGATTGATGCAACTCATCGGCAGCGCGTTTTGCCAGTTCTGCTTCGGCACGTTTGCGTTGCTCCACTTCTGTTTCAAGAAGTTTGTTCGTTTCGCGTAATTCAGATGTGCGCTCGGATACTTGTGTTTCAAGATAAACGTTCTGTTCACGGATCGAATTCAACCGCCACCTGAATCCACTTGCAACAACCACCGCCAACATGAAGACCAATGAACCGATAAACCACCACGTCTGCCAGAAGGGAGGTGTGATCGTGACGGGAATCGAAACGCCCTGCTCATTCCAGACACCATCACTGTTGGAGGCTTTTACACGGAAGATGTAATCACCACCCGGTAGGTTGGTATATGTAACGTAACGGCGATTGCCCGCCTGCACCCAGTCTTTGTCGAAGCCTTCGAGTTTATAGGCGTATTGATTCTTCTGCGGAGCCTGAAAATCAAATGCGGAAAATTCAAAAGAGATGAAATCCTGTTTATAGGTGAGTTGGATCGGTGTGTGTCCGGTCAAATCCACACTCATGGGTTCGTTGAAAACATCAAAGCGGGTCACTACCACCTGTGGCGCTACGGGATTTGGTTTAATATCCTTTGGGTTGAACAGGTTGAAGCCATTGATGCCGCCGACATACATATCTCCGTTGCTACTGCGGAAATAGGCATTTGAATCAAATTCGTTGCTTTGCAAACCGTCAGAGGTGTCAAACACGGTGAACGTTTCTGCTCGAGGATCGAATTCCGCAAGCCCATTGTTGGTTGTCAGCCAAAGATTGTTGTCGTCATCTTCGAGAATTCCAAGCACACTATTGTTCGGAAGACCGTTCTTTTCCATGTAGTGTTTGAAAGTTTTTGTTTGTGGGTCAAAACGGTTAAAGCCAAGCTGTGTGCCAAGCCATAGGAATCCATCAGCCGTTTCGTGGATCGCCCAGACCGAGTCTTCGCTGAGGCTGGATAAATCGTCAGCGTTATGACGGTAATTTGTAAAAATGGCAGTTCGCGGGTCGGTGTGATGCGGGTCGCTCAGATCCAGTTGATCCAGTCCACCACCCCAGGTTCCTATCCAAAGAATGTTATGTGAATCGATCAGTAAACTGACGATCATGTTATGACTCAGGCTGGATGGATTCGCAGGATCATTACTGTAGTTAATGAAGGTATTTTTATTTGGGTCATAGTGGGATAAGCCGCCAAATGTTCCGATCCATAAACCGCCTTGCGTATCAGGGATGAGCGCGGCGACATTGTCATCCGCTAAGCTGTCAGGATTATCGGGGTCATGCAGAAAGTGAGTGACACGACCTGTTGATGGATCGAGACTGTTCAGTCCCTTGCCCAATGTGCCCGCCCACACCGTGTTATATGAGTCCACATATACATCCATGAATAGATCATCGGACACGGTGTTTGGATTCTCGGGGTCGTGGCGGTAATGTTCAAAACTTCCATCAAGCGGATTGAACCGATCCAATCCACTGCCCCATGTGGCAATCCAGATGTTCCCTCTTTTATCTTCTGCAAAGGCGCCCACTGCATTGGCGCTCAAGCTGGCGGGGTCAGCAGGATTGTTTCGATATAAACTGAATTGACCCGTATTTGCAGATAATTTGTTGATGCCACTGTGGGATGTGCCGATCCATAAAATCCCGGAACGGTCTTTGAACAATGCCCAGACTTCATCTCCGCTCAGACTATCAGGAAAATATGGGTCGTTCTGGTAATGTGTGAAGTTGCCGGGAGCGGAAAGACTCATGCGATCCAAGCCGTTTGCCCAGGCGCCGACCCATAACATGCCTTCGGGGTCCAGCCATAGACTCATCAGGTCATCCCCGCTCAAGCTGTGTTCATTTTTGTCATCGTGCGTAAAGTGTTTTGTCTTACCAGTCTGCGGATCGAGCTGATCCAATCCGCCGCCATGCAGACTGAACCCGCCTGTGGCGATCCAAAGCGTTTCGTCGGGCGCTTCCACAATAGATGCGATGTTATTGCTGGATAGCGACTGCGAATCTTTTTCATCATGCTGGTAGCGGGTGAATTTTCCTGTGGATGGATCAAAGCGGTTCAAACCGGACCCTTCGACTCCAACTGCTCCCGTGCCGATCCACAACTGATGGTTTGAGTCTTCGAAAAGATAAGAGACCGCGTCACTGCTTAAGCTATTCGGATCGTTGGGGGTGTTTCTGAAATGTTCAAAGTTATCGGTTTCAGGGTTGTAACGATCCAAGCCTCCGAGTGTACCCACCCAGATCGCTCCGTTAGAATCCTGCTTGATCGAGGTGACTGTGTCATTGCTCAGGCTCGATGGATCTTTCGCATCGAAGTTGTAGCGGATAAATGTTTCTGTCGCCGGGTCGAAGCGGTTTAGTCCGCCGCCCCAGGTTCCGATCCAGAGTGAGCCGTTTTTGTCCTCAGCAATGGAAAGGATACTGTTGTAACTGATCGAGTTAAGGTTGTCGGGATCGTGTTTGTATATCTTGAAACTGTATCCATCGTAGCGATTGAGCCCGTCCTGCGTGCCGATCCACAGGTAGCCGCGGCTATCTTGAAAAATCGCCAGCCCTGCGTTCTGGGAGAGTCCATCTTCGCTGGTGAGATGTTCAAAGCGGACAAAACTGCCAGGCGCGAAGTTCAAGTCCACATCAAAAGCCGCGCCTGTTGGAGATGCGGCAAATCCATCCTTGCTGGGCAAAAACGAGAACCCAAGGATAACAATAAAAAAAAGCCAGAGTACGCGCTTCATGGCAATCAATAAACTTTCGAGTCATTCTAGCACCCAGCCAATTCGCTATGCTACTAACAAGTGTCCTGATTTTTAAGATGGATGTAACCCCGTAATTTCAGCCTCATCAATCCCATAGCCACCTTCAACCAGTTCTTTCAATCTCTGAACAAAACGGGCTGCTGGAGCGCCATCGACAATATCGTGGTCAAAGCTGATTGTCATGCATAAGTATTCACGGTTCTCGATTTGCCCGTTAATTAAAGCTGGTTTCTCTACAATGCCGCCAAGGGTAATTTGGAGAGTATGATTGGAAACTGGAATGCCCCAGCCGGCTCCGCTCCCAAACATTCCCACCGCGGTCAGGGATACCGTTCCATTCATTTCTTTCAGCATACGTGGGTACTTGAAAAGAATCTTTAGAAAGAAACGCCTGATAAACGCAGGCAGCAAGACGAACCGACCTATGAACTTCCCTTCCCTACCCACCTCGTGCCCAGCTTGAAATGCCCGAATCTCTTCGTGAATTTCCCGAAAGGTTTTCTTGTTCACTGCGCGGATAATATGGGGGCGAATGATCTTGTGTCCATCCACTTCAACTTCAAACATGGTGTTCACGTCCACATCGTCAAAGATCACGAGCTTCTCCCACCATGTCCGGTAGGCTTGCATGTGCTTGTTCATGTCAACAGCCCGCCCCAGACAAGCCATAACAAATGCCGTAAATGAGAGGGTCTCTCCCGTCTTTGTCTTATGAGCACGAATTGACTGTCGCACGCGGGTGACATCCATCTCAACCAAGCCGTGGATAAGGTGTTTCTGGCGTCCCAGTTGCCCGCCATCCACCATGAGACGCCGGATTTTCGGGAAAGGAATTGTTTGATAATTTATATTATTTGTTGTCATTGTTACGCTCCCAAATAGTGTTGGATGAGTTTTACAGCGTTGTCTACACCGTGTTCTGCGCGAATTGCTTTGCCTAACTTTATAGAACGCTCTTTCATTATCGGATCGTTGGTCGCTATCTGAATTGCTTCAGCCAATTTATGGGCTGTCAGTTTCTTGACAGGGATAGGTTCTGTCCCGACGCCTAGCATTTCAACACGTTTTCCCCAGAATAGTTGATCCACTATAAAAGGAACGATCACCGAGGGTACACCTGCACGCAACCCTTCAGCAGTCGTCCCTGCGCCTCCATGATGCACAACAGCCGACATGCGCGGGAACAGCCAACCGTGCGGCGCAGAATTGATTACGAATATATTGTCCGGAACTTTCATTACGTTCAAACCTCCCCAGCCTGTAGCAATAATCCCTCTTTGTCCACTTTTCACCAGCGCCTCAAGTACGATCCTTGCAAAGTATTCCGGGGCGCGCCCAGTCATGCTTCCAAACCCAACATAGACTGGCGGTTTCCCCTTCTCCAGAAAGGATTCTAGTTCAATGGAAGGATGCCACTCATTCTGGGTGTCCTGGAACCAATACCCGGTGATGTGTGCGTTGTCAGCCCAATCCTTGGGGCGAGGAATTACTGCTGGACTGTATGCGCCCAACAGAGGTGCAGAGTTTAGAGCACGATGGAAATCACCTCCATTGAGTGGGCGCAAACCGAATCTTTCTCGAAACTTATTCACAAACGGGCGATACCACTGCCAGATCACCTGCAACATTGCGAAACCAGAGAAGCGATTGAGCATCCCGCCGAGATCTTTTGGAGCGGCCATCCCGGCGCGGGGAAGTCTCGCGTTGGAAGTACCGGAGTTGGCTCAACGCAAATTAATGGAATACCGCGTATCTCAGCAATGGTCTTGCCAAGCGTTGCGAACACAGCCAAAGAGATGAGGGCATCGGCATCACGGCATGCTTCCAGCACATCTTCCGCCATTTGCATCGCTATCGGGCCAAGCATCTTCCTCATGGCGAGAATGGATCGCATGGGGTTGGTATCACCTGCTTCCATGAACTCCTGCCCGTTCTCGCTGGACATGATCTGTTGGACATCCCCGCGCAAAGGATAGAAAGGTAAACCATAGCTACGCATCAAGTCTGCAAAGTTCTGCGGAACAGCCATAAGTACGCGAAAGCCGGCTTGCTGCAATCCCAATCCCAAAATGGCACACGGTTGAACATCACCCTGAGAACCTGCCGCAAAGATTGTGATTTTCATACATACTCTCCTAATCAGTTTCCAAGATCATTTTCTCGGCGACGACTTAACCATTCGTCAAATTCGTCAGCAGTTGGTCATAGCTGTTAATCGCAATATCAACTGGCGTTGGTATTTCCAGGTTTCCAAACAAACAGGTGCGGATGCCCGCCGCACGCCCAGCCTGTATATCTAATTCACGATCTCCGATGAACAGGGTTTCCGCGGGTGTCAAGTTATGCTTTTCCAGTGTGACAAGTACCATCGTTGGATCAGGCTTGCGGGGGTAGCCTTGCTCCGCGCTGAGAATGTCGTCAAAGGAAGAAGTCAAATCGTGAAAATCCAACAGTGTTTGCGTTGATCGCACCTCACGGTGCGTGACAATTACGTTGACCCCACCGTGCTCATGAATCCATTGACAGACCTCACGGACACCCGGGAACGGGATCTGTTTGGCAGGAGAAACTTCATGGTAGGAATTTTCAAATTGGGCACGAAGCAGGTTCGGGTCCAGTTTGAAGCGCTGGGAAAGCGTCTCCATACAATGATCAATGGATTGACGGGCGAGTTCATCGATCACATTTAGTGCCAATGAAAATCCCAGTTCGTTGAGGGACTTGCTAATGGCATACGTAATGGCGGGATAGGTGTCAAAGACCGTGCCATCCAAATCCCAAAGAATATTTTTTATCACAAAAACTCCTGTTCAAATGTAAGGCTAGCTTTTGCTATCAGGATAATTATTCTTGATCGCAATTTCTAGCCTTCCTCTTCCTGTCATTGCCTCTGAAATATAATCATGCTCAAGGGATGAATTCATTTTGTCTCTCATCCTGCAAAATAATATACCTTCCAATAAAGGCAAAAACCATTAATATGAATGCTGTGATCCAGCCGCCTAAACTAAAAATGTGCGGTCCATAAAATACAAGGCCAGTTCCTAAAATCACCAATAGCGCAGCCAGAACGCCAAACATTTTCATGCCATACAGAGTGATAAACGGCAGGTAATGCGCTCCAACGACGATCATCGCCGCTGGAAAAAACCAGTCTTCGCGATAGAGAATTGCCGCGCCAACCAACAGGAAATTGATAGGAACTGTAAAAGCGGTCTGTGACCCAAGTCCCCAAAGTCCATTTTCTTTACTGACTTTGGCAGGGTTTCCCATCAAACGCAACACAGCCTGGGTAAGAGGAAATATGAACATACTCCCAAAGAAGAGTACTGCCATTCCAGTGCGAGGTTGATACCACTCACTGACAGCCGCAGCAACCAGCCAAATGAAGCCTGAAATTAGCTGTCCAGCAAATCCTCCTAAAAAGGTGGTCCGCATTTCACGTTGACATTCATTTAGATTCATCCTTTACCTCTTCGGTTTTATGGGAACTGGATGGAACGTCCAACCGCAACATCCTGATAGGCTTTGGGAAATGCAACTCGAAACGATTTAAGCGCTTCGGGGCTGCTATCGTGTGGCGACAGGGCAACCAACCCGACTTGACGGGATTTCAGAAATTGAATATGAGGCTGTACCTCGTCTGCTGTATAGCCTTCATAGTGGAGTCCCCCTACCACGCCAATGACGGATAATCCATAAAGAGTTTCAGCTCGTTTCACCAAACGCTCAAGAATAGGATGACCACAACCTGAGATCAAGACCAAACCTTTTCCAGACACATTGACTACAAGGGCATGCTCCTGTCCTTTTGGGTCTCGAAGGGATAATGGAAACACTTCGGGGTAGGAGATCACGCCAGTCGTTGCAACATCAGGTAGAGGCAACGTGGGTATGGTGGCGTGTACCGCACCAGAATAATCCATTTTTGCCGGGATAAAGATCAGCTTGTCACCCAGCCCGTCACCAGATATCTCACCAAAGGAGATCGTACGGTCGTTCCAGGCGCTCACTCCACCCACATGATCGGGGTGTGGATGAGAGATAACGATCCGGTCTATTTCACCCCAGGAGATTCCGAGTGTTTGCATGTTTTGCATGAAGGGTGCAACAGTGAGTTGATCAGGATTGTCACCGACATCCATCAGAATTGTGCCAGTGTCGGTACGGATCAAATACGAAACACCGTGTCCGCTGATGAAGTCATTGCTGGAACTTGCTTCTTCATATAAAGGAATGATCTCGATGCGTGAAGTAGCCTGCAATGAAGGAATGATAGTTGGGACATTTTCCCATTCGCGGTCGATCTCTCGATTTGCAAATGATTGACGAATAGCAAAGAATAGGAAAGCAATCACCAGAATACTTGCGAGTGTAAATAAAGTGGCCAAAAAGATTTTTTTCATAGGGAAATGCGTCCATAATCATTGTTGATAGGTTTCGGGCAATACGATATTGATCATGATGTTGTGTCGTCCCAGGATCAGATAAACGGGTAGGTCGAGGCGGGCGGCGTCGTGTCCACTGAAGGCAAGTTTATTGAGAGCATAAATGGTGGCAGCTTCAGTGAGGTTTTCAGGACGGATAATGATCATCAGGTTTTCCTTGTGTATTGCAATCTTATAGGTAAATATCTCAAGAGGCTCTCTTCTTTCCAAATGCGCCGGCACCGATGAAGATGAGTCCCAGAACGTTAAGGGAAAACTTCCAAGGTTGATCCAGATAACCAAAAACCATTACAGTTGCTTCAACCACGAAACACATCGCACCTAGAAGCAAAACCAAATCCCATAGTTTAGATTTCATCATTTCATTCTCCTTTTTGTTACGCTGTCCTTAACAGAAACCAATAAGAGATCAAGTGTTTTTATCCTGTTGTGACAGGGCAACACCAACGGCTACACCAAGCGCAAGTCCTATCCCAACTCCCAAACCGATATTGTGGATGGCGGCGCCAAGTCCAGCGCCCAATGCGATGCCAATGGCGATACCAACTGACAAGTATTTTTCTGATCGAGAGTTCGTGTCATTATTGTTCATGCTTTTCATCTCCTTTTTCATTTTGCTTCTCATAAACGATCGCCGCTATAAACCAGCCGATGAAAACGCCACTGAAAGCGCCAAGTGTGACCCCAAGGATCGTATTCCCAAATGCTAGTCCGAATGAAACACCAAACACAGCTCCGATTACCAAGCCTAATAAAATGTAAATTCCAAACTTCTTATTCATTTTGTCTCTCCTGATTGTACTGTATCTTTCAATACCAGCATAAAAGAAAATCCCCCTAACCACATCGGCGGCATGGGGAGATTTTGGACTGGTCAGGAGATGAGAACCCCACCTGGTCACATGGACGGGGGCCCTCGGTCAGTATTTGGATTGTCAGGCTTGACGAGGAGCGGTCATAAGCATACTATTCTCGCGCATAAACGTCTTTGCTCCCCAAATCACCGCAATACCTATAGCAGCAACAAACCATAAACCAATGGAGATCGTATCTGCGCGTTCACTAAGCGCGATCAATTCGCCGGTAAAGTTGACCATGGAATGGAAGAGGATAACCGCCAAAGTACTTCGCCCTGTATTGTTATAGATCCATGTGAAGGGTAAATTCAACGGGATAATACCAATGACAAATAACCAGAATGCCAGCGTGCCAATACCCAGACTTTCCTGGTAGGAACCCTGCACAAAGAATAACGGCAAGTGCCATAAGGACCATACGACACCCAAGATCAAACTTGAAGTTAGAGCACTCTTGCTTTCCTGGAATCGATCCAAAGCATAACCGCGCCACCCCAACTCTTCAATAAATGGAATCAAGGATGCAAAAAGGATCGATGGAATGATCGACAAAGGATCCGACAGCACATTTTGCGCAGCCTCTCCCCAAGTCGCACCATTGCCTCCGGCTATGATGTCAATCATCGCGGCAAGGATATTTAGAATTGGAACAAACAGGAAAATTACCAGATACCACTTTGCCGGAATGCGCTTGAAGTCAACGATGCGCTTCCAATAATCGCTTCTATCTGCCTTGTCTTTTGTCAGATATGTGAACCCGATTCCTGTAATCATCGGGCCAGTAACACCGATCAACCCTATGATGCCGCCTTCAGCGGATTCCATGCCAAGTCCTCGCATGATCCCTACTCCCCAGAAGGACCAAGTCCAGGCAAAAGTGGCAAGTACGTAGACCCACGGATTTTTCAATATTGCCTTCGTTTTTTCGCTCATTGCATTCTCCTTGTTACTAATTCGTATTTCTTTTTTATATTTTTGTCAATTTACAGAACGCCAATAGCAATTCCCGCGCCGGCATATAATTTTTTCTTATTGTTCGGTTTCCTGTTCATCAGTACCTGCCTTTCCTACAGGCATAATACAAATAAAACTCTCTGCACGTATCGTCCGTGCAGAGAGTTTTCCGACTATTCTTGTGATGAGTTTATCTACTAGTCACTTGACCAGGTGATTTTGCAAAGCTATCGAAACCGCCTCCGTGCGGCTGGTTGCCCCAAGTTTTGAAAGGATACTGCTCACGTGGAACTTGGCGGTCGAACGACTAACCACCAGCCGCTCGGCAATATCGTTATTATTCAAGCCCTTTGACATGAGCGCCAACACTTCGTGTTCACGCCCGGTCAGGTCAAATCCGATCTTCTCGGCAGGCAAGCGTGTCGCTTGAATTAGAGCTTGTGCAGCTTCAGGCGCAAGCGTCGGCTTGCCAGCATAAGCAGCACGGATGGCATTCGCTAATTCCAGGGCGGTGACATCCTTTAATAAATACCCGATCGCTCCCGCTTGTAAGGCACCCTGTACCAATTCCTGTTCCTTGAAACTGGTCAGTACGATCACCTGAATCTCATGGCACTTTTCACGGATCATGCGAGTGGCGGTTGCGCCATCCATGCCCGGCATGGATAAATCCATCAACACTACATCTGGTTTGACTTGCTGACAAATCGCCAGGGCTTGTTCACCGCTTGACGCCTCTCCCACCATTTCCATATCTTCACAGGTCATTAAAAATGTAGAGAGTCCACTACGGACAACAGCATGATCGTCCACCAACATGACACGAATGAGTTTGTTATTTGTCATTATTTTTCTCCTGAGACTCCCAAAGTAACATTACCTCTGTCCCTTTACCCAACGAACTCTGGATATTCAATATTGCTCCAACATTTTCAGCTCTCTCCTGCATAATTCCCAGCCCCAAATGATCCTGTGAAACAGCGTCCATAATGAAACCACGACCATCGTCTCGGATGATAAGTTCATGACGCCCTTCACTACTCTTTAATCGAATCAAGACTTCTTTGGCATCAGCATGTTTTTCAATATTATTGAGCGACTCTTGAGCGACCCGATAGAAAACTTCCTTCACGTTGACAGGCGGAGTCATCTCCACCTGCGCCTCGAAACGGACCTTCAACCTGCTTCTGCCTACGAAAGCATTAACCAAATGACGGAACAATTCATCCATATCCGCCTCCGCCAGCGCAGATGGTCTTAATTCCATCAACATAGCGCGCATCTCGGACAAAGCGCCGCGCGTCAGCTGGCGGAGTTCTTCCAGTTTTTGCCTGCCTGCCTCCGGATTCCGTTCCCATAACTTCGGCAACACTTCAGCAATAAGGCTGGACGAGAAAAGAGTTTGCGTCACCGCATCATGCAGGTCACGCGCTAAACGACTGCGTTCGGAAGTAATGGCCACTTGCTCAGCCTTTTCATAGAGACGCGCGTTTTCCACAGCCACGCTCATCTGATCCGCAATGGATTTGAAAAGTGTCAGTTGTTGCGGGTTAAAAACTCCACCTTCTGGACCAACAATCGCCAATACCCCCATTGCCTGATTGCGTACGATTAAGGGAAGTAAAGCGCCAGGCTCAAAGAAACCCATATCTTTATCTGGGGCAACGTAAAGCGGTTCACCGCTGGTAATCACCGTTTCACAAGCTTGAAGCATGATCTCCAAATCTGGAGGTGCTATTTCCTGATTCGGTCGAAGTACACGCGCAGACAACTCGCTGCTCGTCGGCTCTTTTAGAACAACACCAGCACGTGAGGCACCCACCAAACTGATCACAAGATCCAACGTGGTTATTAACATGCCGTCCAAATCGAGGGAACTGCTTGCGGCGGCGGTCACATCCAACAGCGTTTGCAATTCGCGTGTGCGCTCTGTAACGCGCTGTTCCAAGTTTTGCCAGGCTTCCTCCCGTTGCGTAGCATCCACGGCAACAACCAAGATTCCATTAATTTCATTATCTTCAATGAGCGGAGACAGGACCACATCCCAAAAGGTTATTATCCCTTCCGATTCCAGACGCACCCCGTTTTGATGAATTGTCTCACCTCCCAAGGCCCCTTCAAACAGAGGCAAAACCGTAGACTCTGTGCCAGGCTGGTGATCGAAATATCGGACACCAGGCGCAAGTGGCGCAGCAGATGGCGGAGCATAACGCTCGGAAAAATCCACCCATGTGGGGTTGTAGCGTAGGATTTGATATTCACGATCAAGAACAGCAATCCCCATCGGCATACGTTCAAAAAGGGTTTCAAGCAGATTGAGCTGGCGCCCCAATCCCGGATCGGGGGTGAGAGCGATAACAGGCTGCTCACCCGATTCCGCGGCAGGCAGAAGCTCGAACTCGCAAAAATCATCCCCCAATGCCTGACAGTGATGCTCGATACAGACCACATCCCGACGCCCGCTAACCACATTGATAAAGCCGACTAATACCCCGGCAGTGTACGCACATACCGGACTGTTAGCCTGCTGCCCATGCTGACGGGTCATCCACGCTTCAATGGTATTCACAGCGCGGATCGTCAACCTCCCAATGGGCCAGCGAGCCTCTTCGATTTTATACTCACCGAATCCGGCAGATTGATATGCCTGCACGCAACTATCAAACAATTGTCCTTGGCTTCCAATATTCTCCGCTCTTCCAAACGACCTAGCAAAAGAAGCGCCGCCGTTTGCCCCAGCCTGCTGTAAAACAGAATTGGCCAACCGGGAACCGATCAATGCCTCGATCTGGCGACGTATCCCCCAAAACCCCGCGTCAATATCCAACAGAGCCATTCGAGCATTACCGAAGTGCAAAACGCCGGGCGAATTTTCCGAAAGAAGCTGGGTTAGCTTTTGGTCATTCATTAGGTTAATTCTAACAATAAACCATCAAGCTCAATATTGACAATTCTCCCCTTAAAACTGGTCAAAAAACATGATTAGGGTACCTAAGCAGAACTGCCGTATCTCCCCCACACGCACATCGGCATTACAGATGATGTCGGACTGCAAACTGGCAAAGGCTTGTCACTGAATTTCTCGCGGTCTGTACTCTGCTGCACCGGCACGATTTCCGCTCAGTTTTTCATAATCGATACGCGGAAATTCGATATTGATATAAATGCGGTCCAACAGGGGACCGAAGATCCGCTTCTGGGATTTGGTAATGGCAGCAGGTGCATAAGTACAGTTTTTTGTGGGTCAGAAAAATACCTGCATGAGCGGAGATTAATCGTGGTTATCCTGTGAATACTCGTGTATTGAACTCACTAAACACTTTAGTTACGTAACACTCACGCCGTTTGCTACACGCAGGCAGATTAGCCATATATTCCGATCCATGACAAGGCTTGACCAACTCCCCTAACCAGATGTATAAACTTGTAGCAAATCTTGCTACAAAAGGAAAGAAGATATGCAATCTGTTTCATTTCGTGATCTCCAAAATTTCGCCCTATCGACATTGCGCAAGCAATTAACGAGTGAAGGTGTATTGGCAATAACCGTGAACAACAAGCCATTCGCCGCAATGATCAATCTTGACGATGAGAATGACCAAGACGTTCTATTGCTGGCGTCTCGTTTACGCGCACAAATGGCAACACTTTCGATTCGCACCCAAGCACGCGAAGATGGAATGGATAAAACAACATTGAAAGAAGTTAATGCCTTGATCAAAAAGACGCGTGTGGAAGAAAAGCGAAGAAAGTAGTTGTGCCGGGTATAAGTGGACATTTGTTTTCATTTTGAACTAATGTTACATAAATCGCTTGACATCTCATAAGTGGCACAATACAATCAATCTGCACATCGAAAACCACCCAACAAACCAGTTACGCTCCGCGGGCTCAAACCCCGTCGGGACCGCCAATAAAAAATCTCTCCTGCAAAGGAGGGATTTTTTGTAGCAAATGTACAAGGTGAAGGACACAGACTGTTGCAACAGAGCAAAGCAACAGGTCCAGCATGAAGCGGCTTAGGTCTCTTGATTCACACTACAATCCATCAGCGTTATGCTGTAAAATTGAGCGAACTCAACAGGAGCGACGATGGGACAATTTTTTACTGGCGATTATTCGGGACCTGCATTTCAATTTCTTGGTATTGCGCACATCAGCGCACTTATATTTCTGGTTTTACTCAATCTCTTTCTAATCCGGTTCAAAAATGCGGATGATGCAGGCAAAAGCACGATCCGTTGGACGCTGGCATTGATCTTATGGGGCAATGAAATTGCATGGCATGTTTGGAACTACGCCGTCGGCAAATGGACAATTCAAACCATGCTCCCGTTGCAGGTGTGCAGTTTGTTCGTATGGTTAGGGGCACTCATGCTCGTCACAAAGAATTACACCATCTATGAATTCATGTATCTAATGGGCATTGGCGGAGCCATACAGGCATTGGCAACGCCCGATTTGGGTATTTATGGCTTTCCTCATTTCCGTTTCTTTCAAACCTTCATCTCGCACGGATTGATCGTCACATCCGCCATTTATATGACCGTTGTTGAAGGCTTTCGTCCAACATGGAAATCACTTTTGAGGGTGATCGTATGGATGAATATCTATATGGTCGTGGTGTATTTCATCAACCTGGCTATTGGAAGTAACTATCTAATGATCAACGGCAAACCCAGTACCCCCAGCCTGCTTGATCTGCTTCCAGCCTGGCCCGTTTACATCCTATACATGGAAGGACTTGGGATACTCACATTCATCCTTCTCTACCTTCCATTTGCCATTAAAGACTGGCGAAGTAAATATTTCGTAAACAAAGACAACGTCTCACGACTGGAAAGCATTTCAAAATAAGGTAAAATAAAGCAGTAGCATGCCGGGGCGATGGCGGAATTGGCAGACGCAACAGACTTAAAATCTGTCGTTGGTAACAACGTGAGGGTTCGACCCCCTCTCGCCCCATCTTCATCATGTCATTGCGAACCTTCATCAACGGGACATCGCAATGACATTTGTATCTGAGAGGTTAATATGTACTTTACCCGCCAACAACTCGAAGAGATCGAAGATAAAAGCCTTGCCCCTTACGGAATGCGAAGCAGGGATTCCAAGGGACGCGCCTACTCTGGACAACGAACCGGATTACCGTACCTCCTTCCAGCGAGACCGGGATCGTATCCTTCACACGACAGCATTCCGGCGACTCGAATACAAGACTCAAGTCTTTATCAACTTTGAAGGCGACTACTTCCGCACCCGCCTCACTCATACGCTGGAAGTTGCCCAAATTGGCAGGACGCTGGCGCGTGCCCTCGGCGGGAACGAAGACCTTGTCGAGAGTATTTGTCTCGCCCACGACCTGGGTCACTCCCCTTTCGGGCACTCCGGCGAAGTGGTCCTTGCAAGGCTCATGAAAGATTTCGGCGGATTCGATCACAACAGACAATCTTTGCGAATTGTCACAGAACTCGAACAACGTTATCCTGAATTCCCCGGCTTGAACCTCACCTGGGAAGTGCGCGAAGGCATGGTCAAGCACGAGTCAGAATATGATATTTCAGACGCAAAAGACTTCAACCCCGAACTGCGCGGCAACCTCGAAACACAAATCGCAAACGTGGCAGACGAACTGGCATACACGACCCATGACCTCGACGATGGACTCCGCTCTGGCATGATCACTCCACAAACATTAGACGGCATCGCACTATGGGAAATCCTGAAGGAAACCTACAACTGGCAAGGTCCCGAGTTGGATGAAATTGAACGTCATCGCATGATCCGTCAACTGGTCGGCATCATGGTCACGGATATGGTCGAATCCACGGATAAACGTTTGAAGGAAAGTAAAGCCAAGTCAGCGCTTGATTTGCAAAAGCTCAAGCACAATGTGATTGGCTACAGCGAAGAGATGCAGCGCCGCAATCGTGAATTGAAAGACCTGCTCTACAAGAAACTGTATCGTCACTACCGCGTCTCACGGATGCAGGTCAAGGCAGAAAGGCTCATCACCGATCTGTTCAATGCCTACCAATCCGAGCCATCCATGTTACCGGACACCGTACAATTCTTCATTGATAAGCGCGGGCTGGAACGGGCAATCTGCGATTACCTTGCCGGCATGACAGACCGATACGCCATCGAAGAGCACGAGAAATTATTCAATCAACTTGAGAGACCGTAGAAAAGGAGGTACGACATGGCACAACAACATTATCTAACCCCAGAAGGGGAAGCCAAACTTAAAGCAGAACTCGCCGAGCTGACTGGTCCGCGCCGCGAAGAATTGGCAGGGCGCTTACGTTCCGCCATTCAGATGGGCGATCTTTCGGAGAACGCCGATTATCATCAGGCAAAGGAAGACCAGGGCTTTCTGGAAGGACGAATCCAGGAAATCGAAACCATTCTGCGTTCTGCCACCATCATAGAGAAAAAGCAAAGCGATATAGTCAATGTCGGCTCAACCGTCACGATCCAGGAAGACGATTTCGATCCTGAAACCTATTACGTTGTCGGCGCCAAGGAAGCTGACCCAAGAAAAGGAAAAATCTCCAACGAATCGCCGTTTGGCACGGCGTTGATGAATCATAAAGTCGGCGATGTCGTCGAAGCAGAGACCCCCGGCGGCAAGATCAAGCTCAAGATTTTAAAGATCGAGTAATAACTCCCCTGTTTGGGACGCAGTTGTACTGCTGTTGAACATAAACAACAAAAAACGGGACTGGCAAGTTACCAGTCCCGTTTTGATTCAGGGTGAATTTACTTTCCGGCACGGGGCCAGATCGCGAGTTCCAGAGTGATGCGTTCGAAATGACTTTTCTGTGGCATGGCTCCCATACCATATTCCATATCCACGATGGTTGCAAGGAGTTGAAGTGTCTCTGTCTCCAACAACACTTGTTCCTGCGGCTTGACCACGATAAGTTCGCCTTTAGGCTCAAGCCGTGCGCGGATGTTTGGATCGTTGTAGGCGTATTCAGACATCAATACCTTCGTGGCTGTTTTGATATCGTTCTTATCGAACAACCATATTTCCAGCGCGGCAACTTTCTTTGGCTCACCCACGCCAACGGTCTCCGATACGCCCACGCCATATTCGCCAAGGAATTCACCGCCGCCTGTATCGATACTGAACGACTCATCGTATAGATCATCGCCCAGAACATAAGTGGTCATGGTTTGAGTGATGGGCGGAGCAAGCCCCATCTCTTCAAAGTTGGTCCTTTCAGCATGACGGCTGACTTCCGCCGCCTGCATGACAGCTGTCGCAGGACCTGAATTCTTCCGAAGCAGGCGATACAAATAAAGTCCGCCAGCCGCAAGCAGGATAACCACAACAGCAATGGAAGCGTAGAGAACGATATTGCCCATACCTGATGATGCTTGAGAAACAGGTGTGGTTTGAATAGGCGCACCTGTAGCCGCTTGGACAGTGTCTCCAAATTTTTGAATATCAGCTGGATTTAAATACTCTGGATTACTTTGAACCATTCCATAAACGACGCCCTTCCCTGCGCCCAAGTTGTTCCAGCGTTCCATGGCTTTATCAACATTACCCGTTCGATTGAACGAATCAATCGTCATACGAAGATAATCTGCCTGTAAATCAGAGCGCAAGACTTCAGGTGTTCCATCTGTCCATTGCACGGGCCAGATGCCCCAGCCGAAAATTAAGCCAAGGATCAGCCCCAACGCTACGCCCAGAACCAGAACGATTCGTGTATTCTTGAGAAGGTTTTTGATGATCGCAGTAACAGCTTCCATATGTCCTATCCTTTTGTATGGGATGTCTACTCCATTATATACCATCCCTTGCCTAAAACAACCATCGAAAGTACCAAAAATCTTATTTTCTCTCCATCAGATACAAAACCCGCTCGGACTCCGTGCACGTCCACCGCGGTATGAGATCTTAAATCGCTCCTTGAACGCGGATTCAAAGCCATCGCGTGTGTAGTTCGGAAAAATATCCTCACGCGAAGCCAGCAATTTCTGCACCTGGCTATCAGACTTGGGAACAAACTCGATCACGAGCCACTTGCCCGTTTCCGCAAAGAAATCCGCCAATTGCGGCAGAGGGACATTATTCGAGATCGCCAAATGATGGACGACCGCCAGCGCCAGAACCATATCCGCCGGACCGCGTGCGCCAAAAGAATCACGCTCACGGTTTGCCCAGCCAATAGCCGGACTGGGATTGGTCAGGTCAAGCAATAGGGGCAAAATATTTTCAGTCTTCTCACTCTTCACCTGCCGATAGTTCTGTTCCACAGCCGCAGGATCAATATCAAAAGAAGCGACATATACTCCACCTTCGCCAGCTACCCGGCTAAAGACGCCATTATTCGCACCCAGATCCCACGTAATGGCGGGTTTTACCTGCTCAGTCCATTCACGGATCAATTGTTTCTTATGCTCAAAGGCGGCATCCGAATAATTTGTGATGTCGTAATAATTTCCCCATTCGGTGCCGCGCGGTGTCCAGTCAAGTTTCTGTATCGTGGATATAAGGTTGTCGATCAAGCCGATCATCGCCTGCTTGCTCATCGAACCACCACGCGACTTCACCTCTTCACCTGAGTATTTTTTCTGCGCACCTGCATGCAAATGGATGTGAGTCAGCAAGCCAAAATTAAAACGCGTCTTTGATGGAAGCAATTCGCTTGCAAGATCAAGCGGCACACCGTCAATATACACACGCAGTAGTTGATTGAGCCGCACATCCTTCAAAGCCATCAAAGCCAGCGGCGCAAGAAAATGCTGGCAGAATTGCCGATACGCCACCCAAGGTTTGCCTTCTTCATAAACTTCAAAAGAAAGGGTGTCGATCAAAGTCGCCTTGCCGCGCACAAATTGAATATTATAGGCGCTGGCATCCTTCAACGACATGCCGACTTTCAAAGCCCGCTTATGGATCGAAAACGTCGCCAGCGCAGCATCCTTCAATTGACCAAATGACCACTCATACGGATACGAGATAAACGGCACGCGTTCGGGTTGGATGATTTTGAATGCTACATCCCCTTCAGGGGACGCTTCGGACTCACGCAGTCCCGACGTTCTTTCGGGAGCCGGAGCCTGATCCACCTCAACATGCGGGATCAACAACTTAGCCTTGACCAGCCTCTCGTATAAACCAAACTCTATTAACCGTGCATACTCTTTTTCGTATGCACGGTTAATTTGTCGGTAGAGGATTCCGTTCCGAGAAAACAGGAACCCGCTAGGGTCCCGAAAAGAGGCGGAAAGTTGTCCGCTATTCTGCCAATTCGTCATCTTCGTCTTCGTCAACCTTGGGGGTTTTGCCAAGCCATTTTTTGATCGTTCCCCACGAAGCACGCAGGGCAACGCCAAGTCCAAGCAAGGCAGCAATGGCTAGCTGGAGCAGAAAACTACCAGAGCCGGGGTCAAGATATGGAAGGGGTATTAAAAAGAACATGTTCGCTCCTATTCAACAAATTCGGGGATAATTGTTTCGAGCAGGAAGGTTTCCTGACAATTCGTGCATTGAGCTTCACGCTTGTTGGCATATACCAACAAACCATTACATTTCGGGCAGGGTTGCTTTATCGGGCGTTTCCAGGATGTGAAATCACAGTTCGGATAATTCGCACATCCATAGAAAGTGCGTCCCTTACGAGTCTTTTTCTCGACAATGTCACCATGATCCTTGGGACATTCAATACCGATCTTCTCCAACCACGGTTCAGTATAACGACAGGTTGGGAAGTTTCCGCACGAAATAAATTTTCCGTAACGACCATATCGAATGACAAGTTCGCCGCCATCATCGGGACAGATACGTCCAATGGGTTCTGGTCCGCTTTTGGTAACAGGCATCTCTGCCTGCGCTATTTTCAGATCCTCAGCAAACGGCTGATAGAACTGATGGATCACTTCTGTCCACTCAGCCTGTCCGTCAGCGATCATATCCAGGTCTTCTTCCATACGTGCAGTGAACTGGTAATCAACAATATCTGAGAAGTATTGCACCATCAGATCGTTGACTTGCATACCAATGTCCGTAGGCATCAACCGCTTCTCTTCGCGCACCACATAACCACGCTGTTGAATGGTTGAGATCGTCGGCGCATAGGTCGATGGACGACCAATACCATCCTCTTCCAAAGCCTGCACAAGCGATGCCTCGGAATATCGCGGCGGCGGTTGCGTAAAATGCTGTTCGGGGATTAAGTGTACAAGTTCCTGCTTCTGCCCCTCTTCAATGCCAGAAGGAATTTTTACGTTCTCTTCGTCGTCATCTGTTTTCACATCTTCATTTTTGGCTTCCTCATAAACCACAAGGAAACCGGCAAACTTCACAGCCGAGCCGGAAACACGCAGTAGGTATTCATGCTCATTTGTTTTTCCAGTCACTTCCACCTGCAGCGTATCATACACCGCCACTTCCATCTGTGAAGCGACAAACCTTTGCCAGATCAGGCGATACAGCTTGAACATGGCGGGGTCGAGATATTCTTTCATCTGTTCCGGGCTGCGCATGACAGATGTCGGTCGCACCGCTTCATGTGCTTCTTGTGCATTGGCAGAACGCTTTGTATATTGGGGCGGTTCAGGCGGCAAATAATCTTTGCCATATTTTCCACTGATATATTCTCTCGCTTCGGCTTGAGCCAAGGCAGAGACATTGGTCGAATCAGTACGCATATATGTGATCAAACCTGTCGTACTTCCGTCTCCAACATCCTGACCCTCGTATAGTCCCTGCGCCAGCGCCATTGTCCGCTTGGCTGTGAACCCAAGTTTACGAGAGGCTTCCTGTTGCAGTGTCGATGTTGTAAATGGAGCAGACGGCTTGCGCCTGCGTTCGCCGCGTTTGACCTTCGTAATCGAATATGCCGCGGTCTCCATATCGACAAGAATCGGTTTGACGATCTCTTCGCTCGATAGTTCGGGATCTTTCTCGTCGATCTTTGCCAATTTCGCAACAAATGTGGATGTCAACCCTTCGGGCTTAAACTCGCCATGAATTGACCAATACTCAACAGGCACAAACTCTTCGATCTCACGTTCCCTCTCAACGATCAGCCTGAGAGCCACAGATTGAACTCTCCCCGCTGACAGCCTGCCGCGCACCTTCTCCCAAAGGATCGGACTGATGCTGTACCCAACCAAACGGTCCAGAATACGACGCGCTTGTTGTGCGTCCACCAGATCCATATTGATCTGGCGCGGGTGATTAAAAGCATCCTTGATCGCCGGCTCCGTGATCTCATGGAAAACGACGCGCTTGGCTCGCTCAGGTTCAATCTCTGCCGATTCCAACAAATGCCACGAGATGGCTTCCCCTTCACGATCAGGATCGGTTGCGAGATAGACTTCCTCCGCCTTCGAGGCAAGCTTCTTGAGCTCCTTTACAACTTCCTTCTTTTCATTCGGAACGCGGTACTTTGGCGTGAAATTATTATCCACATCTACAGACAACTGTGACTTTAACAGATCGCGCACATGTCCCACCGAAGCGCGGACAGTATAGCCTTTGCCCAGAAATCGTCCAACCGTCTTCGCCTTGGCAGGCGACTCAACGATCACGAGTTTGCCTTCGCGTTTCACCACTTTTACCTTCTTTTCAGGCTTTGGTGGAGGAGGCAAACCCTCGTGTGCGTCGGTTCTTCCCATTCTATAAAGTTTTGTTCCACAAACAGAGCACACACCAATGGTGACAGGAGACGCCTTTGCATTAAAACTTGCAACAGGGTCTTTCATCTCACGCTTGGTCTTGCACTTCATACAATAAGCTTCCATTGATTACCTTTACCATGTCATTGCAAGGAGCGTTTGTTGCGACGAAGCAATCTCCATGTTTCATAAGGATTGCTTCGTCGGGCTAAAGCCCTTCTCGCAATGACATAAAACTACAAATATTTTTCCTGATTATGCTTTCTCAAATGTTCCACAACATCTTTCACTTTTTGCGATTGATCGGTCTTGCAGATCATCAATACATCGCCTGCATCCACAACGACAAAATCGTCCATTCCAATGGTCACAACCAGCCGTTGATCGTCGGCACTATAAACCAAAGTGTTGTGTGTGTCGAGGGCGAGATGTTGTCCATGCGTATCCACATTGCCATTCATATCCGGCAAAAGGACTTCGAACAACGAATCCCATGAGCCGACATCGCTCCAGCCCAATCCACCCGCTGGCAGGACAGCAACTTTCTCTGCTTTTTCCATGATGCCATAGTCAATCGTTTGACTTTGTAAGTCGCGCCAAAACTTCTCGACAACATCGCTCTGATTCGGCGTACCCCAAGCAGACGAGATCTCGTTGACCGCATTGAACAACTCAGGCATCTGCCTTTCTACCTCGGACAGAATATCGTCCACACGCCAGACAAACATACCACTGTTCCACGAATGATCACCGCTACGCAGTAACTGATGAGCAGTGGCTTCATCGGGCTTTTCCTTAAACCGCTTGACGGTATACACCGGGTAGTTGTAATTACCGCTTAACGCTTCACCCTGCTGAATATATCCATACCCGGTGGAAGGAAACGTTGGTGTAATGCCAAGTGTAACCAGATAGCCTTTTGCCGCTACATCAAAAGCAGTTCGCAACAAATATTGAAACAAATCCTGGTTCCGAATGTGATGATCCGCAGTTTGCATCGCCATGATGGCTTGTGGATCACGCTTCTTGAGCACCGCAGCCGCCAATGCTACCACAGACGCGGTGCCGCGCGGTGCAGGCTCGATCAAATAGTTCTCTTCGGGGATGGAAGGAACTTGTTTACGCATCTCCTGCGCCTGTTCGGCAACGGTCACAACCAGAATCTGTTCTGGAGGGAACAGTTTTTCAAGCCGCGCAACAGTACTTTGAAACAACGTCTCTTTGCCAAGCAAAGGCAACAACTGCTTGGGGCTTTCTCTTCTTGAGACGGGCCAAAGACGGGTTCCCCCACCTCCAGCCATGATGACAGCATATGTATGTTTGGTCATTGGTTATATTCCGATGAATGATATTGAGGAAGATACGCATACAAGTGAATATGTAAACACGTTTACATCTACATTTATACGTGTATACCTATTGCTTGTTTACTGATCCACCCGATATTCCGATTGTACCTCACGCACAGCGACGTAATTCATACCACCAACCTGCCGAACCATTCCTTTCAACTCCATTAAAGCTAATGAGGCAGAAACTTTCTCGATGGGCAACTCAGATTGATTACGAATCTCATCCACATGCAAAGGCTCGCTCGACAACACAGTCAACAACTTTGCTTCGATTGCATCAGCAGGCATGATCTTACGTGCGGCTTTATGTTCTCCGACGCGTGTGATATCCAATGCTTGCATGAGATCGTTCACACTTAATAAAGGTTGTGCACCCTGTTGTATCAATTTATTCGTGCCCTTGCTTTGAGGCGCAAGTATACTACCAGGCACGGCAAAGACTTCACGACCCTGCTCGGCAGCGAACTCAGCTGTGATCAACGCACCGCTTGTCTCGCCTGCTTCGATCACAACGACCGCCAACGACAAACCCGAAATAATACGATTACGTGGCGGAAAATTGGATGCCTCCGGCGGTGTGCCCGGAGCATAATCACTGATGATCGCGCCACGCTCCATCATTTGTTCTGCCAGTCCGCGATGTTCGGGAGGATAAATTTTATCCACACCGGAGCCTAATATACCAATCGTTCGACCACCGGCTTTCAACGCAGCTTGATGAGCAATGGCATCCACGCCACGCGCAAGACCGCTGATAACCGTCATACCATTCGCCGCAATAAAAGAAGCCAGCTCTTCCGTGATCTGTCGTCCATACGGGGTAACACGACGCGTTCCTACAATTGCAACCGCAAACAAATCATCTGGCAAATATTCGCCGCGAATATACAACACGGGCGGCGGTTGGTCAATCTCTTTCAATCGTCCCGGATACGCTTCATCCTGCCATGTGAGGATTTTGATTCCCTGCTTCTCAATGTTTCCCCAGACTTTGTCCAAGTCCACGCTCTCACGAGCTTTGACGACACGCTCGATCACCTTCAACCCCAAACCTGCTCCCGCCAAATCAGCCGGCGCGGCGCTCCAAGCGGACTCGAGATCACCGAAATACGAAACAAGTCCCTGCATACGGACAGCGCCGATACCTTTGATTAAGTTGAAGCCGATCCAGTATTTTTTATCATCCATAAAAGTTGCTCAAGCCGCCGTCCTCGGCGGCGAGGACGCCGTCGAGAGCATCATTAAACCAAACCTTCGAGCAGATGAACTCTCATTAACCGCGCATCAGTATCCAGGTCCAGAATGACCGAGGGAATGTTTGGCAGGAGGATCTCTTTATCCAGAGTCATCCTTCACAACATACACATCGTTAGCACCGGTTTCCAATATTTCAGCCAACTCGCCAAGCGGATTATCGTTCTCGTCCACAACTTTAAATCCGATCAATTCATATTGATAGATTTTCCCCTCCGGCAAAGGCGGTGCGTCTTTCGCTTTGATGTACACCCATTGATTGCGATACATTCCCGCATCTTCAGGCGTTTCAACACCATCGAATTTTACAAGCAATCCCAACTGATGAGGGCGGACATTTGTAAGGGTCATCGACTTATATTCTTCGCCCACAAAAAGTATTCGCCCACTCTTCATGCGTTCCGGGAAGTCGGTGTGCAAATCCATAACGATCTCGCCCTGCACCCCATGCGGACGCCGCAAAAAACCCACGCTCAAATACAAAGGCTCGCCGTCTGGCGAGCCTGATGTGTTCTTCTTACCAGTCATTATTCTGGCTCGACCACGTCGAGTGTGGCTTGCTTGCCTTCTTTTTCAGCCGCCACTCGGAGAAGTGTACGGATGGAGTTGGCAACTTTACCGCCTTTTCCGATGACACGTCCCATATCATCTTTCGAGACGCTCAACTCAATGCGGATGCGGGAACCGCCCCCTGCTTCGCTCACTTTCACATCTTCAGGGTGATCCACTAATGACTTGGCGATGTATTCAATAAGTTCTTTCATATAATACCTTGTGTCATTGCGAAGCGGGCTAAAGCCCGCTTCGCAATGACGATATGTAGTTATTTACGTGTCTTGTTCGAGGCGCCGCGCTTGACTTCAGCTTCTTCGGCTTCCTTGAGCAAAACGTCAACCGCTTCACCCTTTTTAAAGCGTTCAAAACGTTCATCGGTCCCAGAAACTTTAAAGACCTGGGCAACAGATTCAGTCGGCAAAGCGCCGTTCTTCATCCAGTGAAACACACGGTCTTCATTCATATGAATGGTAGCAGGCTCTGTGCGGGGATTGTAAAAGCCCAAAATTTCCAAAAAGCGACCATCGCGAGGGGACTCTTTGTCCGCGGCGACAATACGATAGGTGGGCTGTCCCTTTAAACCAATACGACGTAAGCGTAAACGAACCATCTTTATTTATCTCCTTGATATATATTGTGTTTCAGGCAGGCAGAGAGTTGTGTGAAAGGACACATGCGAGCTGAAATCACAGGCTCGTATTTTACCAGAGATTACACAGGCAACATGAATGAAATCTTTGCGCCCTGCCCCACTCCGCTCTCCGCCCAAATCTTCCCACCATGTGCCTCGACCAAATATTTTGCAATGGACAGCCCCAATCCCATCCCGCCCGAATCACTAGACTTATAAAATCTCTCGAAGACGTGCGGCAAATCAGCGGATTCAATCCCCGCGCCGCTATCTTGGACAGAGATCGTTACGCTTCGCTCTTCACCGGAGGCTGATTCCGTCAAACCGACATTTACTGTCCCTTGACTTGGTGTATAGCGCAACGCATTCCCGACCAGAATTCGACAACACCTCGCGCACGCGTTGTGGGTCAATATTTACTTCTTCGATATCGATCAAGGACAAATCCAGCTTTATCTCTTTCTCTTTTATCTGGGATTCAAATCCTGCCACCGTATCACGGATCAATTCTCCCAAGTCGGTCGGTTCGCGTCGTAACGGCAACGAACCACTCTCCGCAAGAGACATTGTCCGCAGGTCTTCGATCAAGCGTGACAAAACTTGCGTCTCTTCAAGAATGGATTTCAATCGCGCTTCATCGGCGGAATACATTCCGTCCAATATGCCTTCGACGTTTCCCTGAATCACAGTTAAAGGTGTTCTTAATTCGTGTGAGACATCTGCCAACATGTTGCGCCGTTGCTGGTCATTGACTTGTAAGTGTTCCGCCATCGAGTTAAATTCATGCAATAAGGTGCGGACTTCGGGAGGACCTGTCACGCTTACACGAGCAGAGAAATCACCTTCCGCCACTTTTGCGGAAGCCTCTGCCAACTCATCTAATGGTCTGGAAACCCTGCGCAAATTTCGCGTGGCTAGCGCACCAATAGCAACGACAAAAACCAGAAACAGAATCCCTACAGGCAGGAACCATTGAAATTGAGGCACCGAAATCTGAATGACCCCAAACGCATTCAAGATCAAACCAAGGATAGTCGCAAATAATGCAAAGCCAAAGATGTTGAATATTACAAAGATACAACCTATCCTGCGAAAGAATGGATTATGCCTGCCAAACCGCCAGCTGCGACGGTCACGCGGAGGCCATTCCTGGTTCTCGGGCCACCATGGAGGGCGGTGGTCTTTTAAATAATGTTCTCGCCACGAACGGCGGGAAGAGAAATTTGGGTGATTTTTCATAAAATTATTATTGTAGGGGCGTAGCAATGCTACGCCCCTACAAGTTATTATTTATCCGCAAATTTATAACCAACACCATACACCGTGAGAATATACTTCGGCTCGCTGGCTTTGATTTCGATCTTGCGGCGAATGTTTTTGATATGTGCATCAATCGCACGTTCGTAGGATTCAAACGCCACACCGTGGATCGCATCCAATATTTGCGCACGGGTGAAGACGCGTCCGGGTTGACGGGCTAGTGTTGCGAGTAATTCAAATTCGGTGGGAGTCAGTTCTTCGATCTCACGGCTTTCTGCTGTGACTCTCATGCGCGGTACATCAAGGGTCAGATCCGCGAGGCGGATCATCTCGGAGCCGGCGCTTGTTGCATTCTCAATACGACGAAACACCACACGGACGCGTGCCACCAATTCCTTGGGGCTGAACGGCTTGGTCATGTAATCGTCCGCACCGAGTTCGAGACCGATGAGTTTGTCTGTTTCTTCGGAGCGGGCGGTCAGCATGATGATGGGGGCATTGGATGTTTTGCGAAACTCACGGGTAAAATCCAGCCCATCGAGCTGAGGCAGACCCAGGTCCAGAATGACCGCGTCCGGCTTTTCCGTCTTCGCCAGAGATAGGGCTTTCTTTCCATCGAACGCGACGATAACGCCAAATCCCGCACGCTCCAGATAATCGCGTACGAGTTGGGTGATCTTGGGTTCGTCATCTACAACTAGAATCGTTTTCATTTCACAGTCATTATAACGTTTCTACAACCAACGACGCGTATGGTGTTTATAGTCATCCCATTGCAGGCCAAATCTAACGGCTAATTTTCTCTCTTCCATTCGGATAAACATCCGATCCATCAAGAGGGCAAAAGCAAGGACAGTCACGTACGGTGTCAACGATCCCATTAGAATAGTTACACCCAATAAAATCAATACAAAGCCAAGATACATCGGATTTCTTGTGAAACGATATGGGCCCGATGTAACCAATGCTGAAGATATTTCAAAGGGACATACTGCTGTGTTTGCTTTGTGAAATGATCCATCCGCGTTGAGATTGATAACAAGACCGAGAACAAGTGGGACAACTCCCAGCAGAGTCCATGGAGATGGAATAAGAGTCATTACCGGTAAAACGAAATTCAATAAGACTGCAACAATAATGGCAATCAAAAGATAAGTGGGCGGTTTGATTTTGAATGTGTTCATGGTACTTCGTGTTTATAGGGGCGAGTTATTGGCTCGCCCCTATGTTGAGAATTTGCGATTATCCAGGTGCCAACTGACGTTTGAGGATTTTCGTAAAGAATGGCATTTGCCACATCGAAACTCCGGTTATCGTAAGGATCGGGATTGAAACTTTGACTAAGCTGCCAAACCATTCCACATTACCCAGTGGCATGTAAATGTATGCTATGACCAATCCGGCGATGATAAGGTGGATGGCACGCAACATGTTTCGTAAATTTTTGTTTGAAAATCATCTCATCTCCTCTTTGAATTATCCATGCTCTGGTGAACCCGTTGAGCTACTCGCCATCCTTGGCGAGATTCTTGTCACGTGTTTCACCATGCGCCCGTTTATGCCACTCGTCGAACATCGGCGGGGCTCCACCTTCCCAGCGCCTGCCCCAATGTCCCATATGATGTCCCCAACGAGGACCCCAGAACATAAAGCGAAACGCTTTCATGGCAAGGAAGAACAGGAACAATGGGATCAGCAAGCCAAAGCAACCGAAGCCAAATCCAAATGGACGATGGAAGGGCATTCCATATCCATAGCCATAATACGAATGCGGCATAGGGGCAACCTGACCCGAGGGCGCATCGATGGTGACCGGCGATCCGTTGGCAACACCCGCCTGGAAGGCGAAGAAGGCAATGCCAGCGATCGCGGCAAGTAACACCAATCCTGCAACAATACGTAAACCAATTTTATTTTCGTTCATTTTTTACTCCTTTGTTTGAACTATGATCGGAGTATAGGATTGGCTTGTGAATTGACTGTGAAGAGAAGAGGGAGGAATGAATTGCCAACGCACATCAGTCCATCTTTGAAGTTTTATGAAAAGATCAAAACTTCGTTATGACCTTCAGAGCATCCGCCCATCGAGAAAAATGTATTCGGTGCGCATACACTTGGGAAGGTCGTCCGTGCAGGTGAGGATCGAGAGCGAAGCCAAGCCAACCGCTATTCAAGACATTGTGATGGTAAGCGAATTGGAGAACTTGTCATTGAAGCATTTCAAAACACGTTGATTGAGGCGCATTGATTATGAAAGGATATTCTCTCGCCTTATTCACATGACTTCTATTTAATCATCATCAGGAGCATTTTGAGAAACTGATTGAAAATTTGTGAAATAATTCCTAAAATTGCTTTTTTCTGTTAGTGTATCTATAATTTTTAATATCTGATTGGGTTTAATTTGCATGGTCGAATCAAGAGAAGGCGAGTACTATGAAAAGATTATCGTTACCAATTCCGCCTACATATATTCTTCTAATAATTTTGATTAGTGGGTGCGCGCCAGCTCAAACACTTGTCCCATCTTCTCCAATATCACCAACTCTTATACCTTCGCCGATCATCCCTTCCACTACACCTTCTCTAAGACCACCTCCACATACCCCTGAACCAACTTCTACTCAAGATATGAGTAATTTGCCTATTCCCGTCGCTGTATTGCCTTTCTATAATTCTGATGGGGTTCAAATTAAGGTGGGCAGCTACAGCGAACAACTTCAAACAAGTGATCTTCAAGAATTGACAGCAATAGCGCGAGAATTTGGCAAATCAAAAAGATATTAACTCCCGAGCAAATGTTCGTGTTGGCAATCAGACTTTATGACCTTGGCGGCAAGGATAACTCTGTTTATTGGTTCTATGAGGCTCAATTTAGAGGGCAATTATTTCGAAAATCTCTCGATCCTGCACACATTGGAGGAATTGGCGATCCATCATTTGAATTACCTGCCGCGTATAACGCATTCCAACAATTAGCCGGAGGCTATATAAATGGTTATGCAGGATGCGACATTGATAATTGGATCAACATTGTGCAAATGGTCAAGAACGATAATTCGAAACCACCAGAGCTAGACAAGATTTTCCCCAATATTGTTTTTGTAGACCGCAACCAATGGCAAAAAATTAATGACGATATCTCTGGTGGTCTTGGCAGCTTCATAACTAAATTATCAGAAAACAAAGAAGCGCTCAAACAGCAGAGGGCACAAAACAATTTGGACGCTCAGTTTTGTAATTAGAGTGTTAATAAGAGCAGTTGAGTTGCAAGTTACCCAAACAACTTCCCCAACCCCTTTCCCCCAGTCTTCTGGAACATCTTCATCATCTTCTGCGCTTCACGGAACTGCTTGATCAGGCGGTTCACATCCTGCACTTCCATGCCTGAGCCAGCCGCGATGCGACGTCTGCGTGAGGCGTTCAAAATATCCGGGTTGCGGCGTTCCTTGCGGGTCATCGAATAGATGATCGCTTCGGATTGCTTGAAACTATCTTCGACCTGTTTCGGGTCAACCTGACGCGCAGCTTGTCCCATCTGCCCGGGCAACATGTCCATGATCTGGCTGAGCGGTCCCATCTTTTTCATCTGCTTCATTTGGTCGAGCCAGTCTTCGAGCGTGAACTGTCCCTTCATCATGCGCTCGGCAGTCTGTTCCGAAACACCTTCGTCAAACGCGGCTTCCGCTTTTTCGATCAAGCCGATCATATCGCCCATCCCCAAAATACGCGACGACAACCGCGCCGGATCATACGTTTCGAGCGCGTCGAGTTTTTCACCCGTACCGATAAACTTGATCGGCACCCCCGTCACCGAACGGATCGAGATCGCCGCGCCGCCGCGCGAGTTGCCGTCCATCTTCGTCATCATCAAACCCGTGATGGACACGTTGTCACGGAATCCCTGTGCGATGTTCAACGCTTCCTGACCGATCATCGAATCAACCACAAGCAAAATTTCTATAGGCGGGACTTTCGCCACGATAGCCTTTAACTCATCCATCAGCTCCGCGTCCAACTGCGACCGACCGGCTGTATCCACGATCATGATGCCGAATCCACCCTTTTCAGCTTTGTCGAAGGCGCGCTTGACGAGTTCAGGCGGCTTGACGTTCAAGTCTGACTCAACAGGGACATCGATCCGCTCGCCGAGTTGTTGCAACTGTTGCACCGCGGCAGGACGATATGGATCACCTGCGACGAGCATCACCCGCTCCCCTTTTGAGCGGAGCATCTTTGCCAACTTCCCTGCGCCGGTTGTTTTACCCGATCCCTGCAAGCCAACCATCATAATGACATGCGGCTTCGGTCCTCGAAAAGCTAATGGGACAGGTTCACCAAGGGTAGCAATCAATTCTTCATTGACGATCTTAATGACTTGTTGCCCCGGAGCCAATGCCTTCGACACTTCCGCACCGACAGCACGTTCACGTACACGTGCAATGAATGTTTTGACAACGCTAAAGTGTACATCCGCTTCGAGCAGGGCAAGACGCACTTCGCGCATCGCCGCGTCCACGTCCGCTTCGGAGAGTTTGCCGCGTTTGCGGAGTTGATCAAATACCTGGTTGAGTTGTGAGGTTAGGTTTTCAAACATAGTTTTTTATTTCATGTCACTCTGAGGGAGCGATAGCGACCGAAGAGTCTCACTTGTTGCAGTAGAGATTCTCACCTGCACTTGCGTACGGTGCAAGTGTCGCTTCGCTCAGAATGACATATTTACGAATCCTTTTCAGTGTAGGCAAAGATTGTAGTGGCGAAGCAGGTTGAGGTCAAGAGAGACGCGCCAGAGGACTTCGGAAGTCTGCGAGACTTCCGAAGTCTAATCGACACCTTGCTTGACAATCCCCAACTCCCAAAGTAAAATCACGGACGCTTAACAACAGAATATCTGCCGAGATAGCTCAGTTGGTAGAGCACGCGACTGAAAATCGCGGTGTCCACAGTTCGATTCTGTGTCTCGGCACTCTGTGCTGAAAGTCAGCCAGGAAATGCGGGCGTAGTTCAGTGGTAGAACGTCTCCTTGCCAAGGAGAAGGTCGTGAGTTCGAATCTCATCGCCCGCTCAGTTCGTTAAAATGGCGTCGTGGCCAAGTGGTAAGGCAAGGGTCTGCAAAACCCTCATCAGGGGTTCGAATCCCCTCGACGCCTCTAATAAATAATGATTTCAAATTGACACCGCGAGGTGTCTTTTTGTTTTAATATTATTGCTGCTTCAGGATTTCAAGTGAACTTTGTTATATAATAGTTTTGTCGTTACCCGCAACTTGGGTCTTCCGCTCTTCCCCGTTTATGACTGCAAACAAAACCCATGAAGATACTGTATGTTGAAGATGAAATAGCTCACGTGGAGCTTGCACAACGAACTCTTGAGGAAAAACTTCAAGATAAGTTCATCTTGTATCATACCCAGACACTGGTAGACGCGCTAAAACTCCTCGACACAGAGGCAGATATCGATATCGTTCTGACCGACTTCCGCTTGCCGGATGGATCAGGGTTGGATTTATTAAAAACGATACGGAAAAGGAATATGCCACCCGCGGTTGTCCTTGTAACCGGACAGGGCGACCAGGAAACCGCCGTTGCCGCGCTTAAAGCAGGAGCGGCAGATTATCTCGTTAAACAAAGCGATTATCTGCATCGCCTGCCGGTAGTGATTAACAATGCCGTGGCACAAAACCGATTGCTGCGCGAGCAAGCGGCACTGCACGAAGCAGAGATCAAATATCAGTCTCTTGTGGAGCAAACACCCGCCGTTGTTTTTTTGGATGCGGCAGATGATGAGGAAAGAACTATTTATATCAGCCCGCGTATTGAGGAACTGACAGGTTACTCCCCTGAAGAATGGCTGTCAGATAACTTGATTTGGGAAAAGAATATTCACCCCGATGACGCTGAAAGAATCCAGGATGCAGATCAAAGGAAACACCGACAAGGTCAACGTTTCCAGGAGGAATATCGATTCATTCGGCGCGATGGGCGGGTGATCTGGATCAGGGAAGATACGAATCTCGTCCTCGACAAGAATAGGAATCCTCTATACTGGCAGGGTATCCTGCTCGACATTACAAAGGATAAGGGGAATGAAGTTGCCTTGCAAAGACAACTAAAGGAATTAACCATACTTCACGCGGTTACCGTTGCAGGGACAGAAGGCGACTTTGAGGATGAGATCATAGAAAGTGTTGTAAACATCTCTTCGGAAATCTACGATGAGGTATGCGGCGTCCTGTTACTCAATAACAAGGGCGATATATTAACCCCGCATCCATCCTACCGTGGGGCTGATACTTCAAAATGGAGCGGCGGCACACCGATCACTGAGGGTGTGACGGGGAAATCGGTATCCCTGGGAATAACACAGCGAATTGATGATGTAACAAAGGAGCCAAAGTTCATAGAAATTACACCTGGAATACAGTCTGAGTTATGTATTCCAATCCGTGTAAATCGACGCATCATTGGCGTGTTCAATGTTGAAAGTAAGAGACTTGGCGCATACGACGATGAAGACGAGCAATTTTTAAATACCGTTGCGGCAAGTCTTGGGACCGCTCTGGAAAGACTCCGCCTCTTCAAGCAGGAAAGGCAACGTGCCACAGAACTGGATACACTGTACCAAGTGGCAAAGTCATTGACCGCAAGCCTGAAGCCAGGGGTCATAGCCCAAAATCTGATCGACTCGATAGAGAATTTGATAGGGTACAAATTCAGCGGCGTAGTTGTAGTTGACGAAGACACGCAAGAATTTATTCCGTTAGCAATCAGCCGAAATGACCTAACAGAGGAAGCCTATCAGGCCGAGATGAATTACATCCGCAACCGGAAGATCAAAGTTGGGCAAGGCATAGTGGGCTGGGTTATCCAAAACAGGAGATCGGTACGCATCGGAGATGTAGAAAAAGATGCACGATATATCCCAGTTCACAAAAATATAAAATCCCTGCTATGTGTGCCGCTCATCACAATGGGGAAAAGCACCGGAGCCGTCATTGTCGAATCACAGGAGATGAATGCCTATTCCGACCATGATGAAAGTCTGCTAACAGCGCTTGCAGGTTCTGCCGCAATCACACTCGAAAATGCACGGCTCTACGAATCTGCAACGCGCCCGACGCAAAGAGGCAGAATCACTAAGAGAGGCAATTGCGTCTCTTAGTCTTCACATCGAAACCAAACCTCTTCTGGATCAAATACTGGCTTCTCTACTGAAAATCATTCCTTATGACAGTGCGTCAATTTTCATTGAGGACGAAAGTGGCGATATGGAAATTATGGCGGCAAAAGGTTTCGCAAAAAAGGATCACATCATTGGTAGAAAGATCTCCACATCAACCCGATGGTATGAACTCGCCTTGACGCGCAAAGCCCTTATTATGCCTGACGCACAAGCGGACCCGCGCTTTGAAAAATGGGAGGGCTCCGACAAAGTACGAGGGTGGTTGGGCATTCCCATGATCTCACAGGACAAGATCATTGGCTTTATTAATCTGGACAGCCACTCGGTTAACACATTTACCGAACGTCATGCCACACTTGCTCAAACTTTTGCCAACTCTGCCGCTGTCGCCATTCAAAACGCCAGGCTGTTTTCAGCGCAACGCGAACAATTCGAACACGAAGCGGCCATATCTAAACCTGATGCGTTCAGCGGTATCATCCCTTGACCCCGATCAGGTTCTATACACTATCCTGGATCAACTCATCAAGCTCCTTAGGGCAGATTCGGGAAGTATCCAGCTACTACTCGAAGACGACCAGTTGGTAATCGCGGCGGCAATAGGGTTTGACGCCAATTTGTTTGCCCCTAATGGGGTTGTTCCAATACAAGATTTCCCACTAAATCAACTTGTGATTACAAGCCAAAAAGCAATCATCATAGACGATGTTTTGAAGGACAACAGATATATAAACATACAGGGGCTCAATCAAATAAGGTCATTCCTGATGATTCCATTAATATCAAAAGGGATATCCATCGGGCTCATTACTCTGGATAGCACGAAAGTATCTCACTTCACAGATCGAGATCTGGAAATCAGCGTCGCCATTGCAAACCATGCATCCATTGCCATAGAGAATGCGAGACTTTACGATGAAGCGCAAAATCGCCTGAAAGAAATGGAGACCATCAACCGCATTTCATCCGCCCTGCGGACAACCCAGTCGCAGGCAGATATGCTTGATATCCTCCTAAATGAGACACTCAATCTACTTAAAGCGGAGAATGGCTCGGTTTGGTTGTATGATCGCACAAGTAACATGCTGGTTCAGCGTGCAGCAAGAGGTATTGCGGCAAATGCGGAGAACAAACTCATACTTCCTGGAGAGGGTATCGTCGGAACTGTATTTCAATCGGGAAAAATTCACATATCAACGGACTTGAGAAACGACTCGTTGCTTCTTAAAAAGAATCTCGATATTGTTATGCCAGGTTATGGAGGCATTTGCATTCCCATCCAATCCACAGTTGGGGTACTTGGAACTTTGACAATTCAAATGGAATCAAGTCGTCAGATCACGGGATATGTCAATTTACTGACTACATTAGCAGAGATTATCGGTAATTCGATTCATCGTGCAGACCTTTTTGAGCAAAGCCAGGAACAGGTCAGAAAATTGACCTCTTTACGAGACATTGACTCAGCCATCACCTCATCCACAGACTTGCGCGTGACTCTGAAAATTCTAATGGATCACGCCCTTAAACATCTCAAAGCAGACGCGGCGGACATCCTGCTATATCACCCGAAATTACAAAGCCTTACCTACTTCGCCAGCGCTGGATTCAACACGCCTTCGCCCTCCCGCCCATTGATAAGAACAGGCGAGGGGTTGGCTGGGCAGGTCGTTATGAAAGGAAGAATCGATCACGTCACAGACTTACGGAACTCGAGCGAAGTGAAACGCGACCCTTTGTTACTGCGCGAAGGATTCGTGACTTATGTTGGTGTCCCGCTGATCGTAAAAGGACAGATCAAAGGCGTATTCGAAATCTTCAATCGCACATCGCTTTCGCCCAGCGAAGAATGGATGCACTTCCTGCAAACACTTGCGGGGCAAGCCGCCATTGCAATAGACAATTCACAACTCTTCGATAATCTGCAGCGTTCAAATCAGGAGCTTACACAGGCTTACGATACGACACTGGAAGGCTGGGCGCGTGCGCTTGAGTTGCGAGACCGTGAAACAGAAGGTCACACGCGCAGAGTCACCGACCTGACCACCCGCCTTGCGCAATATATGGACATTGGCGAAGATGAACTGGTAAATATATACCGCGGTGTATTATTGCATGATATTGGTAAGATGGGAGTCCCCGATCAAATCCTGAGAAAAACGGGCCCGCTCGCAGATACTGAATGGATCGAAATGCGCCGTCATCCTCAATATGCGTTCGATCTGCTCGCACCGATTCTCTTTCTTCATCCGGCATTGGACATTCCTTATTGTCACCACGAGCATTGGGATGGCAGTGGTTATCCACGCGGACTGAAAGGCGAACAAATTCCGATGTCAGCACGTATCTTTTCTATTGTTGATATTTGGGACGCACTGCTTTCAGATCGTCCATATCGAAAAGCCTGGGACAGGGAAAAAGTAATCAGGTACTTAACAGATATATCCGGGAAAATACTCGACCCAAAAGTGGTAGACACTTTCTTGAAAATGATCTCTGAAATGTAAATGAAAACGGAGTAGTGGTCACTACTCCGTTTTCATTTACATCACTCGCAGGAATTTCCGCTTGCCTACTTGTAAGACACCGGGGTGAGGAAATGGCACGTCGCCGCGTTCCAAAACCTCACCATCAAGGCGGACACCTTTCTGATCGATAAGACGCCGCGCTTCACTCTTGCTAGTCGCCATCTTCGCCGCAAGAATCACATCCAGGATGGTCTGTCCATCCTGCAAAGCGTGTTCGGGCATTTCATCGGGGATATCGCCCTTTTGGAAAAGGCTCACAAACGCCGCCTGTCCCTTGTCCGCATCGGCTTCGCTGTAGTATGTCGCCGTGATCTCATGCGCCAGCTTCATCTTGGCATCACGTGGATGGACACTTCCATCAGCAAGCCCTTTCTCAAAAGCAGCCACATCAGCAGGCAACCAGCGCGTCACTAATTTGGCATACAACGGCATGGCGGTATCTGGCACAGACATCACCTTGCCATACATATCTTCAGGTGTGGAATTGAGTGGAATATGATTTCCAAGCGATTTACTCATCTTCACTACGCCATCGGTACCGGGCAATATCGCCATGATAATACCGATGTTAGGCTTCTCATCGAAAGCTGACATGACTTTGCGACCGGCTGTCACAATATTGAACAATTGATCGGTGCCGCCCACTTGCGCGTCTGTCTTCAAGGCATGAGCGTCATATCCCTGCATGATGGCGTAAAAAAATTCATGAAGGTAAACCGCATCACCACTATCCCATCGCTTGCGGAAGGCTTCGCGTGTAAGAAACTGCTGAATGGTAAAGTTCGAACCGAGTTTGATCAAATCTGCAAAAGTCAATTTAGAAAGCCATTCATGATTGTAGCGGACAGTTGTCTTGCTTCTATCCAGTATGCGGAAAGCCTGCTCCGCATACGAACGCGCATTTTCCATCACTTCATCCTGCGTCAACAGTGGACGCAGTTTATCCTTGTCTGAAGGGTCGCCAATCAGCGATGTATACGTCCCGATCAAAAAAGTGACTTCATGTCCCAAATCCTGAAATTGGCGCAGCTTACGCATCGTCACTGTATGACCAATATGCAAGTCAGCGGTGCGCGGGTCATATCCGCAATACACGCGCAACGGACGACCTTCTTTTTCAGCATCCAGCAAACGTTGTCGCAGGTCATTGGTCATTGCCTTTGTCAATTCTGCGTCGCCGTATTCCGTGCCCTGCATCAATAATTCAACTTGTTCTTCGATGTTCATACGAACCTCCTCTGAAATCCATCAGTTTACTGATGAGAATTTACAAACAAAAACGCGCCCGCAATGGTGGGCGCGTCCTAAAACACCATCGCAAAATCTTATGGATGGACGTAATAATATTTGTTTACGGTCTGGATATCAGCCATGCGCCAATTATACACGCGAAGCAGTCCTACGGACAACATCACTGACCGAGATTGAAGACAAATGACCACGGACCTTTGACCGAATAAAACTCGTCGCTATAGACGATTTGCTCCGCCTCTTCCTGTGACATTGTGTCTGGTCTGCTTAAGATTTGCATTACCTGCGCCCCATCCAAATCCACGCAACCCAACTGGATGGCAATACCGCGGTCGATCAGGGTTTGCTGTATTTTGGGCATGTAGATATTGCAATAATCCTCCGCACGCGGCGGCGCGGCAATGGCATCTATAGTAATGGTCACGTTGGTCAGATCAGCATCGGGTGGAATGTTGAAAAAAGAAAGATCATCACACCTCGATCCAGATTGTCCTTCAACAGATTCCTGCAAGCTTATTAGTGTTGAACCAAAGTCAGCCACCGACCCGCCCGGATATTGCAGGCTCGCACCCCAAATTGACCAATCAGACGTATCTGGCAGGGTAAAACACACTTCCGCATGGACTTCCTTGCCATCGCGCCAAGCTCGATTCACACGAACCTCAATGCCGCTGGAAGTTTTCACAGGATCTGCCGGAGCCGCCTCCATTGTTGGATAGGATGGATCAATATAAGCTGTGGGTAACGCCGGTGCAAATTGTGATTGAGATGATGCTGGCATGTTGCAGCCAGAAAGAAGTAATACCAACAAAACCAAAAACTTTTTCATGAAGTCCTCTTTTCAAAAATATCTTTTGCCGCATCTTCAAATGTTGGGAATTGAAATTTATAGCCAAGCTCAAGCAAATGCTTGGGTTGAGAATAACTGCCTTCAGTAAGTAAGACGCTCATCTCGCCCAATGGGATCCGTAATAAAAATGAAGGAATGTGAAACCAATAGGGTCGATGCAATGTTTTCGCGATCGTTTGCATGAAATCCGCGTTGGAGGTTGGTGTTGGAGCGATCAAATTGAAGGCTCCACTCGCTTTTTCGTTCTCTAACAAAAAGCGGATCGCACCGATCTGGTCAGCGACGTGGATCCAAGGCATGGCTTGTTTTCCATCACCGAACTTTCCGCCAAAGAATAAACGTACGGGCAATGCCATGAGAGGAAACAACCCACCGCGTTTTGCAAGGACGACGGCATTACGGGTTATAACACGACGGACACCCAATTCTTCGACAGCTTTTGTTGCATCTTCCCAGTCTACCGTGATCTGTGCAAGAAAGTCGTCAGCGGGAGGAGTGGATTCGTCCGCAATGGTTTCGTTTCGCAGACCGTAACGATTAATGCCGGAGGCTTGCAGGAAAACGCGCGGGCGACGCGAAAAGTCTTTTATAGCGGAGGCAAGCGCAAGTCCAGGAAGGACGCGGGAGTCGATAAATCTCTGCTTTTGTCTTTTCGTCCAAGGCCAGTGTTCAAGTCCATAGCCCGTCAGGTTAACCACAGCATCCATTTCATTGACGATATGCCCCCAGCCGCTTGTCGTTCTTCCGTCCCATTGAATTTGATTGTGAGACTCTGGTCTAGCCCGGGTCAGGATAAAAACTTTGTGACCATCCTGCTCAAATGAATGCGTAAGTGCGGTTCCGATAAATCCAGAGCCACCAGCAATTAATATGTTCATTATTACTCCTACATAACAGATTCGTGTCATTCCAAAAAGCGGATTTTACGAATTGTATTATCTGGCATATAATCGTGCCTGTTGCGGAGGCAGAGTGCAAGAACCTGTACTGGTGCTAAACGCCAATTTTGAACCGATCAATATATGTTCTACACGACGAGCGGTTGGATTGCTCATGGCGGGCAAAGCCGATATGATTGTGAATGGACGCGGTCACATAAAAACAGTAAAGCAGTTGATCCCACGTCCTTCGGTCATTCGGTTGGAGATGCAGATCCATCGTCCGAGACCGCGCGTCAAATTGACGCGTCGTGAAGTATTCCGTCGTGATAATTATACCTGTCAGTATTGCGGGAAGCGTGACGGTGGCATGACGGTTGACCATGTAATTCCCCGTCACATGGGCGGTCAGCACGAATGGACAAACGTCGTTACTGCCTGTCCTCATTGCAATCACCGCAAAGGCGGTCACAAAGTAGACGAGGCGCACATGCGCTTGTTCCATATACCTAAAGAGCCGCCGGCAAATGCGGCTTACATTTTCGGCAGGCATTTGAACGAATATCGGGAATGGGAGCCGTACATCAACGGTTGGTAGGAGTATATAAAAAGTGGCGGTACCTCAAAAGGTACCGCCACTTTTTATATATCAATCGTCATAAAATCTTTTGCCACTACCACTTCGCCTTTATAGGTTTTGGAAGCCTCAGCGGCAATATCTCCTTTGGCAAAACGTCCTGTTGGATAATGAATCAGGTAGAGCTTGCCAACTTCCGCTTTTGTAGCGATCTCGCCAGCCTGCTCCGCTGATGAATGTCCAAAGGATGCGCCACCGGCTTCATGGATGAGGATATCTGCTCCGCCTGCCAGGCGAACCGTCTGCTCGCAAGGTTCGGTATCACAGGAATAGGTCAACACCCTGTTGTTTTTCTTGCATTCCACGCGGACACCGATCGTGGGAATCATGTGATGGACCGGGGACGATGTGATCTTGAAGTCGTTGCTGTCCATCACATAAGCCAGCTCTACTTCGGGTAAACGATAAAAACCGACAGAGAAAAAATCGGGCCACTCAGACCATCCATAAAAACCCATCAGATCTTCGAGGCGATCCATTGTGTAATGCAAGCCATAGATATTGAGCGGCTTGGTACGCCCCATCAGCCACATATCCATGAGAAGAAGCGGAACACCGGAAACGTGGTCGGGGTGAAAATGCGTGATAATGATATCCGTCAAATCGTTAAAATCAATACCAGCCTGTTCCAACCGAACAACCGGATTACTCACACAGTCCACAAGAACGGTACGCTCATCACCAACAATGACCAAATGGGTGTTCTCGTGGTCTTTGCTTGGTACTGCATTGGATGAACCGAGTATGATGACTTTAGGCACGATATGTTTCCCTCCTATAGATAAGGAAAAGCGTGTTTGATAAGGATGGGTGTTATATATATCTCGACCAGCGCAGCAATTGCTAATAAAGGAATAACAAGCCCCACGAAAACACGGGACCAATCTGCAATCGAAAGTAAAAATATCTCACCCAAGCTTCTATCTGGCTGGGGAGTGACCAGTAAGGCACCTGCCTTCAACATCGCTGCGGTGGCAAGGAACACGGCAGTGAGTTCAAAGATTCCATGAGGCAAGACACCCAATGCAAAAACCAAAAGTGGAGAATATCCCACAAGGCTTACCGCACCCAACACACCACCAACCAGAGCAATATTCCCGATAAACAAAGTCAGACCAAGTGTGGAGAACGACACCATGCCCAACAACAAAATAGCTACCGTGGTCCGGGCATTATGATAAAACAATACAGGTGCAGGCAGAGTCGATTGCAACTCATCCAGGTTGCTCAGATTATCCGCTACAAAGGTTTTAACCCCATCAATACGTTCAGGGGATAAATTAACATAAACAGGTACGTTTACAACAACCCATGCGTAACTGGCAACCAATGTGACCAATGCAAGCGCAGAAACGATCAACAACGGCTGTCGAAGCTGTTTCAATGTAAGCGGAAGTTCACTGCGATACCATTCACCCACAGATTTTGCACTGCCCGTAAATCTTTTGAGGAAGGTGCGCCCTATCAATTTGAAGTTGAGCGTATCGATCTCGCGTCCAAGTAAATATTCACGCTTGAAATGCGAGAGACCAAGGCGCACCAACAATAGCAGCAATCAACGCGACGGCAACAATGGCAAACCAAAGGACATCTTCATTGCCCCAAAATATCAAAACCGTCTCGCCTTGCATCAGGAATGCCACCGGCACGACCACGAACGATGCAAGCAGATTTGCCGCACGAATAGTAGTGGCTTGCACAGAGATCACGATCGCAGAGCTTACCATCAAAACAGCATGAGCAAACGTAAGCAAAAAGATCAACACCAGCATGTACGTACTGGGAAAGGTCACCGCACGGCGAGAAACCAATATTAGATAAATACTAATTGACAGAAAACTGAAGAAGAGCGGAGTTGTAATACCAACCAATAATTTTCCAAGATACAACTGCTGGTCTTCAAGCGGCGAAGACAACAAAGGTTCAATCGTACCGCGTTCTTTTTCCCCGACAAACGATTCAAGCGCCACAACCAGCGTGAACGACAAAGGGAAAAAGCCGATAATCAAAATAACAAACGGTATAAGATGGTCCAGTATCAACCCGCCGCCAAAGCGGTTCATAAAGCTCACCGCCTGCCGGGTTGTATCGTCCGCGATGAAAGGGAATAGTGACACCATCAACACCATGGGCACAACAATCCGCCAATCGCGAAACTGGTCGAGAAACTCGCGCCGCGCCACCATCCAGATCGCATCGAAATTACGCCGCATATGTCACCCCTTGCGCTTCTGCCATTGTTTTGAGATACACCTGTTCCAGCTTTCTTGGGACTTCCTGAAACGATATCAACGGAACATTACGGGACGTCAACGCATACACAAGTTTCGGATTAACAACCTGCGGCGCCTCAACACGGACCCGCAAGCTGGTCGCGCTCCGAGAGACCAATTCTGCACCCTGAGGCAACTCCATATCACTAACATCGAAATCATCAGCAAATTTCGCTTCATACTCAACGGGACCCAATACACTTCGCTTCAACTCATCCAGGGTCCCATTCAACAATATCTTCCCACGATAAATGATCGCAATCGTATCGGCAAGCGCTTCCGCTTCCGCAAGATTATGTGTACAAATAATAATCGTCCGTTGGGAAGAACGCAGACGTGCAATCTCATTGCGCACCAACTGCGCAGACTCAGGGTCCATCGCCGAAGTGGGTTCATCCAACAACAACACAGACGGATCATGAATTAAAGCGCGTGCCAAAGCCAGTTTCTGCTTCATGCCCTTTGAATATTCCCCCGAACGCCGGCGCGCCGCTTCTGCAAGCCCAAAATAATCGAATAGGTAATCGCTTCGCATTTTTCTTGTCTTTGCATCCAGTCCATAGATCTTGCCGAAAAAATCAAGGTACTCGGCACCTGTCATGCGCATGTATAAGCCGTGTTGTTCGGTCAACACACCAACATTCGCGCGCACCTCTTGCGGATTCTTCACCACATCATAACCGGCTACACGCGCCCACCCACGCGTGGGACTGAGCAACGCCGTCAACATGCGGACTGTGGTTGTCTTCCCGGCGCCGTTCTGCCCCAGCAAGGCAAGGATCTGCCCAGGCTGAACGTTTAACGATACGCCATCCACCGCCCAAAAATCACTATTGTATTGTTTACTCAGATCATTAGTCTCGATCATTTTTCTTCCTATGTATAATTCGATTGCGGTGAGGAAACTCAGCAGGAAATCTATTTGATATCTTGCATAAACCTTGCCCAGCCACAGAGCTCACTGAGAGTTTTAAGAAAAGCTCTTTTTCTCCGCCTGCACTGAACCGCAGGCACACGTGTGATAAAAAAGACTTTTGCAAGAGTTCTATTATAAAAGCCCGAATAATCCCAGGGTCAATAAGACAACGGTCACCCCGAAAATCTTATCACTGTTCAGGAGAGTTTCACCTTACGGTGGCGTAAGTACAACGTTAACGCTGAGCACAAAGCAACAACAGCCATCACTGTCTGATTGATATTGATTCCCCCAACCAGGGAAGCATCAAGTCGCAAAAAGTCCAGCAGGAAGCGTCCTACCGGGTAAACGATCAGGTATATAAGGAAGATATCGCCGTTCTTCAGGCGATCTGCATATCGGCGGGAAATCCAAATCAGCAGGAACATATTTCCAATATTCCAAATGGATTCATACAAGAAACAAAGGATGATAATATGCCACATCCTGATAACCCGCTCAATCGATGTGCGGGATCAATGAACAACTTCCAGGGTAGATTTGTTGGCGCTCCATAAAGCTCCTGATTAAAGAAATTTCCCCAACGCCCTATCCCCTGCCCCAACGCCAGGCTTGGAGCGAGAATATCCACCCATTCAGAGAAAACAATTCCCCGCTTGCGGGAATAAAAATACAAAGTGATTAACCCGCCTATGATCGCGCCTGGGATTCCCAATCCACCCTTCCATATGGCAAGCGCATCCAACGGATGCGTAAAGTACCACCCCGCCGTAATTCCAGTAGAAGGAGACGGGGTAAGAATATGCCAAAGGCGCGCGCCAACAATTCCGCCAACCAGTAAATATGTAAACAAGTCCCAAACGATCTCCGGATCATAGCCGCGCCGTTTAACTTCATGTGCTGGCAAGCCACGCCCCTGCTACTGCCCCAGACATTAGAATGATCCCATAAAAACGAATAAAAAGGGGACCTATAGAAAACCCATCAGGCATTCATACCTCCAAAATCAATTCTTCATCTTTGTATGCGCATTTTTGCGGACATAAAAAATGCGTTGTAAAGCTGTGATGTTTGCAAAGACCGCAATGATTCCAAGACCAATATAAAGCTGGCTGAAAAGCAGAGCTGGAGCAAGAACAATATACCGTTCAGCACGCGTAAGCAAACCCACTTTTGCTTCATAACCCAATCCTTCTGCACGCGCCTTTACATAAGAGACCAAAACCGATCCCAGCCGCGGCAACAAAGACAAGCAACCCGCCGGTAATATCGCCAAGATTTAAAAAGTAATACAGAAGACCGCCATAGATAATCAATTCGGAATAACGATCTGTGACCGAATCGACGAAAGCGCCAAAGTCACTTGCTTCACCGCGTAAGCGCGCCATCGTTCCATCCAAAGCATCCACAGGACCCATCAGCAGGACAAAGAGACCACCCGTCAACATTTCGCCACGCGCCAGGTAAAAGCGCGCCTATGGTATTACCCAGCAATCCCAGCATGGTCATCATATTGGGAGTAAATCCAAGCCGAAGGAAAAATCCAGCGATCGGATCAAGAAACCACTTGAACCACAAACGCAAATAATCACTGAATGTCTTTTTTGATGTCACCTTGTCAACCGTCTTTTCCATAAATCTCCTCTTGTAAAATTACTTTTATACTCGCGCTTCATTCGTCATTGTTTTCCATCTCATCGTCATCAGGCTCGACCAACACATCGCGCTCCTTACCGCCGCCCAGTGACGGACCAACAATCTCCATCTCTTCAAGTTGATCAAGCAAACGTGCCGCGCGTGGATAGCCGATACGTAGCCGTCTCTGCAATAACGATGCCGAAGCGCGTTGGCTTGACCGTACTATAGAAATAGCCTGTTCGATCAAACCCTCATCTTCATTCTCTTCCGGTTCGGTTAACAACTTCTCCCAGGGCGCATCATCACTGACTTCCGCGTTCTTCTGCCAATGTGAAATGACACGCTCGATCTCCATATCCGTAACATAGATTCCCTGCGCCCGGATCGGGTTGCCCACCTCCGGATTCAGGAAAAGCATATCACCGCGCCCCAACAAACTTTCTGCACCTGTTGTATCCAAAATTACACGGCTATCGATACCAGAAGCAACCGAAAACGCCAAACGAGCCGGGAAGTTTGCCTTGATCAAACCGGTCACCACATCTGTTGAGGGACGTTGTGTAGCAACGATCAAATGGATACCAGTGGCACGTGCCATTTGTGCGAGACGCACGAGGTTATGCTCCGTCTGATCAGGCGCAGACATCATCAAGTCTGCCAGTTCGTCGATCAGGACAACGATACGCGGGAGCGGGACGCCATCCTTTCTGCGCGCCAATTTACGGTTATAGGTTTCAAGATCACGGGCATGCGCAGATTCCAATAGGCGATAACGATGTTCCATTTCAACGACGACCCAGCGCAACACACCCAAAATACGCTCCACATTCGTTTCGACTTTACCGTATAGGTGAGGCAGTCCATTGAAACGCAACAGTTCGACCATCTTGGAGTCGATCATCACCATACGCAGATCTTCGGGCGGGTTATTCATCGCAAGACATACTGCGAGAGATGTAATACATATCGATTTTCCCGAACCTGTTGCGCCAGCAATCAATAAATGCGGCATACGGGAAAGATCGGCAACCACAGGCTGACCCGACACATCGCGCCCCAGCGCCAACGCCAACGGCGCTCCAATTTTATGGAAACGCGTCTGTTTCCAATAATGGGCGCAAACGCACATTCGATTGATGTGTGTTCGGCACCTCAATGCCAACGTATGGCTTCCCCGGCACAGGCGCTTCGATACGAAGACGTTCCGCAGAGAGCGCAAGCGCCAAATCTTTTTGTAACGACGCAATTTGCGCAACACGCACCTTGATCTGTTGTGCTTCTTCTTCGGTAGTTGTACCTGGTCTTTTCATAAATCCGGGTTGCACTGCAAATTGCGTTACCGTGGGTCCCACACGAAAACCAATCACCGTGGAAACAATACCAAACTCAGCAAGGGTTTTTTCGATCATGCCTGCGGTCTGGTTGATCGTGCGTTCGTCGGCGACGCGCAACCTGGTCTGCCAGCAAAATATTCAAAGACGGTAAACGCTCATCGCGCTCACGCGGTGCGGCTGGCTTTTTATCCTTACTGTCTGCAACTTTTAGGGATTTACGAAACTCGGGCGGCAACGGATTGGACTTTCGACGCGGCGCGCTCTTTAGACTCTTCCTTCGCTTCAACAGGCGCTTCATCCGGGACCAGGGGATGGATCACTGTTTCTACAGGCGGAGCTTCCCCTGAAACTTTTAACAACCATCGCTCAACCCAAGCCCATAGATTAAATCCACTCATTACGGCGAGAAGCCACAAAGCGAAGAGCAATATTGTTCCCCATAATTTTCCTATTCGCCAAAACAGGGTTGTGACGCCCCAGCCGATCCGCCCGCCAAACAAGCCGGCTTCCGCATCGAGGACGGAATTACCTCCTAGTACGGCAAACAAGCCCAGGGTCAGGAAAGAGGCGAGTTCCAATATGAAGAGTCGCCCCCAAGGAATGGGCGTCCCGACACGGCGAAGAAGAGAGAATCCAACATATCCAATTGCAAGAAGTAGAAGATAAGCTCCCCACCCAAGCCATAGTGAGATCAGCCCAGCCCACGGAGTTAATAACACGCCATCGGTATAACCACCAATCGCAAGAAAGGACATAAGAGCGAATGCGATCAACAATACGCCGAACGCATCGCGCACAAAGCGACCAAAGTGTTGGTTGAATTGTGCGAGACGATCCAGCCAGTCGTTACGCGATTCGGCTTCGTACGTCCGTTTCGACCGGGTGTCTTTTGTCATTCGCCATCCAGGCGCATGCTTAAACCCAAACGCTGATGGCTTGCATCCAAATGCAAAATGCGCACATCCACACGCTGTCCTTCTGAAAAAATATCGCGCGGGGTTTGCGACAATTCGAGATCCATTTCAGTTGCGTGAATAAGTCCCTCGACGCCTGCATCAAGCCGCGCAAATGCGCCATACGATAAAACACTTGTAATGACAGCCGGCATAATTCGACCCTCACCAAATTCATCTTCTGCTTGCTCCCACGGGTTCTGGGTCAAACGCTTCAAACTCAGAGCAACGCGGCATCGCTCGGCAGAAATATCCAACACCTGCACTTTGATCTCTTCACCAAGGCTGACAATTTGTTTCGGATGCGAGACACGTCCCCACGATAGTTCAGAGATATGGATCAAACCCTCTACGCCGCCAATATCAACGAACACACCAAATTCAGTGATGTTGGTTACTGTGCCAACTACCTGATCGCCTTTTTCGAGATTATGAAATAACTCTGCTCTCTTACCCGGCTCGGAAAGTGCGGCGCGTTCGGAAAAGACAACACGCCCGTCATCTGGCATACATTCGATCACCTTCACGTTCAATACTTTACCGACATATACATCAAGGCACTCTTCACGGTCGGCTTCATGCTCTTTCCCTGCCAGTTCGATCAAATGTGAAAAAGGGATGAAACCCGACAGCCCGTCACCTTCGACCAATAAGCCGCCGCGATTGTGACCGGTCACTTTCATGCCGATAATACGATCCTTGGAATATAGATCCTTGACCTGATCCCAATCGATATGAACAGGCTCAATCTCTGCAACATGTACCGCTTCCGCCCGAGAAGCCTCTTTTGGTTTGGGTACGACACCATGATGTATAGGTGCCGCATATCGCTGTTCCTCTGCCAGTACCGATTCCCACCAGCTTTCGTCAGTTTCGGGCATGGCGTTTTGATATTTCTTTTTGTCGTTTGTTTGAGTGCTCATTTCATCCTCCGGTCAAAGCTCTTCGTTTTGTTCCATATCAAGAATGGCGTGCGCGACTGCTTCGACGGCAACTCGTTGCTTACGGTAAAGATCCGCTTCAGACATCGCCAGCCTCCCCGCCACTTCGCGCACTTTATGCCCCTCGATAAACTTCATCTCAAGAATATTAAAAAGGATCCATTCACTGGTAAACCTGCGTTCTCCCTGTGGCTTAACCCGATCCACGGCTTTACGAAGCAGGGCACGCAGGGCATTCGATGCGTTACCATCGTAATCACCCGCAAACGTTTGAACAATGTGCAATTTCATTAACGGGCTGTTTGTTAATTTGGGTCCGCCCCAATAATGAGTAAGAGCGTCCTTTACCCATTCTGCCAGATCAGCTTCCTGGAAGTCTGGCTCAGGCAATAAATTAGCGGTCGAGTCATACCTGCCTGCCGCACGAAATTTTTGTATCATTTCCATTTGAGGCTGCAAGTCTTCCAGAGATTGGAAGACGCGTTGCTGTAATTGGCGGTCTTCCAAGGCAAAGGCAATTCGGTTCGCCAACAACCACAGAGAATCGCGTTGATCCCTGTCCATCGGACTGTCTGCTTTGCGTGCAATCCCCAACAAACCGAGCAAAGGAGTCACCTCGTCACGATCTCCATTTGATTTACGTTGATGCAGGGGCAATACCCAGAAATCTCCCCAAATGAATTCATGCCGCCCGCTTTCGCCATTGTTATGGCTGATAAGCTGTAATGCGTCGTTTAGGTTTTCCTTTTCAAGTAATCCGCGATTACCCGCGACAACACTTAGGGACAATTCGTCCCCATCCAGCGCGGCAACAAAAGCACAGGGCGATTGCAAATGATCGCGCACCGCCGCCAGCACATTTTCAAGAAACTGTTGCAGGTCGCCACGCGTCAACAACCTCTCTTCGATATTTTGAAGAAGTTGTATCTCTCCACGGTCACGACCGAAGAATAATACACGTTCCCATAATGGAGAAAGCAGGGTTATTGCATGTTCAAACAGCAGAACCGTCGCCACCATCACAAGTGGAACAAATCCCGAATACAAGTCACCGCCAAACAATTCCCCTGCGCGGCGGACAACAGTCATCAGTCCCAACGCAAGCGACGCAGTCACAGGTCCACGCAAAAGCCATTTAAACAATCGGCTTTTGACCAAACGGTCGGGCCATGAAACTCCAAAAAAAGCGACCGCGTAAGCCATGGCCACTACCAGAACGCCGACAAGTAAATTAATTACTGTAAGCACCCCCCAAAAGAAAAGAGGAAATTGAGCCGCAATACCAGACCCAAACAAAAGGTACGGATATGAACCGAGCGCCGGGGCTGTCGCACCAGCCATAAGGTACAACATTCTGCGCTGACCGGAACGCGTCAACATACGTCGGTATGCTCGTATGAAGTTATATCCAGCCCAGGTAATAATCCCGATATAAAAGATCGTAAAAAATTCCGTCCACGCGGTACGTTGCAAATGTGGAGCAGGTTTGCCGTTCACAACCAATCCTCCAACAAGCAAACCCAAAGCCAGTAGGATCAGAAATATAACGGATACAACATAAACAAGTCGCACCGCCAAACGCCTGCGTCCGCGCGAGGGACGCCCAGCAGTGACAAGCAATGCATCTGAAAGATGTAAATAAGCCGGGGGCAAAAAGATGATACCGATCCACTGCAATCGCAATAACAGCTCAATTCCCCAGTCTGGTACTGTCTTATTTTGCAGGGCTTCTGTGGTAAAGACAATGACAACACACAACAGAATGATCGCGAACGAACGCGCAACACGGTCACGTAAATTAAAGGACAAGGCATAGAGGAACAGCGAAAAAGCTGTAATAGCAATGCCCGCCATCAAAATATTATTGATTACCTGCAACCCCGCCAACAATCCATCCGTCCAACCGTTAAACATGCAAACCTTCCAGATTTATTTTAGTGCTCTCCCAAAGAACAAAGCCACATCCTGAGTTGGGTAATATTGGTCATTATACCCGCAGAATTCATAACCAAACTTCTGTGTAAGGCGGATGCAAGCCTGATTCTTGGACTGCATCTCCACAACCAGACGACGTACGCCTCTTTCCGACGCCCAAGCCTGCGCGGCGGTCAATAAAGCGGACCCCGCCCCCAGCCTTCTTCTCTCCGGTGCGACAATAATATCCGTAACCCAGGCAATGGTAGCGGCATGTTCTTCCGTCACACAGATATACCCGACGGGCTCGCCCTCATACAATGCCACAAAGACAGCATCCCGCTTCGTCCATTCATCTGCCAACGAAAATGGGTCGCGCGGGTAAGCCACATCCACCGAACGCGGTAACCGCACCTCACGAAAATTGGCAACCACTTGATTCGATTCGCGGCGCAACTCCAACTGCCAAACATAATCACTCTGACAGGAATGATCCAACGCCATTAAGCGAGGCAGATCATTTGCAACTGCAGGGCGGATTTCAAAAGACGACATGTACAACTCCAATTATTGATTCGTCACACGAATAGATATTACACAAGGCTCAAGCGTTTTGCCAACATTATCAAGGATAACAAGTTGCAAAAAATAATCGCCATTCGCAAGTATTGTCGTATTCAATTGACCTAATTTATTGTTACGCACAGGTTGATCTCCAGCAGAGACCGTTGCCCAGTTATTTGTTCCAACAGGAGCAACTTCATATTTATAAAAACCAAAATTAGGCACATCGGCTGTACCGATCAGATCTACAATACCACTAAGCTCATCTCCCGACGCAGGGCTGGTGATGATGATCTTATCCGGCGTACAACCACTCATTCCGCTTTGAAGCGCTGGGGTAACGGGAACAAGCGCGGATTGCGTCGCGGCATCTGGAGATAACGTTTCCACAGGCGTGACAAGCAAATCCAATGTGGGAGTGGCTAATACATCAGAAGCGGGCAGAGACGGTGCGACAAACGTGGCAACATAAAACTCCATAAACAACAGTCCCAGCACGATCAAACCCAAAACAGTTGCCTGCCCCAGCCTTCGTAATGCAAACTCACGCTCAAGCCCATATACTGAATCATGCCACTCACGCCAGGAACGAAACATTTGGCGAAAAGCGTACAAACCTCCAATCGCCAGGGCAATATAGATCAGAGGCTCATAACTTGCAAGAGCACGGTAAAGAAAACTCATATTAGGGTTTTACAAGGAACGCAATACGCCGCGAATAATTACTTCAACTTTGGGGGTAATGGTCTTCCCCGCCTCGATCACTTCCTCGTGTGTCGTGACCGTTGAGCCGTCGAGATTGGCTTTATTACTTACACCTGAAAATCCAAGCACTCGCATACCCCCATGGTGCGCCACAATCACCTCCGGCACAGTGGACATACCCACTGCATCAGTGCCTGCCATACGGAGAAACCGAAGGTCAGCCGGGCTCTCAAAGGAAGGACCGCTTAACCCGCAATATATACCTTCACGCAGTACAATATTATTCTGCGAAGCCTCCTTGCGTGCAATGTCCATCAACTTCCGATCATAAGCCTGACTCATATCTGGAAAGCGCGGTCCCAACTCGTCAATATTCGGACCCATAAGAGGGTTGGCACCTGTCATTCCCATCAAGTTCAAATGATCGGTAATAAGCATCACATCCCCAGGTACAAAATCTGGATTTACCCCTCCTGCCGCATTCGTCACAATCATTATTTCAAGCCCAAGGCGCAACATTACCCGCACAGGCAAAGTAATTTGCGACATGCTGTACCCCTCGTAAAAATGAATGCGTCCCTGCATTACAAGGACAGATTGCCCCTCCAATTCGCCAATTACGAGCCGCCCTGCGTGTCCACGAACCGTTGAGAGGGGCCAGTTGGGCAGGTCAGTGTACGGGATGATATCTGCCTTTTGAACAGAATCAGCCAGGTCGTTCAATCCTGAGCCGAGAATGATCCCGATACGCGGTTTGTATGATGTGCGTGCCCGAACTGCATCCGCCGCCTGGTCAATTTGTTCGAGGGTTATAAAGGTTGTCATGGTATTTTTCTTCTTTTATAGGTAAAATTAAGGGTCACTGCCCCTCACCATTTTCCCTTGTCTTCGAAAATTATATCAGATAAACTTTCAACGTTGTAAGTAACCAATCGCAAGCGCCACAGTCATATCAGAGCGAAATTAGTCAAAAAATTATTCGTGTCGCACTAGTAAACAATATGGATCACTCACTACGCACAAAAATCCGTTTTATCGCCGCTGGAGTCATATCGATATTCGCCCAAGGGGTATTGCTGACTCCCGCAAGGTTTCCATTTTTTTTTAACTACCTACCTGAATGGGGCGTGGTTGCATTGGGGTCTGCAATGTTCGTCTTTGCCATGCTCATATTGGTTACTATCATCCGTTCTCAACCTTATGGAAAAATCACACCCGGACTTTTCGTTGGCATCCAGACGCTCACTGTTACAGGACTCTACATTCTTTTGGGCGTTTCCGCATCGCACGGACGGGATGTCGGATTCGTCATCAGCAGCATTATCACCAGTCTGACAATCTACGGCATCTTCATCAGTATGCCGTCTCCAGAGGGGGATATGCCTACAGATCAAATGCAATCAGGCAAACTGGAAAATCTTAATGCGGCTGAATCCGAAACAAACGTAAATGTATTAAAAGAACAGATTGCTTCCATTACCCATAAACTAAAGGTCGAAAAACATCGCACAACCCAGTTGGCATTCTTAAACGAATTGAGCCAGCAATTGGAGAATGAACTCGACCCACCCGTTGCGGCGCAACTCGCGGTCAACACACTCGAACGTGTTATGGAATGTACACTTGTCTCCCTTATGGTATACGAATCAGACAAAAACGAATTCATGGTGCTCGCTACAGCAGGGAATATGACGAGCATTATTCCATCAGGATATCGCCAAAGCGCACTATTAAACCGGATGACACGCTTAAAAAAGGCTCAGGTTGTCAACGATACACGGCTGGACCCGGATTTTATTTCTCTTGCAAATGAAAACATACTATCAGATGTCGTTGTACCAATCATCCAACAGGGACAAATAAAAGGGGTAATGGAAATATGTTCGGAAAAAACGGGTGCATTCAGCGGGGTGGATGTTGCCATCGCGGAGGATATTGCTTCCGAGCTCACCCGCGCCTGGGAACGATCCAGCTACAACCAGCGGTTGACCGAGTTGATCCAGGCAGGCATTTCTCTCACCACGCTGCTTGATCCGCAAGCGGCAGTGCAGGAAATAGCTGTGCTTGCGCGACAGACCCTCGATGCAAGGTTTATCTTTATTACCCTGCTCGACCAGCAGGGTAATTTTTCGCGTACCGCACATGCAGGTGAGGCGCCAAAACTATTGAACGCGCTGAACTCAAATCCTGCAAAGGAACCTTTGTTGCAAGCCGCGTTGAATGCTTCAAAGCCATTTCGTGTCCGCGATCTTCGAAAATATATCAGCTCGAAAAATCTTGAAATTGATAACTCTGGCTTGAGAAGCGCTCTTGCAATACCGATCCGCCTGCATAGATTGAGCATCGGCACCATTCTTGCTTTTGGCAAACAGGATGGCGTCTTCTTCTCTGAAAACGATGAATTATTGGCAGACCTGCTTGCCTCTCAAGCCGCCGCCTCGATAGAAAGCTCCTGGCTATATCAGGAGTTACGCAATACGCTCAACATCACATCCATGCTTTACCAATTGAGCGTGGATGTGATTCAGACCGAGGAGCTAAGCAATGCCGCCGAGCTGATCGCACAGGCGGCACACAGGGCAACCAATGCGAAAGATACAGGGATCATTCTTCTCACGCGCGAAGGTGAACTCCAGGCTGAGGTGGAGCTGGACAAAAATGGTTTCCATTCACGCCGCCAGCACCCCATGGAAACGATCAACCAGGCAATACAAACCCGGCAAAGCATCTTTGTATCCGCAGAGAACGGCTCGCTCGTATGCTATCCACTGATTACACGGGCGCGGACTGTTGGCGCCTTATGGATGGATATTCCTGAAAGCCAGGGACAAAATTTTGCAAATATACAAACACTCGCAAACCAGGCGGCTGTCACACTGGAACGTTCGATATTGCTTTCTGAATCTCGCAGGCAGGCAAAAGAGATCGAAGCCGCATATGACGAATTACAAGAATCGTACGACCAAACGTTAAGTGCACTCATGTCCACACTGGATGCACGCGACCGGGAAACAGAAGGTCACAGCAAACGAGTGAGTCGCCTCGCCTGCCTGTTGGGAGAAAAAGTTGGGTTAACGGGCATACAACTCAAAGCGTTGGAAAGAGGCGCATTGCTTCATGATATTGGAAAGATCGGCATCAGCGACATTATCCTGCACAAGCCGGGCAAGTTGAATGATGATGAATGGAAGATCATGCGTGTGCATCCCGATATGGGCGCACGGATCGTGGAACGAGTTCCCTTTCTGCAAGACAGCATGTCTGTAGTTCGATACCACCATGAACGTTGGAACGGTAGCGGATATCCGCTGGGCTTGCGAGAGAGAGACATTCCATTACCAGCGCGCATTTTTGCAGTTGTAGATGTGTTCGACGCCTTGACAAGCAATCGCATTTACAGAAAAAAATCGTCCCCCGAAGATGCGCTTCAATATTTACGCGAGCAGTCAGGCATTTTGTTTGACGGTGATATCGTGGAAACACTGGCACAACTCCCGTATGCGAAATTTATCGAGGGAGAACGGACTGCATGAGATTCAAAAAGACCATTACTTCTTTTGCTCCACAAGAGATACGGCAGTTTATCATGCCGCTCACACTTACGACCTTACTTATAATAACAGGCTTGGTTATCGATAGCATCTTCAATCATCCTGTACGGGGCACACTCCTGACGTTTTATGGAATATTTGGTATTGCTTATATATTTGCAACAGACTTTATGGTTGCGCGCACCATTCTTCGTCGGGAAGTTTACAACTGGGTAAATTCGATTGTGAGTGGTGTTGGGCTTGGCATACTCTTCCTCTTTATACCCGATCGGTTACATATAACATCTGCTATTTTGATCATCTTAAGCGTCTTGGTGATCGCAACTGTATCGGGGCGTTATCATGCTTACGCTACTCTTTTTGGCATTATGGTAATCAGCCTGCCATATAAGCTCTCCCATCTTGCCACCATAGAAGGCACATTGGAATACTTTATGCCGATCTTCATTTCCGTGATCGTGATGGAGACCATTCTACGCATCAAAGGCACTACCCAGCAACACATCCATCGACTGGAAACAATCAATAAAGTAAGCCGCCAGATCATGCAATCACTGGAAACCGAGCAGATGATCTCCCTATTGAATGCGACCATACAGGACGCCCTAATCGCAGACACCTATTTTATAGGTACTTTAAAAGACGGTCAGATCGATCTCAACCTTTTTTACGATGACGGCGAATATTACCAAGGCGTACAAACCCCCCTTGAAGGGACACTTTCAGGCTGGGTCATCAAAAATCAAAAAGAACTATTCCTGCCCGACCTACGCGAAGAAGTAGAACTCAAAGACATTACAAAACATATCCAGGGTAAAGATAAGATCAATCTCTCATGGATTGGCGTGCCACTCAAAGGAGAATACACGACAGGTGTCATCGCATTGGGGTCGTATCGACCCAACGCCTTCGACCGAGCCGACCTGGAATTGCTTTCCAGCCTTGCACAACATGTAACTCTGGCTTTGGACAATACCCTACGCCATGCCCAAGTTGAAGAGCAGACACGATTAGACAGTATGACAGGTGTTTTCAACCACGGATACTTTCTAAAAAGACTCACCGAACAGGCGGAAGGGGCAGCCCTGACAAATAGTCCACTCGGACTGATCATGTTGGATGTTGATTATTTCAAACAATTCAACGACACCTATGGGCATTTGGTCGGAGATCGCATACTCAGCTCGTTATGTGAAACGATCAAAAATCACATCAAACAAACGGACGCCGTTGGGCGCTGGGGCGGTGAAGAGTTCATCATCTCACTTCCCGGGGCAAACCGAGATCAGGCACTTCGATGTGGCGAGAAGGATCGGTGAAACCATGGAAAACTTGTGCGTAAAAGATCGAGACGAAAAAGAGATTCCGGCACCGACTGTCAGCCAGGGAATTGCAGTTTTTCCAGATGAAGCAAATGATATCTATCGCCTGATCGATCTGGCTGATCAACGTCTATATGTTGCAAAAGAACAGGGGCGAAATCAAATCGAATTCGCGGTAAATCCCCAGATTGAAGGGGTCACATAAAACTGGACAGGCTTTCACCTGTCCAGTTTTTTAGCTCATGGCTTGGCTAAAAGCCGCAACACTTTTCTCCACTGCATCATCATCAATCCAATAATGCGTAACAAGTCGCAGTCGGCTGGGGTGCTCTATATCCAACAACACACCCGCTTCCTTCATACTTTTGCCTACCTGCTCCAGATCAATTTTCGCATTTTTGGACAAATTAAGGTAGATCATATTGGTATACGGCGAACCTTCGTCAACCTCAATCCCTTTGATCTCACGCAATCCATCCGCGAGTTTACGGGCGTGGACGTGATCGTCTGCCAAACGGTTCACCATCTTTTCCAGTGAGATAATTCCCGCCGCCGCAACAATACCAACCTGGCGCATCCCACCGCCCAACATTTTGCGGATATGACGCGCACGCGTGATAAATTTACCTGTCCCAACCAGCATGGAACCAATCGGCGAAGCCAGTCCTTTGCTTAGACAGAACATCACCGAATCAGCCGGTTCAACCAAATCCTTCACTGATACATTCTGCGCAACAGCCGCATTGAAAATGCGTGCACCGTCAATATGCAAAGACAAATTATGATCGTGAGCAAGCTCACCAACTTTCCGGGTGTATTCCGCAGTCAAAGGAATGCCGCCGCAAATATTCTGTGTATTCTCAAGGCAGACCAAGCGCGTGATCGGATGATGAACATCTTCACTGCGAATGGATGCAAGGATATCATCCAGAGCAAGAGTCCCATCCTTTTGATTTGGGATCGGACAAGGCTGAATCCCGCCCAAAGCGGACATCCCGCCCGCCTCATTCAAATAGATGTGAGACTGATTCCCAACGATGACTTCATCTCCACGCTGACAGTGTGTCAACAACGCAAGCAGGTTGCCCATCGTCCCTGACGGAACAAATAACGCTGCTTCTTTTCCCATTCTTTCCGCCGCAATCTTCTCCAACTTATTTACTGTTGGGTCATCACGAAAGACATCGTCACCGACTTCCGCCTCTGCCATTGCTTCACGCATTTCAGGCGTAGGCTTTGTCACTGTGTCTGAACGCAGATCGATATATTCCATACTATGCTCCTCAGGTGATATTTTCCTTTTTTACCAGCGTATGAGCTTGCAAGTCAACCACAACAAAAGACGGTAAGCCAAGTTCACTCCAAAGTGAAAAATCATGCGCTCCGGTCAATCGAGACACAAACAAAGAAATTACTGCGCCATGAGCAACAAGGGCTATGGTTTTCTCTTGATGATAATTCAGAACGGAAAGAACGGCTTTATTAAAGCGGTTATATGCCTGATCTGCCGTCTCGTTTCCAAAAACAAGCTCGGCTGGCTTGCTAAAAAATTCATGCGTAGCAATCTGAAATTGGTCTTTGGAAAGGAAAGGGACATTGCTTCGGTCGTGCTCATGAAGTCCAGAAACTGTATCAACAGCCAATCCGAGTTTTCTCGCAATGATTTCCGCAGTCCCCACTGCTTTTGGCTCGACACTTGAAATGATGACATCAGGTTGGTACTCAAGCAATCGTTCAGCTAATCGTTCCGCACGTTCTTGTCCATCTTCTGAAAGTTTCCATTCGCGGGCAGGTAAATTTTCCACAATTTCCGGCAGGGAATGTTTTACCAATATCAGGTATTTTTTCATTGCTCAAGAACGCAAAGCAACCAAAACCTGTTCCAATTCATCCGGCAACGGAGCCTCAAAAAGGCTGGGTTCTTTTTCCTCAGGCAAAATAATTTTCAACCGATGAGCATGGAGGAAGTGGCGGTCAACCTCAATGGTCGACTTCTTTTTCCCGTATACTTTATCCCCCGCAATCGGACATTTTAAGAGGGCACAATGCAACCTGATCTGGTGAGTCCGCCCGGTAAATGGGTGGAATTCCAGCAATGTATGACTCCTGAATTCTTCAACTGTCTTGTATTCCGAGATGGCTTCGCGCCCACGGCTCTCTGAAACAATCGCCATCTGTTTGCGATGACTCGGGTCACGTCCAATATGTGCTTCGACGCGACCAGACGGAGTTGGCGGTTTACCATCGACAAGTGCAAGATAAGTCTTGTCCACTTTTCGCAGGCGGAACTGATCCTGCAACCAGCGATGTGCGCGTTCATTCTTTGCAAGCAGGATCAAGCCCGAGGTCTCTTTATCGAGGCGATGGACAACCCCCGGTCTCTCTTCTCCGCCAATCCCTTCTATATCAGGGTCATATCCCAGAACAGCATTGACCAATGTTCCAGATGAATGTCCAACTGCGGGATGTACGACCATGCCTGCGGGCTTATTGACCACGATCAAATCGTCGTTCTCGAAGAGAATATCAAGTGGAATATCTTCAGCGATTAAATCTGTCGGTACGGGTGGCGGAATCCGAACTGTCACATTGGATCCGCTTTCGAGGGATTGACCAGCTTTCTTCGCCGCGTGACCGTTTACATCCACACAACCATTTGAGATCAAACCTTGAATCCGTGAACGAGAAAACTCCGGCAAAAGCCCGACCAGAAATTTGTCGAGCCGTTCGGGAGCCTCATCCTCAAACTGGAAATTCAATACGCGGTCACTCACTCGTTGCTTCGCTTGTCTGGTTTGCTTCTGCCGCTTGCTTTGCTTTCTTTTCAGATCTTTCCATCATCCATACGCCAAGCAACAAGACAGCCGCTCCAACACTGATGCTTGCATCTGCTACATTGAACACGGCGAAATTGCCGATGGAAATAAAGTCGGTCACATGCCCAATCGTAAGGCGGTCGATCAGGTTACCCAACGCGCCGCCTAACTGCATACTCATTGCAATACGCAAGGTCCAATCATTTGGATCTACCTTGGGATAATAATAAATGATCGCGGCAATCACAATAAAAGCAAGTACGGTAAGAACCGTGCTTGCATCCTGAAACGTACCGAATGCCGCGCCAGTGTTATACCAATGCACAATGCGCGCGTAAGGGCTAAGCCATTGCATGGACTCGGGCAGCCAGCGCCCGCTGGCTGGGATATTGGTTCGCACCAGCCATTTGGTCCATTGATCAAGTGCAACAATCACCGTTGCGATCAGGACAATTGTCCAATAGTTTTTTATTAGTTTCTTCACTTATCACCTCTCAACAAAAGTCGCACCATTCTACCATCACCCAGTGACGTAAACACGCGGCACACGCGCGCTGATATTTGTCAGCACTTCATATTCGTTCGTGCCAGCCCACTCGGCAAGGTCTTCCACATGAATCCCATTGCCAAGCAAAACAACTTCATCGCTGACCTGCGCTTCATCATCACCCACATTAACCATAAATTGATCCATGCAGATACGCCCCACTTGCGGATATTTCCTGCCATTGACAATGACCTGTGCTCGATTCGTCACACGACGGAAATATCCGTCCGCATACCCACATGGGATGGTGACAATTCTCAACTCCTTTTCAGCCTGCCACAACGACCCATAGCTGACCGGCCGTCCGGGCTTTGTGATCTTGGAATACGCAACTTTCGAATGCCATGTCAGCGCGGGTTTCACATCTATGATGCGATCAACATCTCTGCCTGGATACACACCATAAAACAAGACACCTGGACGCACCATGTCAAAATGTGCTTCGGGGAGGTTCAATATTCCACCCGAATTAGACACATGTCTCAAAGTCGGCACAGGAATACTACGCTTGTTATAAATCTCAAGCACTTCTTGAAAACGCTCGAGTTGTAGTGATGAATGTTTTTTATTAATTACTTCTGAGTTAGCAAGATGAGTATATATCCCCTCAATACTCAAGTGGCTACACGCTGATGATTTTTCGATCAACGCTTCGGCTTCATATTCGCGGACTCCCACCCTCTCCATGCCAGTATCAATTTTTAGATAAGTCTTGATACGTTTGCCTGTTGCACGGGAAACTTCTTCTGCGACATCCAACAATTCCAATGAGGAACCTGTGAGAGTCAAGTCATATTCAGCATAATATGGAACCTGTTCTGGCAATGTTCCGCCTCCAACAAGGATCGGCTTTGTAATTCCCAACTCACGAAGGTAAATTCCTTCTTCAAGAATCGCCACCCCGAAATAATCAACGTAAGGTTCAATATAAGGAGCAACACCATCCACACCATGTCCATACGCATTAGCTTTGATCATCGGCATCACCTTTGCCGGAGCGACATGCGCCTTAATTGCTTCAATGTTTTTTCTTAGTTGGGATAGATCAACTTCCAAATATGTGGGACGAATATTTTCGGGCATAAGTAGATTCTACTTCGTATTACTTAAAACAGGATTATGCAATACCCGCCATGAATTACACTCTTCTCCAATGATATTCCACATCGGGTTCCAATTCGGGAGCGGGACTGATTCCGAATTTTTCCGCGACAAATCCGTTCTTTTCATAAAAAGCACGGGCATTGACGTTGATCCGCAAAGTATATAGCCAAACATGATCGGGAGATTGTTTTCTTGCAAAATCAAGCAATGCCTTCCCAATCCCCTGTCGCTGATAATCAGGGTGGATATATAGCTGGTCAATAAATTCGTTCTCCATTGCCATAAAAGCCACCGGATACGAGTTCAACTTCAACAATCCAAACTTTATTCTTCTTTAAAATATGGTCACGGAAATAATTTTGATCTTCAAAAAAGAAATATCCCTTTTCCTGCTGAAACTCCGGGAGCGACTTCTCACGCGCGATCCGCCACAAAATGGTCACCGCATCGAAATCGTCCGTGCGAAATTCCCGAATGATAATTTCCTTTTCGTTCATGGCCCTTCAAGTAAACAGCTTACGATTCAAATAAAATGAGCCAAATGGTTGGCGCCGCCCATTTGGCTCAAAGTTTACAAAAGTTGATTAAGATCTAGTAATCGCGTCTGCCTCGGTCACGGTCTCGATCACCGCCGCCTCTGCGACCGCCGCTGCCGCCACTGCCACCACGAAAACCGCCGCCCGAACGTTCTTCTTTTGGACGAGCAAGATTCACAGTGAGTGGGCGTCCGTTGAAGTCTTTGCCGTTGAACATATTTATAGCGGCATTGGCTTCATCAGACGAGGACATCTCAACAAAGGCAAAGCCTTTTGAGCGTCCGCTTTCACGATCCTTGATCACCTGTGCAGAGGCCACAGTACCAGCCTGTGAGAACAAACTCTGCAAATCAGCATCCACCGTGTTGTACGGCAGATTTCCTACATAAAGTTTCGCTTCCATTTAATACTCTTCTCCTGAGTGTAAGCCGTGCAGTGAAGCAACTCCGCACGGTGGAACGGATCAATTGCATGATTACGGGGATCACAGACACCCAGGCGCCAGGAAGTGAAACAACTATCCCTCTGATTGCCGAGACCGCCAAACTTCATGCATCGTACAAAAACGATTCTAGCACAAGTGAGACAATGCGACTAGCAACTCGGCAACCAAAAACGAATCCAACTTTCGCTCTCGCGCAGGGAAAACTGAATCCCCGCTTCAAGCTGATCCAACGCTGACGCTTCATCTCCCCCAAGCGCGGCGGCGACGCGTTTATCTGCAATACGGCCAAAGATGCGCGTCCGAAAGTTCGGTATCCACGAAAGCACCTGTCCATACCTCCCGGCATTCATTGTGATAATGGGCCATACCCTCCGTGACGGGCCTCGCAGTAAGAGCCAGCGAAAGCTTTGTAATACATCGAAATCAAGTTTTGCTATTGACTCAAGATCATCGATCAACAACAAGATGGATTGTTTTGAAGTCCTGCTGACATGTGCCCACGAAGCAAGAGATGAGAGAAAGTCTTGTGCACTGCTATGATTTGTGGAAAATATTCCAACACGGTGGGAGGTTTTTTCCATTCCATCCCACTCTTCGGGATGAGATGTGATAACACCAAATTGGACATCACTTGACTTATGCGTTTGAGTTACAGACCGCACAATGGTTTGCAAAAAAGGTGTTTTTCCCGCACCCGCATCGGACGTAATTAACATTGGTCCGGGATTGGAATCATGCAAATTCAGCAACACAGGCAACCCGTCCGATGCGATACCGAGGAATAAAGCTTCGCGCGGGAGTGGTCCGATCTCAGCGAGGACTCGGTCCAGAGTCGGCGCGGCAGGTAAAGGCTTGGAAAGAGGCGCACTGGTTTCCATCTTAAGTTCTGTCAATGCTTCGATGGCAAGCGAGAATCGATGATTTGTTTTGGACATACGTGCTCCTTTCGAGTAGAACGCATGTTCTATTTTAACCACACTCCCCCGTACGTCAAGGATTCTAAAACTTAAAGATTAAATCAAAAACTGCGGACGATATAGATCGTCCGCAGTTTTTGATTACCAAGTTAATGCCACGCGCCCAGAATGGCGCCGAACAGAACAAAATCTACCAGGTGGTTTCCTGCCTCAAGAAACCACGCTTGCAGTCGACCTGCAAACAACCTGTTCGTTAAACTTGTCGGAGCGACAAAGCCAAGCCAGAGCATGAAGCCTGCTGTCGCACCTGATGCGAGTGTTGCGCCTCCGGTCATGCTTCCCATGGCATTCACAAACAAAGCCATAAACACGGCCTGAACAAATGATGCGAGAAGAGTGCCTCCCCACATTAATCCCATGTTGGTACCACCTGGCGCATCGTTCTCTGTTTTGCCGATCGCCTTCCACCAAATGGGAAAGAAGGTTTTTGGGTGAAACCAGACACTTCCAACGATCATACTGACAACGATGCAGGCAACGACAGCAAACCAATTGATAGAACTAAAATCCATTTCAGCCTCCATTGATAAAGTTGATCGGCGCTCGCCAATCTTATGGAAATTATAACAGAATATTTGTTCTAATATATAATGCGGGGAGTTTTTTTATTGGGCAGCCAATTTTAAGATATTGTGCAACTAAAATCGCCTAATTGCGTAGAATATTGAGTAACCACCACCCTGTCCAATTGACTAGGTAAAGACTCTCCCTCAGATGGGGGAACTCTTCTAAAAAAGCTATAAAATATTATCAAGAATTCACGCGGAGGTACAAATCATGAAAACTAAAATGCTTGTTCTGTTTGTGGTCTTAAGCCTGTTCTTTACTGCCTGTTCATCTTCGAACAATGCAGGGACAGCAACACCAGAAGTAATCCCAACCGTCATAGCGGATGACACCGTCATCGCCGAAGGACGAGTGGAACCCATCAGTTACGCCGATATCGCCTTCAACGCCAGCGGCTCGATCAGTGAAGTGCTGGTCAAAGAAGGTGAGTCCGTGAAAAAGGATCAACCCTTGATCGCTTGGGCGATGAAACGGATACACACTATGCCGCCGCACAACTTGAACTGGTCAGCGCACAGAAGGCATGGGACGATCTGGTCAATTCGAGAGACGCCGAATTCGCCCAAACCATTATCGATCTCAAGGACGCCAAGGAAGAATACGATAAAGCAGATGATTATCTGACCTATTTGCAAAACGCCAAGAAAGTCCCGCAAACTCTAAACAAAGTCATTCTGATCCAAAATCGGAAGGGATATGAGTATAGATACAAGACCCAAACTTTCAAGGGTCCGGCTCCTCAAGATTGGATCATCGAAGCCGAGAATGATCTCGCACTGAAAAAATCGACTATGGATGACCTCCAACGTGCTTATGATCGTCTGAAGGATGGTCCCGATAAGGATCAAGTTCCTTTGGTTGAAGCGCGGTTGAATGCGGCGAAAGCTGGAGTTGCCGCCTTTGAGGTCACAGCTCCCTTTGATGGTGTGGTGGCTAAGTTGGATGCCAAATTGGGCAGTACGATCAACGCGGGTCAGGTCGCTGTGACGATCGCGGATATGTCCACTTGGACCGTGGTCACGACCGATGTAACCGAGATCGATGTGGTCAAGTTGAAGGAAGGGGAACCTGTAACGGTTACGTTGGATGCCATCCCGGATGTGGAAATGAAGGGCGAAGTTCTCTCCATTGGACAGAACTATGGACAGAACCAGGGTGACATTGTTTATGAAGTGACGATTGTGCTCACAGATGTTGACCCTGCCATACGCTGGGGCATGACTGCCGCTGTCAAGTTCGAGTAAATAATGTTACATAAAACGTTCTAAGGTTTCTTGAAAGACTTTTAGCAAACAAAATCTTCGGGACGAATTTAAGCGAGGCATGATGACCCAATTTACAAAATCCACGAATGGCAACGGCAATCATCCCATGATTGATCTGCGTGATGTGAATAAATATTACAAGACCGCTATCGGTGATTACCACGCGTTGAAAAACGTCGAGTTGCAAATCAATGCAGGCGAATTCGTCAGCGTGATCGGCAAATCAGGGAGCGGCAAATCCACATTGCTCAACATGATCACCGGCATCGACCATCCCACCGCGGGTGAAGTATATGTCAATGGCATGGCGGTACATGAGCTAAACGAAAACAAGATGGCGCGTTGGCGCGGGAAGAATCTTGGCATTGTGTTTCAATTCTTTCAACTCCTGCCGACGATCTCGGTGATTGAGAACATCATGTTGCCGATGGATTTCTGCCGCACATACCCGATGCGTGAGCGCGAGAAGCGGGCCCTATCCCTGCTTGAGATGGTCGAACTGGCTGACCATGCCTACAAGCTCCCCACCGCCCTCTCTGGCGGACAACAACAACGTGTGGCGATTGCACGCGCGCTTGCGAATGATCCTCCCGTTATCATCGCAGATGAGCCAACAGGCAATCTCGATTCAAAAACGGCGGACAGTGTATTTGAATTGTTCAAAAACCTGGTCGCTCAGGGAAAGACTATTATCGTTGTCACACACGATAGCGGGCTTGCCAAACGCACCGAACGCACCGCCCTGATCGCCGACGGCGAGATCGTCAATGAATATGTCGCCAAAGCCATGTCAACGCTTTCGCGCGAACAATTGCTCGAAGCAACGCGCATTGCAAAGACTCAACATTATGATGCTGGAACCATGATCCTTTCTGAAGGCACGGATGCAAATGCGTTCTACATTGTGACCAAGGGAACGGTGGAGGTTGTCCTGCCGCGTGCCGATCAATCGGATGTGATTGCGCTTCAACTCGGACCCGGTAAATACTTCGGCGAAATGGAATTTTTCCACGAGAAGAAACATCGCGCTTCGATCCGCGCCTCAGAAGCTGGACCTGTCGAAGTGCTGACTATCGGGTACGACAAGCTCGAAGAATTGCTGAATCAGTCCGATGTCACGCGCGAGACGCTGCATCAATTTGCAGATCAGCGCGAAGAGGAAAATGTCAAACGACGGGAGGGAAATTATGACCAGCCGCTGGAAGAAGATTTGGGCAGATTTTTGGGGCAACAAGGGGCGCACGTTCCTCACCATCCTAACCATCATGGTCGGGACTTTGGCGGTTGGCTTTAACAGCAATCTCGGTTCGTATATGCTCGAGAGCATGGATGGAGACTTCCTCTCCGCCAACCCATCTGAAGCGACGATCTACACATCGTCGTTTGATGATGGCATGGTGAAGATGGCTCGATCCATACCCGGGGTTGATGCGGCAGAGGGGCGCGCTTCGACCAGCGCGCATTTGATCCCGGTCAAGGGAGAACCGATCTCCATTCAATTCACTGGCATCAAGAAAACAGAAGACCTAACTCTTAATCTTCTCAAACCCGCCCTCGGTGAAACGAGCATCCCTGCTTTTACTGATAAACAGATCATCATGGATGCTTCTGCCAAATCACTCGGTTATAAAGTCGGTGACACACTGACCATAGAACTCGATGGCGGCAAACGACGCGAATTAACTTTCGCTGGATACGTGCACGATGTGACGGGCTTTCCCTATAACATGGCACAACAGATCAATGCCTATGTAACTCCCAGCACACTGGAATGGCTTGGAGGCTCAAAACAATATAGCGTACTTGCCGTGAGCGTCTCTGAAAACCCAACCGATGCGAAACATGTAAAGGATATCGCACAGACAGTCGCCGACCGAATGGAACGCGCCGGCGCAACCGTTTATTTTGTCAATGTATACCAACCCGGGCATCATTTTGCATGGAGCATTTCACAAGGCATCTTCTTTGTATTGGGTGTGCTTGGATACATGACCGTGCTATTGAGCGCCTTCCTCATCATCAATACCATCACTGCGATCATGGCACAGCAAACTCGTCAGATCGGAATTATGAAAGCAGTCGGCGGTGGGAACGGACAGATATTCGGCATGTACCTTGTGTTGATTTTAGGCTTCGGACTTGTCGCATTCTTGATCGCAATCCCTCTTGCAAACGGAGCGGCGCAAACCATCGGTGGCGGGATGGCATCCTACTTGAACTTCAATCCGCTCCCCTTCAAGGCATATCCAACTGCCATTATCCAGCAGGCGATCGTAGCGTTGCTTGTGCCGTTGCTCGCCGGGTTATGGCCCGTGTATAACAGTGTGCGAATCACCGTGCGTGAGGCGATTAGCGATTATGGCATTGGCGGAAACAGCAAACGGAAAGACTCTTCGGTAAGCAAGGGAGCGTTATTCATCCCGCGCCCAATCCGCCTGTCACTACGAAATGCCTTTCGTCGGAAACTTCGTCTCAGCCTGACACTGTTCTCGCTCGTGTTGGGTGGCGCCATCTTCATCGGTGTTTACAATCTGTGGGCATTGTTCGGCAAAACCATCGAAGATATTCAAGGGTACTTCCTTGCCGATATCAATGTCTCGCTTGGGCGTTCTTATCGTTACGATGAAGTTGCTCCCCTTGCAAAAGATATCCCCGGCGTTTCCAGCGTGGAAGGTTGGATCGAATATCCAGGCACACTCATTTCGGATGAAGACGCAGCGGGCACTCAAATTCTATTCGTTGCGCCTCCTTCGACTTCCACCTTGATTGATCCTGTAATCACAGCTGGTCGCTGGCTGACGACAGGTGACGAGAACGCCATCGTAATCGGTAATCATCTGTTGAATATTTTCCCTGAATTGAAAGTAGGGGATTGGTTGACAATTAAGATCAATGACAAGGAAACGAAGTGGCATATCGTTGGTTTTTACACCATAACAGGCAATGTCTCCCCACCGCTCCTTTATGTCAATTATGAATATCTCAGCCAGGTCATCGGCTCGCCAGGGCAGGCTTATTCCCTGCGTGTGTTGACCACTGACCATGGCGCCATCGCTCAAAAACGGATCAATGATCAGTTACTTGCGTTGTTCAAAGAACGAGGTATTCAAGTTAGCTCCACACAATTGGGTGCAGATTTCATCACCAGCCAAAAAGCACAAACCGATGTTTTAGTCTACTTTATGCTGCTCATGGCAACTCTCATTGCAATCGTCGGCGGACTTGGTTTGATGGGCACCATGAGTATCAACGTACTAGAACGAACACGCGAGATCGGCGTGATGCGCGCCATCGGTGCATCGAACGGAGATATTCAAAGCATCGTCATCGTGGAGGGCATGGTGATCGGACTGATCAGTTGGGCAATCAGTATCCTACTGTCTTTCCCCATCACAAACATTCTGACCTTCGGCGTCGGCATGGCAGTTCTAACTGCGCCCATGCCTGCCGTCTATGGCATGAGCGGGATCATCGCCTGGCTGATCTTTACCATCGCCCTGGCTACAATCGCCAGCGCACTGCCCGCCAGAAGGGCATCCAAGTTGACCGTGAGAGATACACTGGCATACGAGTAAGCACAAGCAGTTACACGTCAAAGATACGAAGAGCAGCCCACAAGGAAATCGCTCTTCGTATCTTTTTCTTATAGAGGTTAAACAATTTCATTTGCCTGTCACAAATGGAAATTTCCAATATCTGAAATCTCGTAGGATATAATCTGATTGGCTGGTCAACCATCCCAGCCAAGGACATATCCATGTCATATCACTTCACACCGAACATGATACCGCTTGCGATCTCCGCTTTGATATCAGGCGTGCTTGCCTTATATACCTGGCGGAACCGCAGGATGGTTGGGGTCCTGCCGTTTTCTGTGTTGATGTTCATTCTCTTCGAATGGGGGACAAGCTATATTCTTGAACTGGCAGGCACAGATATTCCAACCAAGCTATTCTGGGAGACAATGAAATTCGTAGGAGTTATAGCCATGCCTGTGGCATGGCTGATCTTTGCTTTCGAATATACCGGACGCAAGACCTGGATCAACGCCCGACGCCTTGCGATGCTTTCGATCCTTCCATTGACCACAATGATCATTATCCTTACCAATGGGTCACATGGGTTGTTTCGACAAATCGAAATTTGTCCTTTGAGAGCGGCTTCCTATTGTTGAGAACAACGAACGGTCCCTGGTTTTGGGTTCACGCCGCATATACCTATCTATTGATCATGATCGGTCTGGTTTTGATCGTGCGGGCATTACTGCGTTGGCCCGCCCAATATCGCGGACAAATGATGTGGATATTACTCTCGACATTAACCCCGCTTATCGCAATGTATGACCATTTTTCAGATCTTGCCCATTCAAATTGATTTGACGTCCTACGCCTTTACCGTCACAGGCATCGGGATGACCTACGCCCTTTTTCGTCACCGGCTGCTGGATATTGCCCCGATTACACGAGATACCATTATCGATGGAATGAAGGATGGCATGATCGTTATCGACGCCAACGGAAGGATTGTCGATATCAACCACGCGCACAACAGATCATCGGCATGGCTGGCGAAAAACAGCCCATTGGCAAAAAAGTGACAGATGTGCTTTGCAATGGTCCGAATTGATCGACTATATCCAGGCTTTACAGAAATAGAGAATGAGATCAGTATCGGCGAAGAAGATTCAATGCGCTGATAAGAACTGAATGTATCCATTCTACAGGATGAAAATGAACTGTTGATCGGCAGGGTCATCACTGTGCGCGATATTACCGACCGCAAGCAGGCGGAAAGACAATTACAGGAAAGCGAAATGCGATTCCGCCAGATCGTAGAGAATGCCAGCGACCTGATTTATCGCGTTGATATGAATGGTCAATTCACTTATGCCAATCCTTCTGCCCTGTATATAATGGGCTTTAAGACTGAAGAAGAAATGCTCGGGAAATTCTACCTGGATATGACCACACCTGAAGAACGGCTTCACTTGAAACACATGTATCATAAACAACTGGCAAGCAGGACAAAAACCACTTATCACGAATTTCCAAGCTTTGGACCAGACGGGAGCGAGATTTGGATCGGGCAAAACGTGGAATTGA
>CAVSRF010000071.1:0-5311 GCA_963730175.1 uncultured Chloroflexia bacterium | reverse complement strand
ATTGAGTCAATGTTATTGTAAAAGCGCTTCCCTTGCCGGGGGTGCTGGTTACTTCCAGTTTTCCATGATGTTGTTCGATAACCTGACGTGTAATGGCAAGTCCCAGCCCGATGCCGCCGAAGAGATCGTCCTCATGCTTTTCAAGGTGATAAAAACGGCTGAAGATATGTTTCATATCCTCCGGTTGGATTCCAATGCCGTGATCTTCAACCGTTACAAGTATTTTGTCGTCTTCCGTGTTGAAGTATATGTTTACATCGCCGCCTTTGGGACTGAACTTGATGGCATTATCCATAAGCGCCATGAGCGCGCGCTCGAGGGATTTTGAGTCGCCTGAAACGGGAGGCAGGTCCGGGCTTGGAGCGAAGCGCAGATTGACTCCACGGTCAGTTGCCTTTACTTCGTATTTCTCCACGACAGCGTGCACAACATTGTTCATATCCACGGCTTGAAATTCAGGGAGGACGAGATCCATTTCCTGCAGGAAGAGGATGTCGTTGACCAGCGTAGTAATCTGCTGGACATTGCGGGCAACCGTCTCTATCCCAGCCGTGAGTTGATCGCCGCTCATGATGCCTCTTTGTAACATTTGGAGGTATCCCGTTGCCACCATCAGTGGGGTGCGTAGCTCATGTGCAACATTGGTAAGAAACTCACGGCGCGCCAGATCCTGTTCGGCGAGCTTTTGATATGCATCTGCCAACTCACTGGCGCGGATGCGGATGTCGTCCACAGCCAATTGGTCATTTTGGCGCAGTCGGTTACTGATCTCGGTGACCATTGCCATCGCGATACTGCTGCTGTTTTTGAGTGCCTTGTCAAAGGCGGCTTTATCTAATTCAAGAGTTGTAAGTGAAGATTTTGCCCTGACCGTTGCTGCACGCGGCGCATTGTGAATAAGCCCCATCTCTCCAAAGAAATCACCTGCACCCAGTGTTTGTAATAACCGCAATTCACTGTTGTTGATGCTTTTGGTTACTTCCACTTCGCCTTCAAGGATCATATAAAAACGATCTTCGACAACGCCCTCACGGCATAATACTGCTCCCGGAGAATAGGAACGTACCTGGCTGTGCGCGATCAACTCCTCGATCTCGTTGGTTTTGATGCCGGGAAAGGCACGCGGGATAATTCTGGAAGGGGCTCTACGAGTGGTCATCTTTAGTAATATATTCTAGCATGTAGACGGAGGCACCTGTTGGATATAAAAGGAAACTGTAATGTAGCGGCTTTCGGTTGTTTATTTCACCTTATACCCGATCATTCGCAAAAAGTCCTTGCGCCAGGTGATATCTTCAGCGTCTTCGATACCCTTTGGTGAAAACCCATCCACTACGCCGAGAATGCCGCGTCCCTGTTCAGTTTCTGCAACCAAAACTTCAGTTGGGTTTGCTGTTGCGCAAAAGATACGCGCCACTTCAGAAACATTCTTGACCGCGTTCAAAATATTGATTGGGAAGAAACCTTCTCCCAGAAACAGGATGAACGAATGTCCCGCGCCAATCGCTTGCGCGTTCTGTTTTGCCAGTTCGATCATTGAGTCATCTGTTCCAGTCCAACGAATGAGACATTTGCCAGACGCTTCGCAAAACGCCAGCCCAAATTTGATTCCCGGCACTGATGTGACCAACGCCTCATGAATATCTTCCACGGTTTTGATGAAATGAGATTGTCCTAAAATAAAATTGATGTCTTCTGGCTTTTCGATTGTTACAGTTTTTAGTTCCATGTGGTTTTCTCCAGATTGCGAGTTGAATAAATCTATGATACAACAAAAGTAATCCCAACACAATTATGAAAATAAAAAATTACCTTCTCCTAACATTGACCCTTGTCTTCTTGCTGGCGTGTGTCAGTGCGCCGGTAGCCACTATAACTCCTGTTCCACCCATACCGACCATTACAAATGTTCCTACGGATATTCCAACTGCGTTGCTAACAGGTATTCCTGCAAATACTCCCGAGCTGACGGTTACGCCTAAACCGCTTGTCCCTCATTTTGAGCGGATTGTCATTATCATCTTCGAGAACAAGGAATTTGGCACAGTGATCGGTAACCCGCAAATGCCGAATTTCAACAAGCTTGCCAAAGAATATACGTTGCTCACACAGTTCTACGCGGTCACGCATCCCAGCCTGCCCAATTACCTCGCGTTGATGGGCGGCGACACTTTTGGAATTACGTCCGATTGCACCAAATGTTTTGTCAACGCTCCCAGCCTGCCTGATCTCATCGAAGCCACCGGGCGCACATGGAAAACCTATCAGGAGAATATGCCCAATCCTTGCTATGTAGGTGACGCATATAAATACGCTCAAAAGCATAACCCGTTCATTTACTTTGACCCGATTCGACTGGACACCGCGCGCTGTGAACGATCCGTCGTTCCGCTTGACTGCGCTTCAAACGGACATTGATGCTGGTTCGCTTCCGAATTTCCTTTTCATCACCCCGAACCTCTGCAACGACGCACACGATTGCGGACTCGATGTTGCTGACGCGTGGTTAACCGACCTTCTCGGACAACTTGTGCCCGCTCTGGATGCAACAAACGAATCCTACTTACTTGGTAATGACATTCGATGAAGGGCAGGGAAATCATTCCTGTTGCGGCTTACCCGAGAAGCAGGCGGACGCATCCCGGTGGTTTTCTATTCCCCTCTCGTCAAAAACGGATTTGAAGATTCAACACGCCTTACACACATTACTCGTTATTAAAAACGATCTCCGAAGCTTGGGGCATGCCTTATCTCGGTCACGCTGCTGATGATGGCAATGTTCTCATCACCGCGCCGTGGAAATAAGAACTCTCTCACGTTGAGCGGAGCGTAACGAAGTCGAAGCGCAGGCTCTATTGCACTTTCCTTTCGTAGAACACAAGCAGAGTGGTACCGTACTTTCGCTGATCGAACTCCTCAAGGTTTTTCAACGCTGGTGTTGATGTTCGATACTCACGCGGCGCAATCTGCACGATGACCCAGCCATCATCCGAAAGCCAATCCAAATTATCGTCCAGCAACTCAAGCGCCTTCGACCACATCTCTTTGTATTGCGGCGGCGCTATATAAATGTATTCGAACTTTTTATCAGGCTTTGCTGAAAGATACGAGAACGCATCGGCGCGGCGAACTTCCGATTGTGATGTAAAGTCACAATGTTCTACATTGAATTTGATCGTGTCAATCGGTGCGCGGTTCATGTCCGAAAAGCGCACAAAGCTCGCACCGCGGCTCAACGCCTCAATGCCTACTGCGCCTGTTCCTGCAAACAAGTCCCACCAATTTGAATCGATCACATCGCCCGAAATAATATTGAATAACGATTCCTTAACGCGGTCTGTGATCGGGCGTGTGGTGTCGCCTTCCACCGTTTTGAGTTTCCGTCCTCTGGCTTTACCCGAAATCACTCTAAGACTCATTCGACGCTCTTTCTGGCGGCGAGGAGATTTCCATGCGACGCGATGACTGGGACAACACATCCCGTGCCAAGAATAAATCTTTTCCCGCCTGTTTGCTGGATGGCGTCCGCCGCTTCTTCTTTGACTTTGGATTGATCCTCGTAAACGAGCGTATCCTGTCTCATGCCGCCACACATCACGCCATCAAATAAATTTTGCGCTTCCGTAAGCGATGGATATGTTTCGCGATCATGCCAGTTGACAATTTGAAACTTGAGCGAATCGAGAATTGAAAAATAAACACTATGTCCATGTAGGTGAAGCAGATTGCACCAGAGTTCCTGTGTGGGTTCAAGTGTCTTGTGATCGTTAGGCAAGCCAAAGGTTTTGTATTCATCGAGAGTCAATAAACTGGCTTGGGCGTGTTGGATGGCGTAGAAGACCCCGTCAATACCGGTGTCAAGACAAGCTTCTGTAAAACGACGCGTGGTTTCTGCAATGGTTTTCAGTCCCGTCATTACGGCTTCGGGATATAAGCGTAAGTGTGCGATCAATGTTTCGCCACCAGCCAGGTTTTTTGCCTGTGCCAAAGGACTGAAAATTGTTTGAAGCATTGGAGTATTTGCATCCAATCCTTTGCGAATCAAACGCAGGCATTCCAATTGTCCCGCGAGATGCGGAGCGGTTGGATCAAGCACGGGTAACTGTTTCCAATCTTGAGGTCCGTGGATGATGCGCTTGGTGTATCCACGTGTACCTTCGGTGTGACCCGTCCATTTGTCTTCCACGCCCCAATCTTTGAGGCAGAAAGAAGACGCAGGTGTCACTTTGACGAGATCGAAGTCATAGGTTTGTTGGAACTGCAACGTCGCCGCTGCAAGTGTTTCAGGTGTCTGATCGTCAATGGGGAAGTGGCGCCACAGCGCGACTGGCGGGCGGTCAATAACCTCACCTTTTATCGAAGCTTGTATTCGTTCTTTATGTGTAGTCATGGAATTTTCCTTATGATGCAAAACGTCGCGTCGCCGCGCTTGATTTCGATGACGGTTGGCGCATTCTTGAAAGAAGTATGATCTTCATCTTCGTTCGTGCGCGTGTTGACGAGAACATAGTCGCCAGATGAGACTTCATTTGCGGCGCCGCGTAAATCCTGCACGTTGATGTTTTTGTTTGCGTAGGTTCGCAGCGATATAGGCTTCACGCTTTACGAAAAGCTTGATGGGGTGTGTGGTGGTTTCATCAAGTTGCTCAACTGCATCTTTGTAACAGGTAAGCCAAAAATCTGTTTCGTAATTGCGGAATGCGGTGCTCGTGCCACCGATGAATGAATTGTAATACGTATACTCATAAGGATGAAGTTGGATGATGCCGTTGATGCCGGGAAAGATGAGCAGAATTCCAAATGAAGCGCGTAGCCACAATGGGTCAAGATGGTCGAGTAGAAATTGAAACGCAAAACCGGAGAAAATGAATAATGGTGGAAGAATGAAAAGGAAATGACGCATCCCGTCATACATCGCGGGTCTGCGAACAAGAACATATGCAACCAATATGACGAACCATGAAAGAATCAGCGACAATTGAATAAGATTTTTCCGCTCTTCTTTCTTACGAAAAATATTCCGGTAAGCGACAAGAACGCCGATCATGAAAAGTGGAAGTGTTGGCTCTGTCAGCGTTGTGGTGAGCATGAAGGGCAGGTATCTGCGCGGTAACTCTCCTGCGCGATAGACCTGACCTCCGAATAGCACAGAGAGATTGGTCGGGTTATCGGACATGAACTGGAAGACTTGAATGAAGTGTGCGATTGGGTTTTCCCAGAGATAGGGCCATGTGATGAACATGACCAGAATGGCTATAATGCCATACAAGAAAAATGAACGCCATGCAGTAAGGTTCTTGATTTGTTTAAT
>CAVSRF010000070.1:0-54366 GCA_963730175.1 uncultured Chloroflexia bacterium | reverse complement strand
CAGGAAGTGCCGCGCCCCAAAAAGCCCTGTGTAGGGTCTGCTTCGATAAAGAGATGGCTGCTCTTTCGGGGTAAGTAGTTTCAAAATGATCTAAATCCAGATGGGAGCGAAAAATTGAGCTTCATCTATGAGATGAAATCATATTGAGAAAATTCATTTTTTCCCTGCTGGATGAATTTCCAAACACGCTGTGGAACATCGCCCCAATCCACAGTGTGCCTGCTTTCCAATTCCTTTTGATACTCTTTCACCGCATCGAACATGCGCTGGCGTTGATCAGCGTTCAAACCAAAACCCCGCCCCCGGCGTTCGACAGAGAGATACTCCTTCCGCGATAATGGAATTTGGTCTTTCATCCAATCAATCTCGCTTTGTAGCATCTGGGCAGAAATTGACGTATCCTTTAAGTGCTTGCGCCATACATCTTCGACAACCCTTTGCCTTCCCTTTATCGGAAGAGGATTAATCGTTGCTCCTGTTTGGGGCAGTGTTTCGGCACCAACCATTGAACGTATACCACTCAATGTTCTCTGGCTCTTGGTTTTCAAGACGGGCAAAAGCGACTGCATATCGTGACTTAACGGACGGTTATGGGTCAAAACCAGAAAACGTTTGTTGGGAAACTTTCGTATAACAGACGCAGGCGATACAGCAAGATCAGGGTCTTTCCGCTGCCTGCCACACCATTGATGATGTTCAAGCGAAAATCACTGCTGACACCCTGCCCTTCATCGGGTAGATCAAGATCCGACTTGACCGCCAGTTCCTGGTCGTAGTCCAGTAGATAATCCGTTAACCCAGCCTTACGACGGCGATCTGTAATTGGACGGACGGTCATGGTCTCTGGAATAACCACCTCAGGTGTAAAGCGATGACGAAGTTTTTCCAGGGAGAAATCATCCAAGGGAAGTGCTGTTAGATAAACATCCCAAGCGGCCTCCTGCTGTATCACATCCCTGCCCACCCAATGGGCTTCAAAGGATTTTGCTGCACTCTTCTGTAATTGTTCATTGGAGATATTGGGAAAAACGATTAGGGTGCGAACATCTTTTGCTTTCGGGAACCCCAGGGATGAAATGAAGGAGATCAACCGTACATTCTCTGTTTGCCCCAAAGGAATTTGTTCAGCATCCATCAGTGTTAATTGTCCTGCGTACTTCGCATCGCGAGAGGTCGCTGAACTTACCACCATCAACAGTGCCCGCCCATCCTGGTGTACTACCAGAAAGTCGGGCGCTTCCTGTTTCTGAAAATTCATATTGTGCCAGACAGTGTATTCGTCTGGCAGTTTCTTCAAGGCATTGAAGACCTTGATCACTTCACTAGACCCAACTCGTGGTGGTGTATCTGGAAGAATGCGCGCCATAGGATTATCCGTTCAAGTTCCCGCCTGGCACGGTAAGATGCAGACAGCCATCGATCAGATCACGCAGCATTTTTATGGTTGACGCCTGTTCAGGGTTGAACTGATCGGCATCCAACATGTGATGACTGCCCACCAGAATCAGTTTGCTGCGCGGACGAGTGACCGCGACATTCAAGCGTTGCGGTTGGAACAGAAAATCCGCTACTTGTGCCGCAAACTTTGGGCTGGCGGTTGCAAAGGACACAAGGACAACCTCCCGTTCCTGTCCTTGCATGCGTTCGACAGTATCCACCACCAGTTTGCGCAGCAGGTCATCATCCATGAGGTTGCGGCGCATCAAGCTGCGGATCAGTCGGCTTTGGGCACGATAGGGAACGACTACCCCGATCTCCTCCGGTGAGACTTCACGAGTCAACAAGGACAATACCAACTCGAGTACAACATCGGCCTCGATGCGGCTGCGAACGGTCGTATTCTGATGACACAGATCCAAAAATACAGAAGGCAATTCGGGATCGAGCACAAAATCCCAGGGAGTTGTTTCCGGGGAAAGGTTCAACCGCCGTGTACTGGCTTCTGCGCTGGACTTGAGTTCATCCCGATAAAAGGTATGGCTGGGCCACTTCGTCAGTATATCGTTGAGACGATAGGTAATGTTCAACATCGTCTCGTTCCCGCGTCCGGACAGATAGGCAAAGATCGAGGTTTGTGTCACCTCTTCATCGAACAGGATGGTCACTGGCGGAAGCTGGTTCTCATCACCGATAAAGACATACTTGCTGCCTGCCAGCATCCCCATGATCGCCAGGGGCAGTGTGATCTGTGAGGCTTCATCGAACAACACCACATCGAATTCAACATTGGCAATCTTTGGGTTTGCACGGCGAAAGGCGTGGCCCCGATCACATATCCGCCATTGATCTCGGCAAAACGTGAATGCGAAAACAATTCAAAACAATCCACATCCAGGTCGGTCGCATGACGTGCTTCACCGATCTTACAAGCAGGGATGCTTCCATCCAACTTGGCGATCTTGTTGAGGGCATTGTGAATGGCACGATGAGTCAAAGCTGTCACGAACACCCGACGCCCATCGTGCACCAACAGGCGCGCCAGGTGAGCGAGCATCAAGGTTTTGCCTGTGCCAGGCGGACCTTGAATGAGATGCAACAGGTCTGTGCCGTAGGACAAGGCCACGGCTTCGATCTGGCTTTCGTTGAGGTCTCGAAGTCCTGAAGTTCGTGTTTAGCACGTTCGTAACGGGCATAGTCGATCTGCGGGATAAGCGAGCCTTGTAATAACGGCAATACAACCGAACGCCCCAGGTTAAGTTCGCCGCCTCATTTCAACGCTGACAAATAAAAACGACTGGAGTTCGAACCAGTCCTGGTCGATGATCCAGCCGTCAGTGTCAGCAGAGAGAAAATATTCGTTGCCGTTGTTGAGTGCCGCTTCCATTTCGTTTTCCCCATCATATTGTAGGTCGCAATGCAAGGCATTCGCATCCTGTGGATTTCCACGATGTAACACGATCAGGTCGCCCTCGTGGAAATGGGGTCATTGGTCTGGCCTTCAGGCGAATAATGCCATCCTTGAAACCCTGAACGCTTAATCCCTCGATTGCCCAGCCTTTGGCGACTCTCTCATGTAATGGATACGACCATTGACGCTCCAGTGTCTTGTATTGGGCACTGGCTTCTTCTTGAATGTACCGGCGGAGTCGATCAAGTGAATTCTGTTGTGGTTTGGGACATGGGTATCCCCAGTGAGTAAAGCTATTATTTATTTTATCTTAAACTTGAAAAACAGGCTCACTGGACAAGCTAATTACAACGTCCATAAAAAACGATTTTGATATGTCTTGATACCTGAACTCGCACGGTGAAAAAGGGATGAAATTATCCAAAGTAGACATTTGCATCACATGCGGTATTTGTTATGACCATCCTAAGTCCAGGCATTTCAGAGTCTGATTCGAACGTATCGGCAGCAAGTATTGACCGACTGCATCCCTATCTTACGGGTTCCGACCGTTCTTTGGTCTTCTTTATTGGGGCAGGTGCCTCAATGGCTGGCAATACAGGCATGCCAAGTACACCCACCTTGCTGTATCAATTGTTCCTGGATTCGCTGACTTATTCCGGAAGCTTTGATCGTGAGATTGATAGCTATTAATTGATCCTGAAAGACACAAGCTACAAATTGGGGTTTGAGATCACCCTGAACGATTATTGGCAAATCTGCCGTATGGCAACCTCCAGCCTATATTCCGCATTTGCAGAACTCGAACAACAGTGCACCCCCAACCGGGTCCATGCCCTTCTTGGGTACTGGCTTGCCAATGGTGGCACTGCGGTTACAACCAATTATGACCGCTTGATCGAGCAGGAGTGGACAAAGCTATCTCCATCCATAAGAAGTCGTTTCACAAATACGGGGGCAAACTCATTTGAATATGGCAATTTTAAAGGATGGCGCTTGCCTTTTCAAAATCCACGGTTCTCTAGACGACCCATCCAGTTGCCTGGGAGCATTGGAACATGTTGGTACTCAATTAAAAGGCAGTCGAGCAGAACTCCTCATGGAGATTATGCATAACCGTCCGATTTGTTTTGTAGGCTGGCGTGGTGTTGATCCCGATATTCCTCCGCTGTTGCACTCCGCCATGTCCAGTCGAGACCCGTCTCTGCCGATATTTTGGATCCATTATGAAGGCGATCCACCTGGTTCGCTCGATCTGGAAAAAATCTTATATGGAATGTCGTCTTTCATAAAACCATTGGCAAGTCAAAACCCCATCCTGACGGAGGCAGATCGCGCTTTCAGTGAAATGTTGAATTGGCTGAATGTAAAACGTAACCCCAATCCCCATAAAGACGTTCTCTCTTTTGACTTTCAACAATCGGTCCGTCAATGTACGAGGACAGGTGTATCACGCATGGTTGGCATTGCTCTGCGACGTGGTGGAGACTCGATGTTGCGGAACATGTCTTGAATGTCTCATTGTCACTGGCTGAAACAAGGGAAGAACAATCCGCCGTACTGGAGGAACTGTCCTTGCTGCACCAGCAAATCGGGGGAAGAAGGACAGACAAATCCAGGAAATATCTATCCAGGGCGCGTGAAACGCTCGGAGACCAACCTGATCCCTGGATGCAATTGAATACTGACTTTGGATTGTTATCGCAAACCATCGTCGCTCTGAAGAATCGACCCTGGCTGCTTTTGAGGGTCCCGGCACTGTTTCGGCAATACAGGCAGGATATAGAATTTTTTCGCCGGAATACAACCGACATGGAGAGCGCGGCTTTACATGAGTCCCTTTATCATCTGTATGAAGGTCGACTGCGCTTCAAAGTGTTCGGCTGGCTTGGGAATATCATCCGTCCAGCGGCGGGATGGATAAGGATTCCCTTTGATACAGCAAAATTGATCATAGGAGATGCGAAGGATATTCATATCCATTCCCATATCGATGTTCTTGCCTATCGGGCAGTGGCATTGGCTTCTCTGCATTTCTGCAGTGATGCAAAAGAAGATCTTTTGGAAATTGAAAGACTGATCGCAATTCTTAACGACGATGCCCGGACCCGGCATTGGGAAGTTCAGAAGAAGAAAATTGAAATGTGCAATGCTTTGTTCAAATGAGGACAAACAAGGAGTATGTGGCTATCTGAAGGACGGGATAATACGAGTATTGCTGATTTGGTTATTTGGCTGCCCAACATGTCGCTTCATGGCCATGAATGAATACATTTGTGGGCGCAACCAAAACAGGATATTATCATGTGATGTACGTGGAGAATAATCAGTATAACCAACTCATGGAAGGCAGGCATCGTACGTGAAAGCAGACCCATGCGAAAATACATTCATTATCTGATTTTTTCGACAATCCTGTTCACATCCTGTGCACCTGCCGCTAAAACAACAGCGGACAGACCACCATTGCCATTAACCGATTGTGTGTTGACTTCCCCGGGAGGCAATATTCAGGTGGACGCCCGATGTGGTTCACTTTCCGTTCCAGAAAACCCATCCGATCTTCAAGGTCGCCAGGTAGTTCTCAACATTGCAGTGGTTCCAGCGATCAAACGGGTTCCAGAACCTGATCCTTTGGTTGTTCTGGTCGGTGGGCCGGGTCAGGCCGCAGTGGAGATCTTTCCAATCATGTACTCCACACTATTCAGTGTCCATCAAACACGCGACATCGTACTGGTTGACCAGCGCGGCACCGGAAAATCCAATCCTCTGCGTTGTCTGAATCCTGAAGAGGAAATCCTGGATGACGAGCAGGTCATCGCACTCCTCAAGGCTTGCCCCGATACACTAAATGCGGACCTGAGATATTACACAACAGATATTGCCATGCAGGATCTGGACGCGGTGCGTGAGGCGCTGGGGTATGAACGCATCAATCTGTACGGTATTTCCTATGGCACACGCGCCGCACTGGTCTATCTGAAAATGTATCCTCAGCGTGTCAGAAGCATCGTATTGGACGCCGTGGTGGATCCCTCCTTTGTGATTTACCAGGATGTCCCGCAGGATGGACAAAAATCACTTGAACTGTTCTTTGCGCGTTGTGAAGCAGACGATGCATGCAATGATGCTTATCCCAACCTGCAGGCGGAGTTCAACTCTCTTGTGCAAAGGCTGGAGGGTGATCCTGTCGACACAATTCTTCCCCATCCAATCACGGGAAAACAACTTGAACTGACGGTCACATTCACCATGCTTTCAAATATCGTCTTCAACACCCTCTACACCCCTGAACTTGTGGCCACTTTGCCATTGGCGATACACCAGGCGTATGCCAGGGATAATTTTGCGCCATTGATCACACTGTCATACCTTGCAGATGCAGGGATATATGATGGCATGTTCTATGCAGTGGCCTGCACCGAGGACGCACCCCTGCTTTCCTCGGATGACACATATGATGGTTTGTTTGATGGGAATGTGCAAACATTTATGGATGTATGTTCAACCTGGCAAAAAGGGGAAATACCGTCTGTGATCCATAAAACGGTTTCATCGGATGTACCGACTCTCCTGCTGTCCGGTGAAGCGGACCCAATCACCCCGCCCCGACATGCGGAAGAGCTTGCAAAAACATTGAGCAACAATATTCATTTGATATTCAAAGGCATGGGGCACGGCAATGCCGGCAACCAATGTGGTGCCCGGATCGTGGCAGACTTTATTGAAAATGCATCCATCAACGATCTGGATACAAGCTGTGTCGAAAATGTTGAACCACCCCCGTTCTTTGTAGATTTCAGCGGGCCACAGCCATAAATACATGAAGGGATTGACATGATCCAAGTTCAGGGACTCTCCAAAAGCTTTGGCAGGGTGAAAGCAGTACAAAATGTTTCCTTCTCGGCATCGAATGGACAGATCACCGGTCTGCTTGGGCCGAATGGCGCAGGTAAGAGCACAACACTGCGTATGTTGTATACGTTACTGAAACCCGACCAGGGAACGGCACACATCGATGGCTTTGACATCTCAACCTCCCCTCTCGATGTCCAGGCACGCATTGGAGTTCTCTCGGACGCACAAGGGCTGTATCCGCGGTTGACCGCTCGGGAAAACATCCGCTACTTTGGACAATTACATGGATGGAACGGCACGGCACTGGAGGAACGCATCGATCAACTTCTGACCATGCTGGAGATGCAATCGATTGCTGATCGTCGGACCGAAGGGTTTTCAACAGGAGAGCGTCTCAAGGTCGCCATTGCCCGTGCAGTCGTGCATGACCCGGTCAACGTGCTATTGGATGAGCCCACCAATGGATTGGATGTACAAAGCACGCGGGCCATGCGGGAATTCATCCTCAGTTTAAAGGAACAGGGTAAATGCATTCTGTTAACCAGCCACATCATGCAGGAGGTAGCTGCACTTTGTGATCAGATCGTCATCATATCGAGTGGTAGCGTGTCCGCTCAAGGCACATCATCTGAATTGCTCCATCGTACGGGTCAGGACAATCTTGAGGATGCATTTATTGATATCATCGGGACGGAAGAGGGATTGCAATGAACAAGGTCTGGATCGTTCTCAAAAAGGAAATCGTGGACAGCATGCGCGACTATCGTAGTTGGGGCACAGGGTTGTTCTGGGCGCTGTTTGGACCCCTCATGATGGGCGGTTTGTTTCTCTTGATCGGTTCCAATGCCAGAGCGGATATTGAGAAACCGCTTCGTCTGCCCGTACAAAATCCACATTACGCCCCAAGCTTGATCCAATACCTTGAGCAACATGATGTGATCATAGAGTCTGCCCCGGAAGATCCTCAAACGGCTGTAAAAGCTGGGGACATCAACATGGTACTGGTCATCCCGAAAGAATATGCCGAGGATTTCTCATCCGGGAATACGGCAACCCTTCAACTGGTGATGGACAGTTCCAGACAGTCCATCAATGTGGACATTACCCGCATAAGGAATTTGCTGGAAAACTATGGTACTTACACAGGGGCTCTGCGCCTGATCGTTCGCGGTGTCAGCCCGGAGGTCATCCAGGTGGTTACCATAGAGGAATTGGATGTCGCTTCACCTCAGAGCCGGGCTATTGCTCTGATCTCCTTTCTCCCGTACTTCATTATCTTTGCCATGTTCAATGGAGCAGCACCGATTGTCACGGATACAACCGCCGGGGAACGCGAACGTCAATCGCTGGAGCCACTCCTGATCAATCCGGTCCCGCGCCGAAATTTCGTGTTGGGAAAACTCCTGGCGGCCTTCCCATTTTCCCTGGCGAGTTTGGGAATCACTCTAATCGGATTTGGTATCGTATTTAATGTATTGCCAGTTGATGAGTATCTTGGAATACGAATCTGCATTGGATATATCCACCCTATTCCTGATATTCCTTATTTGTCTGCCAATTGGCTTATTGGCAAGTGCAATCCAGATGGTTGTAGCTTCCTTTGCCAAAAGCACAAAAGAAGCCGGTACCTACCTGCCTTTCATTGCCCTGATTCCGTCCCTGCCAGGCATGGCGCTGGCCTTTTTCCCCGTCAAACCGGTTTTATGGATGATGCTCATCCCCACCTTCGGACAGCAGATCCTGATCAATCAAATAATGCGCATGGAACCATTGGATATCATGAACATCATCACATCCACAACGATGACACTGGTGCTTTCTGTGGGGTTGTTCTTTATTGCCGTCCTGTTGTATGAGCGCGAGCGAATAATTATTCGAAAGAGTTGATGGCAGTTCATCCATGATTGATGTATGAATTCATACATCAATCATGATCGGGTAGCCGGGGTGCATTACTGCACCCCAGCCCCCTAAGAACCGTGCGTATGAATTTCTCCATACACGGCTCAAGCCTTTCAAAGGCTCGCCAGAGGCGAACCCGGCAACGATTGTGATGGTATTTCGTGATGTAATTTTCTGTGGCAATTCGGATGCAGCAGCCGCAGGTTGCTTAGGTTATCGTTTCCCCCATGAACACGATGCACGACGTGATGGACATGCCACCCTGTTTCCGGGGTGATGCTTTCACCACATTCAGGACAGTAACCATCTTGCTTTTGCCATAGACTCCTTGCTTTTGGGTTTCCGAGAAGTTCTGTGCCCATGCGGAGCGTCAGACGCTCTTCAAAGTAGGCTTCCCAGCTCGGGTCATAAGGGTTGGCTTTGGCTTTGATCTTCCTGTGTCGTGTTATCTTGGTGTCTCCGGCGTAAACCAGTTTTACCAATTGCGAACGGTCGTTGTTCCTGACCTTGTTGGCAAATGTCCAAGTACGCCCACGAACGGTGTGGAAATAGCGATTCCGCACCCAGCGAGCGCCTTTGTTTCTGTGCCTGCGAGTTGCCCAATACCACAGTGTTTGCCAGACTCCGTAATCGTATTCGCTGAATGCCTTGCTTGCGACGGAATACCGATGGTAGTTCACCCAACCCCGAATAATAGGATTGAGCAGACCGATCAATATCTCCTGGTTTACCGCTTTGTTTTCCTTAATGGTTGTGCGGATTTTCGTCAGAGCCTTCATTCTTGCACTCTTTGAGGGTTTGATGAGCAACTTTCTGCCGTACATACGGACGTTTTGTCCCAAGAAGTCAAATCCAGTTTCAATGTGAACAATTCTCGTCTTTTCTTCAGACAGAGAAAGGCCGGGCTTCTTGAAGGAATTCACGTACTACTTCTTTGGCTTGTTCCAGCACTTCGAGCGTAGAGCCAGTGACGATGAAATCGTCCGCATATCGAACCAGATTGATCATCGGGCTGAAGATAACCTTCCCGTTGCTCTTTTTCCGACGAATGGCACGAGCGAGCCGCTCTTCCAACCCGTCTAATACCATGTTGGCTAACGTAGGAGAGATGATCCCTCCTTGCGGTGTACCTTGTTCCGTAGGGAATAGTTTTCCCTTTTCGATCACACCAGCTTTCAGCCACTTGTGCAGGATAACCTTATCCATAGGAATGTTAGCTTCCATCCATTCGTGCGAGATATGATCGAAACATCCCTGAATGTCACCTTCGAATACCCACTTCGGTGACTTGCCTCTGCTTAATGTTATGAAGCATTGGTCAATGGCATCGTGGGTTGAACGTCCTTTCCGAAACCCATAAGAGTTCCGGTCTGCGAGTGTTTCAGAGACGGGATCTAGTGCCAGCAGATAGAGCGCCTGCATGGCTCGATCCTTCATCGTTGGAATCCCGAGCGGTCTCTTTTTTCCATTGAACTTCGGGATGTAGACCCTTCGCAGAGGTTTAGGTTGATATCCATGTCGTTGCAGTGACCTTATAGCCGTTGTCTTGGCATGCGGGGTAGACCACGTTTCTCCATCTACCCCTGATGTTTTCTTGCCTTGATTTTCCGTCACTTGCTTCACAGCGATTGCTTTGCCGCTGAGCGAGTGTGTCAGGAGCCATTGCAAGGCTTTCACCTTGCCCCAGCGTCCTTCTTTCGTTGCCTTAACCATACGGGCTTGCAGCCTCCGGACATTACGATGCGCCTGCACCCAGTCGATCTGGTGCCATTGCATCTCTCCGTCGGAGGATGCACACGCCAAGTTTTCATTCTCTGCGTTCATTTGCTTTTCCTCCTTTCGAGGTTCTTCAAGTTTTTCGTTAAGAAAGACCTATCGGAAGTCTGCTCCCTTTCAGGTTGGGTAATATTGGTCTGCGCCGCAACCCATATCCATCCCGTTACAGGATGGCATTCGCTTTTGACATTCCACCCGTGTATACTTGCCATGTGGATACCCTCTCCGGCGCTGTTGAACGCATCACCTTCTACAATTCTGAAAACGGATATACCGTCCTGCGCCTGCGTCCAGATTCCAAAATGGCGCATCGCTTCACAAATAAATCCAGCCTGAATTCCGAAGGTCTGGCCACGGTAGTCGGGAATTTGCCTGAACTCTCTCCGGGGGAACATCTCGCCTTGCAGGGACAGTGGGACAATCATCCAAAACATGGACCGCAATTCAAGGCCGAAGTCTGCGAACAAACGCTACCCGCTACTGTGGCTGGGATCGAAGGGTATCTTGGGTCGGGCATGATCAAAGGGATCGGTCCGCGCTTTGCCGAACGCATCGTCGGACGTTTTAAAGAAGAGACCTTCACTGTGATCGAGACCACCCCGCAGCTATTGCTCGAAGTACCTGGCATTGGCGTGGAGCGCATGCAGAAGATCACAAAGGCATGGGAGGAGCAAAAACAGGTTAAAGAGATCATGATCTTTTTGCATGGTCACGGTGTCAGCACCAACCTGGCGGTCAAGATCTACAAAACCTATGGGGATGCAGCGCTTGAAACCGTACAGAAAAATCCCTATCAACTCGAACGCGACATCTATGGCGTCGGCTTCAAAACGGCGGATCGCATCGCACAGGCATTGGGACTGCCCCTCGAACATCCATCCCGCATCGAAGCTGGGATCGTGTTCGCCCTGAATGAAACGATCAATGAAGGTCATGTCTATGTTCCCAGGGAAATGCTGTCCCAGCGAGCCGTTGAACTACTTGGAGTATCCCAGGAACTGATCGCCCCTGCTCTTGAACGTCTTGCACAGGATGAACGCATTCGACCTGAGATGGTTCCCCAGCCAGGCAGGAATAATGAAAAAGGGACGCCATCTATCTCTGAATCCCAGACTCCATACAGTACACCCGTGATTTATTTGACTCCGCTCTATCTTGGCGAAAGAGGGGTTGCAGAACGTCTTCGAACACTGGCCCATGCGGCTTCGCAAGTAAAGACGATGAACCATACTCTCTTCCCCGCAGATGATCTATCTGAAGAACAACGAGTCAGCTGTGGAGATGGCATTGACTCATCCGATCAGCATCCTGACGGGCGGACCAGGGACCGGGAAGACCACCTGTCTGAAGGCGCTGATCACCACACTCGCAGAGCAACATAAACAATTCGCACTGGCTTCCCCAACAGGTCGGGCGGCCAAACAACTCTCCGAAGCCACGGGATACCCGGCCAGTACCATCCACCGCCTGTTGGAATTTTCCCCGATGGAGGGCTTCAAACACAACGATGAAAACCCGCTCGATCTTGACTTCCTGGTGGTGGATGAAGCCTCCATGCTGGACCTGCTCTTGATGAACCATCTGCTCAAGGCTGTTCGTGCGGGTACGCATGTATTGTTTGTCGGAGATGTGGACCAGCTTCCATCCGTGGGTGCCGGGGATGTGCTGCGCAACCTGATCAGCAGCGGCATTGCACCGGTCACCCGCCTGACAACCATCTTCCGTCAGGCAGCCAATTCGAAGATCATCACCAATGCGCATCTCATCAACCAGGGCAAGTTCCCAATATTCTCAAAAGAGGACGGTGACTTCTTCCTGTTCCCCGCCGAAGATGCTGCCGCTGCTGCGGATTGGATCATCGAGGTGGTCTCGGAAAGAATTCCCCAGAAATTTGGTTTCGATGCCGTGCGGGATATCCAGGTGCTGGCGCCCATCTATCGCGGACCGGCCGGAGTGAACGCATTAAATGATCGTCTCCAGGAAAAGCTCAATCCGCCTGCTGCCAGCAAACCGGAACGCAGGCTGTTTGGAACGACTTTCCGATTGGGCGATAAAGTGATGCAGACCCAGAACAATTACGAGAAGGATGTCTTCAATGGGGATGTTGGATACATACAATCCATCGACCTGATCGAGCACACCTTGCTTGTTGATTTCGATGGAAGGACCGCAAACTATGACTGGAGCGAAGCAGACCAATTGACCCTGGCTTATGTGGTTTCCGTGCACAAAGCCCAGGGATCGGAAGTGCCTGTGATCGTGATGCCGGTCGTGACCCAGCATTACACCATGCTGCAGCGCAACCTGTTCTACACCGCCATCACACGCGCCCGCAAATTGTGTGTGCTGGCAGGCAGTCGACGCGCCATCAACATGGCCATTCGCAATAACAAGGTTGCCCGGCGTTTCACTGCATTGGAATGGCGGCTCGGCAAGGGATGATGGAAACTCATTTCATATCCGCATCGATCCACTTTGAAATTTCTGCCTTGGATACACTCAAGATGATATCGCGGGACACACTACTCGATCCATAGAGGCACATCAAAGACATGTCAGTTACAGTTGATCGGATCATTCGCAGCAAACGCAGAACCATTGCTTTGATCGTGGAAGACAATGGCTCGCTTACCGTGCGTGCGCCGATGCGAATGTCTGCGACACTCATTCAGGAGTTTGTTGCGAAGCACGCCAATTGGGTGGAAAAGAAACAGGCAGAGATGCGTGCAATGACTCCCGTGCAGCCAAAGCAATACCAGCCCGGTGAAACTTTCCTCTATCTTGGACAGGAATATGCACTGGAAGTCGTGCAGGATCAACAAAAGAAATTGGTATTGGATGATCGTTTTCATGCTGGCCGAGTCAGTCCAGGAGAACGCTGAACTGGTTTTTCAAAACTGGTATCGCCAGCAGGCAAGACTGATCATCACCGAGCGCGTGAAATTCTTCGCAGATAAATATGCGTTTCACTATGATCGGATCAGGATCACCTCCGCGCGCACACGCTGGGGCTCGTGCAGTTCGAAAGGCACGCTCAGTTTCTCATGGCGGCTGATCATGACTCCGCTGGACGTGGTGGATTACGTAGTCATCCATGAACTCGCGCATACCGTTCACCACAATCATTCAAAACGATTTTGGGGATTGGTGGAAAAAATCCTGCCGGATTACAAGGAACGGCGTAAGCGTCTCAAACAATATGGGCAGCAGGTTCTGTAATAAACCTTGTGTTACTCGATTTATCAAACTGACGTTATAGCGCTCCACTCGACCGTAGGTAATACTCCAAACTTCCTTCTATTTCCAAGAACTATAGCCGCCTCTTGCGGTTTTATATCTTAAAGCCCAACGCGCGGCATCGTGTACTCAGTCAGTGCTTAATTGGATCTATACTAACCGCACTCCTGTTCTCCTGCATAATTTCCGTGCCCCGGTCAATCTCTTCCTGGTGATTTCAACGATCTTGTCTCGTTACTTATGCCCATCCCCCACCTCCAGCCAGACAGAGTCTTATACCCCTGCACCCTCTCCTATACCAATCCATCCGGGATGACACGTAACCCTAGTATCCGAACTTCGCTCCAACCCGCCCAAATCTTTGCCTGTGACCAGGCGAACTTCAACCATTTCTGCCAGAGGCAGGAAGTATACGGGAGAGTATGTCCAGTCCATTGAGGATTAATTTTCTTTCTGAACATAAACTCCGATCTCATGCTTTATCTACAAAAGTAGTTTACTTCTGAAAATTGTCATTTACATAAGCTAATGAATAGCTCACAAGAACATTCTGAGTGAAGTCATATCCATGAAGTCGCCAGACACATTACTTTGACCATAGTCAATGAAATACATTGAGAAGAGGAAGTGGAACTTTTTATGGCAATACATACTCCCACATGTCATCCAAGGAGTAACCGCTTACACCTCCATATAATATGAAGCTATTACGACCTGGATCGAAAAACATCACGTAGGCGTCGCGCGGGCTGGGTGTAAGATCCGGGTGCAACTCCTGCCATTGATGACCGTCCAATACCCATGTATCATTCAACTGTATGTTGTTCTCTACACCACCGAACAATAACATTTTTCCGGTTTTCGAATCGGCAGCCAACCACGAACCGACGCGTTTGGTGGGTTGATTTTCAACATCGATCGTATTCAAGCTTCCATCCTGCCAGGTTACAGTCTCGTTATAGTTAAAAAGGATGGTTCGTTCTTGCTGGGTATTATAAGCAACATTTGGATTGGTAATCTTCAGATTCTCAGCGAGGGTGGTCAAATATTGCCAGGTTGTCCCATCCCACTCCCAAACATCATTTAGTGGGGTGAATACTTTGTCAGAACCCATGTAATAAAAACCACCCAGCAGAATGATCTTGTTCGTTTCATGGTCGAAAAACATCTGTCCGCCGCGCCGTCCCGTTGGATAATTATCCGGGAACATTTGTTTCCAATCTGTCCCATCCCAAACCCAGGTGTCATTCAGCATGTAAGCGCCTGTTTGCTCCTCGCCACCAAACATCACCACCTGACTATTTTTTTCATCATATGCCATTAAATGTCCGGCACGTGGAGCAGGAATGGTATTCGGCTTCATTTCGATCCAATCCTGCCCGTTCCATTCCCAGGTATCGTTTTCATGATGGAAACTACTTCCTAGCCACCCTGTCCATCCACCAAACAAAACTGCCTTTTGACGGATGGAAGTCATAAGCGACTGCCGAATTCCCACACGGGCCTGGTGTGTGCTCTGGATGCATGAGTGCCCATCCCCCTCGCGGTCGCACAGCTGAAACAATCACAAATGCAATGAGCGCCATAATCCAGACAGTTGATGTTACTGGTTTGATCCAAGCCCTTAGGCGTGAGGGGGAAACGGTAGTTTGGGTAGACCTCAACAATCCCCGTACCAAAATGATCCCCAGTATCAAAGCAGAAATAAAGTTAATGGCTGTCGGCCACCATAGCTGACCACCAGAATTTTCCAGCAGTTTGCTTTTTTCCACTACCCAGGAAGAGATGTGGGCCAAGTGCACAAAACTGAACGGCATCCAAAGGAGAAGTGCCCAGGATCGGGTAAGTAAAGTCAGAGCCAGCCATAACAGAAGCAAATAAACCAAACCTGCCAGCAAATACGGAAATATACCGGCAGCTAATAATTTCTCAAGGAAAGGCAAACTGCTTTCCGCACGGCTGTAATCCAACCAGTAGCCTGCCGGTTGACCCAGCAGGAAAACCATCCAGTCCGTGTACGCGAGCAATAAGGCTGCAGAAATTAATCCGGTTGGCAGATAAGGTGCTGAAACAATTTGAAGACTATTGGCCGATATTCGTTGTCGAATTCTTTCCATTATATTTTTCATGGTTCGTTTCCTTCAGGAACTTTCAATTCCCACGTATCACTGTAGATCAAACCCGTTTTCTCTCCGCCATACAGGATGACACTATGGCGTGTTGGGTCGTAGAAAGAGACAGCCCTATATCGTTCGCCCGGGGAAATGGGCGTTTCAAGTCTCTGCCAGGTTTCTTCCTGCAAAATCCAGGTATCGTTAAATATGGCGACATCTGCATCCCATCCCCCAAACAAAATACTTTGATGGTTGAGCGGATCGTAAACAAGGGTGGCTTCATTCCGAAGTGGAGGCTCGATAGATGGGTGTAGTTTCAACCACTCGCTACCCTTCCATATCCATGTGCCTCCCCATACTCCATCCATAAAGCCGATTACTCTGTCTCCACCGGGATCGTAAACCAGTGGAGCATTGTAAACAGCTGGGGCTGAACTGGTGAATTGGAAAAACTCCCATTTCCCACCGTCCCACGTCCAGGCTTGGGCAAGGCCGACTTTTCCATCCTGCCCACCATACAGGAGAATCTTCTGGCGTTCCGTATCGAAGACCATTTTGTGAGCAAATCTGGAAGCTGGATTACACACGGGACAGAGACGGTGCCATGTAGTTCCATCCCATTCCCAAAGATCAGCAAGATTGCCGCTGGAATTCTGTCCGCCATAGAGGATCACCTTTCCTCGCGCCTCATCATAAGCCATTGCATGCAGAACGCGCCCCGTGGGTGCCACGGCAGTTTCCATCTTATGCCAATCCTGACCGTCCCATTCCCACGTGCTATTATCGTAAAACCATTTCGTGCCATCCCAATAGGTAAGGCCTCCGAACATAACCGCTCGCTGCCTTCTACTATCATAGGCAATGGCTGCCAGTGCTCTGGGTCCAGGCGAATGCGTGGGAGCCAGGGCTTTCCAAGGCGAAGAGGGAGGAAAAGCCGCCCGAGTAACACCGAACCCCATCAAGCATATCCAGACCAGAGACAGGGGAATGAAAATCCTTTTTCCCCATAACACCCATTGTGCTGGAATTCGTTCGACAACCAATCCCAGTCCAAACAGGGAAAAGTAGAGGATGAGAGGAGCATAACGATATGCGTAGCAAGCCCCGATGCCATGCGCCTCGTACAGAGGACTAAAGCCGCAGGAGATGGACCGCGACAGGGTGATGGAGTGAGGCACAGACAACACAGCAGCCAGAAATAATCCACCTGGAGCACGCAGCCGTAACAGGAGTAACGCAACCAAACCAATATAGAGTCCGGACACGCCTAGATAGAGCCAGGGACCACCGCCTAATAAAAAGTTGAACGGTAGCGCCTTGAGAGCGTATTGTGGATCGAGCCAATAAGAGGCCGGTTGATTCATCAGTAGCGTACAGGTCTGGGTAAAGACCAGCAACAGAACAAGGAATACCAATCCCTTGGGTAAACTTGGAGAACCAAATAATTTTGAACGTACCGAGGGGGTGGATTGTAAATTCATGGTTGCACCAATTCCCACATGTCATTGTAGAACGTCCCACCATTCAATCCGCCAAAGAGAACCACAGCGCCACGAGTACGGTCGTAAAAAAGACTATGTCCATTGCGCGCTGGAGGTTGACTGTGGCTAACCATCTGCTGCCAGGATTGACCATCGTACAGCCAGGTGTCATCAAAAACATCCTTATCCTTGAATCCACCTATCAGAACAATCCGCTGGTGTTGCGAATTGTACGCCATATTACTCTCCCAACGGCCTGGCGGGCTGGTGGAGAAGTTGGGTTGTGTCCAGAGACCCTCCTGCCAAACCCACACCCCCTCCCCATCCATTAACATAGGAAGTTGCTGAATTGGATCAAAAATCACGACCCCGGATGAACTTATCCTTGGCTGGACAAATGCAATTTGCTGCCAGCTTTTCCCATCCCATGCCCATGCATCATCCAGAAAAACAGTGGTTTGTGTTTGTGGATCGACGGAGTATCCACCATATAGGACAACAGCATCACGCACCGGATCGAAGAACATTGCGGGTGCTTGTCTCACTGGCGGGCTAAGAGCAGGAGATGCATCAAGCCAGTCCTGACCGTTCCATTCCCAAGTATCGCTGTTAAATGTAGTTTGATGAGACTCATCCTGCCCTGAGCCACCAAACAGCACTGCAACGCCCCGTGTTTCATCGAACGCCATTCCCGCGGCAAAACGAGGAGATGGGCTGTGGTTAGGCTTCAGCTGCAACCAATCTTTTCCGTCCCACTCCCAAGTGTCATTGATGGTTTCCCAACCTGTGAGAGGTGCCCAACTGGAGGTTCCCCCAAACAACACCGCCGCGGAACGCTGACTGTCGTATGCCAGGGCAGCCTCTGTTCTGCCGGGTGGAATATGTGCACTTTGGAGTGGCCGCCATTCAGGTTTGGGAGCCATGAACGCCGTGAATACCATAGCCGCCCCCAGCAAAGCAATCCAGCTTACGGAGAATAGGCGGAGATTCTTGTTTTGTGAAAGCATCACATCAGGAGTTTCCGGATCGATATTGATCCAGGGTAGCAATCCAAACCGTGCGATGATCCAAAGGATGAGTCCCCATACGACCCCGGCCAGGACTATGGAAGCCGAGTGCCATCCGGCACAATTTCCTGGAGTCTCGAAGAAGAAATAGACTGTGCCGCAACGGAAAGACTCTGTGATGGAAATCAAATGATAGACCGTCAACGCAATCCAAAGGATAAAGGCTGGCTTTTTATTGATCAGGGAAAGTACGGCACTAACCAGCAGCATGAGAACCAGATGGATTCCAATACTCCATATACCCCATTTGAAGGGAATGCCAATGAACGAGTAATAGGTGGAAAGGCTGGGATTTGCCCAGTAGCTGGCTGGCTGTGGCAGGAGTTCCACCGCCAGGGTGCTTGCAATCAAAGCAAATAGAAACCAGATCAACCCACTTGGAAAATAGGGTGGAGCAAAGAGCCACCCAACCAAACGCACAGCCAGAAGTCGAGGGCGGTTTGGTGGACCGGAAGCGAATTCATCCAATAATTCTGATACGTTCGTATCTGTATTGGGTGATGGGTTTTGTAACTCTGTCATGTATTACCCTCCAACGCTTATACCTTGAGTGCCAATTATTCTTACTGATACAAAAGCAATAAAATACAATTCGGGACTGGAGAATACATCCAAAAATAATCCCTGAGAAAAATCTATTTTCAGGACGGCAGGAACCGACTGCTGTTACATGATATCCGTCCCTAAAAAGCCTTACAAAAGGCACACTGACCTATATTGGATTATATACCATATCAAGTAACGCATCCGCTTCTTCAATGCCGCGATAGATCTCTTGCTCCCAGTCTTCACCTTTGGGGATGCTCTTCCAGTCAATCCAGGTATCCAGATCGTTATCAGCCAGCGCGGTAACGATCTTCCGAGCAAAGTCAATGTCTCTGCGGGAGTAGGAGATGAAGATATGGGACATGCTTTACGCTTTGTTTTGACAACCCAGGCATTGTGTTTTTCATCCCAGCAAACATGGAACCCACACATTCAGAGGACCGTATGGCTGTGTAAGCGCCTTGCATGCGGGTCGCGTTTCGACTAGGGCATTTGGAAACCCCTGATTAGTGAGCATCAGCTTTATACCTTTGACAAAGTGAATATTACAATTTGGAAAGAGGTGGTAATGTAGGTGGTCAACTCTGAAGCTCGAGTATGAATGCCAACCTGCGGTCGTATACACTTTATCTTCTTGAATGAAATCGAAACGCTCTTCTTCAACCATTGATTTCGGGCAAAAGGTAGATCTCCGGAAGTAACTTGCGATGAAGGATGTCACATTCGAATTAAGAAATTGTTCTTAATTTTCCTAAATCGTGAAATTAATTACAAAATCGCAATTTCAAAATATTGACCCTCACAATCGCATAAGGTAACCTGTCCGTCCGTTTGCTGGGAAAGCAACACTGAGTATAGTTCGTGTCGTTGGATTTCTTGATAGCGTAGACAGCACGTTTCTTCAAGACCCATGATTACTGAGAGCATGAACTATAAAATCTCTTCAAGAATGGCACGGTGTAACTTTTGTTGGCTCAGAACGTGGAGACAAAGAGGAAGTTTCCTGGCCAGTATGCAAGTTATTTTGGCAAAGAATTTATATCACTCAAAAAGAAAGGTTATGTGTGCTTGGTACAGTTTACGCTTGTAGCAAGCTTCCTTGATTTCAGCAGAGTTCAATCCAGCTGTCTGATTTACACTCTTACCGTGGTGGACAATGGGACATGTGCAATACAAAAAGCTGATCAATAAGCACGCGCAAAAAGATAAATCTATGAAACCCCAATTTCAATGGATGGACACCCATTTTAGGCGGATGCTCGGTGCCCAGTTCCGAAATAATCTCGGTGGAGAGATATTTGTCTTTCACTACCATCAGGCCGCCAAAAGACTCTTTCACACCATGTTTTGTCCGCCGACCAGGATGGTTGTGCTGAGTACTGACAGGGTAAATCATGAGGTTCTATTTGACCAAGTTATACAGCCCTGGCATTTTGTCCATCTACCGGCAGGTAGACTTATCTTGGAAATGGATCCAGATACGGACTACCAGGATATTCTGCCTGAAATCCTTGGGACCATTGACACTGTTGAGAGAATCGATAGCCACTTACTGGTTGGGGGCACAAACTCGAATGTCTCAGTCGGTCAATTATTGTTCGCCTTGTTCACCGAATCGTTGCGGGACTTGCGCAGTGTGAAAAACACATGCTTGAACGAGAGGGGACTTCTCGACCCGGATAAATTGGTAAAGCGTTATGCCCCGTGGGAGAGGGGGCAAATACTTGCATCTGCCGGATTTGTTCTCGACTTTTCCGGTGAACGGACTGGCTTATACCAAAGGGATGCAATTCCGCTTTCGGCGGACTTAGTGAAGTACGAAAACCAATATGCTGATGAACTCCTGGCCGCGTCTCATGCCGCCACTCCGGCTTGGAAAGAGACCCTGCCTCCAACCTGTCTGGGTTGCGGTGAAGGCGGATCATGGCGTCCTGTGATCTGCTGGTGATGGTAGTTTGCCTGTGGAAAAATCGTGGCGACTCCTGCGTCCCGAAAACAATTTCCCTCTTTGCTCGTGCTGTGCGAAGCGGTTCAAACTCTCAAAAAATCCAGATACTCGCCACAATCTGGCTCGTTCTTTCTGGGGTGCTCGTTTTGAAGCTCTTAATCGCTGGTATTTGGCAGAGGTTCAAGGAGGGAAAGACCTGCCCAAAGATTGGGATAAGAATGAATATCCTCTATGGCCGAAATCGTTCGGCGGCAATACATGGGAAACAGGCTCCGGGGCATTGCAGCATGTTGCACCTTGCTGGCCGCGACAAGTAAAGCGCACGAATGAACATGTGACGTATCTGAAAAAAGCGGGGATCTATGACTTTGTACTCCAATATCAATTAGCAGAATAAAATTTTCCGACTCTACTGGGGACCCCTGTTTCTCCTGTGCTAGACTGCCATCAATAAGTCTAGCACAGGAGAAATTTTTATGACATTCTTTGCTTTTATAGCAGCCTTGGCGTTAGCCATTCTGGTCCATGAATTAGCATCGGCAATTCAAGTTGCCGTCATTGGTCGTTGGAACAATCCCCTCAATACACCCAATCCTGACACACTCTGATCTTCCCGGTCAACAGCGCAGAACCACACTGGAAGCCATTTTGCTGGCTGTTTTTCCCAAACGCTTTGACGAACGACAAGCAACCAATGTAACGGACGTTGTTGGTCTACTACGCCGATCTGGGTATGTGTATGCCACACCTGGTGAATTCTATGCGGCTGCGATCAGGGATTTCTCGCAGTTTCTACTGATCGGTATGGTCCTTGCTGTTGGGTTGATCATTCTGAACATGCCAGTTGCTGCGGTACCGATCCTGGCAATTTACATTGTGCTGGGGCTTCGCCGCCCGTATGCCCGATTGAAAACGGCTGCCAAAAAACGGGAATTTGCGATGAAGAACAACATGCTCTTGGGGTTATCTGTTCTGGAGTCCCTTTTGACTGTTAGTACTGGCTCGCAAACAGCATTCGCTGAAACAGCCAAGATCGGGGGACCGTTCTGCAATCTATTGGCTTTGCTATCTGTTCAAATCGAGAAAAGTGGTCCGGATAAGGCGATTGAGACAGTATCGGCACATTTGCCAAACCCCAATGATATTGAGGCCAACTTATTCCTTGCTGATGTACTGGCTTATTACAAGGAGATGCGACCCATTCTGTCCAGTGTCTCTGCATTGCGCGAATCGGTGCATCGCCTTGTGTTGGATGCCACGGAAGAACGTGCGGCACTCGTTCGTCAACGTGCCAACCTCTTTGGCATCTTTTCGGTGCTCGGCCTGCTTCTTGCGCTCATTGCACCTTACATGGCTGTCAGTTTTTAGGCTGCCCACTTCGGGGGAGACCCCCCAGATACATCATGTATCTTTCAGGTAGTCTGATTTGTCATCAATTTCAAAAAGGAGATCTTTACATAATGGACGCACTAAGGAAAGTTACAAAACGAGCATTCGAGTTTCTGCTTGACGAGGAGGGTCAGGACTTCGCTGAGTATGCCCTCATTCTTGGAGCGGTTGGCGTGGTCGCAATTGCTGTGATCGTTCGCTATCGCACCGAGTTGATCGCTTCCTTCAACCAGGGTATCGAAGCTCTGCGCACAGCGCGGGGTGGATAAGCATGCGAACTATCCCCTTGCTGTCGAAAGCTGATGAACGAGAGAGGGCAGGCAATGTCCGAGTTTGCGCTCGTCATGCCAATCCTTGTTCTTCTGATGGCAGGAATGATCATGGCTGGCATGTATGCATTTCGTGCGGCAGCGGCAGACTGGGGAGTATTCATTATTGGCGTGGGAGAAGGTACATATAACACCCCTGCCAGTGAACTAGCTCGCAAGGATGTTCTATGGCCGGACATTCGGGAACGGATTAATTCCGGCACGAGTATCCCACGTCAGGTTCGCTCCACGATCACGATTGAAGACAGTCGTCCCTGGGTGTTCGGCGTAAACCTGATCGAGGCACAGCGAGGACAAACCAATTTCAGACTTTGGCGTTTCTATCCCGGTCCGCCGCCTCAAGGAGTCAATGAGTGATGAAGGCTATGCATGTAGTTCGGAAGCGTGGCGAGCAGGGACAAGCCCTGCCGGAAACGGCTATCTTTGCTGTGCTTGCTGTGATCGTCATATTTGGAATCCTTGCCCTCATTCCCTTTCACCGCACAAGAACTGCAGCGGTTTCCGCTTCCTACGCGTGTGCACAATTTCTGAGTCAATCGCCAGATCCTTCCAAGGCGGCTTATAACGCCCGCAAAATTGCAGAGAAAACTCTGGATGGGGATTGGAGCGCCACCTTTGGAGCAAGTTATCAAGTTCGTGTGTATCCACCTGCCGGGCGCGGACAGCCTGGTCGATGTGAAGTAATTTGGTCCGCTCCGGTTCTCTTCAGCGGGTTGCTGGAATTGAAAGCCGGAGCGCCAAGCAGCGAGGTCTTCGTTTCCCGCTCTGAAGCATGGAAGGCAAGGTGGCCGTAATCATGAAAAACAAGTTCTCTGAAAAGGGACAATCCATAACCCTATTCGCCCTGATGCTCCCTTTGATGGCGGTGTTTATCCTTGGGTTGTTTGACTACATGGTGACGAACGCGCGCACGATGGAAGCTGTGGCTGTTGCAGATTTGTCGGCACATGCTGGCGCACAGGAGATCCGTCTATTGCCGAACGGGAAGATACTTTCAGATGTTCCTGCCGCAGAGCGAATTGCCGCAGACTATTTCCGTATGCAGAGCCCATCTTATGTTCAGTTTGTGAGTGTAGTTTGTGGTGATACATTGGAAAAACCATTTTGTCGCGTGACGGCACGTGTTCAGTCAGCCGGTTATTTATTCCCAGCTCGTCCAGTCACAGTTCATGCAGTGGGCTATCTCGCCTGGGGAGTAACCCGAGAAGAACAATGAGGTCTCATCGAGCTTAATGGAAGTCCCGAGCGGCGCATTGAGCATTAATCCAGCGAATGCCATAATGTCCGCTCATTGCTCGACAAGCAAATTCCCTTCAAATGAAAGATATGTTTATGAAAAATCTACTTACATTCACGACTGTTTCAGGAAAGACACAATTGCGCGGTTACGTGAAAGTCGCGTTAGGTCTGTTTGTGATACTTGTTGTCCTGTTCGGTGTCAATGCTTATAACCGAAATCAAATGGTGTCCGATGTGATGGCTGCTCCTCGTCCTTTGGATGCCAATCTGATTCCCAACCCAACCGAACAAGTTGCCGTTCCGGTTGCTCAGGTTGAAGAATGTTCTTCCAATCCTGCGGATTGGACCCTGACCGAGAATGTGTCTGTCCCTGGCAGCAATCTCAAAGGGTTGTCCCCTCAATGTGCACGTGACCGGCTCGACAAGACTGCGGCGTGGTTATATGCGACATCTGTGTTTGGATATAGTCGCAAGGAGGCGGCTGATCTCTTTGGCTTTTCCAAAATTCCTATGGAATACCAGTTTGAGAAGGGTGGGATCACAGTTGTAACAGACTTCAAAGATGAGCCTCAGACAGTTGATCTTCGTTTCCCTAGTGACAATACGGGTTTGAAGGAGTGGCGGATCGGTGCAAACGGACAACCCGCAGTTGAGTTTGCTTTCAATGGTTGTTTCCGTACATCTTCAATGAGTGGTGGGGAGATCGTTTCGTGGAGTGATGGTTATCCAGTGGTCTGTCAATATTCTGCTGATTTCGAAACCCGGCACTACGTTTCCGATGTCAATGGGAAAACACTCACGATCAATGGCTCCGAGAATGTAAGACGCCTTATGTGGTTCGGATATGCCGGAGATGGGAACTGGGTTTTTCTTGGTTTTGCAAAGGACTGGGAATACGATCTCTCTCAAATTCCAAACCGTGGCGACTTCCACGATCAACCCTTCCGTAATGGCTCAAGAATATGATGTCAGCCCTCTCCCATTACCAGAAAATTGGACCGCGTGCACTGGTCAGGAGTTTGTTGACGCGTTCTTGAAGGAACTGGATATATCTGAATAGATCGAGTTTTTGGAGAAATGGATGAAACGTAATTTCTTTGTATTAACTGCCTCGCTCTTGATGGCAGCCTTTCTGTTGAGTCGTTCTGACGTTTTGACAGTATTTGCGGACTGCAGTGGCACTGGGGTGGATATGTCTGGTGCGACTTGTTCGCAAAGTGGCAGCACTCCTGGAAATCCAGGAAGCAGTGGCGCAGACACTGGCGACGGGCAGCCTGGCTAACTCAGGCAACCATAATAGTAATAACACTCACAATAATAGCGGTAACGGTGGAGTGACTTGTACGCCGGGTACTCTCGTGCAAGGATCTGCTTATTTCCCGGTCGATCTCGGAATTCTTGAGTACCGTTGTGACAGAACAAGTGGGGGATTCCTCAGAGAATATGTGTGCAATCAGAACAGGTGCCATGGATTCATGTACTGGTGAATTTGCTGGAGCTACAGGGTTTGATCAAGGTGACACGGGTGTAATCGTGACTGGGTGTCCCACTGCCTATAATATTCCGGATCATCCATGCGATGAATTTGTCGTTTCGGGCGGTGGTGTTACTTGCGTATCTGATCTTGTTGATGGAGGTTCAGGTGGTTCAAGTTGGGAAATACGTGCGCACGTGGGCTGGCCGGGTATCGAGATACACACACGACCATTCCCTGCAACGCTGGTAGATTGGGATACTGTGATGCGCGTGGCGGGATTGGGGTCATCGAGTGGAGCCGGTCATCTGGGCTATGCTGCATGGGGCGGGGGAAGCAATGGATCTCCTGCTGCAGGAGATTGGAAGAATGTTGTCTTGCGCCTGGATATCAAGCCAGCTGACTAACTGGGCAGATGTTTTCCTGGAGAACATTGGATTGATCCGTATGCCTGTTGGTCATCTACATACCTTTCAGTGGAATCTACCTTCACATCCTGCAGCTGGTGGTGGGCCTCTTGCTGGACAGGTGGGACAGCTTGAAGAGTTGGAACCAGATACACCTCTTTATTCAAATTGGACTCGAGCACCCTATATGGTGTATTGCACAATGGAATATTACCAATGGGAGTCGTCTTGCGTGGGCGGCTCCGACGAAAATGGCAGCACGAACTGCCGCCGCGATTCGAATGGTCATTTCACTGGTCACAGGGAATGGGGCTGGAAACATCATTCTCAAACCATCCCTATTCCACCAACTGCGGCACGTGTCGACGTGCCCGCGAGCCTTCTTGCCGATCTCAACGGGGACGGTGTACCTGATGCATACTGGGGACGCACAACATTTGTTCGTCGTATGGATGATACTGGAAGCGTCGATAATCCTGCATGGGCACACTCATATAGCTGGCCCGGTCCTTATTGGTATTGGGCTGTGCGTGAAGCGCAAGGACAGATAGGTTGGCCCGGTGTTTCACCGTGACAAATAGCGCAACGTGGAGCCAATGAGAAACTGCTCCCGCCTTACGAACATCTTCGATTAGCATTTTGCCAATAATCACCTCGTCCGGGGCTCATGTGTGGGCTAATGTGATAACCGGCCTTGCGCCCAGCATCGTAAAACAGATTGAGGCTTCGTCGCGCATACAGCTGACTTCGGCGCAGTGGGACCATAGAACCAAAACAAGTTTTTCGCTACGGACGAATGCGCAAAGGCTCTAAACATGCGAGAACACCTTGACCAATGCCCGGCCCGTTTTGCCGCCTGCTCCTGTGATAAGGATCATAATGGAGACTATAATACACGTTATGGATTAATGTTATCAAATTAGTCGAGAAAGGATATGTTGATATGTTAAGTCTAAACTCAATCATGATCGGAACGAAACAATCCCAGGAAATGGCAGCGTTTTATGAAAAAGTATTCGGCAAGCCCGCGGATATGAACGACCCCGAAAACGGCTTTTGGGGCTGGCAGGTCGGCAATGGATTCGTGGGGATCTTAAATCATTCAGAAATGGACGGAAAGACCAAAGACGCGGGGCGACTGATGATCAATTTTGAAACTCCGCAAGTCAAGGAGGAGTACGAACGGATCAAAGCCCTCGGTGGCGCAGTCATCAAAGAACCTTATGAAATGGGACAAGGTTGGATCGCCACACTGGCTGACCCTGATGGAAACTACTTTCAATTGATGAATCCGATGGAATAGTCTGTGCCAAAAAGGAGACCCTGATGACTGAGAATTTTCTTGCAAAGATATTTGAGCATAATAACTGGGCAAACCAAAAGATCATCGAGGCTTGTTCCGCCCTGACCGATGAACAACTGGATGCCCCGCCTCAATCCGCCACGGAAGGAAATATTCGCAGTACATTGCTGCATCTTGTCTCCGCACAACACAACTATCTGCGGACGCTCACCCTGCCGCTGGATGAGAGGCGAGAGCGGGTTCCTTTGGATTTTGCTGATTTGGAAACTTCTCTCAAGGAAAGCGGAGAAAAATTGCTGGAACTTGCAAAAGATATCAGCAAATTATCCGATACTCCTCTCCAAACCAGAGACGGATACCACGTGAATTCATGGGTGCTCATGGTTCAGATCATCAATCATGCCACCGAACACCGCGAACAGATCAAGAGTATGCTTACGGCTCTCGGTGTGACTCCCCCGTCCATTGATGGTTGGGATTATGGAGAAGCTATGAGTGCGCTCCTGCCGATAGCAAAATGATCAAAGGAATCCTAAAAGAAGATCATGAAAGCAATTGTTCGTTACGAATATGGTTCACCTGATGTTGTTACGCTTGAGGATGTCCAAAAGCCGATCCCTGCGGACAATGAGCTATTAATAAAAGTTTATGCGGCCTCCATCAATAGATCCGACTGGGAGGGAGTTGACAGGAAAACCACATCTATGTCCGCATCGGAGGACTCCTAAAAACCTCGTGATAAGATACTGGGGTCTGACGTAGCGGGGACTGTTGAAGCGGTTGGCAAAGATGTCAAAAAATTTAAGCCGGGGGATGATGTATTTGGGCTCATATTGAATTATGGAGGTGGCTTTGCAGAATATGCCTGCAAGTCTGAAAAGGCATTGGCGCTGAAACCCGCCAGTATGACCTTCGAAGAAGCAGCAGCCATCCCGCAAGCGGCATTTATTGCCTTGCAAGGGATTCAGGATAAAGGAAAGGTGCAGCCTGGACAAAAAGTTTTGATCAATGGCGCCGGGGGTGGGACAGGCACATTTGCAATTCAGCTTGCCAAATTAGCCGGGGCCAAAGTGACCGGCGTGGATAACACCGAGAAACTGGACTTTATGCGCTCGCTTGGCGCAGACCATGTCATTGATTACACCAAACAAGATTTCACCAAAAATGGGCAACAGTACGACCTGATTCTTGATGTAATCGCAAGTCGTTTAATTTTTGCCTATCAGCGGGCACTAAAGCCAAATGGAAATTATTTCATGGCCGGAGGTTCTGTAGCTACGATTTTCCAGATGTTGCTCCTGGGACCATTGATTAAACGAATCACAAGTAAGAACATTAAGCTTCTGGTGGTTCAAACAGATTCAAAGGATTTGGCTTATATCACCGAGCTTATCGAATCGGGCAAAGTCAAACTTGTTATCGACAAACGTTACCGGTTCAGCGAGACTGCTGAAGCGCTCCGCTATCTTGGAGAGGGGCACGCAAAAGGAAAAGTTGTCATCACGGTGGAATAGAATGACACAATCTAATCAGAATGAGGGATCATGAAAGCAATCATTTGGACAAAATACGGATCGCCAGACGGACTTCAACTCAGAGAAGTGGAAATACCGACCCCCAAAGATAACGAAGTGCTGATCAAAATCCATGCGGCGACCGCCTCACGAGCGGACACAGAATTCCGTAGGCTGAAACTCCCATTCTTGTTTGCGATCCCAATACGAATATATCTTGGTCTCTTCAGACCAGCCCGAGTACAGATACTTGGAACTGAGTTTGCAGGAGAAGTTGTAGGCACGGGCAAAGATGTAACTCAATATCGAACAGGCGACCAGGTCTATGGATATACAGGTCTAAGTATGGGAACTTATGCGGAATATATGTGCCTGTCAGAAAAAGCTACCGCATTAGCTGGTGTGATGTCAATGAGACCGCTTAACATAACATATGAAGAAGCCGCCTCTGTTCCATTTGGCGGACTCGAAGCCCTGCACTCTCTCGATAGAGCAAATATCCAGCGCGGACAAAAGGTTTTGATCGTCGGCGCGGGCGGCAGTATCGGCACGTATTCCGTCCAGCTTGCCAAACATTACGGCGCGGAAGTGACGGGCGTGGACAGCGGCGGGAAAGTGGACATGCTGCGCTCGATTGGCGCAGACCACGTGATTGATTACGTCCAAGAAGATTACACCAAAAACGGGCAGAAATATGATGTCATCATGGATACGATTGGCGGGAGCCCGTTTGCAGGGAGTATCAAATCGCTCAACGAGAATGGAACCTATCTCAATGTGAACCCAAAAATAATTCACAGGCTTCAAATGGGATGGTCTAAAGGAAAAAACAACAAGAAGTTACTCTCCTGGGAAGCAGGTTATACGACCGAAAATCTGCTTAGGCTCAAAGAGTTGATCGAAGCGGGGACGATAAAGCCTGTCATTGATCGGCGCTATGCTTTGGAGCAGATTGCCGAGGCACACAGATATGTTGAAACCGATCAGAAAAAAGGGAATGTTGTTATCACGATGGAATAGATACAATCCCCTCTCTCACTGGGAGATGAGCAATTGGACACGCCGATCAATCGTCACAATTGGGCGCCGCACTGAGCCCATCGAAGTGGTGAGCTCTGTTACGATGCAAACGTGGGATAGGGGAAATGCTGGCATGCACTTGCAAAGGGTACGGCTTTGCCGTATAATCAGTTAATGGAATTCATAGAAGCCACTGCTTTTACAAAATACCTTTACGATTATTTGTCGGAAGATGAGTATTTGGGGTTGCAAAGTTTTTTGCTCCAGTATCCAGAATCGGGCAAGGTTGTTCGCGGCTCTGGCGGTGTCCGAAAAGTTCGTTGGGCAATGTCGGGTAAAGGTAAAAGTGGCGGCGTGCGAGTGATTTACTACTTCAAGAAACAGGATGATGAAATCTGGCTGTTGACCATTTACAGCAAAAATGAAGTAGAAAACATACCCGCTCATGTTCTGCGTCAAATCGCAAAGGAAATTGAAAATGTCTAAGCGTGATATTGGTCAGGAAATTCTCGATGGCATTCGCGAGGTGAAGGCGTACAAGGCTGGCACGAAAGTTCTGCGCGTTCACGCCTTGAAAGCGCCTGCTCCCCCGAAAATCATTCGGACGAAATTAAAGTTGTCGCAATCGGCTTTTGCAGGCTTGATGGGCGTGAGTTTGCGGACTGTTCAGGATTGGGAACAGGGCAGGCGTAAACCCAGCGGACCCGCCGTGGCTTTGTTGCGAATTGCAGAGCAAAAGCCAGAAGCATTTATGGAACTGAGATAATCCAGATGACTCCCCCTCTCCCTTCGGGAGAGGGCAGGGTGAGGGCGACTGTACTTCCCTGACCCAGAGGGGAATCTGCTGAAGTTTGTCTCTTACGATGCAAGCGTGGGACAGGGGAAATGCTGGCATGTACTCATAGAGCGGCTTGATAAGTTCTGCTCGTTTTGCCGCCCGCGCCTATGACGAGAATCATAATGGCGACCATAATCCATCAGTATGAAATAAATCCATAAATTCAGTTCGAGAAAAGACACTTTCAGATGTTAAATCTAAATTCAGTCATGATCGGATCGAAACAGGCCCTACGCTCGGACATGGCTAAGGATTTCGTCCACGACGCTGACAAGCGGCTGTGTTGCATCTATTACGATGCCATTGTTGGGTATGTCTTCTTTTGTGGCGTGTAAACGGAGGATGAGTTCCCGCTCGCTCTTGCTCTTGCCCCAGTCATCATCAGGACGGTTGTCGAGCCGTTTATTGAGTGTGTCTACATCAACGTCCAGGATGAAGATTTCATCAAAAAGATCTATGAACTCGTTGAAATTTCGAGAACCGCCACAGAAGAAAGTGACTTCGTCGTCCTGATTGGCTGCCAACCGCCTTACTTTTTCGACATCCCAAAGATTACTTGCGTGTCTGATTTCGGGAGATGAAAATGTTATGAGCCTCTCGCCAGTAGTTGGGTCTGTGTGCTGGCGCAGGTCCCGATCACTATTTAGAGCTGCATAACCGCGTCGGCGCAGCTCATGGCATACCGAGGTTTTGCCCGTGCCGGAACTCCCTCGATAAGATAATTTCTCTTACCCATTGTTCTTACCTCGTCGGGACTGGCTCCAGAAGCGCTCCGTTCTTCGATACTTCGGGTTCGGTGTAGATGAACATATATACTCTACCACATCATCCCAATCCTATTTACCACTCACCAACTCCCACAGCCGAATTCGAGTTCAACGGAATTTCCAAAATCTCGAAATCCACTGCGAGTTTGAGATTTTTCTTGCGTACGACGATCGCGGCTCCATTGATGGCATTGTCTGCGACGACCGCGCCGCGGCTGGCGAACGTGCCCGCGCCCCAATAGAATTGGTCGGTGTCGCCTGTGACGACATCGATCTTATTGACTTCCACGCCGAGCTGCTCCGCGACGATCTGCGCAAAACTCGTGAAGTGACCCTGTCCCTGCGTGCCAACACCCGTGACGACCGAGACGCATCCACTGCTCATCACTTGCACCTTCGCGCCTTCGTAGGGTCCGATGCCTGTGCCTTCCACATATGCGACAATGCCAATGCCGACATGTTTGCCTTCGGCACGCAACTTCGGTTGAATCTCATTGATGAAGTTTGTGTAGCCGATCTTTTCCATCGCTTGATCCAACAATGGTTCGCAGTTACCGCTGTCATATACAAGCGGAGCAAAATCCTGATAGATGATCTCGTTGGTGTAGGGGGAACTTATCAAGGGGGATGAAATTGTGTTGGCAGGGTGCGGCGCGTTCAATCTTTAGTTCCTTTCATATTGACGCTGTTCGCACCGTTGTGACTAATGATCATGCTTGATCCAAGTCGCTTCCTGAGTGGTTCACATAGACTACTCTATTCCTAGCCACTGTCTCGCTGAGGTTAAGCGAGTTTGGCAAAAGCCGCCTGTCCTTTCTGGCGGCTTTTTTGTTATCTATCGTTGAAAAATACTGTACGAGTGGTGGCAATCGATGAAAGTTCCCAATGCGAGGGGGACCCCCCTTAAACCCTGCTTATTATTGCGGCGTGAGTATTACATGATAGCAAAACTTACAACAATACATAAATGGATACAGTGTGACCAGTTGACCATTCCCGAAATGGTGAAGGAGATTCAGTCCCGATATGAAACGCTTGATCCTTTTCGTCGGTACATGTTTATCGAATGGCTGCGGGCACACAGCAGTCGAGTGAAGACTGCAGTGAGCGTCTGCGGCGGCTTGACTTCCTGGTTTAAATCCATGCACTGCGAGAACCGCCGATGGGAATACCGCCTCATCATGAGCGAGATCGATTGGTTGAACAACTTGGATGAACAGTCTCTTACGAAAATTATGTTAGCGGAAATGGCAAGGAGTGGTGACAGGTGAAAAATAAAAAATCCCATTTGAAGAAATTAATCATATTTGTTTCCCTCGGTGTGGCGCTCTGGGGAATTGTGGCATGGCTGTTTATTGCCGTTCCCCTGGTTGTTGTCGATGCTCTGCCTAGCTTGTTGCCTCTCTCGGTTCTTGCCTTCCTGCTCTTCCTGGCTGGATTGTTATTATTAACCATTTCGGCATTGTCGATAGTTCGTTTGAATACCCCGCGCTTCACATGGACTGTGATCCTGGCGGCATCATCCTTAATAGTTTTATATAACCTTTCTCCACTTGCGCCAGCTTGGAATTGTTTTGGAAAACGGCTCTATGTGGCAACAGTAAATGCTGCCGGGCAAAATTGTAGGGAGATCTGTACGAACAACAAGAAGAAGCCGTGTGGCGGTTGGTCGAGTTGTTGGGATAAAAGCATTTCATGTTCTTCAGCTGGGAAAGATCAGGATGGTCGAGGTTGCAAGGGTTGTTGTTTCTCCTGTGATGTTGTTTGCGATCCTGAACCCGACCCAGATCAACCGCCGACCATTTCGAGTAGCGTCAACTGCTCGCAGTGGGGGAGCAATGGCTGGTGTGTGGGAAACGAAACGATAAACCTGACCGCCTCCGATCCACAGGGCTACACTCTGACGATTACTGGAAATATCGGTGGCACACCATTTACATGTGCGGCAGGAAATACATGCAGTAAACCAGCTACCTGATGGGAATGGGACCATCAATTACACGGTCACTGCTTCACAGGGCGGTAAAAACGCGAGCGGAAGTACTGCATGGAAACGCGATACGACACCTCCAACCGTAGTCGAGGTAGTTCCATCACCGACCGGATCGAACGGATGGTTCAGCACTGTGCCAGTCATCATCTCTGCGAGTGGCTCGGACGCCATGTCCGGACTGGCGGATGCACAGGTTTCTGTAGATGGTGGCGTCTGGCAGTCTAGCGCATCGCTTGACCTTGATGGCAACTACATCGTCGATTTCAAGGCTGTAGATCATGCCGGCAACTCCATTACTTCGAGCAGAACGGTAAACATCGACACAATCGACCCCGATCTCGAATTTGTACTCAGCGGTACCCCCGGAATGAATGGCTGGTATGTGTCAGATGTGAATGTGTCAGCAGCCGCTTCAGACAATCTTTCAGGTGTGGATTATTCCAATGTACGCGTGAATGGAGGGGCTTGGTCGCTTCAACAAACTCTGTCAGACGGTATTCATGACTTGGAAGCACAGGCAGGTGATCTGGCAGGGCATACCAAATCCACCTCACAGGTTTTGCGCATAGACACTATGGCGCCTGTTTCACTCTTTACTAGCCACACGAACAATGAAGTATTGGCAGGCATTGTAAAGCTACAAGGACTGTCATCTGACATGCTTTCTGGATTGAATGAGGTTGATGTTTCAACTGATGGGGGAGCTACTTGGAATGTAGCAGCACTTTCAGGAGATATGTGGTCCTACGATTGGGATACGACAACCCTGCAAAATGGAACCTACACAGTGAAGATACGCGGGACTGATATAGCGGGTAACCGTGAAAACCCTATACCTTTGACATTGCTGGTCGATAACTTCCCGCCTCATGTGAAGATCACCAATTCCTGGTGGATATGGGAGAGCGGCACCATCAAGGTGTCTGAGAACTACTTTTCCATTGGCGAAATCAAAGTCAAGATCAGTGACCCCCAGGGAAGATGGCCGCCTGTAGTCCTTACATATCGACCCAAATACTACATCAATTGACCTGACATGGGATCGCCGATTCTCTGATCGGGACTCTCGCTCCTTCCGGGAACTATCAGGTTCAGGTTCTGGCCTGTGATATTTACGGCAACTGTGCCAGCGATCACGGGAGTGATCAAAATTCCATTCATAACGCCCATTCCTCCAACGGCTACACCATTACCCTACCTCATCTCCTACACCGCTTTCCACCATGACGATGCTGCCATCACCGATTCCTCACGTTCAAACCGCTGTGCCTCAAATTTCGCTCATTGATCCTGCCGAACCGGAACAGTGAGCAACCCACTATTGAAGAGCCTGTAGCTCCAGTGTTTCCAATTCTGGCAGTCGTGAGCCTAATTACATTGATGTGGGCACTTTCTTCCGCAGCGTTGGCTGATCCACGTCCAAAGGCAATTCTTGCCATTGCCAAAACAATTTCACAGAGAAAAGATAGATAGTAATCCTAAATTCCAAGATTGAAACTCAAACCTAAGGAGAAAATCAAATCATGTATTCCGAACTTTTACTGACTGTTGCCGTGGTTGCGTCCGTTGTTTTCTTTGGTGCGCTGATCACCAGAGGCAACGAAAGACAGCGCCGATCCATCGACAAACTTCATACTGCCTACAAACAATGGGCGATGCATGACCTCCGCATTAAGCGTGGAGTTGCAAGCAACCAGATCAAAATCGAGGACCTTACTGCCTGGCTGAAGAAGGTCACCGCACAGGCTTTTGGTCGCGAGACGATTGTCCTGGATTATTACAAGCACGAGTCGCCGATCGTCTCGATTGAATTTCATGACGCATCCAGTGGCAACACGGTAGTCTGCGCACTTGAGTCGCCGGACGAGGTGAAAACAATCCTGAAGAAGAAGCGCCCGACCATTGCCGGGGACCTGCGGACCAACCCAATCTTCAGGCTCGGCAAGAAGACGCCGGCCGTTGAACTCTCGCTGCTGAACACAGGAGTGATGTTTGATCTTGAGTTGCCCGTTGCCTGGACCATGTTGACAGGCCATCAAACATCCTCCGAAACGCTGTGGGCTTACCTACTGGATTGAAAAGGTGGAGTCCCAATGTCTCTCAAAATATTCTTCCTGCTGGAAATGCTATTCTTTTTCTTTTGTATTGCGGGCTTGTTTTCCATTGGGATATTACCAGCCGGATGATATGAAAATAACTTCCCTACTTCTAACGTTACTCCTCTGTAACTCAATCCTGTTTCTCGGATTGAACTATCGCCAACTATATTCAGCCTGGGCAATCCGAGCTGAAACAAACAGGCTCACTACCCTGGCAGAGCACGCCACGGATGGATTCCAGAATCCTGCGCCCATGGCTGACTTCTTCGATGAAAAATTGTGTTCACGTTTCTGGAAATTCACGATCATCAATGGCAATGGGAAAGGTCTCACATGAGGCCGCCTGGCATTCTGCTGCAATGACCTGCGAAGATGGTTTGACGATTTCACATTTCCCGGATCCAGCATTTGATACCGAAGATGCCAATCTTATGCAAGTGCCTGCGGCAGGTCGCTATAACAATGTTTCGCTGATCAGTGATAACAGTTTTCATCCTTTGCCTTCTGGCGATGTGGTCCTGAAGTTCTCCACGCTCGCCAGCGAAAATTTCTATGGCACGGCAGGTGTAATCTTTCAGCCGGTTGGAACGCTTCAGGAAGATGGCCGGTTCATGAAGCCATTTGACATGTTTGGCTTCTCCATCGCGGGGAGGAATCCTCCATAAAAGGAATCAATGGTCCACTGTGCTATCTTGCGCTCAACTGGGCGCCCGCAAGGGTTGAACCACTTAATGTGGATGCCCATGTCTTGCACGAATACGAGATTCGCCTGCGATGGGTGAGTAAAACAGAATGGTTGGGCATTGTAAAGGTTGACAATGTTGTGACGTGTGAGATGCCCATGCCCTCCTTTGGACCCGTGGAGATCCATGTTTGGAGTGACAACTGCCATGTGGTCAACACGCCGCGCCGTTGGTGGGAGATTGCGCCAGCCATGGATTTGAAATTTCTGGATGGTGGGGACAAGCAGTTTCATCTGGAAACAATTCAGGTCTTTGAAGAGGCCAGATGATATTACCGAAGATCCTGCAAATCCCGGATGCCTTCGATCCGGATGACCAGCGCCGCAGACAAATCCTTAGCATTATCCTTTCTTTTTTTATTGCGGCTGGTCTCTTCTCGATACTTGCCACGTTCAGTTATGGGGATCCTTTTCTCGAAGTCATTCGTGATCCCGGCGCGTTGGTGGTTTTGTTGAGCAGCGTTTCGGTTGTAGTTGCATTTGGGCTTTTGTTTGCACTCAATCGCAATGATCGCTCGGGCTGGATGGCTGGATGGCTGTTCGTTATGTGCCTGATTGCAATCATATCTGTATCGGATACCCCCAGTGAACTTGTGGAACGTGGCCTGATCATCTGGACGTTGCCGATCCTGGCTGGCGGTATTGTTCTGCCTCCACTAGCGGTCTTCCCTATCGCATTGATCGTCTCTATCGCGAACATCTATATTTCGGTAATCGTCCTGAACCTTTCCTCCAACCCATACGCCATTGCGATTTTCTTCATGATTGCAGCATTGACCTGGCTGGGAATGTCCATCACCAACAGGGCGATTCTTACCGCGCGCATCGAAGCCCAGAAAAATGCGGCCATTTTGAACGGGGTAGCCGATGGCGTTGTGGTTTTAAATGAAAACGACCAGGTTGTTCTCGCAAACCCTGCTGCTTTGTCCCTGATGGGGAGTGGGTTGGCACATCTTGTAAATGAGAGGAAGGATCAACAGGAACTGCGTGGACGCGTGCTTGCCTTTGAGTGGAGTGATGTGAGCGGAGTCGGCAGGGTGGCGATTGTGAGGGACATTTCCCGTCAGATCGAGGTCGAGCGAGCCAAAGACGCCATGCTGGGTGTGGTCAGCCACGAGATGCGCACACCGTTGACGGCGATTATTGGTTTTGCTGAAGTGATCGCCAAACGATCTGAACCAGTTTCGGAAATGGCGGGAAGGATACGCGTCAACGCACAGCGATTGGTTCATATGGTCAACAACTTGCTTGACCATGCACAGATTCAATCCGGGGCGCTGAAAATCCATAGGGAGGCTGTCTCATTACCCTCCCTTATGCAGGCGATGACAAACTTACTATCTGGGTTGGCCAAGGAAAAGAACCTGCCACTCAAAATAAATTTCGACCCAACTCTGCCAGAAACGATAATGGGCGACAACGTGAGGTTGCATCAGATCCTTGTCAACTTGGTTGGCAATGCGATCAAGTTCACTGATCGGGGGGAAGTCAGTGTTGCGTTTCAAAGGCAGGAATCAGAGAAGGCAAGTTTATGGCAGATGGTTGTATGTGATACGGGCATTGGCATTCCTGAGGAGCGCCTGCCGGATATCTTTGAGCCATTCAGGCGCGGCTCGGACTATGCCACCCGTTGTCATCAGGGCGCCGGGCTTGGGTTATCGATCGTGAAAAATCTTGTCACCCTTATGGATGGCAAAGTTGAAGTTGAAAGCACGGTAGGGAAAGGAAGTATCTTTACCGTAACACTTACCATTGGAGAAGGAGAACATTTGAAGAATGAAAGCAAAAGTATTAATTATCGAAGATGACCGTGACCTGGCAAGTCTGTTCCAGATCGTTCTGGAAATGAGCGGTTTTGAGGTCGACACAATCCATGATGGTACTAAAGGAGTTGAAGTGTTGGCAACGCCACCTCTCCCTGATGCGATCATGCTTGATATGCACCTGCCTGGTGTGTCTGGAGAGGAGATTTATGCGTTGATGAAGGAGCGCGGGGAAGGGCATCGCGTGGTGATCTGTAGTGCGGATGTGCAGCTGGTGGAACGCTACAAATCTCTTGGAGCCAATGCCATCACAAAACCTACGCCGATGGATGATCTCCAACGTCTGATCATGGATATCGTTTCCAGACAAGCTTGTGCACAACCATCTGGTGAAAGGAATGAATATGCTCATTCATGACCGTTTTGTTCATCGTGCCGGACACCGTGATCTGAAGTATTACCCATTTGAAATGCCTTCATGGTGGGGAGGCAAACTCAAAGCTCTGCGTAGCATATCCCATAGAGATATTATCGATGCTGCCGTTGTCGGCTTGTTTCTTCTTGCCTTGTCTATTTTGGTTGTGATGCCTATAGCAGCCAATATGTAATACATTGAATCGACAGTCGAGGTGAAATGTCGCAATTGTCAAACGAATATGTTCGACATGTACTTGAGAGTGTTTTCATTTGGATTGGATTCTTTGTCTGCCTGTTTCTCACCGCTTCGACGAAAAGACGGTAGTCTTGTGTATTGGCGTGAAATGAACTGAACAAGAATAGCTCCAAGAACTACATTGAAGAAGCATCAATGAACTTGTTTCTATGTTCCAGTTCCTCCCATAATCCAATTTCGTCATCATATCCCATGGTAGTCAGCCCAATCGTCTCTTGCGTTTGCTTCGGATGTTCCACGTATCAATGCAAAGAACACTTTCAGTTTCCTGGGTATGTTCATGGACCACTTCAACTTCCAGGGTCTTGGAAATTATTTTGTCCATGCGCTGAAGTCCCAATGCGACAATAAATTGCGAAGTTCATAGCGGCTGGCAAGTTGAAATTTGCGGAGTATGTTGGTGATATGCGTCTTGACTGTTCCGGTCGTGATCACGAGTCGATCGGCGATCTCCTGATTGGAATATCCCAGACAGACCAGGGCCGCTACATCCCTCTCACGCGCTGAAAGGATCTCCCATTTCTGCATCAATTCATCGGTCGAATAATATTGGGAGAGGCCAGCGGCAATGAGGTTTTGGGCAAGTTTATGTTCAGGTAAGCCTTCGTGCTCGGATAATGTCTTCAGCGTAACTTGCGTGCTTTCACTGAATTTATAATAACGAGGGCCGGGATCAGAGCGCAAGCCTATCCAGTAACATATAAGTTTCCAGATAGACATGGTGATAATCATTATATTAGAACATTAGTTCTATTGTCAACAGACTTGGTATCGTGTTTATGGGGGTGGGCAATGTATGAGCCGCTATATCTGGCTCTGCAGGTGGGCTAGCCAACTTTTCCTCGATAAATCAGACCTGGGCGGATGTTCGTTTTTCAGTTTTTGTCCTATCCTGCGAACATGGATCATCGCTCCATCGTCCTACGATCACTGCAAAATATCGAAGATATCAATCCATCCTACTCGGCACACTGGTTGGAACCTTATCGTCTTGGCCATTTGCTCCTGGTGGAAACGAGCGGGAAGGAACATGCCAGGATAACTGAAATAATCGCTCGACTGGCGATGCAAGGTCCCTTCAATCTGATCGCCGGCGACGAATGGCTGCCAGACCGAGATACCCTCTCCCGTTTAGTTCGCAGGCATACAGTGAAAGTGACAGAAACACTGGATAATCCGCGTCTCAGACGTCCCATGACTTGTCTGCAAATGTTGGATTTGCTTGCCGAGGTTGATAAGGGGAACAGGCCGACCTTGATAACGAACTTCCTCCATCATTTCTACAATGGAGATGTCGAACTATCCCTGCGTGATCGTGTACTGGAACAATGCTGCCATTACACAAAACGCCTCTCGCTTTCCTGTCCTGTTGTTGTACTTGTTCCATGTTTGCAGACCGAGGAGTACAAACGGTTTTTCCCTTTGCTTGCCTCCATTGCAAATGAGATCGTTCCCGTGCAGGAAGAATCCGTACAGAAAGATGTTCAGGGGTTGCTTTTTTAGCGAGTATTTATGTCACCCCAATATATTACTGTTACTGACCTGGCATACAAGCTGATTGCCGACCTTGAACCTCTCATGGAAATGCTTTCCCCCAGCGATCAAAGGATCGTAAAGAAATTTTGCGATTACATCTTGAATCAACGGGTATCGATTGCCAATGTCACCAACCTCATGCCTCTCGAAGTCGCACTGTTTCTGATCGACTTGGAAGAGCATAAGAACAACCATCACGAGTTCACAGAACTTCATAAGCAACTTCAGGAATTGAGGGGCGAGATCGAGAAGTTGAAGAATCCTGCCAATGAAGAAATATAGCGGCTGGCTGTTCGATCTATATGCCCATCCAACCCAGGGAGTTGTCTTGTGGATCGTGGGAGAAGATGGGAATTCCCATTCCTTTTACCAGGACTTCGAAACGCTCTTCTATGCGCGTGGAGAATTTCAACGTCTCCATGAACTGGGCGTATTCATTCGAAGGAGATACTCCAAAGAGATTGTCAGGCTGGAGCGAGTCACAAAGGATGATTTATTTGACGGTCCCCAGGATGTAATGGGGATGGGTATTTCCGATCCCAAAATTTTTAGAAGGCTGTCACGGGAGGTTCAAGAAAACTTTCCTGACCTGATTTTCTACGATGTGGATGTGCCTTTCACGGTACGATACGCAGCCGCTCACAACGTTTTCATGATGGCACATTGTGAAGTGATAGCCGAAACAGATGGCAGGTTGCTGAGTATCAGGGCATTGGATACCCCTGATGAACTCGATCCCAAGCTGCCGCAATTGAAGATCTTGAGCCTGAAACCGGATACTGATCCCTCTTATACCTATCCTAAATATTTGATTGCAAAGTTTGGAAAATCCTACGTCCGACTATCTTTCGATCGGCCGCGTGAACTGCTCAATATTCTGAACGGCATCCTGTCCTCCTTTGATCCAGATGTAATTCACACTCACTATGGAGATGGATGGTTGTTTCCGCGGTTATTGGAGTTATCGAAAGAAACCGGGATACCGTTCAATCCTAATCGCGATTCATCCATGCCGGTTCTGCGGCGCAAGGAAGTCACTTTCTTCAACTATGGACACGCGCATTACCGTGCCCCTCAAGTTCATCTGCGCGGACGCTGGCATGTGGATGTTCAAAACTGCATGACCTACAACCAATACCAATTGCTGGGTGCGATTGAGCAGACACGCTTTAGCAGTCTCCCTTTACAGGAAGTTGCCAGGCGTTCTCCGGGCGCGGCAATATCAGCCATGCAGGTGCTAACAGCTATGAAACGAGGCACCCTGGTTCCATATCAACGCCAAAAAGGGGAAATCCCGAAAAACTTCAATCAGCTTTTTAGGGCTGCGCGCGGCGGGCTGGTCTTCCAGCCAACGCCCGGTATTTTCCAAAATGTGGCGGTTATGGATTTTAGCTCCAAGATGGCTTCCATTATGATCAAGTACAACGTCTCACCTGAAACCGTTGTAGATATTGAACACGACAGGAGATGGTCTTGAGCTGCCAGAGTTGGGTGTAAAAATTCTTTCCCGTTCCGGGTTGGTGCCAGAAGCGCTCAAACCCATGCGCGACAAACGACTGGCTCTGAAACAACTACTGAAGTCAATGGACAAGAATGATCCCCGCTACCGATCCAGCCGGCGGCGATATCGAATGCTTACCGATTGGACGAACAAAAAGGCGGTTTCTGATTCACTGAAATGGCTGACCGTAGTTTGTTATGGACGGCTAGGCTTTGCCAACTCGATCTTTGGACGCATCAACTCGCACGAGGTGGTCTCATATCTTTCCAGAAAGATGATCACCCAGGCCAAATTCATTGCCGAGAAAAACGGATTATGCGGTCCACCATCTCTATGTGGACAGTCTTTTCGTTTCCCGCCCGGATGCATCCCGGGATGATTTTCAGGCGCTTGTGGAGGAGATTGAGCAGGAAACCGAATTGCCGATGGAATTGGAAAATGTATATGCCTGGTTTGCCTTTCTCAGTTCACGAACAGAATCCGAATCTGTCTGTTGCAAATCGTTTTTATGGTATTGCAGAAAATGGGGAACATAAAATTCGCGGGGTTGCTTTGCGGCGCGGAGATACCTGCGCTTTTGTAGCAGGCATACAAAGTCAGGTGATCCAAATTCTGGCAAAGGAGCCGGACCCTGCCAGACTGACTGATCTCCTGCCCGAAGTACTGGCGTTTGTGCGGGATCGACTTAGGCGCTTTGAAAAATGGTATCTCTCTTGAGCAGTTGATAGTGTTCGTTCGCCAGACGCTCAGCCGTGAGCTGGATCAATACAGTGTTCTTTCCCCGATGGCAACGGCGGCACATCAATTACAGGTACAGGGTAAATCCATCCGAGGAGCGGCCGTTATGCTCGATCAGATATATTTATGTCTCACGCGGATGCCGCGGCGTGCACGCCTGGAATTTGCCTGAAGCTGCCGGACATTAAGGAAGTGGATCGGGTCAAATACAGGGAACTCATCATTAGGGCTGGTACAGGAAGTGTTGCTAGCCTCTCGGAGTAACAGAAAAAATCCGTGAAAGTACTGGATTATGCGGACAGGCCGGATATCTTGCCTCCGCCCGGACTGTTGGCGACTACCGCTCCATTGGCCCTGCTGCTCTGGGCTGCCGCTTCTGGCAGATTGTGAAATGCAATCTGCGCCTGGACGGTTAATCCTTCGATCCTTTTTGATCGCCGCCACAGAAAAGTTTTCGATAATTCTCCGGGTAATACCATGCCCAATAGTTTGGAATACCAGGATGGGCACGCCAAAAATTAGATAGGCCATTACCTGAATGGAATCTTCACCGTATTCAATGCGTAGAAAATATATCAGATCGTTGACAAGCAGGACGCCTGCCAGGACAGCCAGTACGATTCGAATATTCTTTCTGCGTCTTTGTTGATCCATGCTTCCAGCATACTCGAAAAATCAGGATTTGCTCAGGTTATGTTTTTGATTGGAATATCCTCCTAAAAACAACAGAGCAAACTACCTTGCGATTTTGTTTGTGCATTTTCACTCGCTTACGGAGTAGATAAATGTGCCACTATCAAGGGGACCCCTGTCCTTTTGACTTATCCTTGCGTGCATGGATAGATTTCTGCGCGTGATATTCACCCTTCTATTTCTTAATTGCTTCTGTCAGTAATGCAATTGAGTATGCAACGCCTCCACATATTGCGGCGTCTGACCGGGGCGAAAGCCCAAGGTCGTTCTTCGATATTTGCATCAACGGCTCTCCCGGAGTGGTGGATGGCAGGATTCGTATGGGCCAGTCCTCACTGGTTGATCAGTCTGTCCAAGCCGACAGGAAAATATTTCCCTGCAAGTCTTTATCAATTACAACATCCGGGGCAGTTTGTGATGACCATCGAGTTGGATTTCCCGGAAATCAGCTATGAAAGAAGTTCTGGATGGAGACCGCTATCTTCCGCATAATTCGACAACTGTATTCATTTCAGAAAAGTTCGTTCGCAGCGCTGTTTACAGAAATATCACGCTTGTCCTTCGCTGGGATCCTGCAACTCCTGAGTTCCTGCAAATTCATCTGAAAGAGTATCTCCCATACTGGGAAAACCGAATTCCATACCGCCTATTTTGGAAAGCTGACTATGAAGTTTGCTATGACTGGTGTACCACTCATACCGATACGGGCGAGTTTTTACCAGAAGACATCGAGGATTTGCCGCCTTCTCTGGCAGCGGATGTCAATTTCAATGGCGTACCGGCGGCATTCTGGAATGAGAACATTAACCCCTAGATGAATTTCCGCCAATGCAAATCATGATGTATGTACTTGTTTTACTGTGTCTGTATTTGACCTTATATGACCTTCGATATCGCAGGGTTCCCAATTGGGTCACATTGCCCCTTATGTTGATTGGCGTCATTGAAAACTTTCCCGGCTCGCCAACATTGTGGCTGGGAAGTATTTTGATGCTGATCGCCTGGAGCTCGGGTTGGATGGGTGGCGGTGATGTAAAGCTCTGGGTGGGATTGCTTTGGTGTACGTTCTCCTTTTGGGGAGATAGTGTCACTTTGGTCATGTTCGTCACATCTGATCGTTACGGGCACGGTTCAAATCCTTGCACGTGTTCTCGTGAAGAAGAATGATGTTGTGGGAATCAAACTGCCAGGAGCCTGGCGTGCTTTGGTTTATTTGATATTTCTGGTTTTTTTCCATGCGGGCGAGTTGATTTATGTTCGATTTTTGATTGCCATGGATTTCAGGGTGAATGGCGCTGGATGTTGGAATGTTGAAAAATCGTACCGATATGGAGAAAAAATATGTCTAAAGATATCTTCATCCTGGCAAAGGAAACCCGGGGCAGATCCAATCCCATCGTGGCTGCTCTCCTATATGACTATTGTTCGCTGGCAGCACACTGGTATGTCAGAAATGCTCCGGTTGAAGAAGTCTTTGACGTGATGTGGCAGGCACTGGAGGATTACGTGACAGGCAGGACCATGGCAGATTGTCTCAGGGGATATGGTCTTGGCTCGATCATTCCGGCGGCAAGGGAATATATCGATAAGGTTACGGCATTTCGTCGGCACCATACACATGAAATGCCCGCGCCGGAAACAACTACGTTTTTCAAAATAGGCAAGCGGTCCGACAGTACGTTTGGGATACAAAATGAATTGCAGAATCTGGGCGGTTCATGGAGCAATTTTTTGGAATATGTCCGCATCTGGGCCTTCATGATGCGGGATTGGAAGGCGGGCATGAAACTTCCCATGGGGGAAAATACCACGCGCACGTTCAAGAAGTTCACGGTCTCACTTTCTGCTCCTGGCGTGCATTCCAGGCTGCGGGTCCACTTTCCCGTCTGGGGCTGGGAGGTCACTGTGGGAAAGGTGCGCAGCGTACACCTCGGGCTGCTGGTCTCCAATCTCATGCAGGATGCGATCCGGTTTTATCTTGTAAACAATTCAGACCTCGTGGGCGATAAACCATGGCCGGATGGCAAGCGCCCCTTTTTGTATGCCCTGGACCGGGTCACTGGTGAGGCTGATTACATGAATCCCAAGGTTACTGAAAAACACGCGCTGGGTAGTGTGATGCCGATGTATCGGCTCGCGCGCATAGGTCCCAATGTCTCGCCAGCCGCCTTCCGCGAATACCATAGATGCCTTTCATGTGGTTATCGAAAGATGTGCTATGGAGAGCGAGGCAACACCATACCCGAAGCAACCGCGGTCAGGGCTGTTGCAGGAGGATAAGCGTGAGCGATTGCATTTGACCGGTTCCGTAGAGGCCGGTCTAAGGGAATTGTAGGAGTATTCGGATGAAGCAGATGGGTACACCATCACATATACATACGCGCCGGTTGAGCGCCATTATTTTGCTTGGTGTATTGGTTGGTTTGCTGTTAGTGGTTTCCAGTGGCGCCAGGGTTGTGTTTGCCGATGGCACGCCACCGCCTCCTCAACCTGTTGAGACTCCCGAACCGCCCCAGCCACCCGCAGGTGAAGGGAACTCCACTTCTGTGTTTGTTAGTTCGGTGACGAAAATCTTTCACCATCTGGTCTTTCCCGCCGAAACCATCTCCGAGGCGCTCGGGAATATTTTCATGAAGGCCGCTACAGAAAACGAGCGGGCTTCCCTGGGAGAAATCTCTACATGGACTTCCGTACTTGCAAACGTGATCCAGGCTCCTGCCAGAGGTTCATACTCCGATGTGGCAAGATCCAGTCTGCCTGTCGCAGGATCGCTGGCTGTGGGATTGTTCGTTCTTCGGCTTGCCATGTATCACTGGAATAGGCTGTTGGGTGAATCAGATACACCGCTGCATGTGCTTGGAGATTGGTTAACCGCAGGCGTGCTTGCGATTGCGTGCGGAGCCTTTCTTGACATGATCGTGCGCTTGGGATGGTGGATGATGGGTGCGGTTTTGGGTGAGACCTCATCGCTGGCAGTTAAGTTCGTTGGCGCCATGGCTTCGACAAGCTTTACGCCTGTCATCATCAACCCGGCAGGGTCGGTCACCTTCATGCAAGGTCTGATGTCCATTGCGTTGGCACTTGGCGCCCTGCTTGCAGTAGCCGGATTGATATTTGCCTTCGGCGTTGCCCAGGCTACATTGTTTGTCCTGGCTGTGCTGGGTCCAAGTTTTGCAGTAGCCAGCGTCATTCCTGAAATGAGGTGGCTGCGATCTCTGTGGGTAAAGGGTGTAGTGATGGTATCCATATTGCCGATCATGGCCGGAGGAATATTCAAGGCCGGTATTCTTGCCTCCACATACCTTGTGGCTCCCGGTGGGATATTGGCTGGGATGATTCGTATTCTTTGGTTGTTTGGGGCGGCCGGTATGTTGATGACCATGACCGGCATTCTGGGGCGTATCACCCTTGGATCGGCGGCTGAAACACTTGGAAAAATGTGGGATGCTGCAAAGGGTATCGTTGGCACGGTTGCATTGGTGGGAGCGGGAGTAGCTACTGGAGGTGCTGCTCTGGCTGGAGAAGGGACGATGGTTGCAGGCGGAGGCACTGCGTTGGCGAGTAGTAGTGGAACCACAGTTGCTAGTGGAGTTAGCAGTGGGGCGCTGGATAGTCTTGGAAAAGCAAACACGATGAATACCATGTCCACCTTATTTAGCGGTATGGGACTTCCGAGACACGCACAGGTTGCAGGTGGACTTGCCCGCGGACATGAAATTAATGCCCGTTCGCAGGAACTCTCTGCGCGCATTGGTCATTTCAACCAACATCAACCAGGAACAATCCGCTCCAGATGTTGGCGTTTCTGGTGTTACTTCGAGAACTACTCAAACATTATTGGATAACTTTGGTGGATCGGCAGATGACTTTAAACAGGTATTTCCTGCCATCGAATCGAGATTGCGTTCTGCGGGGCTTGAGCCAGGGGTAGTGGCAAATCAATATCCGCGCGAGCTGGGGTCCATGGCCAGGCTATATCAGCGACAATTCCGATTACTACAATTCTTCTCCCGGATATGCTTCTTGCTCTTTCGCACGATGCCATGGCTCCGGGAATCGAGCAAGCTCTCATGGGGCGTCCGACCTGATCGATCATCGAGGAAAATTACTTGTGACTTTTGTTCAAACCTTTTCTGTTTTTACCTTTGCATTGTTTTCCATTGTGGATCTGCGAAGCCGCTTTGTTCCATTCATCGATATATTTTTCGTGCTGACCGGGATATTTGTGTTTGCGGACAAGCCCTGGCATGTACTGGCTTTGGCGATTGCCGTGATCTGGGGCAGCATCCATCGGATCCCTTCACGTCTTATGTTTCCGCTTGTGTTCTATCCCTTGACCTGGCCGATCTTGCTGGTTGGTTTTGGTGTACGACGCAAGATGGTTGGCAAGGCGGACCTGTTTGCCATTGGGGCCATTGGATTCCTTTTCCCAATCTCTGCTGTTGTTGCAGCGCTTGTGGGTTTTGAATTTTGGCGAAGATGGTGGGTGGGACGCGGCAATTGCGGGTACATCCCTGCAATCCCTGGCATGTTCCTTGGGTTGGCGGTTCATACTCTTGTTAATCGGGGAATTCCAGCTTTTTCAAAGTCTCTAGCAGAGAAGCCGCCATACAAATCGGACAATCCACTTTAATTGATTGGCTAATAGTATCATTCTAGTTCTGGGGCAATACGATAAAGTACAACCCGCCAAAGTCCTTTGCGGCGATCAAGGCAGATCCATTTGGCGCTGCCATAATCCATGGCGAATATCCTTCTCCCATCAGTTCCCAATAAGCAACCATCTCTCCGCTTGGCAGGGAAACCAATGAAATTCCCTGTTCGGAAGCACCCACTAGTTGCGATCTCTTCTCAAGGTATGCAAGGCCAAGCTGGGGATATTCGCGTGGTGTATGCCCGTCAATTTTCAGGTGTGGCTGCACCACTTCCGGTTGATCGACCAGCACAACATCATATTCATCCTGATATGATGGAACTGTCTCCGATTTTGGCATTTCCATCATATACCCGCTTGGGAATATCAACAGGGTGTGATACTCATGATTGTATACATGGACTTGTCTGGTCTTCGAAATCATACAGATAGGTCGCCTGATTGCGCGCATGATTCAGACGAACCGCCAGATAATATCCACTTCCATCCGAGTCCGCGTAGGAACCAGAAGCAGAGATCTCATCGGGGAATTTGACATCCACTCCAAAAATGTCAGAAAGTATATTGGTGGTCGTAGGCGGATCGGTGCTGAAATCCAGCATCTGCCATTCCCCAATACCATTCATAATCAATGCGTGGTCATTGAGAATTTCGATCCACGGAGCGCTCTGCCCAAATTCACCCTTCAAAGTGGCGCTGTTCAAAACTTGCCGGTGTTGCCGTCGATCCGATAGACAGTGCTGCCGGCCTGGCTGCCTTTGCGTCCATTCAACCGGGCGATCGCCAATACATCGCCGTCAGGCAGCCAGGAAAAAGTATCCCAATGAAATTCATAGGAAACAGGTGTCACATTAGGAATGGGTATCGCTGTCAGAGTCGCTCATCCAGGATCCAATAGGCCTTTTCGCTCTTCAGCAGGATGCGTTCACTTTCTCGTGCAACGGAAACGATTTGTTGAAAGGATATCGGAAAACGATCACCAAGTTGCTCGCTTCGGAATTGACAAGGGATAAGTGCCATCATCTTGCCGGAACCATCTACGTATAAAAGGCGTCCATCAGGCAGCCAGGTATGGTGCACACGCAGGGAGTCCACTGTGGAAAATTGTTCATCAGATGTACAAACCTCACCGGTCTTCCCATTTAGAAAATGGAGGACAAGGCCCTTCTTCTGTGTCGCAAATACAAAATAAGAACTGTCTGGAGACCAGCTGCCAGGAATGGCAGGCACACCGTTCAGCAAAGGTTGAATTTCCACCTTGGGCATTCCCACCTCATTTTCAGGTTGAGGGGTGGGGATGGGCGGTTGCAAGGCATTTGGATCTTCCATCGGCGAATAGTATTTTTTCTTCATCTCCGGCAATCGTTCATCACAGGCGGATGGACTTGTGGGTAATTTTCCGGCGGAGGCATACACATGCAACGAAACAGGCGCGCTAAAAAATTCCCGATAGAATGCCGACAGCCGGTAATACTCCGTGCCGCCTTCATAACACCAGGTTTCTCCCGCCAAAATCACAGGCTGCTGGAGGAACAGCATATCCCGCGGTATCAAACCCTCCAATGAATTTGGATAATATCCTTCCCGTTTCTGAAATCGATCCAGTGCCTGGGCTATGTTTGCCGCCCGTTTCTCGGTCATGTCATGGTACGATACGTGCCAACCGGCTTCAAAGGATTGGTAGATCACAATGGGGACAACCAGAGTGAATAACAATCCCATCAGTCGGTTTTGTCCCCGGAGTGTCAGGATCATCACCATGCCGACTCCAACTGCAACGACAGCTGATGGTCCCATCAGGAAACTTCCAAATAACCCATCATTGGTCTGATCCCACACCGATCCCCAAAAGATATTGTAAATAAGAGAGAAAAGCAAAATAAGCGCTAAACCAATTTTGATCCAACCGACGGGGCCGGATGGTTTGGATTCCACTTGTGGGGAAATAGGCTGGGACTGGCGGTGATGAGCAAGCCAGACATAACCACTGAAAGCCCCGGGATTACATAAAAGGCAGATAAAGCCAGGATCCCTGCCAGACGCGATGGTGATTGTTGTTGTAGTCAGGCGGATGATTTAACAACTGGCTGAATAAAAAGAACACAACCAATGACAACAGACTCAAACCAATCGCCAGCCAGCCAAACCGTTTTCCCAATGTCCATCCGATCGCGAGGATCAAGGCACCGGGCAGGATAAGATAGCTTACCGATAATTGGGAATTCCAAAAGAGTCCATAAAAGGTTGCCATCGTCAGCCCCAGTAGAACTACTGCAATCCTGGTCCCTCGGTTCATGCTCACGCATATCCTTAGATGCAAGAGGATGAGCGCCGTCAAGCCTGTCAGGGAGGAAGTTAAAAGACTTGCAAGCTGGAAAAACGGCTGATCATACGGCTCGGTGATAAATCGTTTGGTGACAAAAAGTGCCAGCAGAATCAACACTCCCATTCCCAGCAAATACAGGAGGACGCGGCTTGAAGATCTTTCTTCATCCTGACCGCGCAGCAAAAGCAGCGCTGGAAAGATAACCAGCAAAGCTGGGATCACACTTAACTGATCGAGAAATGTCATGGACATTAGTGGTCTCCTGTATCCATCCGTCACTTTGCCGTCAATGGAATACGATACAACCCGACCCCTTCCACCAGGACAACAAGAACATCGCCTTGTGGAGAGGGTAAAACCCTGCTCGGTGATTTATTGCTGCCGGCAAGTTCCCAGAATTGAACAGTTTTCCCATCCGGGAGCGATACCAGCGAGATGCCCTGGGAGGAACCGAACACAAGTTGGGATGATGCAGGCAAATATTTCGGGAACATCTGAGGGCGATCCCGTGGGGCGTGTCCTTCCACAACCAGGTGGTATGTGTCTTCCGGATGGTCCATCCAGACCATATCGTATTCATCCTTGTATGAGGGTTATCCTCCCATTTCGGCGCCTGCAGCCATTGTCCATCTGGAAAGAAAAGCAAAGTGCTGACATCGTGCTGGAATACTTTTACCTGTCCGGTTTTGGGACTCGTATAAATACACGCTCTGATTATGAGGATGGTTGGCTCGGACAGCGACCGCGTATCCATCCGAGCCGGTATGCCGGAGAAAATCCATCGATGAGACGTCCATGGGAAAGGAGAGATCCAGTTGAAATGTATCCCGGATCAGGTTGGTGGTTTAGACGGGATTGAACGAAGGTCCAGGATGAGAAGCGAATTGGCATACTGCACCAACAGTTCGTCTTTGGATAGCCAGTCCACAACCGGACCATCCACGGTCTCTGGATTGGCCGTCAGTGGAACACGCCTCTCTATTGTCCTTGAGGATTCATCAACGATAAAAATGGTAGCTCCTGCGCTGGCGTCCTGCCCGATCACCTGTGAGATGGCAAAACGGGTTCCATTGGGCGACCAGGAAATCCAGTCCCTCTGATTGTCCGACAGGGATGGCGAAATATCCGTAATCGGTTGTATTTCTAGGGTCGCGGTATTCAACAGCCAGTAGGATTCCCTGATTTTTCAGCACAGCGTATCCGGTGTTGGCATCAAAGGACGCCACCTGGGTGAATTGGACCGGATAACGATTCGTCAGATCTTCCACCCCGTCCATGCACGGTGTGAGGACCGCCAACCCACCCAAATTGGACACATACAGGAATCGCCCATCAGGCAGCCAGATGTGTTGTCCGGTCAGCCCATCGGATCGTTCTCCCGCCCGCCATTTGTTTTTAGGGGACGAACAGACTCCGCCTGTTTTGGCATCGAGAAATTGCACGTCGATCTCAAGTGGACCTTCGACTTCGCCCGTGAGTCTGGTTTGTCCAAACACCAGATACCTGCCATCGAAAGACCAGTCACCCACGGTGAGAGAGGCGGCGCGAAGGATGGGTTCGATGACAGTTCGCCCCACAGTCACCGGACTGGTGGGCATTGGAGCAGGCTCTGTCGGCTGACCGGCTTCCGAGTTGGTACGGGAGAGGAGAATTGCGAGTTTTTCATCGCAGGCCCAGTTCCCCTCGGGAACATTTCCGGCTGTGGCATATATTTTGACGCTCAGATACGGGGAACTCCAATGATCGCGATAAACGACTCCCAGACGATAGAAATTCGAACCACCCTGGTAACACCATTCCTCATCAGGCATGATCATGGGCAGTGGTATTCGCCATAGTTCACCGGGAACCAAGTCCGAGAGTCGGAATGGATACCAGCTGGTTCTGGCATGATATTTTTCGATGGCTTTCTGGATCTGTGTAGCGCGCGCTTGGGTTACATCATATGGGCGGTATTGATCCCCGGGAAACGCGATGGACCAGCGTACCAGTCCGATGGTCAGGATCGCCAGCACCACCCCGATCCAGCGACGCCAGCCGACTGAGGTCGTGAAAATGAGCATGCCGCCAGCGATGGCCGATAGTGTCGACCACATCAACATGAGGATTCCGCGAACGCCATCATCGGTCCCATCCCAAATGGAAAGCCACACGAGCGTGTAGAAGAACAATGCGAGTACAAGAACAGTGAAGAGCAATCGCACTGTGACCGTTCGCCATGAAAATGTAGTAGTTTCACCCTGCCCGTCGGATTGGCTGAACGCGCTTGATGCCAGCCTCATGGTCGTTGCAATAACAAGAGCCGGCAGGATCAGGTATACCGCCACGGTCACGATCGACAGCCATCCTTTGGGAGTGTCATCGAAAAAGGGGAGTGAGCCGCCTTCCATGATATTGAACACGAGCATGTACAGCAGGGCGATGATGCCAACCAGAATGGGACGATGTTTCCCCAAAGACCAGACAACCGCGAGAAGAATGGCAGCAGCAAGAACTGAAAGACCCAGCAACAGTGTGTCAAGTTCACGGCCATCCCCTTTAATTCTGCTGATCACAAATCGCCCCAGCACCAACACCGCCAGGAAACCGGCTACGGATAAAAGCACAGTCCTTTCCCTGTCCTGAAGTTTTTTCCAATCCTGCAGGTGAAGCAGAAGGATGGCAATCACACCCGCTAGAGCCGGTGCCAGCAGGGTGGGGATTCCGTATCCCATGGGTGGCAGCAACCAATAGAGAAGCAAGAAAGTGGATACCAATCCCAGACCTGTCCACGCCAGAAAGAGAAAGGAGCGTCGGCCAACCGCATTCTGCTCACTTCTTTTTCGGATCAGGGTATTTGCTGCAATGATCAAACCAACAGGAATGATGATGTACAGAAAAATGGATGAGATCATAGGTGCGATCCTGCCGCTATACAGCCGGCTTGCGAACTCAACGTGCGACCGAGACCAAGCAGAATCCCTGGGGATAGTAATAAGACGATCCATTGAATCCACAGGAGGAATAACCATAAATTACCCGCATCCGCGCGTGAGGAAACGATGATCCAACTGCTCATACTGTTGGCAAAAGAAATTCGATCCAACCAGGCACACCCTATGGAAAGGGTCATCCCTGCAAAAAGCGCAAGCAGCTGTATTGGCTCCGTGCGACTGTGGCAGTACAGAAACGCGCTGGCGACCATCGTCAGCGCAGCTAGGGCAAGAAAGGGGGTGCGGTTATCGTAATGGGAATCATCGAACGCCATGAGGATAAGCAAGGGCATGGCTCCGTAGACCGCGAACGAAAGACGCGTCCAGTCTGTTGAAACACTCTGCCTGATCCGACGAAACAGGATGGGTAACAGGGTGGGTTGCGGGTCGGTCAGGATCGCTGCCAGCGCCAGGAGAGTGGAACCACATAACAGGAGGAGCAGGAACAGCCCGAGCGCGGTCTGGTTCGAAACAAATGCGTAATAACCCAGCAACAGTCCGCTGAATGGGTATGCCCAGCGGGGTAATCCACGCGCCAGTCCGAGCAGAAGAAATGGCAGGGTGCACGGCACGATGATCTTTCCCAAGTATTCCGCGCTGCGTTGCCAGCCTTCCCTTACCCCCTCGATGGGAAAATAGGTGGCAGTGATCAGCAGGATGCCTGTAATGATAAAGAGGCTGCATTCGAACACCACCTGTTTCCAGGAATTGCGCCCATCGGGCGGAGCAGGCGGCAGATCCGATGATGATGTTATTTCCTGGAGAATTTGTATTCCTGTTTGCGCTTTCCTTTTCCACCCATTCCAATACGCACTTGCAAGCACTTTGGGGATGTCGCACAGCTCCCGCAAAAGAAACAGAACGAGCGTGCCTTGTGACCTTGCCTCATCCGCTCCGTCCAGAAACGTTGTGCGCATTTCATCGCCAAAGGTGTTCAGGTATTCGGGAGGGTATGCAAGCAAAATCAAACGGTAGAGTTTGTCGGCCGGATCCGGCGGGGCGTTCATCGTTTCTCCTCCACCAGGCTTTGTTTTGCCGCAGTCAACAGATTTCGAAGTCGGGCGATTTCGTCCTTCAACATCCTTCGTCCCTGCTCACTAAGCTTGTACACCTTGCGGTCGCGGCTGTTGCCTTTGGCGTTGGCATCCTCCATGCGGATGATCCAGCCTTGATCCAGCAAACGCTTGAGCGCTCCATATAACGTGCCGGTGCTGAGAATGACGCGGTTCTCGCTGAGTTCCCGCACATCCTTCATGATGGCATAGCCGTGTTTTGGTTTTGGAGAAAGACACAGAAGGATGAAATAGGTGGATTTGGTAAGTGGAGAATCGGAAGGAGTGTTCATTGGGTTTTATTTTATATGTCGTTAGACGACATGTTGTTAAACGGCATAATACCTGAAAATGGGGAAAAAAGCAAGGATTTTCCCTGGATCATGAACGTTCCTCCTCTAGGTGTTTCGGAATGGCGAAGAAGATAACAGGAAATGTGCAGGCTCATGTCAGTATATTCTGGCATGTTCATCGGGCTGACAGTTCGTAGCGTAGTTCGCGCGAGTATGCAGATCATTGACGTTTTCCCAGGCTGAAGAGTTGACCACTCATAAGGGGACCCCCAGG
>CAVSRF010000069.1:0-16852 GCA_963730175.1 uncultured Chloroflexia bacterium | reverse complement strand
CGGCAGGCGTCAAACCAATAAGAATTTTTGTCCGCGTATACTAATCTCATTTGTGACATTGGCCTTGGTAAAAACTCCATTGGTGAAAATTCCAGCTCTTGGAAGATACCCATCGTAGTCGTTTCTGCTTCCATACCACGGATTCCATGTGGATCCGAGAAGATAGACCTTTATTGTCAACCAAGTTCGTACTACTTGAATACCATTTTGTTCCAGTCTTTTCAAATATATTGTTGATTGGAGGCTGGGTTTGCCCAATCTAAGCCACTGTTTATCCCAAGAGCCGGGAAGTATGTGCCATCGGAATACTCGAAGTAACGCGGATCGGTTTTACTTGCCCTGACAAATCCATGGCTGGTGAGATGGTGTAACTGTAAAGGAGATTCGACCCTGTTTGTGTTGTCCCGGTTTTGTCCTGTGCTTTTATGTAGTATTGCCAGGTTCCCACCTCATCTGGTGAGAGCCTGACTTTCCAAACTGCCTTGCCTGTCGGATAAAACCATCCAATTTCCATCTTTTATTTGGTCGTCAAATATTCTGTAGTAGAACGCTGGGTTGTTCCCATGTTTTTCCCGTGGGTGATGTGAATACACCTTCTACTGAAATTCCAACCATCCCATCGATACCGGCCGGGAGGCGATATATCGAAAAGGCAGTTGAGGATTACTACGCCCAGGGTATATCACATCAAACATGATTTCCTGCTTGTCATATCGTCCCCTTGTGCCGAGATCGGAGATATTTGAAATGGTAAGACTCTTCCGATGTTCACTGGATGTTTCAGCTTATGACCTTCTGATATACCATCAGAACTAAAGAGCAGGTTCAGATGATGGTAGAAGCGTTTGTCAGTGTGGAACAGGCGGAGACAAAAATAGGCAAGGATGAGTATTAGTATGTATGCTGTGCAGATTCAGTCGTTTTTTCATTTCAATATCTCTTTCATACTACACAAGATCAGGATCACGACTTTATTGTACATGGTAATTTGTCCCTGTGTGACCAATGGACAGCGCCATGTTGTGCGCTTGATTTGCAACCTTTATTTGCCAATTTGCCTATGGTAAAATTTCTATTATTGTTATGAGTAAACCGCTTGTTATTACATCCAGTGATTTATTGTTGGAGCACTTTGCGATTGAAACCTTTATATCAGGAGCGGAGTTGGGAGACGGGCGTATTGTGCCTTTCTTTCCTCGCCCCGGTGCAAATCTCAAACCATGGATATCAATACTCCCTGGGGTTACCGAGTTAACTGCCCAAAAAGGCGATTTTCTTATTAGCGAGGTGGATGCCCCCAATGATTATTGGCCGATCGATCCTGTTATTTTTGAGGAAAGTTATGTCATCATTAGACCCGGGTATTGCGTCAAGAGTGCTATTACCCTGCTGGTCCCGCTTACAGATATCACCAATGGTGCCGAAGATCAAATGGTGACAGTTATAAGTCTGGAAGGACCGTTGACTGTTCGTGCGGGTGATTTTTACCTTGCAAAAGGGATCAAAGGTGAGTCTGGCCTTATCCTAAAGAGAAGATTGATGATGTAATGATGCCTGCTGGATAATGAGCTGGCATCATTTTTTGGTAGTGGCTCTTTCTAAATGATGTTATAAAAGGGAGATGATCCATAAAACAGAAATCTTCCACTGTCCACAATGCAATAGCACGAATGTTGTCAAAAACGGCAGAACAGTGCAGGCAATCAACAATTCTTGTGCAGGGACTGTCGCAAATCAGCCGTTATGTATCCACAAAACCAACGGAGCGAGGGCGGAAAAAGAGCAAATCTTGTCTGCCTATCATGAACGACCGAGTATACGTGGCATTGCGTGGACCCGATCATATTTGCCGCAATACCTTGAAAAAGATGCTCAAAAAAAGTAAGTACACAACCAACAGTCAAAGAGAGTTTGTTGCCAGCACAAACCGACGATGTGCTAACAACTGGATATTGCGCGTTGCGTCAAAAGTTAGCCAGGTATGTTCGCAAAACCTTGTCCTTTTCCAAAACCGTTTATATGCATCATCTCGTCACACGCTGGTTTATTGTTGAATACAATCTGGCGATTACCTACAATCTTGTGTTTTGAACCACTACTCGAAAATGTTCAACACCAAACTCACTCAAGCTGTTGACGGTTTTGCATCCTTGATACATCCACTTTCAGAAAAGGATTTGGAACGTGAATGGAAATGGAAAGACCATGACGAAGAGGGTATCCGCTTTTCCATCTTCGTAACTTTACAGGAATTACGTCAACTTGCCGTGACTCTTTCCACGCTTCGCTCCGAGCTGACGCCTGCACAGCACATCCTGAGCCAGTACCACGCTGCATACATGGACTTGCAAGCCGCGCTCCTTGGTGTTTCCACGGAAGTTGCAGAGAGCGCTCCCTCTGAAGGTGAATGGTCTGTACACGGCGCCTATAAACATATCCTCAACACAGAGATTGGATTCACTGCCACAATCCGCTACGCGCTCGAGGGGCACCGCGCAGGCTCATGGAAACCGGAGCCAATGCCGGAGGAGGATGAACCGAGGGTCTCCAAAATGACCGAGGATGAATATCAAAGGCTGATGAAGAGTACATATGAGGAGATGCGGACATATCATCGAAATCTCCATTCGGAGATCGTTGAAGAATTCAGTACGATCACAGATGCAGAATTGGATCTACCATCCACATTTTGGGAGGAGACTCGTTTTCCCATTCGCCATCGCTTACATCGCTACGAAGCGCATTTCGCTCAACATACGATACAAATCGACAAAACACTTGTTGCCATTGGGCAGGCGCCCAATGAGTCAAAACGGTTATTACGGAAAGTTTATGCCGCGTTGGCAGAGGTAGACGGATTCATGATCAGCACAGAAAAAATGGATGACACAGCTATTCTTACAACTGCGTCATCCATCACAGAACGAACAAAAGAAATTGAAGGTTTGGTCCGCGGAAATTAACCCACCTTTGCGCGCATCTTTTGTCGGATCAAAGCAGAACGAAAGATACGGTCAAAAAAACCATGATATCCATCCTTATCATACAGGATCATATAATCTGCAGGTCCATATTCTTCTGGCAGGAGCATGATAGCTCCGTTAGGGTTGATCTCCAGAATGAATAGCTCACCTTTTTCGTTCATGCGGATGTCACAACGCCCATAACCCATTCCCTGCATGGCAAGAAACATTCTCCTGCCCATATCTTGTAAGCGCGAGACCAGCGCTGGGTCTGTCACCTGTTTGAAATCAAAGATAACGTTGTAATCCCACTTGATATCGGTGTGCCAGAACTCTTCCCCTTGTGGAAAGATCAACTCCGTAGGCGGGTACACAAAAGGGTTATCAAAATCATCGGGGTTATCCACAACGAATACATTGAACTCCTTCCCGACAATGAACTCCTCCATGCGAGCCGCACCGAACTCTGCGCAGACGCGTTCCACCTGAACACGCAACTGCTCCAGCGAATCCACACGTGACTCACGGAACATGCCAGTGCTCCCGTAGCTTTGAGGATGCTTTACCATAATCGGATATCGAAGGTTTTTTACAAGCTTTTCAGCTTCTTCCACTGTCTTCACCCGGTAACCTTTGGCAAAGCCAATTCCATTCGCATCGGCCGCCGCCTGCATTTCCTCACGACTCGGGTCAAAGAATTGTGGATTTGCACCCGTATACGGAAGGTTAAGTTGTTCAAGGGCATTGATCACATCAATACCACGGTACGTATAAACATCCTCCTCGCCATCCTCATACCCCTCACAGACGTTGAGGTAGACATCAAATTTATTCTGTGCAGCGATCGCCTGAATTTTCTCCAAAACAGGCGCCTGCAAAGTTACCATTTCCCATTCATAATCCTGAAGGAATGGAGCAGGGTCGAAATCTTCCAACTCTTCATCAGACAATACACAAACACGCATCGTTCACCTCCATGCTGATTTAATTTACCTTCAAGTTTCCTGCCTGATGACGCACCAGCGCAGACCTAAACAACTGGTCCAGAAAGCCATTATGTCCATCAGGGTCATACTCTATCATGATATCAGCGGGTCCCAAGTCCTTTGGCTCATATAGAATACCATTATTTGGGTTGATCTCAAGCATAAACAGCTCGCCGCTTTCATTCATGCGTATGTCACAACGGGCATACCCGACCCCATTCATGGCACGATACATCTTCCACGTCATGTCCTTCAAACGGACAGCCAGCTTATCATCTTCAACTCGTTTCAGATAAACATACTCCTGCCACTTCACCTGTGAATGCAGGAAGCTTTCCCCATCAGGAATGGTCAATTCAGCCGGTGGATATATAAATGGATTTGCGAGATCGTCAGGATTATCTACAACGAAAGCGGTGAACTCACGCCCATCGATGAATTCTTCCACACGCGCACTCCCAAAATTTCTGCAGATCCGTCTGACTTGCATACGTAACCCTTTTAGCGTTTCCACGCGGGATTTGCGAAGTCATACCCACACTTCCATAACTGTTCGGGTGCTTGACTATCAACGGATATCTCAGACCATCGACCAACGCTTCCACCTTCCCGACGTCTGGCACATTGACCCCTCGGGCGAATCCAATCCCATGCCTTTCAGCCACAGACTGCATCTCATCACGTGATGGTGTATAAAATTTACTATCAGCGCCCGTAAATGGAAGATGTAGTTTCTCAAGTGCGCGAACAACATCCAAACCCGAATAATAAGGCTCCTCGTATCCTTCGCACAAATTCAAATACACATCAAAATTGCTTTGCTCTTGCACAGAACGCAATCGTTCAAGCACAGGCGACTCCATGATGACCTTTTCCCATGTGTAATCGTTTAAATAATAACCTGGGTCAAAGTTCACATACCCATCCTCCATCAGAATACAAATGCGCAAACTTGTTTCAGGTTTGGACATATTATTGATTATTACACAATCCTCCAACATGGCAATATTCCTGAACATTAAAAGTTGACTAGTGTGGAGTAATTTTGGCGTCAGGCTATATGTATTCACCCACAATGGCGATCGAAAAAATCTTTCCCTTGACATATTTCAGCTCCTCGCCTAAAATTTAGGCAAGACTAAATATTTATTTCAACAAGATAAGTTTTTACAAAAAGACTGTAATAACACAAAACACGACCAGGGAATAAACAAACAATGCGTCCTACTCTCACCATCTCCATTCAGGATTACCTGAAACAGATCTATGAACTGACAGAGAACGGAGAAAACGCGAGTACCACCGCACTCGCCGCAAAGCTCAAAGTCAGCGCCCCGTCCGTAACAGGGATGATCCAAAAACTTGCTTTGGCAAAACCAGCCTTGGTTGAGTATCAGAAACATCAAGGCGTGACATTAACCAGGGACGGCAAAAAAGCCGCGCTGGAAGTCATCCGCCATCATCGTTTGATCGAAGCATGGCTGGTACAAACGCTCGGCTACTCCTGGGACGAAGTGCATGAGGAAGCGGAACGGCTGGAACATGTCATCTCGGAGGATTTCGAGAGACGCATCGCCGCGGCAATGGGCAACCCTCAACGAGACCCGCATGGTGACTTGATCCCCACCGAAGACTTGAAAATGCCTGTAGACGCGTCAACTCCACTCTCCGCGCTTCGACCCGGTCAAACCGCAACCATTCTACGCGTCAAAGCCTCCGACCCAAACCTGCTTCGTTACCTTGAAGAACTTTGTCTTATCCCAGGCGCACAATTGGAGGTCAAGAATCACTCTCCTTTTGACCACAACCTGACAATCAAAGTCGGAAAGAAATCTGTAGTGCTTGGATTAAATATCACCAGTCAAATTTTTGTGGAAGAAATGTAGGTTGTAAGAACACATGAAAATCAATATGAAACTTCTCGTTGGACAAACCGTGGGCTTATTCATACTTTTCGCTCTAGCATTGTTTCTTCCAGCTGGTACTCTAACATGGATCACGGGGTGGATTTATCTCGCTCTGTTCTTTGGATTCTTCATAGGCGTCAATATCTGGCTGTATAACTATAACCCCGGGTTGCTACAGGAACGTATGAGCATCAGTAGACCCAATCAGAAGAAATGGGACAAAGTAATTTTTCCCCTACTTCTGACTCTGCCATTCGCATGGTTGGTTTTTATATCTCTGGATAGCGTCCGCTATCGCTGGTCACCAGTGACGATCTGGCTTCAGATTGTTGGGTGCGCACTTTTGCTCTGTTCCTTTTATCTCTTTTTCCTGACATTTCGTGAAAACTCGTATTTGTCGACCGTTGTACGAGTTCAAAAAGAGCGTGGACACAAAGTAGTATCCACAGGTCCTTATCATTTTGTGCGACATCCAATGTATTCTGGTTTTCTATTCTTCATGGTGGGTACACCTCTCCTGCTCGGATCATGGTATGGAGTTTTATTGGGCTTGGCATTTATGCTTGTACTTGCAAGGCGGGCTGTACTGGAAGAGCACACATTGCAAAAGGAATTGGATGGGTACACCCAGTATATGACGCAAGTGAAATACCGGCTTATCCCATACATTTGGTAAATAGAAATAAACTTAGAGGTGAACATGAACGAAAACATTTTTCGCATTTTAGCCGCTGTCACCCTTTTCACAGGAATGGGCATCTCAATCTACTTCCGCCGCAAGGCAGATAAAGACACAGGCGAACAGATCTCCCGCAAAGTGGACGGAACCACAATGATGACTATGATCCGCATCGGTGGACTCCTTCTCTGGTTCAGCCCGTTTGTGTATCTTATCAATCCGCAATGGATGGCATGGTCAAAGCTTGGCTTGCCGGATTGGGTTCGCTGGCTCGGTGTGGGTATTGGTATCCTTTGCGTGCTCGGCATTTACTGGTTGTTCAGCAGTATCGGCAGTGGCATCACACCCACCAGCGCCACACGCACAGAACACAAACTCGTCACGAACGGCATCTATCGTTATATTAGGCATCCGCTTTATACCTTTGGAGCGTCCATGTTCGTCGCATTCGGCATGATGGCTGATAGTTGGTTCATCGCTGCGTTGGGCATTCTCACGTTCATTCTCATGGCTATCCGTACACCAAAAGAGGAAGCCAATCTCATCGAAAAATTTGGCGATGAGTATCGTGAATATATGAAATCTACTGGGCAATTCTTTCCCAAGTTTGGAAACAATAACACCAACCCACGTTGACGTATCGAGGAATGCGATGAACAATGAAGACAAATCAAAATTCGTTAAGGGCTTGCAAATTGCCCTGCAAAAAGAACGCGCAACTCGAAGAACATATTTAGCGCTTGCCAAAAGCGAATCCAATGAGGCGAGACGGAAAGCTCTGATTGGTCTGGCTGAGACGGAAGCGGGGCACGCAGAACGATGGGCAACGCGTCTGAAAGAACTTGGCGCAGAAGTGCCTCCCGACGATAAATCGCTGCGTGAACGGATCTGGCGTTGGGCGCTAGTGCAAAGCGGAACCGATAACGCGCTCAAACGTCTCGAAAGCAACGAAGATGCTGATACAGAAATGTACTCATCTTTAGCAAAAGAGGCTCCTACTGAAGCAGATCGCGTTGCAGTTAATAGCGTATTGCACGATGAAGAAACCCATAGTGGCGCATTTCAAAGAACAAACCAATCTCCCAACGTGCCAATCGGTCCTCAAGCCATGCTGGACATCATCCTGCATCGCGAGAGTTGGCATCGGCGGAACGGCGGCTGGATCGGTCAAGCAATCTATGGAGCAAATGACGGTTTAGGTGCCGTGTTCGGAATCGTTTCCGGTGTGGCAGGCGCAACCGCTGGCGGTCCAGCAGTTTTGGTTGCAGGGCTGGCGGGAATGATCGCTTCTGCTTTATCTATGGGTTCAGGGGCATACCTTGCATCTAAAACTGAGCGGGAAGTGCAAGAAGCCGAGATGCGACGTGAGAAGACGCGAACTCCAGGAAAACCCTGAGGAAGAAGAGCAGGAACTGGCGTTGTTCTATCAACTCAAAGGTGTACCTGAAGAGGAAGCCAGAACTCTGGCCGCACGTTTGATCGCTCAGCCCAAATCGGCTCTCAAAACTTTGGGAAGCGAAGAATTGGGATTATCCGAACAGAGTTTTCCCAATCCATGGCTGGAGGCGGTATCTGCCACACTTTCGACCGCACTCGGTGCATTCATTCCGATCATTCCATTTTTCTTCACGGAGGGATATACGGCGATTATTGCTTCCTTCGTAATCAGTACAATTGCCCATTTTATGATTGGTGCGGCGAAAACAATTGTGACCGGTTTAAGTCCGTGGCGAAGCGGTATGGAGATGACAGTGGTTGGTCTCGGTGAAGCCTTGATCACGTATGGATTGGGTTTAGTCTTTGGTCCAAGTGTGAATTAGAGGTGGCCATACCCGGCTTCAATGGCACAAACTTTATAAACTAAACAAAGTCACACAAAAATCATTTTATCAATATATCGAGGAAAGTCATGGCTAGTAAAAGAAATCAAGAAACACACAAACAACTTTCTCTTTCAGAAGTTCACGAAAGCGTCGTCGTGCCTTTACATGGCACCTGGTGGCGAAAATGGATGGCAATTACCGGTCCAGCGCTTATGGCGGCAGTGGGCTATATGGATCCTGGCAACTGGGCAACCGATATTGCCGGTGGAAGTCGATACAACTACACCCTGATCTGGGTGCTTTTGATGTCGAACATGATGGCGATCCTTTTACAAAGTCTCGCCGCACGGCTGGGCATTGTCAGTCGACGTGACCTGGCACAGGTGAGTCATGAAGAATATCCTTCAGTAGTTAATATTCCCCTCTACGTTCTGGCAGAGATCGCTATCACAGCGACCGATCTGGCTGAGGTGTTGGGGTCAGCAATTGCCTTACAGCTCTTGTTTGGACTGCCACTGATCTACGGCGTCATTCTAACGGCGCTCGATACGTTACTACTGTTGTTACTCTCGCATGTGGGAATTCGGAAACTTGAGAGTGTAGTGATAGCCCTTGTTGGCACAATTGGTGTTGCATTCTTTATCGAAATTCTTCTGGGGCAGCCCGATTGGGGAGGCATTGTACGTGGCTTTGTCCCCTCCATGCCTGATGCCACTGCTTTATATATATCAATCGGTATCCTTGGCGCAACTGTAATGCCACACAATCTATATTTACATTCTTCTTTGGTACAAACACGAAAAATAGGACGTCAGGACAATGAAATTAAAGAGTTCGATCAAGTGGAATAACATTGACACTACAGTCTCACTAAATCTGGCATTCTTTGTTAATGCTGCCATCCTAGTGATGGCGGCTTCTGTCTTTTACAAAAACGGCTATTTTCAAGTGGCTGAAATTCAGGACGCTCACCGATTATTGGAACCCATTCTCGGCGCCGCAATCGCACCGCTGGCTTTCGCAATAGCTCTGCTCGCATCGGGACAAAGCTCCACGATCACCGGCACCCTCGCGGGACAGATCGTTATGGAGGGCTACTTAAACCTGCGGATCAGTCCCTGGCTTCGCCGCTTGATCACGCGTCTGTTGGCTGTGATTCCAGCAGTAGCTGTCATTGCTTATTATGGAGAGAATTCCACCGGCGCGATGCTGGTCCTTAGTCAGGTGGTGCTCTCATTACAATTACCGTTTGCCATCATCCCATTGATCCATGCCGTAGCAGATAAACAGCGAATGGGAAAATTCGCCATCCGGCTCTGGCTGCAAATATTGGCGTGGGTCGTCGCGGGAATCATCCTGACTCTCAATATCAAACTCGTCATCGATCAAATTGCGGCATGGGAACTGGAAGCTGGCAATAAAGCCTGGATACTACAAGTAACAGTCGTTCCTTTTACGATCGCCCTGGCAATACTCCTTATTTATATAACACTCCATCCATGGCTTCGTGAAAACATAAAACAGATCGGCTGGCCAAGGATTGGCGGGGTTCATCACGAAATCGCTCAAGAGCTAACTGTTCTCAAACAACCCGTTCCATACAAACAGGTAGCTGTGGCTGTGGATTTCTCTGGCAATGACGAGAAACTCCTTGCAGAAAGTCTCCGCTTTATCGACAAGACTCAAACACACGTTGTGCTGTTACATGTAGTCGAAAGTCCGGTTGCCCGCACACTGGGCATGGAAGGCGAAGACTTGGAAACGTTAACCGATAGGCAACACCTCGAAAACCTGGCTGAGATAATGAAAAAAGCCGGTATCTCAACGACCTGGCACCTGGGCACGGGCGATCCGGTTTCTGAATTATCGAAAATGATCAATAAACTGCAAGTTGAAATGGTACTGGTCGGAAGTCACGGTCATTCCGGTGTTTCTGATCTGATCCATGGTACAGTGATTAGCAATCTTCGCCATCATATCAAGGCGAGTGTAATGATCGTTCCTATTGGGACACAATGATCATTGTCGTAAAAACATGAAGTGATACATCACTTCTCGTGGAATTTTGGAGGCTCGTATGAATTGGATTTGGTTGATTGCGGTTCTTGTAATCGCAATATTCGTTCCGCGCTATGGCTTTTTGGCGCTGTATAAGGATTGGCGAAGCACGCGCGCACGTGAACAAGTAGAGGATGCTCTCAAGCACCTTCTTGACCGGGAACAGGGAGGCAGACACGCTTCGCCCGAATCGCTTGCCGGGACCCTCGACCTGCCGCGCGGAAAAGCGACCCGTCTCGTCTCTGACATGGAATCGCAGGGCTTACTCGAAACACATGGTGCGCAAATCCATCTCACTGCACAGGGAACGAGGTGGGCAATGCACATTGTCCGTGCACATCGTCTATGGGAACGGTATCTCGTAGACGAAGCTCGTATGCCATTGAGCAAGATCCACGATGAGGCACAGAAGCGTGAACATAATCTCACCGAAGCACAGCTCAATGAACTTGATGCCGCGCTGGGTCATCCAACGCTTGACCCGCACGGCGACCCCATCCCGTCGCGTGAGGGGAAAATGGCTACAGTGGAGAGTATGCCCATTACGGCGTGGCAGGCTGAAGGTCCGGCACGGATCGTGCACATCGAGGACGAACCTGCCATAGCGTATGAACAAATCCTTGCGGCAGGACTCAAGCTGGGTCAAGTAATTCGAATAATCGAACGAACGCCACAACGCATTGTGCTGAGCGATGGTGAAACCGAATATCGCCTGGCTCCAACAGTGGCAACAAATGTGAGTGTGGCGCCATTACCAGAAAGTGAAATTGCAAAGGCGAACGCAGTCCCGCTGGCTACACTGGACAAAGACCAGCGCGGCGAGATCGTTTCGCTCGATGATGCCGTGCAGGGTTTCACGCGCCGCAGATTTTTGGATCTGGGACTGACACCCGGCACTATGATCTACCCCGAACTTGGAAATTTTTTCGGTGACCCGCGCGCGTATCGTATACGAGGAACCTTGATCGCATTACGCAAAGATCAAGCAGCGCAGATTTGGGTGAAGCCAATTTAACAGCATATCGTTGCGAGGGCAATAGCCCTCGCAACGATATGCCAAATGAGGAAGTATGACAGACGCAAAAACAACTTTACCAACCGAACATTGCGAGGAATGTCCCGCGTTCTATAACCTTGAACAAATGGGAATCAAAGTAGGAAACTTTGACCGTGTAGTAGCACTTGCTGGCAACCCCAACACGGGCAAATCCACGCTCTTCAACGCATTGACGGGACTCAAACAACATACCGGCAACTGGCCCGGCAAGACTGTTACTCGCGCAGAAGGTGGCTATCAATTCAACAGTGTGAAATACAAGCTCGTTGATCTACCCGGCACCTATTCTTTGCTATCTGCAAGTCAGGATGAAGAAGTGGCACGCGATTTCATCCTATTTGGGAAACCTGACTGTACGATCATTGTCACTGATGCAACCGCATTAGAGCGAAACTTAAATCTGGTATTACAAGTCATGGAAATTACAGACCATGCTGTTGTTGCCATTAACCTGATGGATGAAGCCAAGCGCAAGGGTCTCGAAGTGGACGCACGCTCACTGAGCCGCGACTTGGGCATTCCTGCTGTTCCTGTCAGCGCACGCACAGGCGATGGAATCCATACACTACTGGCGACAGTCGCGGATCTGATCAACGGAGATATTACAACCAAGCCCTTGCGCGTGAGTGGGACGCCTGAATTCCAAAAAGCGGTTAACGAACTTGTGCCCATGATCGAACAAATGGCTCCCGGAATTCCCAACGCACGCTGGTTAGCCATACGCCTGCTTGATGGAGATTCAAAAGTTCAACAGGCTCTTATGTCTGGAGAATTTGGGCAACTTGCGCAACGCCAGCAACAGGCGGATGTGCGCTTCAGCAAAAAGATGTCGGTGGAAGGAAGACAGTAAGGACATGGAAAACACAACTATTCAACCAAACGACATACTTGCAAAAGCAGAATCCCTGCGCGGGACACTTTCAACCGGCTTCCGCGACGAGATCGTCAAGTCACTTTATAGCGAAGCCGAGACCATCGCAAAAAGAGCAGTCAAAACCGCGCTTGGAAAAAAATATGATTTTGATCAGAAGATAGACCAGCTTGTCACCTCTCCCATTGTCGGCTTGCCGATCATGTTAATTGTTTTGAGCTTCGTCATCTGGCTCACAGTTACAGGTGCGAACATCCCTTCACAATGGATCGCCACAGCCATGTTTGGGTTTGGCGATTGGGCGCGGGCGCTTTTCGTGAGTTGGAACGTGCCGTGGTGGATCACCGGCTTTATTTGGGACGGCGTCTACCTCGCGCTGGCGTGGGTTATCAGCGTGATGCTTCCACCGATGGCGATCTTCTTCCCCGCCTTCACGTTGCTCGAAGACTTGGGATACCTGCCCCGCGTGGCGTTCAATCTCGATTGGATGTTCAAAAAAGCTGGAGCACATGGAAAGCAATCCCTGACGATGGCAATGGGATTTGGCTGTAACGCCGCTGGAGTCATTGCGACGCGTGTGATCGACTCGCCGCGCGAGCGACTGATTGCCATCCTGACCAATAACTTCGTCCCATGCAACGGACGCTTCCCGACTTTTAATTATGCTTGCCACTGTTTTCGTTGCCGCTTCCTTCTCCCCAGCCTTGACCTCACTAATCGCCTCCGGGACAGTCATTGCTGTGGTCTTGATCGGCGTTGCCTTCACGTTCTTAATGTCGTGGATTCTGTCCAAAACTTTGTTGAAGGGTGAAGCGTCAGCATTTACACTTGAACTACCTCCCTACCGCAGACCGAACGTTACGCGTATCCTTTACACATCCCTGATTGACCGTACCATCTTCGTGTTATGGCGCGCCATGCAAACCGCCGCACCCGCCGGAGCGATCATTTGGATTCTGGCGAACATCCACACGGGAGATACAAATCTCGCGCGTGCCATTTCAGACTGGCTGAATCCCTTTGGTCTATTACTTGGGTTGGATGGGGTCATTCTCCTGGCTTACATCATTGCCATCCCTGCCAACGAGATCGTTGTGCCGACCATGATGATGGTCTATATGGGCACGGGCATGATGGTCAACGGACCTGGAACCAGTACAGGCATCTACGACCTGCTTGTCAACGGCAACGGTTGGACGATGCTGACCGCTGTGAACTTGATGTTATTCTCGTTACTACACAATCCCTGTGCGACGACCATCATGACGATCTACAAGGAAACCAAGAGCTATAAGTGGGCAACCGTCAGCGTGGTCATCACGCTGGGCGTGGCGTTTTTAGTGACATTCCTGACTGCAAGTATTGCAAGGTTATTGGGCTGGGTATAGCAATATAATAAGGGATGATTATCTTGAATGATGGCCATCCCTTTAGATTTAAGGAGTGAAAATGCCAGAAGCGATCTTCCAACCCTTATCCTATATCGAATATCCAGTTGAAGAGATGGGGCATCGCGCCACATCCTTTCGCAAGGACATGCAAAGGCGGCGGACGGTACGTCACTTCTCAGATAGACCTATCCCACGCGAGATCATCGAAGAATGTTTACTCACCGCTGGGACAGCTCCCAATGGAGCCAACCTGCAACCCTGGCAATTCGTTGTGATCAGTGATCCCAAGGTCAAACACGAGATTCGGGTTGCGGCAGAAGCAGAGGAGGCAGAGTTCTATCACCATCGAGCGCCGCAAGAATGGTTGGACGCACTTGCTCCACTCGGTACAGATGAGTTCAAACCGTTCCTTGATACTGCACCTTATCTCATTGTAATCTTTGGAAAAAATCACAGCATATTGCCTGATGGTCGCCGCGTGAAGAATTATTATGTCAACGAATCGGTGGGAATTGCCTCGGGCTTTTTGATCGCCGCCCTGCATAATGCTGGATTGGTCTCACTCACACATACTCCCAGCCCAATGGGATTCTTGAATGGCATCCTGAATGTACCGTCAGACGAGAAACCGTTCCTTTTATTGGTAACAGGCTTCCCTGCGAAAGATGCGGAAGTTCCCATTATCACGAAGAAATCTCTTGATGAGATCGCAACATTTATTTAAATAAAAAACTTGCGAAGGTTTGAACTTCGCAAGTTTTTTTGTTGATAGAACTATTACGGATTAGTCTGTTGATTCTGCCAGCCGAAGCCGCTTCCCATACCGCGTCCGCGTCCGTTGCCTTGCATCATACCGGGACCATAGCCGGTTCCTGTGCCGTTCTGCATTAGGCAGTCGCCAGTTCCATAGCCGCCGCGGCTTTGCATACGTTGAAGCATCCAATCAGCCTGCGCTTGAGTTACCACACCAGCCTTGACGGCGTTGGCAAAAGCAGTTGTGTGAACTTCGTTCAAAAACGCTACAACATTTTCCTGCTTGATGCCATTATCGAGAGCGATCTGGTACATGGACTTGCCAGCGGCGAATTGATCTTCCACCTGGGTCTCTGTGAGCCCAAGCTTTGCGGCAAGCGCTTGTTCAACATAATCGTGCATCCAGCCCCCACCGTTCTGCATCATGGGACCATTACCTGCATAAGGTGCAGGACCTTGTGCAAAAGCGACACCAACTCCCAGCACTACGAGCGCCGCCACAACCAAACCAACGATCAAAATTGTCTTTTTCATTTTTTATATTCCTTTTGAGTGAATTTTCAGGTTTTGCCTGACTACACTCAAAGGATACAACCGCAATGTAAAGGATTTGATAGAAGATAACTTACAAAATTCCGCAGCCGTCCCGCCGCCGAGGACAGCAGAAAGCAATCGCTTCAATTGGGGAAAAATAGGCTATCGGCGGCTTTCAAGCTGAAAGAAAACACGCTCCCCTGACCTTCACCTTTTGACTCCACCCAGATTCGCCCGCCGTGCGCCTCGACGAGATGCTTCGCAATCGTTAGACCGATGCCTGAGCCGCCGCCCGCGTTACGCGAACGGGATTTGTCTACGCGATAGAAACGGGTAAAGAGATTTGCAACATGCTCCGGTGGAATACCAATGCCCGAAGTCTTTGACTGAAATATAAACCTCATCCGCGTGACGTTCAGCAGAGATGGTGACATCGCCACCTTCCGGAGTATATTGAATCGCATTCGCCGCCAGATTGACAAGCACCTGCGTGATGCGATCTTCGTCAGCTTGAAGCGGCGGAAGGTCAGCAGGCAGGCTCGAGTGTAGAGTGATGCGTTTCGCTGTCGCTTGAGGTGTAAGTCGTTTGACGGTAGTCTGCACAAGATTGGAAACAGCGACGGAGCGGATATCCAATGAATACGCTTTGGCTTCTACGCAACTCAACTCCTGCAAATCGTCCACCAAGCGCGAGAGGCGATCAGCCTCACGATGGATCTGATTGAAAGTTTCGGGCGTAGATGGAAGCACGCCATCCACAAGACCTTCCATATATCCCTTGATCGAAGTAAGAGGCGTGCGCAGTTCATGCGTGACATCGCCAATAAGTTGACGACGCATAAACTCTACCTGTTCGAGTTGTGCCGCCATTTGGTTAAAGCGCGCGGCAAGTTGTGCGATCTCATCTGCGCCCTGTACTTCAACACGTTCAGCATAGTTCCCGTCCGCGATATGCTGAGACGCAGTGGTAAGCGTGCGTATGGGTGCGACGATGCGACGACTCAAAAACCAACTAACCAACAATGCCGCGATCACAGATGCTGTTACAGCATACCCCAGTGATTGAAACATGCTGGCGCGAAAATTCTCAAATAGTGTTCTGCCAAATCCCTGTCCTTGTCCTTGACCCATCATCCCAAATCCGCCATTATTCGCCATCATACCGATGTGACTATTGAATGCCGTGGGAATAGTGATCTGGATGGTAATGGCAAGAATAATCACCCCGATCAGGATGATCATAAGATTTGCAAGAAACATTTTTGCGCCGAGTCGTTCACGAATATATTCCATAAGGTTTACTTTCTATAGCGGCTCATCTTCAAAGCGATAGCCAACGCCGCGCACCGTGGCAATCAACAATTCATTTCCAAGCTTCTGGCGCACATGTCCCAGATGCACATCCACCACACGCATCTCGCCAAAATATTCTGCGCCCCAAATTTTTTCCAGGAGCTGTTCGCGCGAGAGACGCGTCCGCGATTTTCGGCGAGCGATGCGAACAGGTCAAATTCAATGGATGTTAATTCGACGGGGACATCGTCCACGCTGACAGTATGTGCGCCCACATCAATATGGACATGCTTAAACGAAAGCACGCTTCTCTCTTCACCTGAAACTGTTCCGTTTTAATGCGCCTTAACGCCGCCTTGACCCTTGCCACCAACTCGCGCGGACTGAACGGCTTCGTGACATAATCATCCGCACCGACTGACAACCCAACGATCTTATCGGTCTCATCGGTACGCGCAGTGAGCATAATGACGTACACATCCGATTCGCGACGCAAACGAGAGAGCAATTCGATACCGTCGATGCCGGGAAGCATCA
>CAVSRF010000068.1:0-9903 GCA_963730175.1 uncultured Chloroflexia bacterium | reverse complement strand
CGCTAATGGATTTACAAATATAGATGGCTGTACTACTTCGAATACGGAAGATACCTTGCCTGCTGGTAAAACACGCAGGGTCAGCGCTCCTGCTTTTTCCTACGATCCAAGCGGACATAAACTTCGCGCCACGATCACATTGTGTACAGATACCAAGCAGGCAGGTACGTGTACAACAGATGAGGTCGATTTCGAGCCTTAACGATGAACCTATTGTTCATCCCTTGCGTAAAAACAATTTCTGCAATATGGTTGGGTACAAGCCGGATCATACAAGAGGAAACATGCGCACAAAAACCCATCCACTTTTTTGTTTGTTATTGATTGCTATGTTAATCCTTTCGGCATGTAACATGCCCAGTCTAGCCGCGCCCACTGAAACCCCAACCCCATCACCGACATTCACAAAAACGCCCACTGCAACTGCGACGATCACCGACACTCCCACCATTACCCCCACCGCCACCGAAACATCGACACCAACCCGGACCCCCACGTCCACTCCCATTGTTATAGAAGCCAAGGTGGTACGTGAGACCAACTGCCGTATCGGTCCTGCCGGGAATTACGAACTGGTCGCCAAATATCAGGTTGGGCAAACACTCGAAGTAGTTGCCCAAGGACTGGCGAGCAGGTTATTGGTTTGTCCAAAACCCCGAGAAGCCTGAAGACCAATGTTATTTGTTGGCGCAGAATATCAAGATCAGTGGTGGAGATACAACGGCGTTACCAAAATTCACGCCTCCGCCTTCGCCCACAGCCGCCCCGTATTTCAAGGTCAGTTTCAAAAAATTCGATAAATGCGAGGGCAAGGATTTTGCCAATTTTATCGTTGAGAATGCCGGCAGCGCCCCATTCCGTTCGGTGTATATCAAAGTGACGGACCTAAAGGTCAATAAATCGGTCGAACAGTCACTCAATGCGTTCGATCAACGCGTGGGTTGTGTCCTTGCCAAAAACATTGCGCCTCTTAATTCTGGAGCGAGCGGCTACGTTGCCAGTCCGGGTTTCGAGTGGGGAGGCGCACGCGGACATAAACTACGTGCGAACATCATGGCTTGTACCGAAAAAAGCCTAAAAGGTACCTGCGTCACACAGACCGTGAATATAGATCCATAAAATAATCGGTTCTCTTTTCCTGCCTCTTTCGTTCTTGCAAGGATGGAAGAGGCAGTGTCCTTTATCGCTTGCATCATCATTAAGTAAATTTTCGTTGAATGGCACAAGGGATAATAGAAACCTTTGTTCACTAAGTTATGCGACACCTCGTAAGGACACTTGACGCATCATCTCTTTCCCCTTAAGATTGTCCCCGCTAAATAGAACAAATATTTCACCACAGGGCTCGCAGAGAACACAGAAATTCTTTTTGTTTTCTCTGCGAACTCCGTGCTCTCTGTGGTGAGTTTATCTCGGAGCAAATTATGGATCTTGGAACAATACGCAAAATAGACATTGACCACGAAATGCAGCAATCGTATCTTGATTACGCGATGAGCGTGATCGTGGCACGTGCGCTGCCGGATGCGCGCGATGGACTCAAGCCTGTACAACGACGCATCTTATATGCGATGTATGACATGGGCATCCGCGCGGATTCTTCTTATAAGAAGTCCGCTCGTATCGTGGGTGAAGTGCTCGGTAAATATCATCCGCATGGAGATTTGGCGGTGTACGAAGCGATGGCGCGCATGGCGCAGGATTTCTCGATGCGCACACTGCTCGTGGATGGACAGGGCAACTTCGGTTCGGTGGATGGCGATCCGCCTGCTGCGATGCGTTATACCGAAGCGCGCCTCACGCCCGCCGCGCTCGATATTCTGTTTGATCTCCACAAGAACACGGTTCAATTCAATCCCAACTTTGACGATACATTAACTGAGCCAGGCGTATTACCTGCCGCACTGCCCAATTTACTGGTGAACGGTGCCACAGGCATCGCGGTCGGTATGGCAACATCCATTCCTCCGCATAACCTTGGCGAGATCATCGATGCCATCATCTATATGCTTGATCGCTGGGAAAAGCTCGATGACATTGACGTTGAACAATTGATGAAGTTCGTGCAGGGACCCGACTTCCCCACGGGCGGTCTCATCGTGATGGATAGCAAGGAAGAGAACCCCATCGAGTCCGCGTATGGCTCGGGGCGCGGACGCGTCACCGTGCAAGCCAAGGCGCATGTGGAGGAGATGGAACGCGGCAAGAACCGCATCATCGTCACCGAACTTCCATACATGGTCAACAAGTCGAGTCTCATCGAGCGCATTGCGAATCTGGCGCGCGATGGTTATCTCGAAGGTCTCTCTGACCTGCGCGACGAATCGGATCGACAGGGTATGCGCATCGTGTTGGAGATGACGAAGAACGCCGATCCCGATGTCGTCCTGCGCGAGCTTTACAAACGCACGCCCATGCGAACCACGTTCAGCATCAACCTGCTGGCGCTCGTCGATGGCGAGCCGCGCACGTTAACCCTCAAGCAGGCACTACGCGTCTACGTGGAACACAGGCTGACGGTCATAAAAAGACGCGCTGAATTTGATCTGGATAAGGCTAAAGCGAGAGCACATATCCTCGAAGGATATATGGTCGCATTAAAGAATCTGGATGAGATTATCAACCTCATTCGCAACGCGTCGGACGTTGAAACTGCGCGCGGCAAACTGATGAAGCGTTACAAGCTGACAGAGTTACAGGCGACCGCAATTCTCGATATGCAGTTGCGCAGACTCGCCGCACTCGAACGCAAGAAGATCGAGACCGAATACAAGGAAGTAACCGCCGATATCAAACAGTTGGTAAAGTTGTTGAAGTCGCCGAAGTTGATGCGCGGTGTGGTGGCGGACGAACTGCTGACGGTGAAGTCGCTTTACGCAGACCGACGCCGCACGCAGATCGTGGACATGGCGCAAAAAGGAAAGACTGCCAAGTCGCTGACCGCATCGGACGTGATGCCGAAACAACAAATTTGGATCGGCGTGACCGCGGATGGGCTGGTCTCGCGCACGGTGGATGAAAAGGAACCGAAACATTCAGGCAATGACGCGCCGCGCTGGCTGGTGAAGGCTTCAACATCTGACACGGTATTTTTTGTTTCAAAATCAGGACGTGCCGCGGCTGTGGCTGTGCACGTCATCCCGCAAGCGGAGAAGTTATCGCAAGGTTCGCTGTTCTATAAAGTCTCACCATTACAGGAGAGCGACTCGCTCGCGGCAGTGTTCGCATTGCCTTCGAGAAAATCGGCGTTGCCCGCAGAGACGTGCGTGCTTACGACCACAAAATGGGGCATGATCAAGAAGAGTCTGGTCAGCGAGTTGCCAGGTCCATCTGCACAGACGTTCACATTAGTGAGAGTCAACGAAGGCGACCGCTTGATCGAAGTCGGTTTGACCGATAACAAGAAAAAAGAAATATTGCTCGTCACCGCGGGTGGCATGGCGATCCGCTTCAAGGAAGATGACGTGCGCCCAATGGGACTCGTCGCGGCGGGCGTCAACGGCATGAAGCTGGACGATAAGGATGAAGTCGTTGGCGTGGAGATATTACCGACCGAAGGTGAACTCTTCCTGCTGGCGAGCGACGGCAAAGCCAAACGCGTGCCTGAAAAGGACTTCCCCAAACAGGGACGTTACGGCAAGGGCGTCGTTGCGTGGTCACTGAGCGGCAAGACCAAACTGGTCGGTGTGGTCAGTGACAAACCAAATCACATGGCGACCATCCACTTGAGCAAGGGCGCGCCGAAGTCCACAAGGCTTGATGCGGCTGGCTTGCGCAAACGAGCCTCATCCAAAGGTGATGTGGTCGTGGAAGTGAAACCCGGCGAGGAAGTCGTCTCCGTCAATGTGAATTGGACGGTGGAGAAGTTTGTGGAAGAAGAAAAGGCTAAAAAAAAAGTAACTAAGGCGGCGCCCGCGAAAAAGACGAAGGCAAAACCTGCGGCGAAAGCAAAGGCGAAAACGCCTGCGAGAAAAACCTCGACGAAAAAGAAGACGGCAACAAAAGCAAAAGCCGCAAAGAAGAAAAAGAAATAGATTTACATATAACAAACCAAGACCTCCGAGTTTATAATTCGGAGGTCTGTTCATAATAAAGGCGGTTAAGATGAAAATAATACTGAACATATTGACTTGGATAATTTCTGTTACCTTTCAAATAGTAACTGGTTTTGTTGTCGGTTACATCTTTTTTGCAGAGGGGTATGGCAATATTCTTTTTTTGTGGATAGGAATAACTCTCGGCGTCTTCTTAGTTGGGATTTTAGGAACTATACTTCGCAAAACGATTAGTCCAAAGAGATACTTTTTACGGTTAGGGTTAACTGCCCTGGGTGTATCGCTTCCTTTTGTTGTCTTTTATCGAACTGATCTGTTTTTCTATAATGCAGACTATGAAATTTTCCCTTTAGTTCCGTTCTTGGCGATAGCAATTGGAATAATGGGGTTCTATGTTTCTGATAAATTTATGAGAGGAGATTCCTATAAAAAAATAATAAACACCATAGGGTATAGTGTGTCCACCTTGGTATTGGTGTCTGGAGTTTATGTTTTGTGGGATTGGTTCACTCCATTCCGACTTCCTATTCAAAACCTTAAGCCTAATCAAGCTCTCAATATGGAATTGGTAAATATTGTTGGCGACGGCTTCAATCCCGAAGTAATCCGAGAAAACTATGTATATGGCATCGCCAACAACCGTTTGGCAGTGTTTGATATTTCAGACCTGAACCATATGTTTCCAGTTGGTCAATCAGAGATAATCTCTGATGATCTCATCAGAATTAATCTATTTCAGAATTATGCTTATATCACATCAGGTAGCTTTGGAAGCAATACAGAGAACAAAATATATGTTGTAGATATAGCGAACCCAACACACCCGCATTATTTAGCATCTTACACTTTAAGTGGAAAATATATTTGGAAGGTCAAGAATTTCAAAAGCTATTTTTTTATTATTGGCTGTGTTGAATGCACACAATATTCTTATGACCAACATGCACTCTATATTTTGGATTTAAACGATCCTAGTAAACCAGTAGAAATCGGTCATTATTATTCTGATACCAATATTAGTGATATGGCTTTCTACGGTGATTATGCCTACCTAGCATTGGCTGAAGACGGGCATGAACATGATGGTTTACGGATTTTAAACATTGAAAATCCAAAAGAACCCAAAGATGCTACTTCACTATTTCCGTCTGGGGAAGGTTATCAAGTAACTATAAGTAACAACAAACTCTATTTTGATGGAAAGTCAAAAGATTTTGCAAATGGACTTTATATTATGGACATTTCAAGCCCAACAATTCCAAAGGAGATATCGTTTCATAGCCACTCTGATTATAACGAATTAAATATTCTTTCGAACGACATAGGATATACAACCAAAACCACACCATGTATTTGTGTTGTAAGCGATGAAACTCTAAAAACAGTAGTCACTTTCATAGATTATTCCAATCCAAAACAACCAAAGCAAAGAGGAACATTTGAGTTTGAAGGATTTTCTGTTGATATACAAGGTTCTTTGGCAATTGCTTGGGATTCCGTCACGCAAGCAGACAGGTTTTTTGATATTTCAAACCTTGATAATCCAATGGAAGTTGGTCGGTACATTCCGTTCAATCTTCATGATTTAACTGGGGAAATATTTATCGATGGAACAAAAGCTGTGATACCAACAGATAAGACTAAATTATATATTTTGGACATTTCGAACCCGTCGCTGCCGATCTTAGCTGGTGTTTATGATGTTGGTGATGATGAATATTCTATAATAAAGTTTTACAGAAACTATGTTTACTTAAATATATCCAATGAAATTCAAGTGCTAGATATTTCCAATACGGTTAATCCATCTATTGTGTGGCGCTACAACATGATCGATCAAAGTCGACAATATGCTGGGATGGCTATTACTGGGGATCACGCACTTATGATTAGTGAAATGGATGGTCTATATATTTACGATATTTCCGATTCTGCTAATCCTATACTGATCAATCATCAAAAGGATTTGAAAGGTTTCGGTTATATTGATGGATTTGATAGTATTGGAGAACACTTCTACACATATAATAACAGGAAACTTTACGCCTTCGATTTGTCTGACCCCAAAAACGTTTATGAAACCGACTCGCTAAAGACTTCAACTTACCAAAACGTCACAGTTATTGGGAAGCTTGCTTTTCTAGATAATTCACCATTTGTTGGCAATGAACCAGCGACTCTCTCAATTGTTGATTTATCCAATCCTCAAAAACTAAAGTTGGTCAGTTCTTATAACTGGCTTCAATGGTCAAGTATTAGTGGCAATTCTGAAAATATGATTTACATTGCTGATTGGTCTGATGGGTTACACATCGTAGATTTTTCCGATCCAAAGAATCCAAAAGAGATTGGATTTTACGGTATAAAAGATGGCGCTAAAGGCATTGCTGTAGGCAAAGGTAATTTTGTTTATGTTCTCAGTGATAATAACTATGACTTGTATATTCTTCGTTACATACCCACAGCGCCTTAATCACCTTTACCGAGAAAGTCTTACCTGAGCAATTTCTCGTTTTTTAGAAACATCATCCTGTTTTTCTTTAAATCCTGATTCGGCTTTACATGTTCATGAAGCATCTCCCTGTATAATTCAACTTGAAAAAATAAGGAGACATCTACATGAAACGTTTTTCAATTCTCACGCAGGCACTGATACTCAGCGTGATCGTCAGTGCCTGCGGTGCAAAACAAAACGGATTACATCGACGCCAATCCGCTTTTGTGGGATGAGGATGACGAGAACCCGATCAATGTAAACAAATAACAAATCAAGGGTGATATACAACCTTCCACAGGCGCACGTCTCCATTGTCGGCGCCGGTGGCGAGCAAACTACCATCGGGTGAAAGCGTCAGAACTCCGTTTCCACCCGGAGGGGCAGCTACGAACGCAAGTTCATAATTCGATGGTGTCATAGACGCGCAGCATTCCATCGCGCGAGGCGGCGAGCAGCAGGGAACCGTCTGTGGAGAAGACTACGCTCTCAACCACACTTGGAAAATCTGCCAGCCTATTGATCAACTTCCCGGTGGACAAATCCCACAACCAGACGCTTCCTTCGGTGCATTGTTCGTTCAGCGTCATTGCACAGGTCGCTGTTGCCGCGATGGAACTATCGGGCGAAACGGCTGCGCCCAACACTTGATGGGCATGGTTGAGGGTGAATATGGATGTCCCGTCGCTTGTCCTCCACACCTGCACGTTACGGGACGCTCCGCCTCCGATCAACATCCTGCCATTGGGTGAGTAGGTCATGGCTGTGATATTCACGTACTCGGGGATCTTTAATAACGGTTCCCATGTGCTTGTGGAAAATGTCCAAATGGCTGCCTTCAAATTTTCGAGATCATCGAGTCCACCCACCGCCAGGGTCTGACCATTCGGCGAAAAGCTGACGCTTCCAACCTGATCAGGAAAATTCAACGTTTTTACGATATCTCCATTACGCCAATCCCATATGATGGCGGTCCCGTCGCTGGAGGCGGATGCGAGCAGTTGACCATCAGGCGAGAATGCCACACCCCAGACAATGCCACTATGTCCGCTCAAGGTGCCGATTGCTCCTCCGCTCGCTACATCCCATAGATGGATGGCAAAGTCCTCGGTGTTGCCTCCCGCCGCGGCAAGGACCGTGCCATCTGGTGTAAATGCCAGACTGCGGACACTCTCCTGCGGGCTGAGAGTTCTTGAAAATCTCGATCATCAGAATCGTATTGGCATTAATGGCTATCTGCGTGGGAGTTGCCGAGGGGAGAATAAGCGTTGGTGTTGGCGGAACCATCGTCGGCGTGGAAGGAAACGATGTCTCCGTCGGTTGAGAAGGAATCGGCGTAGTGATCACCTGAAAAGAAAAACTACAGGCGTTAAGTAAAGATGTACTAATCATAATAAGAATGACAGGTGGTACCCACATTAGTCTTTTCATTACATTCTCCCAATCGTGGATGAGACTTACTGGAATTCTAAATCAGGGATGATTATAAAGCGATTGTCCCTCGAATAAAAAAGTGCAGGATGGTATTATGATGCAAATCTGGTCAATGCAGACAAACAATAGCCTACATTCTGGAACTTTTTCATTTTTCATTCGTCCATTACCCCGAAACAACTTTAGCCAAGGAGAGAACCATGACAAACTACATTTGCGCCACCTGCGGAGTTCAACATGCGGAGACGGGCGCACCGCCAGATCATTGTCCCATTTGCGAGGATGAACGCCAATACATCGGGCACAACGGTCAGCGCTGGACGACAATTCAGGAATTACAAAAGGACCGTCACAACCGCATTGAGGAGGTCGCTCCCAATTTGACGGGTATCGGAACCGTCCCTGCCTTTGCGATTGGACAGCGTGCGCTATTGATTCAAACGCCGAATGGAAACGTGCTCTGGGACTGTAACAGCCTGCTAGACGATGCAACAATAGAAGCGATAAAGGCGCTTGGCGGAATCTCCGCTATCGCGGTTTCACATCCGCACACGGTTGGGTCGTTGGTCGAGTACAGTCACGCTTTCGATAATGCCCCCATCTACTGGCACGCGGACAACCGCCAATGGGTGATGCGACCTGACTCCGCGTTTGTGTTTTGGGAAGGTGAGACGAATACCATCATGGATGGTATTACCTTAATCCGCTGCGGCGGTCACTTTGAAGGCTCGGATGTTTTACATTGGGCAGGTGGTGCGGAGGAACACGGCGCTCTGCTCACTGGCGACACGATGCAGGTCGCACAGGATCGGCGTTATGTCAGTTTTATGTACAGTTATCCCAACATGATTCCGTTGAACAAACGCGCCATCGAACGCATTGTCAATGCGGTTGAGCCGTATGATTTCGAGCTCCTTTACGGCGGTTGGTGGGATTATCTCGTCACTGATGCCAAGTCCGCGGTGAAGCGCTCCGCAGAGAGATATATCAAGGCAATCAGCGAATAGCCCGTGACAAGTTGTAACCCGATTGTTAGCCCGCAAGGAACGAAACACAACTTATAATCCATGCACATGTTCACGTATCTGGGAAACCTGCTCAAACTTACCCGCGGCGATTTTACTCTCGATCCGCACATCGCGGTCTATTACGTGACGATGCAATGTAACCTCAACTGCGCCTATTGCGAAGATTTCGGCTCGCGGCGCAATCACCAGGTCACACCCGCCCCCTCGCTCGAAGATGCCAAACGAATATTGAAAGTCATCCGCACAGGAGTTGACCGTCTCTGGCTGACGGGTGGCGAGCCGTTGATGTATCCGCAGCTATTGGATTTGCTGACATACGCACGCGGGATGTCCTGAACTTCCACGAAATTAGTTTGATAACAAATGGGACGCTTCTTTCTCAAAACCGACAGTTGCTTCCGTTTCTAGATAACTTGATCATCAGCCTCAACTCTGTTGACCCGCAAGCCTTGAACATGGTCAGTGTGCCAGATGCCTACGCCGAGACAGTCATTGCCAATGTACGTGAAGCCGCGTCTCTTGCAAAAGGAATACAACTTCAAGTTGATTCTCAATGCGGTCATTACACCTGAGACACTTCCCAGCATGGATAAGCTCATTGCGTTCTGTACGGAGAACAACGCGCAGATCTCGTTCTCGCCGCAATCGGTGAATAATTTGCCGCGTTATGAATTGGTCACGTTGCCTGCATATCGTGCATTTGTTGAAAGAGTCATCGAACTCAAAAAACACGGTGCGCCGATCCTTGGCAGTTATGCTTATTTCAACATTCTGCTTGACCAAACTCCCTATGAATGTTATCCGACTCTCGTTCCGCGCATTTTGCCCGATGGTTGTCTCGTCTATCCCTGCCGCCCCATGGAAAAGGCCGGCGGCGAGCAGGGCGGACGCG
>CAVSRF010000067.1:0-150695 GCA_963730175.1 uncultured Chloroflexia bacterium | reverse complement strand
ACGATCCCAACAAAGACCAACCGAACCAGGTGCTGCCAGAAAACCATATTGCTGGCGGTCCTGTTCGCCGATATTTCAGGTTTTACGCTTCTCACTGAAAGGCTTGCGGAAAAAGGACCTGCCGGTGTCGAAGATATTGCACGTGTCCTCAACGAATACTTTGGACAACTGATAGATATCATTCACGAATATGGCGGGGACGTGGTGAAATTCGCGGGCGATGCCGTTATTGCCGTCTGGAATATCGCTTCAGTCGCAGGGACGGCTGATTTGGTTTCGAGAGCCGACCAGTGGCAATGGACCATGCCGCGCTGCTGAGTGCGCCATCAAAATCCGCGAACGACTCAGCAACTATAAAGCTGAAGATGCAAGTCTTTATTTAAAGCTTGCGATCAGTACGGGGAATATCGGTACCTCGCATGTGGGCGGTGTGTTCAACCGATGGGAATTTCTTATGGCGGGGAATCCCCTTGTGGAGTTGGGCATTGCCAATAATCTCGCCAAAGCAGACGAGATCCTGATCACCCCTTCAGCCTGGAAATTGATCCGTAACGATTGTGTTGCCGAACCGGTGGAGTTTGAGCTTAAGGATGCCATTGCACAGGGCGGACAATTAAACAGCCTGAATAAGCCATCCTCCATATTCACTTCAGATCAAAAACTTGTCATCCCTGAAACAGCCGAAGGTTCATTGCGGGCTTATATCCCCGGCGCCATCATTAACCGTCTTACAGCCGGTCAGAGCAGTTGGATCGCGGAGCTACGTCGTGTCACTGTCCTTTTCATCGGACTTCCCGATCTCGATCAAAAGACGGAACTTGCGGAAGCGCAGAATTTGGCGCGCTTGATCCAGCGTTCGGTATATCGTTATGAGGGAAGTATCAACAAGATCAACGTGGACGATAAAGGCATCACCATTGTCGCTGCGTTGGGTTTGCCCCCCTTCTCTCACGAAGATGATCCGGCGCGCGGCGTACAAGCCGCGTTGATGATCCGCAAGGAATTAACGAAGTTGAAACGTCCGCAGCACCATTGGGATCACAACAGGTCGTATTTTCTGTGGGTCCATTGGGAATGAGTCTCGCCGCGAATATACGACCATTGGGAATGCGGTCAATCTTTCTGCGCGTTTGATGGGTGCGGCTGGCAGGCAGGATGAATTGATCGTAAATTATGGTATCCCGATCCTATGTGACCGTGCCACGTTCGATGCGGCAAAAGATGCAGTGGAGTTCGAGACCCTGACGCCTCAACAGGTCAAAGGTCGGGCTGAGGCGGTGGAGGTGTTCCATCCGGTTGACGTAAAGAAGAGTGTCATCCGCCCAAAGACCGAGTTGATCGGTCGTCAGGAAGAAAAGACGATCCTCGCGAATGCTTTGCAGGAGTTGTCGCGTGGCACTGCGCATCAGACGATCGTCTTGCTTGGGGAAGCGGGCATTGGAAAGTCGCGTTTATTCGAAGACCTTGTGAGGCAGGCTGAAACGCTGCATGTGAAAATGTTTGTCGGCGGCGGAGACCCAATCGAGAAGTCGAACCCATATCACGCGTGGCGCGCGATCTTTTATCAGATCTTTGATATTGATGAGCTGGCTGGCAAAGCGGCAACGGTGGAGGAAGCCCGCAATACGATAAAAAATAAGGTGATCTCAAAACTGCAAGAGGTGGACCCGGATATTGTGCGGTACCATCCCCTGCTTGATGTGATTTTGTCGATCCAAATTCCAGATAACGAATTGACCGCTGCCATGACGGGTGAGATACGCAGTGGAAACGTCCGTGAAATCTTAACGCGTGTACTTGCCCATGAGGCGAGATCGACTCCGCTCTTGATCGTGTTGGAAGACCTGCATTGGTTTGACTCCGCTTCCTGGACATTGCTTGTGGATGTACAGCAAAAGGTAAGACCCATTTTCCTTGCCCTGAATACACGTCCGTTGTCTGACCCTGTTCCCTTGCAATTTAAACAGATCATGGATGTGTTTGAGTCGCGGCTGGTAAAACTGGACGCCATGATGCTTGATGATGTAGAAGCATTGGTGTGCCAGCGATTGGGCGTCAAGTCCATACCGCCGACGGTTGGCAGGTTGATCCGCGAAAAGTCCGAGGGACATCCCTTTTTCGCGGAGGAGCTTGCCTATGCTTTGCGCGAATCAGGAGTACTGGTCATCAAGAACGATGAATGTCGTGTCGATTTACGCTTCACGAATTTTGAAGATCTGACCCTTCCTGATACGCTTCAAGCCGCCATTACAAACCGCATTGACAGCCTTGAGCCTTCCCAGCAGTTGACGCTTAAAGTTGCCAGTGTGATCGGGCGCCTCTTTACCTTTCGCGTACTGGAAGCGATTCATCCCATTGATACAGATAGACCCATGCTCCATGAGTACATGGAGTTGCTTACGCGTCTGAGCCTGACGGTGATGGAATCGGAAATGCCTGACCTGGCTTATATCTTCAAACATGCAGTCACGCAGGAAGTAGCGTATAACCTGATGTTGTATTCCCAGCGCAGAAAGTTGCATCAGGCTGTGGCGGAATGGCTGGAAAAAAGTAACGAACAAAACATCGAATCTTATTACACGTTGCTTGCTTATCATTGGGCGCAAGCCGCGGAAGTTCCAGAGAGGGAAAAGAATGAACCTGCGTTGAAGAAAGCGGTTGAGTATCTTGATAAAGCCGGTGAGCAAGCGATGCAGAACTACGCCAACAAGGAAGCGATCCAGTTCTTCAGCCAGGCGTTGGAATGGGATGCGAAACTGCCCAAACCAGAGGACGGGGCGTCTATTCGTCAACGACAGATCCGCTGGGCGCATTGGCACAGTAAGATTGGGCTGGCGCTGTATGGGCTTGGTCTATTACCTGAATGTGATAAGCATGTTCGCGAAGCCTTGAAACTGCTGGGGAACCCCGTTCCAAAATCCAACCTGCAATTTGCCCTGGGATTTTTCCAGCAGGTTGTCCGTCAGGTGTTCCATCGTTATTTTCCGTCATATTACATCGGCTCCGTGGAAGGGCAGGAACGCGAAGCGGCGATTGAGGTTGCGGGTCTTTATGAATTGTTGTCGCGTAACTATTTCTATTCCAATGAAACACTTCCCATCATTTACACTGCTGTGCGTTTTCTGAATGAGGCGGAAAAGGCAGGCACATCCCCGGAATTGGCAACGGCTTATTCAACGGTGGCAAATTTATGCGGTTTTATGCAGCTTCACACACTTGCTGAAAGTTACGTGGAACGCGGTATGGCTGTTTCTGAAGAAGTGAATCAGCCCTCCAATCGCATTACGGTCCGTGTTGTGACCAGTGTTTACCATATTATGGTTGGGAAGTGGGATGAAGTGCGAACAAGAGCGAACGAAGCGAAAGCCATTTGCGAACAGTTGGGCGATTATCGTCAATGGGGAGATTCAACAGTGCTTCTTGCGGAAAGTGCGTTGATCTCAGGGGATACTGATTACGCGTTGAAGACTCAAAAATTATTACTTGAAGATGCGCGCCGAAGGCGTAATCCCCTCCAGCAGATGTGGGCGCTGTTTGGGGTTGCAGCGAACAGCATTCGGCTGGGGGAGGATGCGAATGCGATTCCCTTGCTGGAGGAAGCTCTTCAAATCCTGGCGGAGCTTCCCAACGTTGCATCCTCGATCAATATAAATGCACAGCTTGCTCTTGCCCATCACAGGCTGGGTAACCGTAACCAGGCGCTCGATTACGCAGGCAGGGTTTTGGATCTGGCGGCAAAACTTTCGCCAACTGTCTATTCACTGGATATAGGATTTTCGGCCGTGGCAGAAGTGTATTTTGAATTGTGGGAAAATGCGCTTCAAAACTCCGACAAGGAAACTGATCCCGGTCAATTAAGATTGTCTGCGGAAAAAGCGATCAAACTTCTGCTTGCCTTCAAACGGATATTCCCAATTGGACAGCCCTACCTCTCTTATTATCAGGGATGGCGTGAATGGTTAATCGGAAAACCTGATACAGCGATTCGATCATGGACAAAGGGATTGGAAGCCGCGCAGAAATTCAATGTGCTTTATGAAGAAGGATTGCTTCGCGTTAAATTGGGTTCCCATTTAAAAGAAAACCCGGATAAGTGCAAGGCGCACTTTGAACGTGCGATCCAAATTTTTGAGAAGATGGGCGCAGTCCGTGAATTGCAGTTTGCCAGAGAGCAATTGCAAAAGATGTCTGCTTCTTAAATACATCGTGAACGAATGGTGATCGAAAATATTTCTTGGCCTAACGGATTTACACAGAGTTACTTAACTCATCTTAAACAATTCGTGCAAATTCGTGAAATCCGTGGCTGAAAAAACGCAAGGGTACATCTTATTACGACTTATGTAAGAGATCCTAACTATCGCTCAGAACGACATTGCGTAAGGTGGCAATCTTCGCCGTGTTACTTAATTTATTCCCAACCATAATTGATATAACCCAAAACAAAACAACATGACCGCAGAGATGCCGATCAGCATACGATTGAATCTTGGACCCAGTTTTTGCGCGGTTCCAAATACAAGGATGATTGCACCCAGGCTCACCACAATGGTTATGTAGAAGCCTGCCAAAAATCCGATGCCATGGATTGGAGTCTCACGCCAGCCTTTCAGCAGAATGGGACCGGTTACCAAACTCCAAAAGATATAGGGTCCGGGGCTTAGCGTGTTCATCAGTGCGGCTTTCAGTACGCTTTGTTGTGTTCCCGATCCTGGAGATGAAAGATGGGTATCAAAGTTCCTCCATGACCGATATGCACCATACGCCAGATATAAAATGAACAATCCACCTGCAATATACAGAACGCGTTGAAACCAAATTGGAACCTGACTCAACACCAACAGACACAACGCAATGATGGGACCATCGCTCACAAGTGGAGCCAACGCGGCAGGGAGAGTCCGCTGCCAGCCGCGGGTCAGGGATTGAGAGATGATATACGTTTGAAAGGGTCCGGGTTGAACCGCCGCGGCAAAGCCGTAGCCGATGCCTTGTATGATGTAAAGCCACATTCAGGATTGTCCTCCACTTCATGCCTGGTGTGGTCGGTATTTGTAGGGACTTGCTTATTTCAACCATGCGGATGGATTTCATGTATTGCCTCCATAAAAGATTTTCTCGCGCTTCGTCTGCATTCGCCTGTCGGCTCACTCCGCTGCCACAAGGGCACGATGTCAGCGCGAGGATGTTCTAACCCAACCCGATATTACCTGAATATCCTCCGGCGTGGAGCGGCAACAACCGCCGATCAGATGTGCGCCTGCGTCGTACCATTTTCGTGCTTCTTCGCCGAACGACTTAGTCACAGGATGACCGTCCCAATCGTTGTTCTCCGCGACATATCCTTCGCCGGAATTGGGATAAGTGAGCAAGGGTTTGTCCGTTTGCTTTTTCGCTTCTATCATTAGAGATGGAATGTATTTCGGTGAAGTGCAATTGATCCCGATCGCTGTGATGTGTGGATTGTTCTCCAATTGCTTGACGCAATCTGCGAAGACTTGTCCTTCTGAAATATGTTTTTCATCGCGCGCAGAAAAACTCATCCACGCGGTGATTTCGGGAAACTCCTTGAGCAACTTTGCGATTGCCTGTGCTTCGACGATAGAAGGAATCGTCTCGCACGCCAGCATATCTGCGCCTGCTTCGATCAATGCCTTCATACGCGGACGATGGAACTCGATCAACTCTTTTTCTGTTAAACCGTAATTCCCGCGATACTCAGAACCATCTGCAAGGAATGCGCCGTAGGGTCCCACCGACGCGGCGACGAAAGGTTTTGACCTTCCAATGCGATTTGCTCGGTCTGCCCAAAATTCATCACGCGCTTCGATAGCGAGTTGGACAGATTTCTTTATCAAGTTGATGGCTTCCTGCTCGTTCAAGCCGCGTTTCATGAAGCCTTCGATGGTCGCTTGATAACTGGCTGTGATGGCGCAGTCTGCACCAGCTTTGAAATAATCGTAATGGAGTTGTTTGATGGCTTCGGGCTGTTCGAGCAAAATCTTCGCGGACCATAAGTCATCTTTCAGGTCATAGCCGCGGCGCTCGAGTTCAGTTGCGAGTGCGCCGTCGATGACGAGGGCAGGATAACGGTCAAGGATGGAGGCGATGGGGTTCATGTCCGCGAGGATACCATTAATCTATCTATTGACATGGAGATGAAAAAAATGTATTATATGTCGTATAACGATATATCAATACTTGATTATTAGGTGACTCCAATGACCATTGACCCGATCTCATATCTCCCCCTGACAGAACCGACCTTTTATATTCTGTTGAGTCTTGTGCCTGGCAGAAAGCATGGCTACGCCATCATGAAGGACGTGAAGGATTTGAGCAGGGAAAGGGTCAACCTGAGCACGAGTACTTTGTATACAGCGGTTGGACGTATGCTGGACCAGGAGTTGATCGAACGCCTTTCGGAGGATGAGCAGGATGCGGGTCCGGGCTTGCCGCGTAAATCCTACGCGTTGACAGACTTGGGTAGGCGGGTGCTTGAGGCGGAGTCAGTCCGCTTGCAGGGAATGATCAAGGAAGCACGTTTGCGTTTGCGAGAGGACAGGGCGTGAAAAGTTTTTATTCCTTTCTATTGTATCTGTTCCCGAAAGCCTATCGGGAGGAGTATGGCGATGAATTGCAGATGGTTTTCAATTCATCGCTGGATGATGCAATAAAAATCGGATGGTTGGAAGCTGTGATTGTAATCTCTCGTGAGTTGATTGGGTTGCCAAAAGCGATCATCCATGAATATCTGCGGAAACCCAGGTATGGTGTGGCTGTCCAGACATCCATCCTTGAAAAGGATGGTTATATGAAAACCATGCAGAAAATTGAATGGGAGGAACTGGGTTTCTGGAAGGCAACCCTTGCCAGTCTCTTGCCGCTTTGGTTGCTATCACTCGCCATCATGGCAGAAGGTTTTCCTCATCCACCTATCTCAGGTGAGTGGGCGGTTACCGCCATTTACCTTGCCATTGCCATTAGCATCGTGCTTCTGTGGATAGGATGGCTGGAATTTGACATCATCCTTTACTCCCTCTTTCCATTCATACTTTTGTTCATGTTCGATGAGATTGCCACAACCTATAAGTCTCCTTTCATCTTGCTTTGTGCAATCATCTTGTCTATCGGGATTATCGGAGCGAAACGCAGCAACTCGGTTACAGTGCGCTGGCTGATCCTTTTATTGCTGGCTGTCACAGTCTGGGTGCTCGCTTCCCATGCTGCCCAAAGTTATTGGCAGATGTTCGACGGTTTAGGCTTTGCATTTAGATGCTTTCCAGGTACCCAAGATTGCCCTCTACCTGCCAATCTGAACCCTTGGTGGGTACTTTTCTTCAATTGGTGAGATGTGATTGGATTGATGACATAAACCGGTGAAGGAGTTGACGTGCAGTTTCTACGCAGGATCTATGGCTCTCTGCTCACTTTATATCCTCGAGAGTACAAAGACGAGTTCGGCGAGGAATTACAGAAGGTGTTTAACTTATCGTTGAATGATGCAATGAAGAATGGGATATTGGAAACGATTGTATTTGTCATGCGTGAATTGATCGGTTTGCCAGGAGCAATCCTTTTTGAACACCTGCGGGAGAGGAGAAAGGCAAAGATGAAAAAGGGATTTTATTCTTATTTTGATTTCGCCAATGGCTCATGGAATGAATTTCTGACAGCACTGTTTCCTTTTTTTCTCGCAGGCTGTGTTATGCCATTGCTTAGCTATCTGGGCAGGGTAAAAGTTGTCTCTGGTGCGATTGGAGCAGTGATTGTGCTTCCCTTGCTTGGCATACTCATCATTCTGCTTGTGGTTGGTGCGAAGAATGGATCTTCCGCGTTGGTCTCTGCCTTATCTTGGCTTCTTGTTGTCCATTCTCAGCCTTTACATATTTTCAGCTATTTTTGGAACGCCGATTTATTTGCTCTTTCGGGATCTCCGTGACCAGTCCATTCTTTTGATAGATATTCTATGGGATGGTATTTTCTGGTATGGGTTGTTGTTTGCGATTTTCCTTTTGGTCATATTAAGCAGGGTTTCTCCCGCATTCCAGCGTTTTAAAAATGATTGGACACTTTCCTGTTTCGTTTTATATGGAGGCGTGCCTTTTGCCTTGTGGATCACTTTTGATGAATATGTGGGAGATGAGCCTTACATGCTTCTGGCTTTTTTGGTTCTGGCAGTGGGAGCATGGTTTTATTTGCATAGCAATGGTGAATGGACACGCTTCGGAACGTTATTTGTCGCCCTGACCGTTGCAATGTTCATTGCCGCCGTAGCCAAAGTGATCCTGATGCCAACCCAGACCTGGCCCATAACCATTGATGGAGGACTCGCGAGATCTGAGTTTAGGCACACGATTACCATGTGGGGATGGTTCGCGCTGGGTATGATGATTCCTCTTTGGATTAAGTTCCTGTCACGTTCCGATGGTTCAGCCAACGGAGTTCCGGCGGATGTATTGTGAAAGAAGAATGAAAATATGATTGCGAAGATCGCCTCACGTTTCGACTTTGAGCCGGGTTCATGGAAGGAAGGAGCAGCAATGCTGACTCCTTTTGCCTGGTTCGCTATTTGCTTTTACGGGTTTTCTCGCTTGATCTTTTATTTACTTGCCTCCGGGGTAGTGAAAGGAGGTGTCAATACATTTCCTTTTGTAATTGTTTTTTGGCTCCTGGGGTTTAGCCTGTTTGCATTTGATTTTGTAAAAGGTCCGCCACGCTGGTTCATGCCTTATATGGGATTACTATTGCCAATCTTCAACCTCTTTATATATGAAAGGTTGATTATCCCGAACTGGGGTGGAATCCCGGCTTTAGCTCATCTAAATAGTAGGTTCTTGGGAGTATTTATTGATCAAGGGTTAATCTGGGTGGGATTATTTGCTTTGATTATTCTGCTTGTAATTGTGACAAGACTTATCCCCGTGTTTCGTTTGTTTTACCAAAGGCTTAGAAACGATTGGACACTCCTGTCTTTCATTGCATACGGAACTGTTCCGTTTGCAGTCATCTATTCGTACGGGGATTATGAAATGGATTTCACCAATCAGGGACCCTATTTGTTTCTGATGATTTTGATTTTCGCGGTAGGTGGATGGTTTTATTTGCACGCAAATACCCCCTTGAAAAAGGTTCTTCCCTTAATTGTTGCAATGGCTCTGTCGATGTCCGTTGCAGAATTGAGTAGGGCAATTTTATATGAGTTTCCCAAAAGTCTTCAACTTACCTGGCAGGCTAAATTACTTCAACTCCCCTGGCAGACCAAATTACTGGAAATATTCATGACATGGATATGGGTGGCTTTATTCCTGATTTTCCCTATTCTGGTCAAGTGGCTACCTGGCAGAGGTAACTCGTCTCATGTTTTATTGAAGAAGGATGAAGCAAAGTGAAGCTCTGTCTGCAATCCCTTCGAAAGTTTCACCGTGTGCTATTAAATCTTTACCCGAAAAAATATCGGGAAGAGTATGGAGAAGAATTGCATACTGTGTTCAATCTGTCTCTTGGATGATGCAGTGGGAAGAGCTGAAGTGATCGTGGTGTTCTTGCGTGAATTGGCTGGATTGCCCAAAGCAATTATTTATGAATATCTGCGGGAGAGGAGAAAAATGAAAATGGCTGGAAAGTTCGCATCTCGCTTTGACTTTGAACCGGGTTCACGAAACGAGACCCTTGCGGCGCTGGCACCGTTCCTTCTGTTCGGTGCACTGCCGGTTCTGCTTACCTATTTGCACTCGCTGGGTTTTGTGCCACTTTGGTTCGAGATCGTTTTTGTCATCGTCTTTTGGCTCTCAGGTTTCAGCCTGCTTGTGATCGGTTTTAAAAGAGGGTGCCACGCTGGTTTATGCCTTATATTGGGTTGCCGTTGCCGATTATAAATGTATTGGTTTTTAACGCATTGAATGACCCTGAATGGCGTGGATTTCCAAGCTTGATGAATGCGCCGTGGCTGGTTCAGCAAATTGTTTATGGAGGACGTCTTTGGGGGATATTGATACTTCTTGTTGTCCTGGTGGTTTTAGTCCCCGCTCTTATAAAAAGATTCCGCCCGTTCTATCAAAGACTCAGGGATGATTGGACTCTGCTTTCCTTTATCATTTATGGAACAGCACCATTCATGCTGGTTATTTCGTTCGACGATTATCAGAATGAAGAACCCTATTTATTTCTATCGTTTTTGATCCTCGCTGTTGGCGCATGGTTTTATTTGCGTAACAAGGCTCCATGGAAACGTTTTTGGTCTTTATTCATTGGATTGGCTTTGTCCATGTTCACTTCGGCAATTGGAAAGGGAATCCTGTATGCAGGTCCCTGGCCCCGACCGAAGTATTTCACCTGGCAGACTGAGATGTTGAGCACGATTGTATTGTGGGGCTGGCTGGCGTTGATCATGCTCATCCCGCTTGCACTCAATCTGTTACCGCGTTTGGAGAAGCGCTCGGATGTGGCGTAATTTATCTGGCGATAAGATAGCTTGTGACAAATGGGGAGGCAAGCGTAATGGGATGCATGGTTTACTCTCCCTGCTTTACCAAACACCGGGGATCAAACGATAGCGTACGCGCTCTGCGTATTCCTTATAGCCGGGCAGTTCTTCGATCAGAGTTTTATCTTCCAGGGATGTGCGGATGACCAGTACAAGAGCACTTAAGATGCCCGGTATGACCGCCCATAATGAATTCAGCATAATAGGCACCATAAGATCGAGAAGTATTGTGCCTAAATATCCGGGGTGACGAACATATTGGTAGGGCCCGCTTGTGGCGACAGAATGATTCCGATCGGTCTGGATGCGAACTGTTGCCACGAAGAAGGCGTTCGAGACCATCGACCATACGAGCAGGATGTCGTAACCAAATACGGCAATGAGAAGCGCGATGAGTTTAAGAACAACGGGGAATTCCGGGGACCAGCCCCATTTTACATCCAGGCTTGCCACAACGTACTCAACGAGCATCAATAACCCCATGCTTGATAATATGAACATATCCCACTTCTTGGTATCCTTGCTGGGGCGGGCGCGCTCAGCCAGCATGGCAGGGTTGACCGGCAGGATCAGGATTGCACAGGTCACTGACCAAATAATGTATATACCTGATAATGCCCAACCCATCCACCAATCCCACCTGCCTACGATACCAAATAAAATGCCGATCAGGATCAGGTTGCCCAGTGTTTCGCGCACCAGCCAACGGATGGCGCCTGTTCGGACTTTGGGGTCGTGATTTGAATTTGTGTCCACGTTTCGATGCTACCACGAATTAAGACTTCAAATATTAATTTCGTTTCCCCAATAACCACTCATCAAAAAAATCGAGCAGCCTTCTTTGGTAGCGACACGGGTTATCCACATAGATCGCGAGATGCGGCGCTTTTTTGTCCACCCATAAGAAGCGCGGTTCGCGCGCGGCGTTGAATAATTTTTCACCCGAATCTGGTGGAGCCATTGTATCTTCCCCGCCCTGGACAATATACACCGGGCGCGGACTGATCATACCGATCACATCCACCGGGCTGACTTTGTTGAGGTCGATACCTGTTTCCACGTGTGCTATCGCCTTTGCCAATGGATTGATGACAGGGTAGGGCACAAGGAAATTGAATTCGTCATCGAGTGAAGAGAATGAACTATCTACAAAAAGGGCTTCGATCTGTGGAAACTGCGCGGTTGCAAGGATCAATGTCGCCGCTCCCATTGACCCTCCCCATGCGCCGATACGTTTTATATCGGGCTGTGCCAATACATAATCCAACGCGGCTTTTACATCCAGAACTTCGAGATAGCCGACGGTTGAAATCTCCCCGTCGCTTTCGCCATGCGCACGCGCATCCCACGCAAGGACTCCGTAGCCTTTCTTCGCCAGCAACTCATGCACCCACTCGGGACGGTTATCGCCGTAGCCGTGCGCGAGCAGGATCACTACGCCGTTACGTGGAGGCGTATACCACGCGGATAAGCGTATTCCATCTTCGGTGATGAGATCAAGGCTTTGATAGGGGATTTTATATTTCCGAAGCGTATTCCCCGGCGGGATGATGCGCGGTGGGTGCAGAACGTTGTTGACTTCCGCAAAGCCGAGAAGGATGGCGGAGACAGCTATTATCGCGACAGCCTTGAGTGTGAAAGCGAAAATCGACCTTAGTCTTTTCTTCCCGTGTAGTTTCCTTCATGGGTTTTATTTTACAACAAAAAGGATCTTCCGTTACATTGGCGGTAATTGGCAGTTTTTTGTGTTGAATTGGCATCTCAATGATGTCATAATGATTTTGTCTCGTCAAATTCAAAAGGAGAATCCAATGAAAACCAACCTACCCCAATCCGTATTGACTATTTGTATAGCATAGACTCTGGTACTGTCAGCCTGTGGTGCCAATAATGCAGCTGTGGCAACAGCTACTGCTGTCAGCACTGCCACGAATACATCATTGCCCACGTTTACTCCAACTGCCACATTGACCCCAACGAGAACCCCCAGACCAACTGCGACACCGAATCTAGCTGCAACCCAACAATATGAGGATTTTTTTGCTGTTGTTCAGAAAATTTACGATGCAGGTCAGATTTCTACAACAGATGGCACGTATGTGGCCCTGGACGATTATCAACATGAAGTTGCGAGTAAACTTTCATATTCATGGAGGGAGACAGGCGTAGACGCGAAAAATTTTATAGTCCAGGCTGATTTTGAGTGGAGTACTGCAAGTCATACAGCGAATATTTCAGGTTGCGGATTTGTTTATCATATCCAGCCAAATAAAGATCACTATTTTAATTATTCTGGATAAGTTCCAAGGGGTCAAATTGGCCAGCAGCACCGATCGGGGAACATATTCAATGGGCTCTCCAGCGAAAGGGAAAGGAAAGGTGGCTGATTTTGGTTCTGATCCCTCCCGTGCGACGTTTACGCTTGTTGTGAATGAACTTAAAACATATGTATATGTCAACGACATTTATTATGGTGAATATAAGCTCCTGGATTATCGAATAACAAATTTTGGGCCCGTTGGCTAACGCCCTTTTGTCCGCTTCAAACGTAGGATACGGTACTCGATGTAAAATGACGAATGTCCAGGCGTGGATTATTGATCAATAGATCGAAAATTTAACAACTCCGCTAAATGAACATGCTCATCTTTGTTTTATAACAAAAAGGCTTCCGATGTTTCAAAAACATCGGGAGCCTTAAAATTCGATCCGTAAATATCTTGATCGATATCGGGATTTACTCAGCCGCAATTCTCCTTGGCCTTCTTTTGCCCAAATTTGAAAAGGAAAAGATATTCCAAGCCTTGTGATTGTTTGGAACATCTACAGGCATCATGAATGCCACCATGTCTTGCCTGACGGCACATCCCGCGGGCATGTATTGGGCTTTGCAGCTACTGTTTTCAAATTCTTCCGCGTGATCGGAAGGTAGATTGTCGCCGTATCGTTTCATGTTGACCTCTTTGATTGCTGCGATCATAAAACCATTTCCCTTGTTGTGAGTTTACGAAGCCTTTACTCTTTTCAGCGCAATTTTTAGATGCTATGTCATCTGATTTACTGCTGTCGTCTGCAAAAAGACCGCTGAAGTCTCAGCCTGTATTGTGTAGCATGGATAGAGGTTGTTTGCTTAACGAAGATACAGGGCAGATGTGAAACTGGCCGTAGACCTTTTTGCCAATTTGGCGGTTAATGGCAGTTAATTACTTGAAATAGCAGTTCTAAAACTGTACCATGAGTTTATTGGAATTAACTTTTTACAAGGAGAATAAAATGAAACACAAACTTTTATCGGTTGTTTTGTCGATTGCTCTTATGTCAGCATTTCTGATGTCTGCCTGTGGTTCGGTGCAACAGTTAATCCAGGGGACTCCTACATTTACACCTACAAATACCCAGATACCATCCCCCACCCATACATCTACATCAACGTCCACGTCAACACCAACTCCAACAAGTACTCCAACACCGAACGCAACGGCGACGGAGTTTGCGGGCAGAAGTGATTTGATGCATCAGGAGATTCAAAAATATGTCGATCTGGGGTACTTGTCGGATTCGACTGGTACATATAACGAATTACCATATTTTGAAGAGGGTTTTTGCTCAAATTAATTGGTATCGATATTGGAAGACCGATTTTGTTGGTAGCAACTATGTTGTAAGTGCTCATTTTAGTTGGAGTACTGCCAGTGATTCTATTTATGTCTCGGGATGTGGCTTATCAGTTGGACCTAGAAATTCCACCCCTCAGGTCTTTATATTACACCGGAGCAAAGTATTGGTTCTAACCAGCGGTGGTTACGACATGAGACCCCAGAAAGGGACCGGGCATGTTGATATTTCATCTCCCATGGAAGCCGATTTTACATTGATTGCGAATGGTTCTGAAAATTTAGCGTATGTACTGGTCAACGATAAATTTGTTGGCAAATACAAATTGGATTATTCCACTTTAAGCAACCTGGGATATGTTATCTTCTCAGGGACCAGTAAGGATTATGGCACGCGCTGTGAAATTTCAAATGCAAGGGTATGGAAAATTAAAGTAGAACGTATATATTCTAATTTTACGAGTGCCGATATTATAACTACAACATAGACTTCCGAAGTTTCGCAGACTTCGGAAGTCTTGATCGCTAAACCCGCCTCAAAGAGATTTCCAAGTGCTGCGTCATCTGATCTACTGCTGTCGTCTGCATTTCCATCTCGTAGCGGAGTGTGTCTCCGTCCAACTCGAAACCTGCGCGCGGACGAGATCATGCGCGGGTCATTGGTGATGATCTTGCTCACAAAATGGATTTTGAAGGTGGAACCGACTGCTTCCACAGTTCCAACCAGCACTTCCACACGACCAACTTGGGCGCTGGTCATCTCCAAGTCACCGTTGTCCAGAAGGCGTATGAAACCGAACTCCCAATGGGACTCAAGCCATTCGGTTTGACCGTCGTACCGCTTTTGCGTTCGCTGCTCATACGCCAGTGACTTCTCGTCGCGGCGCGTGAAGGTCAGCGTTTCACGGTAATCAAATGATGTGACAGTGGGATACCCCCCTCGCCCTTCGCCTGTCCATGTGCCTTCGAGAGCATCAAATAGTTGGTTTCCCATGTTTAATCCTCCTCGTCAATCTTTTCATACACGGCGATCAATTTATTCTCTTTATGATGTTCCTTTTGTTTGGCGGCATATTCCATGACTGTTTCCAAGGAACGTTCGCCAACCGTCAAAGCACCGTAGCCTCCCTGCCATTTGAATTTGCCATCACTTCCAGCCATGTGATTGATTGCGAATGCACTCGCACCTTTGAGATGACGCACACAATCTGCCACTGCAAGTTTTGGCGGGATGGACACAACCACATGGACATGATCTTCAACATTGCCCGCCGCATGGATTTTTAATCCCAGTTCTTCGCCTTTCTTGTACAGAACGCCGTAAAACATTTTCTCGCGCTCGGGAGTGATGGTCGGTTCTCGATCTTGTGTTCCCCAGATGAGATGGTAATGGAGTCGCCAGTAGGTCATGTTGATTTCCCTTCTTTTGTTCGGCGGGATAAATCCCTGCCTCAGTTCGTGGAAGTCGGTTGAAACCGACTGGCTCATCAGCCCGAAGGGCTTTCATGTACTGAGCGGGCGGATTTATCCCCGCTCACTCTACCCGCCGCGCCCTTCGCCCCTCCATGTGCCTTCGAGGAGGGTGAGTACTTGAATGCTGGTAGTTGATTGAGCACTCATAATTTGATTTTGGAGCAAAAGACTTCAGAGTTCTGAAAACTTCCAACGTGTGGCGGATACTAGGTCTTATTGACTTCGAGGTCACAAATTTTGCTATATGAATTTTAGAATACCTGCTGATGCCAACAGAATTAACCCAATAACGAATGCACTACCGGCAACATTGAGCATGAAATATGGCAACCTTACCAAATTGCCTATTTCTTCCTTGGTCTCAAGAATGATGGCTCGATTTGCTTTGTTCGCTGAGACAAAACTTTGATACAGCCCCGTACCAGCGGAGATGATGGCAATTATGAAAAACAGCCATGCACCAATGAGTATGATTAGTTGTAGCGATGATGCCGCTGGAAACCCAATGATAGAGGTCGAGAAAGTGACCGAGAAAGCCAGTACGCCGGATACCAACGTTAGAAAACTCTTGCTCAGGTCTTTGATTTCAGGATAGTAGAACTGGACAAAAATTTCAGGGCTGGAAGGTTTATTGGCAGGTGCATCCTTCTTTGTTTTTTGGGGCATAAGACACCTTCAGCAGTAATTGTGGTTTATATATCTTTGAAATGGATTATACAGCAATGATTTGGCGGGGCGCTACGCAGTCCCTGCCTCAGTTCGTGGAAGTCGACTGGAAGCCGACTGGCTCATCAGCCCGAAGGGCTTCCATGTACTGAGCGGGCGGATTTATCCCCGCTCACTATACCCGCCACGCCCTTCGCCTCTCCATGTGCCTTCGAGGAAGGTGAAGAGGTGACGATAGATTGTGGGTCGTCACTCATAATTTTTTCTAGAAAAAAAGACTTTCAATTTTTGCCAGTATTCGGAAGTCTTAGCATTAAGCGACATATACAGGGAAATAAAGAGCACGTGTTTTATGTATCTCTATTTTCCTCAGGTATATTGACCATATCAAATGGTTGGTCTGTCTTTGCAAGAACAGATTTCCAGAAAATCCCTCCTTTTGGAATGCGTTTTCTGACCAAGTAATACTAACTTAAGGGGAACAAGCACATATTCTGTAAGCCACTGACTAATCATAAAATCTGTGTATCCGGCAAATGCATTGTCTACAGCTAGTATTCCAAGCCTTTGAGCAGTAATTATATCGATTGAGCGAGGTGGGGCCTTGCTCTTCAATAGATGGCGGGGTTCATTCGTGAAAACTCTTAATTTATCCCAGTCAGGCTGTGGTGTAAATATATTGTCTTGTTGCGGTAATATTTTTTGTAATCCTTTACTGACTATTTTCAATCCAGCAGTTCGCAGTAAATCATCTGTTTGACCCTCAATCCGTTTGTGTCCATGACGCATGAGATCGAATTTCTTTACAGCTTCTTTTTCTACATCACTAAGCGCAATTTGAGGGTTGTTAATATAATCTATGGCATCAGTCGGAATGGCAGTCTCAGCCATTACGACAAACCCGTAGGGAATACGCCCTTTTTGTTCCTGAGAGTAACGCTCGCACATTTTCTTTTTTAAGTATGCAGCTAATTGTTTCATGCTGAAATTCACTTCTGGGAATAAGTGCTACATCACAAATTCCAGTTTTACTTGCTAGTACCGCGTGGCTGACAACAAATCCGGAGTCGGAGCCAAATAGTTGCATTATCCCTAGTCTGGAATTCGAACCAACCTCTGTAGCTAGATGCTCAATAAATTCTTGTGCTCTTTCTACGCTGACAAAAATCCAAATGTTTGCCAAACCCATAAAATATCGTTGTCCATTGTTTTAATTGCAACAACAGATAACTTTCTCTCGAATATTCTTTGTGTGGCATATTTTTCGGCAAAATTCCATAATAACATGAGCCGCCTTCATAGTGCCTTCGCCACCTATAACATAGAGTATATCGATTTGCCAATTGAAAAGTTTTGACATAATGTTTTCAAGTTCGCGTATACGTGTGTCTGAATTTAATAACTCATCATATCGCTATGTGCCTAATATTGATCCACCCTCGTTGGCAGTGGGACGAAATAACTAGGATATTTGGATTTTCAGTTTCCCACTTCCGTATTCAGGAAAAAGATTGCATTGTGAACGGGCTAAGTCATCAAAAGCTTGGAAACCAATCTTTAAAACCGTATACTCTTACATTGTATTTTCCGCGGGCGTACATGTAATGACGTTGCGTAATACCATCAATAACAGCATTGATACCTGGAGTAATCCCACCTGACACGATGACAGCCACGTTAAGGTCATGGTCTATGCGGGGATAGGCGAGCATTTCCCTGCCCTGCCTCTGGAAAACAAAATCCACTTTGAATTATTGAAAACTCTCGATGATAAGTAGATAGAGCAGCTTCAACGACCATTGCATCCTCATGTCTGAAATTTCCTATCTCACGTTGATCAAGGAAGTTCTCAAAAAGATTTTCACTCCATCTTTCAACCTGAGGCCAATCCTTAGGACAACCCTGTAATTGCTTCTCCAATGTTGGTTCATATTCTTTTTGTTGTTTACGCAATTCATCTGTAGTTTCTTCGTCTATGTTGTCTGTATCCACCATTTGTTTTGCAATGTACTGATATTACTTTCAATTTTATTTTTTCTAATAAAATACTCGATAATATCTTTTTCATAATCGAATAAATGGGGTTTAAAGGTAAGTCGTCATCTGACAGCCAAGGACGTTTTAGGAAATCGTTTACAATCTTCTTTGCCACATCGTATGCTGAAGAACTATTAAGGTCGTCGACCTTAATGATTATGTAATTACCCAAAAAATTTATTTTTGGAGGAAGTTCTTCCTGACCTGCTAACAATACAACGAAGAAATGCCTCTGCTGTTTTTGGTAAATCCGATAGGCTGTGCTGATTTCATCGCTTTGATATGTTGATAACCTTTCTCCAAGAAAAACGATCATAACATTACAATCCTCGAGTGCCCTGTTCATTGTGGCAACAAAAAACTCATCGCTTTGCTGATAGTCTTCGTAATAAAATTCCATCTAGGTTGCGCTCGATATGCTTTGCCACTTCAACTACAGATTCAGAGTTGTACTGGAATGGCAGATAAAGGATTTATATAATTCGGTTGTCGACATATCTTCCCTCCATGGAATATCCGATTGTAACGTGAATTTTTTGTGATAATTAGGATTATACACTTATTTATGAATACTTTAGTTGTTTTGGTGTGAAAAGGATGCACTAAAAGTTTGTAGATGAGTTTTCTCCTTTCGCCGTCGTTGGCAAAAGCTTTAGTGGACCTCTGATGAAAGATAATTTTTCGCTTGCCATAAATGACCTCCTACAATTGTAAGGGCGACCCATTGGGTCGCCCCTACATAAATTCGTTATGCTTCCAAATCATACCCCTCAGGCAACCAACAACACAACACCAACTCTCTCGCCGCTTTGACCTCGTCCATTCTGCCAAAGCGCGTGGTGCTTGGCGCATTGTGCAGTAACTCAGGTTGGGTCTTGGCTTCCTCGGCGATCTTGATCAGCGCCTCGGCGAAGGCATCGAGCGTGTCCTTGTTTTCGGTTTCGGTCGGCTCGATCATCAGCGCTTCGTGCACGATGAGCGGGAAGTAGTTTGTGGGTGGGTGGAAGTTGTAATCCATCAGGCGCTTGGCGATATCCAGTGCGCGCACGTCACTGCCTTCAAAGCGTCCCTCCGCGACGAACTCGTGCATGCAGATGCGGTCGTACGGAACCTTATACGTATCGCGCAATCTTGCCTGCAAATAATTGGCGTTCAATACGGCATACTGCGAAATGTCCTTGAGACCATCGGGTCCGTGCATGGCGATGTAGGTGAAGGCAGCGCACAAAGCCGCCGCCGAAATGTCCGTGGAAGGCTTTCATGCGACCGATGGATTTTTCGGGTTTGACGAATCCATACAGCGGAGGCACTTCGTCTTCCGCTTCTTCGATGATACCGACCAGCGGCTCGGGCAGGAAGTCCGCCAAATGCGCGGCGACTCCTACTGGACCTGAACCTGGTCCGCCGCCCCCATGCGGGACAGCAAACGTTTTGTGCAGGTTGAAGTGCATCAGGTCGAAGCCCAAGTCACCCGGGCGGACGATGCCAAGCAGGGCGTTCAAGTTCGCACCGTCACCGTACATCAAGCCGCCACATCCGTGAACGAGTTCGATCACTTTCTCGATATGTTCATCGAACAGACCGAGCGTGTTCGGGTTGGTGAGCATCATGCCGACGACGGTATCGTCACAGGCGGCTTCGAGCGCTTTCAGGTCAACATTGCCGCGTTCATCCGATGGGATGGTGACAACACTCATGCCCATCATACCGACCGAGGCGGGATTGGTCCCATGCGCCGCATCAGGGATGAGCATCTTCTTGCGTTTGTCATCGCCGCGTGACTTGTGATAAGCACGCATGATGAGCACGCCTGTGAATTCTCCGTGTGCGCCTGCGGCGGGTTGCAGCGTCACTGCGGCGAAACCTGCAATCTCTTTCAACCATTCCTGCAATTGAAAAGTTAATGCCAGATTGCCTTGCACGGTTTCGATAGGTTGTAATGGATGTGTGAAAAGGAAACCAGGCAATCGACATGTATCTTCGTTGATCTTCGGGTTGTACTTCATCGTGCACGAACCCAGCGGATAGAATCCGCTGTCCACGCTGTAGTTGAAGGAGGAGAGATGCATGTAGTGTCGCACCACGTCCACTTCGGCGAGTTCGGGCAGGGGCAGGTCAGAGCGTAGTAACGCTTCGGGAGGCAGGGCAGTTTCGGGGACGTCTGAAGCGGGCATCGTCACGCCAGTCCGCCCTGGGGAGGATAAGTCGAAGATGGTCGGTTCGACGATCTTTACGTCAGCCGTTGTTTTCTCAGGTGCTTCAATCATGGCTCACCTCCGACAACACTTCCACAAGCGTGTCAATTTCTTCCTTCGTGTTCATCTCGGTCACCGCGATCAACATCTGATTCGCAAGCGATGGATAATCCTGACCGAGATCGTATCCGCCGATGATGCCATGCTCGAGCAGATGCGCATTGATCTCTGATGCGGGCGCAGGGCATTGCAAAGCGAATTCATGGAAGAAGGGTTCATCATGTGCGATGTGATAGCCCTTGATCTTCACCAACTCTTTCGCGGCATAATGCGCCTTTTGATAACAAAGTTCGGCGACCTGACGAAAACCTTTTTTGCCGAGCAATGAAAGATAAACCGCCGTGCCGAGTGCGATCAGACCTTGATTGGTGCAGATGTTGGACGTGGCGCGTTCGCGTTTGATGTGTTGTTCGCGCGCGGTGAGCGTGAGGACGTATGCGCGTTGACCTTTGTTATCCACCGTTTCGCCGACGAGACGCCCAGCCATTTTGTGAACCATATTTTTTCGCGTCGTGAAAAAACCGACGCTTGGTCCGCCGTACCACATCGGGATGCCCAGCGGCTGACCATCGCCCACGACGATGTCCGCGCCCATCGAGCCAGGTGTCTTGAACATCGCTAGTGCTGTGGGATTTGCAACGACACAAACGAGTGCACCTTTGGCATGGACATCGTCAATGAGTTTGGTGTAATCGTAGACACGCCCGAAGAAATCGGGATATTGCACGATGACGATACAAGTGTTGTCATCTACGAGATTGATGAGATCGTTGGGATTTGAACTCGAGATCGGCATCTGGATCATCGCCCGCGACTTCGAGTTCCATGCCTTGCATGTACGTGCGGATGACCGCGCGATACTGTGGATGCAAAGTGGGGGAGACGATCACCTTCTTGCGTTTGCCACGGAATTGAGCATACGCAAGGTTGACGGCTTCGGCTGTGGCTGTCGCGCCATCGTAATGCGATGCATTGGACACATCCATGCCAGTGAGGGCAGACATCAATGATTGATATTCAAAGATGGCTTGCAATGTGCCTTGCGAAATTTCTGGCTGGTAGGGAGTGTATGCCGTATAGAATTCGCCGCGACGCAGCATGTGGTCAACGGCGGAGGGGATGTAATGGTTGTACATTCCCGCGCCGAGGAAGGACACCAGGTCACTGCGTACGTTTTCGTTGGCGTTCGCGAGACCTGAGAGTTCGTCGGCGGCTTCCATTTCGGTCAGCGCGTCGGGAAGGTCAAGTTTGGGAAAACGATGTTTTGCAGGGACTACGTCGAACAAGTCATCAAGCGACTTGACTCCGATTGTCTCCAGCATCGCATCCCGTTCTTTTGGGGAAATTGGGATATAGGTCATATTTTAGCTCCGAGCGGTTAGCTCTTAGCTGTTAGCAATCGGCTTTTAGCTGGCGGCTAATTGCTGAACGCTAATAGCTGATCGCTAACTGCTAGTGTTCTCTTTCTTCGCAATACTTCTCGTACGCCGCGGCGTCCATCACATCGCCAGCCGCGCCGCCTTCGAGTTGGATCATCCATGCTTCGCCGTAGGGATCGCTGTTGATGGATTCGGGTTTGTCCGCGAGGTCTTTGTTTACCGCAGCGACTTTTCCGCCAGCAGGGGAGTAGATCTCTGCTGATGCTTTGACGGACTCGACCGAAGCGATTGCCTTGCCCGCCTCGATGGTGTCGCCTTCATCGACAAGAATCTCAACGAAGACAATATCGGAGAGTTGAGATTGTGCGTAGTCACTGAGTCCGACCTTGCCTGTCCCTTCATCGAACCATTCATCAGATTTTGCATATTTCAAATTAGCGGGTGCGTTCATGTTTTATGTCTCCTTTGGATGTTGTGGTTGGCGAATCAAAAAGGCGCACGGAAAATATCCATGCGCCTCTGTAAGTGGACCTGAGAGATTAGCATTAGTCTTCTGGTCAACTAGTCTTTTGGTCTTCTGGTCGAGTGGACTAGGAGACTGGCAGACTAGCGGACTGGTTGACTAAAACTTTACACCGTCGGTATTCCTCGCGGAATTTTCCAGAGTTGATTCGGGTACAGGGTCCTTTTGCCTGAGAGTTTCGTCTGGGTTCGCCTTGTTCCCAGATTTGCACCTTCGGCGTCCTTCGCTTGCGCTTCGGGATCTCTTCCCTGATGCCCGTTAAGTTATATTTTGATTCTACGGTTTAGAGGTACCAAAGTCAAAGAGGAAGAAACTCATTGATTTGAAAAGACCTCCGAGTTTTCAAAAAACTCGGAGGTTCTACTTTTGCGTTATTTCTTTGCCACTTTACGTGGTGTCCGTTTGGGTTTGGCGGGTTTCTCTTCGGGTTGCTGTTCAACAGGTGCGCTTTCCGAAGGAGCATCTTCAGGTGTTGGCGCAGGCTCTTCGATAACGGGAGCAGGCTTGTCTTGAGTAGAGTCGAAGGGCTCCGGTTCAGGCAGTGAAGCGGGCTCAGGCGAAGTAAAAGGCTCGGGAGGCAAAGTCCCGTTCAGGCGTGAGAAGTAATCCTTGACTACCGTGTCGTTGTAGAAAACGAGTGAAAGGATGCCGACAGCCATCGAAAATACGTTGAATGCCAAAATGCTTGTGATTTCAAAGACGGCAATATTGGTGGATGGCTTTACGACTTGTGGAGGGGTGCTGAAAAGTTTTGCGGCATAGATGATTTCGAATACCCCCAATATGCTTGGTAGAATGGCGAGGGGTACGCAAATAATGCCAATAATGGTTACCAGCGCTGTGCCTGATAAGGCAAATCCCCAAAATAGATTGACGATACCACTGGCGAGAGTCATCCATGCAATGGCATTTACGAGGGTGGGTTTTTGTTGGTTGAATTGTGCGTTCATAAGAATCTCCTGGATTGATTTCACTTCCATATACGCCTGCTTAGGAGATTGGTTGCAGGGGGAAAGGTACAACGCACTTAATCCGGTATTCCCGTGGCTTTTACATCCTTCAAGTTCAATTGCAGGGACCGTTTGCCGTTCCACTCATTGGCTTCAAAGTGATACATCACATCCACGCGCGCGGGAAGATTATCTCGCAAATGCCCAAGACGGAAGCCGATGGAATCGAACACTGCGCCGTGATCATCTTCAAGTGTCAGTTTTAGATGTTTGGCTTCTGCACCAACCGTACGCGATGATTTGACCTTCACGTTTCGTGAGACAAAGATCGCATCCGGATTTCCATAACCGGTTGGTTCAAGATACTCAAGATGTTTCAACACTTCAAAATTTAGTTCTACGAGCGAGACTTCCATATCGGCAGATAACGTCTGGCGCAAGTCTTTGCCTTCAAGCTGTTCTTTGGCGATGCTCTTTAGTCGTGTTACGAATTCGGTGAGATTTTCATTCTTTACGGTGAAGCCGGCCGCGGCGGCGTGACCTCCGTGGCGGACAAGTAAGTCTTTGCATAAGTCGAGCGCGTCTGTGATGTGGAACTCGGGAATGGAGCGGCACGAGCCGCGCGTCTCTTCGGGTCCTTTTGCGGCGACGACTGCGGGACGATAGTAAGTCTCTGTCAACCGTGATGCTGCGAGCCCCACAACGCCAGAATTGAACTCCTCGTGTGCGGCAAAGAGCAGAAAGGCTTCGGGATCGTCGCTCATGGCAATCTCTTCCGCCTGTTGTTGCATGGATCTTGTGATGGATTGTCTTTGTTTGTTCTGTACATCGAGTTGTTGCGCAAGTTGACCGGCTCGCATGAAGTCAGTAGTGGTGAGCAGTTCAAAAGATGCCAGTGCAGATTCGAGTCTGCCGGAGGCGTTCAAGCGCGGTCCCAACCTAAAGCCAATGCTGCCTGCGGTGACTTTGTCAATCTTCATATCGGCGACGCCAGCCAAAGAGAAGAGTCCCTGTCTTTTTGTTTCGCGGATCTGCCTGAGTCCCTTGCGGACAAGTACACGGTTTTCACCGACGAGCGGAGCCAGGTCTGCGACAGTGCCCAAGGCAACCAAATCCAATAGATCGTTTAGTTGGAAGTTGTCTGTTGATTGCCGAACGCTTGTCAATGCTTCTGCGATCTTGTATGCAATTCCCACGCCTGCCAAGTCTTTATCAGGATAAGGGTCGCCATGTTGCTTGGGGTTGATGACCGCGAAGGCGGGGGGGAGGTTCAAGCCGTCAGGGTGGTGATGGTCGCTGACAATGAGGTCCAGCCCGATGGTCCGCGCATGAAGCGCTTCGTCTGGCGAGCGGATGCCGCAGTCTACGGTGATGACCAATTTGACACCGTCTGCCTTAAGATGATCCAACGCTTCAGGGTTGAGTTCGTATCCTTCGTCGAATTGATTCGGGATATATCTGCGCACATCCGCTCCGAATCCTTGAAGCGCTTCGACAAGCAATGCGGTGGCTGTAACCCCGTCCACATCATAATCGCCATAGACGGCGATGGGTTCATCCTGTTCGAGCGCGTGTTGAATACGGTCAACCGTGGCTTGCATACCAATAAGTTGGAAGGGGTCGGTATTCGAGCTTGGTTCGGCTTTGAGGAAGGCGCGTGCCTCAGCATCGGTTCCCATACCGCGGTTGAAAAGGATCTGTTTGAGGATGGGGGGGAACTTCGCAAGCGCTTCGTCTGCTTGCGGTGTGATCGGAGGTTGTATGACCCAGCGTTTATTGTGCATTATTTAAATTAGTCCATTGGCATAAAATTAGATTTCAAAAATGAAACCCTGCTCAATAGTATAAACTGTGAATCAATAGGCGGGCAAGTGTATAATGGAGCCATCCGGAGGAACCATGTACGTTTTGAGACCTGATGAAAAAACAACACCCGTAATGATCTATACCCAGGATACCCTTGTGCGTGGGGAAGTGGTGACGACGCAGAATGTTATGCGTGTCAATATCTGGCTCCGCACCGATGGCGCGCCGAAATATATGCACATTCTTAAGCCACAAGTGATCGTATTTGGTGGGACTCCGGTGAGACCTTTGAGTTATTCCGAACTGTATTTCCCCACTTCACAGGCGATTGGTTTCCATACCCTGCCGCCGACCAATGAGCCAATGGATTATGAGGCGGATGAGGCTAATCGCATGATGCAGGCTGTGGATGTGCTGGTGGGTACTTTCGTAATGAAGGGAAATGTACGCATCTCGACTTATACGGAACTTGGTCAGAGTCTCGAGGTGGCTCGTCAAGCCTGGATGTCTCTCTACGATGTCAATATCACAAATCCATACTTGCCTCAGATGCCGCCCTTGTTCGTGCCGATGGTTCTGGTAAACCCCGATCATGTGGCATTTGGAAACATGTAAAGATAAATGAAAGTGGAACCGCAGGTGATGTGCCTGCGGTTTTTTATTGTCGACGATATAATCACGCTCATGGAAATCAACCTCACTACCCCCGCACTATTATTCCCAACGATCTCTCTTTTGATGTTGGCATACACCAATCGTTTTTTGACACTGGCGACCATTATTCGAAATTTATATGACCGATACAACGCGGAGCATAATGACAACCTGCTCAGTCAAATCGCGAATTTACGGTATCGCACATATTTGATTCGTAATATGCAGATCTTTGGTGTGCTGAGTTTGTTGTTCTGTGTTGCCAGCATGTTTGCCCTGTTTGCAGGCTGGATTATTGGTGGTCAGTGGAATTTTGCCATCGCGTTGATTTTGATGATCATCTCGCTGGGAATTTCTCTGCGTGAGTTGATGATCTCTGTTGGTGCGCTGGATCTTTTGCTGACGGATTTGGAAGAACACGAGAAGACGAGTTAATGAAATTCTGGATTATCGTCGCGTCGAAAGACCACATCCAACGCGGATTGGCGGGTGGATTCATCCAAGCCAATCACGGCAAAGCCGCGCCGTTGAAACGCATGCACGCGGGTGATTGGGTCATCTTCTATTCCCCGAAGCTGGAATATGACAAGCCTGAGAAACTTCAATGTTTCACCGCGATTTGTAAGATCACAGATGAGAATATTTATCAACATGATATGGGCGATGGATTTGTCCCGTTTCGGCGTAATGTGGAATTTATTCCATCCAAAGATGTTTCGATTCTTCCGCTTATCAATGACCTGACCTTTATCAAAGATAAAACTCATTGGGGCGCACCGTTTCGGTTTGGGACTCTCCAAATTCCAGAACAGGATTTTCGATTGATCGCAGGGATGATGGTGGAAGATCTGACGAAACATGGAATTTAACACATCCCTGTCCCAACTTCCCCGTCCATCTGAAAAACGAATTGCATTACGTGTTAACCCGCCTGCACAACGCGCTCTGCGGCAGGGACATCCCTGGGTGTTTGACCAGTCCATCACGGAGCAAAGTCACGCAGGCGCGCCCGGTGACCTCGCTGTGATCTTCGATGATGATCGCCGTTTTCTCGCCATCGGTTTATATGACCCCACCTCATCCATTCGTGTGCGCATTCTGCAATCTCGCCAGCCCGCCACTATCAATACCGATTGGTTTCAAAACAAACTCACTATCGCATCTCGCCTGCGTGCGTCATTGCAGCAAACAAACACAGATGGCTATCGCCTTGTCCACGGCGAGAACGATGGTTTGCCTGGCTTGGTCATCGACCGTTACGCCGATACCCTCGTCCTCAAACTGTACACCCCTGCATGGATTCCGCACCTCAAAGATTTTTGCGACGCACTTGCGCAAGTTAGCCCCGCAACACATTTGATTCTGCAACTCAACCGTTCCCTCCAAAAGCAGACTGACCTCCTGCACGGACTCAGTGATGGGATGACGCTAACGCTTCAGAACTCCCCCGAGCCTGCTCCTCTTCAAAGAGAATGGACTCATCTTCGAGTCTGATCCCATTAACGGACAAAAGACAGGCTTCTTCCTCGACCAACGTGATAACCGTGCACGAGTTGAAAAACTATCCAAAGGGAAATCTGTGCTAAATGTATTTGCCTACACTGGCGGATTCTCCGTCTACGCCGCGCGTGGGGGAGCGAAAGAAGTTGTCAGCGTGGACATCAGCGCGCCTGCCCTCGAAGCTGCGGTTCGCAATATGGCGCATAACAAGTTGACTGTCCCTCACGAGACGATTGCCGATGATGCGTTTGAAGTCCTTGCCCGCATGGCATCGCAAAAACGTTTATTTGATGTGGTCATCATCGATCCGCCCATGTTTGCTCAAAGTGAAAAACAAATTGAGCGGCTTTATCTGCTTATCGAAAACTGACACGTCTCGGCTTGGGCGTCTTGCGGAAAGGCGGCACGCTCGTACAAGCCTCCTGTTCCAGCCGCGTAGACGCTGATTCGTTTTTCGAATCAATTCACCAGTCCGCGAAAGAAGCGGGGCGGACGTTGACAGAGCTCGAACGGACTGGTCATGCTCTCGATCATCCCATTGGGTTTAAAGAAGGGGCGTATCTAAAATGTTTGTTTGCTGTGGCTTCTTAAATACAGCGATAAATAATCATAAGCTTTACATATCCTATATGATTTCTTGAAGATTCCTTAACACTGGTTAGATAGACTGTATTCAATGCACCCCATGATACAAAAGGACTGGGTGGGCAGAAACAAATAAACCAAGTGAAAAGGATAAAATCATGAAAAACATATTGATTATCGGATTGTTGATTGCTGTGGTGGGGACCACGTTTGGGGCTGTAAAAACCGTATCTGCCGAAGAAATGACGGTTACAGCGAGTGCTCTTTCTGCAAGTGAAGAGGAAGGTTTGATCTTCATGCGCGAAGAGGAGAAACTTGCACACGATGTATATGTGACCCTGTATGCGCAGTGGGGACTGCCGGTCTTCCAGAATATTGCCAACAGCGAATCGACGCATACAGCCGCGGTCAAAGTTCTATTAGATCGTTATGGAATTGCTGATCCTGCGGTGGGGAATGGGGTGGGTGAATTCACCAACCCTGAACTACAGGCACTGTACAATCAGCTTGTTGCGCAGGGAAGTACCTCGTTGGCGGATGCATTGAAAGTAGGCGTAGCCATCGAAGAGAAAGACATCCTCGATTTGCAAACTCGTCTTGCACAAACCTCAAGTGTAGATGTCCAACTGGTCTACAACAACTTGATGAAGGGATCGGAGAACCATTTACGTGCTTTCACATCCACCCTGCAACGACAGTCAAGTGGCACCTATGTGCCGCAGTATCAGAATGGGACATCCTCCAGCTCAATGACTGGAACAACCAGTCAAAGCGGCGGGTATCGCGGAGGTCGAAGATAGTTTGATCGAAGATAAGGTGAAACCGCAGGCTCATCGCCTGCGGTTTTTTGTTATGGAGTGAAGGGGACTTCTGCTTTTTTCGCTTCTTCCTCCGAATGGAAGAACTGAACTGGAATTCTGATCAGGTCGCGATGTAGGTGAAAATCTTCATAGAAGCGAGTGAGATAAATATAGGCAGTATCATCTGTCGTTTCGAAGTTGCGACTGGGGCTGTCGGGGTCGATCAAGGATGGGTATAAATAAACGTTTCCGTCGCCGGGTTGATACGTCCAGGGAAGTTCCATTTCGAAGAGCAATGTGCGGCGATCCCAATGGATCAAGTCATCTGAAAGGGCATACATCACGCCCCAAATTTCACGGCTTGACGAGAAGTTATCTGTTGATATGCCGACCATGACATAACGGTTAAGATATGTGTTGAAGGTGATACTGTTGTCCAGCAATCCCAGGTTGCCGTCCATCCCAGCACACTTGCGCGCTGATTTTGCTTTTTCGGGTTCGGTATATGGGTTGATAGTTTCGATGGTGAAATCCGAACCATCCCAGGCGCGCCAAGAGGCAGGGTTGCCTAGGTTATCCGTCCGCATTAAACAAATACGTTGTGCATCCGATTTGTATTCATCAATGCGTACATATAAATAATAATATCCATCTTTTTTGATGATGTTGCTTGGCTCAAAAACGCCATAGGGACCCGCGCCTGCTTCATAAGGAATTGGCAGTGCGGCGACCAGATTGGTAGGTGGCTCGCTAAGGCTCTTGTACGTAGCCCCACCATCTGTTGATATTCCCATTAAGAGCGCGTTATACCAACAGGTGAAATTTTCTCCGGGGCAGGCTTCGCCATGCTCCCAGCCGTGAAACTCCTGGTGGATGATGGAATAGATGGTTTGCCCGTCTTCGGTGTATGGAGATGCGAGCCATGTATTGTCGTTGAATTTTGATGGGTCACCATCATGCGGAGCTTTCATCACAATCTGACAATCACGCTTTACATCGTTCAAATTCGGACCGATAAACCTGCGATTGTTCAAATGAGTGGATAGCAACTGGACGTTTCCATCTGCGTCACGAAAAGCGCGTGCTGGCAGGTCGGGAATGTCAAAATCTTCACAGCGGTCATTCGACCAATCGAAGACTATTTCCGCTTTGCCAGTCGTGACCAATATTGCTGGTGGATAAGGTGTTGATGTGGGTATTGACGTGGAAGTAGGAGTTGGCGTCGAAATGGGGAGTGTTGTTGATGTTGACGAAGCTTTGGGTGTCGGCGAGGTGACCGGCATATTGCAGGCGCTTACACTAAATACGATACAAAGTAGAACAAAAAGAGTTCTTTATGTGCACTTTGTGTTTCATGGAACAAGTCTCCTCTTGTGTTGAAAATCCCCCAATTGATTGATACCAATATATCCAATAAACTTATGAAAGTATAACAGCTCTTAATATCAGGGGACAGAACAAAGGGATAAGATAAAGCTCATCGAAACAGAATCAACTTCCATCTTTATATGAAGCGTCATCCTGTATAATCACCCTAATGTTTCAATTCCAAATCACCTCCAAAAACAACCGCGCTCGCACGGGGATTTTCTCCACCCCTCATGGCGACCTCGTCACGCCAGTCTTCGCACCTGTGGGCACGCAGGCGACGGTCAAGACCCTCACGCCCGAGCACCTCAAGGAGGTCAATGCCACGCTCGTCTTGAGCAACACATATCATCTCTACCTGCGTCCCGGCGACGAACTCGTGCGCGATATGGGCGGCTTGCACAAGTTCATGCAGTGGCATCGTCCCATGCTGACCGACTCGGGCGGCTTTCAAGTTTTCTCGCTGGCGCAAACCCGCAAGATCGACGACGATGGCGTGACCTTCAAGAGTCACATTGACGGCTCGACGCATCGCTTCACGCCTGAAAAATCCATTGCCATTCAAGAGAACCTCGGCGCAGACATCATCATGGCGTTCGACGAATGTTCTGACCCCAACGACAAAGCCTACAGCAAACTTGCCATGGAGCGGACCCATCGCTGGGCAGAGCGTTCCGTCAAAGCGCAGACGCGGACCGACCAGGCTTTATTTGGGATCGTCCAAGGCGGCGTTCAAGCAGACCTTCGAGCTGACTCTGCCCGATTTATCGCATCTCTCGATACACCCGGCGTCGCCATCGGAGGACTCTCCGTGGGCGAGACCAAACAAGAGATGCACGACACGCTCGACATTGTCACTCCGCTATTGCCCGAAAACAAACCGCGCTACCTGATGGGCGTTGGCACACCCGAAGACTTGATCAACGGCGTCGCACGTGGCATCGATATCTTTGATTGCGTTTTACCAACACGACTTAGCCCGTCACCACTCCGCCTTTGCCCCTGAAGGACGATCTCAATATGATGAACGCGACCTTTGCGCGTGATGAACGTCCCATTGATGAGACTTGTGATTGTTATGCCTGCAAAACTTTTACAAGAGCATACATTCGTCACTTAATCATCGCTAAAGAATTGCTTGCAGGGACGCTACTCTCTATTCATAATTTGCAGGCGCTGATAAGATTGATGGAGCAGATACGAATTTATATTGCAGACGGGACGTTTGAATCCCATGTGCCTGAGTTGCTCAATCAATGGCGAATAATGCGAAAGAGTAATCAAATAATCGTTAGAGGGTAGAGTTTTATGATTGTCTTTTCATCTAATAGTGAATTTCTTGATTTTTTCTTGATAATTATTCTTCTTGCTAGCATTGGTGTTATTGAGATCTGGCTGCTTTTGAAACCTTCAGGCAGGAATATAAAGAGGCTTCAAGATTTGGAGCAGACGTTTATCAAAGATGGAATATGACTATCTGAATAATCCGTCACTGTATTTTGCTAAACAATTTTGGTCAGGAAAGGGATTTGCATATTCATTTATTCGCGTGGAAGACAATGAAGTGATAATTTCCAACGCCTTTCCAGTAGGGCGTACATTTTTTCCATATGCTGGTTATGTGGATTTGACAGAACCTGCTCCACGTCTTCAGTATCGTTCAGCCTTAAATCTTGAGCTTATTGTTGATATTTCTTATGTTTATGCACCCGCTTTTTATAATTGGCCTACCTATATTTGCTATTAATTTTTGGATAGAGACGAAGGGATTGGATAAGTTTCTAAAGTACCATATGAATGCAAATAAAGTACAAAGAAGGATAAAATGACTTTCCTCCATACTCTCCTCGGCATCATACAGGGATTGACCAAATTCATCCCATCGCATTCATCGTGTAATTCTCATTACTCAATGGATAAAGAATAAAGAGATTTAATGTCAAATCAACTCACATTTCCATCTCCAAACAAGAAACATAATGTCATCTTAACGCACCTTGGTGAAATTCAATCAGGTTCCAGTTATTACTCTCTTTCCATTGATAAAGATCCACTTGCATTTACAGATCGGATTTTTGGAGGAGTTTGTTTGTGGTCACCCGAATCACGGTTTTTTTCTGTGCAGGAATGGAAGGAAACCGACGAAGCAATTCAGCCCAAATCCTATCTGTTGTTGCTCATTGATCTCGTCGCCAGACGCGAATGTGTTGTAGCAAGTGTGAATGGAGAAAAAAGTAATATCCTCCCGGAGGGATTTATGGGGGAAAGTTTGATGTATACCGTAATATATGATGGTCAATATGGAATAACCAAGAATTTTGAAAGTAAATTCCAGTATTTGGATGGCTGGCAAACCATAAAATAACATAGGAGCAACATGACAATCTTTCAAGCCTTTCTGCTAGGTATTGTTCAAGGATTAACGGAATTCATTCCTGTATCCAGTTCAGCCCATCTTTTGATAGGGCAAACTATTTTAAAGATTCCCGCTGATGACGCGATGTTCTCGTTTCTTGTCATTGTCCAATTGGGAACCATCGTTTCGCTAATCTTTTTCTATTGGAAAGACCTGCTGGGTCTGGTGCAGGCATTTTTTGCCAAACCATTTTCAACGCAAGAGAATAAGCTGGCGTGGTATATCATCATTGCCACCATCCCTGCTCTGATCGTAGGCTATCTTTTGAAAGATGCAATTGAGACCTTATTCAAAACGCCCTTGCTTGAAGCCTCTATCCGTCTCTTCTCCGCCGCGATTTTGCTTACTTTGGCAGAATCTTTGACAAGAAAAAATCGCTCCCTTGATTCCATGAACTGGTTGGACGCGCTTATTGTCGGTTTGTTTCAGATCATCGCGGTCTTCCCCGGCGCATCACGCAGTGGTTCGACCATTGCTGGTGGCATGTTCCGCGGCTTTGACCGTCCTGCCGCGGCGCGGTTTGCGTTTCTCATGTCTGTGCCTGTGATGCTTGCGGCAGGCGGATATCAAACACTCGATGTTATCAAGATGCCTAACTTGGGTCAGTTCCTGCCTCTGCTTGCAGTCGGATTTGTGACCGCCGCGATTGTCGGTTGGTTCGCCATCAAGTGGCTGATCAATTATCTGAGCAAACATTCGCTATACGTCTTCGCCGCATATTGCGCGGTGGTTGGGACGATTGTGTTCTTTCTGAAATAAACAAAGACTCTCTGGTGGTTGAGTAGGCGAGTCTCGCGTCGAACTACGAGCGCATAGGCGAAGTTTCGATAGTGTCGTCCGCCGTACTCGACTAACCACCGAAATTGCCTATGAATACAAAACATCTCCTCAAACTCCTCGTCGAAACCGAATCGCCTTCACACGATAAATCCGCTGTTGACCGCGTTGGCGCCATCGTTGCTGAAGAAGCGCGCAAACTCGGCGCACAGGTTGAGATCATTCCGAATGTTGAAACGGGGGATCACGTCATCGCGCGTTTTGTACCCAATCAACCTTCATCATTCAACCTTCAGCATTCCATCTTGCTCCTCTGTCACATGGACACCGTCTTCCCTCTTGGCACGCTCCCCAAAATGCCCTACCGCGAAATGGATGGAAAGATCCACGGTCCCGGCGTGTTGGATATGAAAGCAGGTATTGTCATCTCTCTTGCCGCAATCGAAGAAGCACAGAAACAGGGATTGAAACGTCCCGTTACATTGTTTTGCACCTCTGACGAGGAGATTGGAAGTCCCACTTCACGCGAACATATCGAACGACTTGCAAAAGAATCCGCGCTGGTCCTTGTTCTTGAGGCAGCATTACTCGATGGCTCCCTCAAAACCTGGCGCAAAGGAGTAGGGGAGTTCTATGTCAAAACAAAAGGACGTGCCGCACATTCGGGTGGCGATCATGAAAAGGGACGTAATGCCATCGAAGAGATGGCGCATCAGGTTATTGCGATTTAAAAACTCACTGATTACTCAAAACAAACAACACTCAATGTTGGTGTTATTAACGGAGGGACAGTCCCGAATGTTGTCCCCGAAGAATGCATGGCTCAAGTAGATGTTCGTGTGATGCAACCCGGCGAATGGGAGCGGCTTGAATCCGAAATGAAGAAACTCAAGCCGGTTCTCAATGGCACTTCTATTGAAATTACCGGCGGATTAAATCGTCCACCGATGCCGTTTGATGAGACGATGGAAGCCACGTTTGAGAAAGCAAAAAGTATTGCATCCACCATTGGCATTGAACTTAAAGCAGGTGGCACTGGCGGAGCATCCGATGCAAACTTTGTCGCGCCGCTTGGTATCCCTGTCCTCGATGGACTGGTGCGATCGGCGAAGGCTATCATTCAGAACGCGAATATGTCTTTGCCGATAGTTTAGAGCAACGTGTGAAGTTGCTCTCCGCATTTTTGCGGAATTGGTGATATTGGCATGAAAAAGACGGGCAAACTGAAGGCTTTTTTTCTTGCAATTGCTTTGATCTTCTTCGGTGTTCAAGGCATATTGAGCGGGGAAATACCTGCGTTCAAAGGCAGGTATACATTGATACCATCAACAACATTCACGAGCCCTCTGATACCGTGGATCGGCGCAGTACTGGTGCTTGTTGGTATTTATGCTCTTGTTCGACTCTTTATGCTGAGAAAGAAGTGATATGCGGCGACTATGTTTGTTTTTCCTTTTTCTCCTGGCAGGATGTGGAACTGAAACGCCTCAAGCCGCGCCTCAGGTTGTCTCGGTTTACTCCTCGCCTTCTGCCCAACCCTGGCTGAGTGACTTGTATGATTGCGCGGCAAAATCATCCGCCACCATCCGCTTATCCGATTCACCATCCGTTGCCGATATCCGCTTACAGATCGGCGAACCGAAATATCTTTCATCATTTGCTTATCAAATTGATACGGAAGAAATATTGATCGTGACCCATCGCCAAAGCCCCATTCAAAATTTGACTCTGGAAGAAGCGCAGATATTGTTTATGGGGTTGGGTGACTCGTCTGTGCAGGTGTGGGTATATGCATCAGGGGAGGATGTGTCTGAGGTGTTTGATCAGTTTGTGATGAAAGGAAGAAGCGTCTCTTCGTCTGCGAGTGTAGCTGTCAGCCCACAGCAAATGTCCGATGTGTTGAATAGCGAATCTAACACGGTCGGAATCCTGCCGAAACATTGGAAGGCAGGGGATGTGCGGGAAGTCTTTTCGGTTGCGACTGTTCCAGTATTAGCGATCGCACAAGATGAACCACAAGGTGTGATCAATCAGTTGATTGGCTGTCTGCAAAAATAAAATCTTTACTTTCTCAAGCCCGACTCTCGCAGTCGGGCTTTTTTCTTGTTCCTCTTGACAAGCTTTTATTACAGGTATAATATAGTTGCAAACAAGTTTGCATCGCAAACCATAAGGAGAAAGAATGGAAAATAAAATATTAGATGTCGAACAGCGTGTCAAACGCTATTGGTATTCGGATGGAATTGCAGAACTTTCGAGCGGGTGGATGTTCATTCTGTTAGGGTTGTATTTTGGGGCACAGGGATATTTTGGCGAAGGTTCTTTGGTAAGCGTAATCCTGCAAGTCAGCATGGTCTTGATCATGATAGGAGGAATTTTTGGTGTTCGGTGGGTAGCCAACACATTGAAGACCCGACTCACGTACCCACGTACCGGGTATGTGGAATACCGTGTGAACGAAAAGAACGTAAAACAACGTCGTTACGTGGTCATAGCTGTTGCGATGATCATTTCAATTGCATCGATTGTTCTGATCGATTACGTCCGCGGGTTTGATTCAATGGTTCTTGTAACTGGAGTATTGGTTGGCATAATATTTATCATATTACGCGGTAAATCATCTGGTATAGAGCGGTTTTATATCCTTGGTGCTTTTTCGATCTTGCTGGGAGTTGGACTTTCGTTAAGCGGATTGTCACAGGCATATAGTCTTGCGTCATTTTATGGATTGTTGGGGATTGCAATCCTGATCTCAGGCGGTCTTGTATTACGTCGTTACCTGAGCGAGAACCCGCTGCCTATAGAGGGTGAAAATGAGTGATGATCTGCGCCGCGTAACTGAATTGGATCGCTTAATCCATGAGCCGGCGCGTTTGTTGATCGTCACGATATTGTCCACCGTGGAAAGCGCGGACTTCCTCTTTCTGCAACACGAAACGGACTTAACCAAAGGCAACCTCTCTTCGCACCTCGGCAAACTCGAAGATGCTGGCTATGTAAAAATTCAAAAAACCTTCAAAGGCAAATTGCCGTTGACCGTTTGCAAGTTGACTGCGGCTGGTACCAAGGCTCTGACACAATATCGTCAACAGTTGCAGGATTTTATGGATAAGACGGCTTGAAATAAGGTTGAACCAGCTAGTGTCCTTTGTGGTTAAGAAATCAAATGGTTGGCATTTGCTTATGCCATTCTGTCGCTTGTTCATAGGCGTAGGCGGCGTTCAACACTTTTGCATCACCCCAGGCACGTGAGATGATCTGTAAGCCAATGGGTAAGCCTTCGCTTGTGAATCCGCATGGGATGGAGATGGCGGGCAATCCTGCCAGGTTAAATGGCGCAGTGAAACGCGTGAGACGCCCAGCTTGTTCAACAGCATCATGACCTTCGATGGTCGGCGCGGCGATGGATGTTGTGGGGACGATCAAATAGTCAGTGGATTCAAAGAACAACTCGCATCTTTTCTGGACCTCAGCCTGGGTACGCCTTGCGAGGATGTATTCTGTCGAAGTAGTTTTTGCTCCATCCTCCAGCCTGCGACGGATATCATCGCCAAACATTTCGGGATGTTCTTTCAAGCGGTCACGATGAACTGCGGCGCCATCCGAACGAGTTATGGTTGCATTGGCAAGTGCGGCTTCCTGCATCCAATCCACATTGACTTTTTGTGTTTTGCATCCTATGGCTTCGAATACTTTGGCAGTTTCACGCACGGCGGTCAACACTTCGGGATCGGATGCTTCAATGTAGTCACCGAAACCGAACGCGACCTTTTTTCCTCCCAGATCATCTACAAGATGACCAAGATAATCACCGGTCAACATTTTGATGGAGGAGGGATCGATTGCGTCATACACAGAGATGACTTGAAGCATGATCGCGGCATCTTGTACACACTTGGTGAGAGGTCCCACGTGATCGAGATTCCATGAGAGGGGGAATACACCGCGCGTGCTGACACGTCCACGCGTGGGTTTGAAGCCGACGATTCCACATAACGAGGCTGGGACTCGGATCGAACCGCCGGTATCAGTGCCGAGCGCGCCCAATGCCATGCCGGTTGCCACCGCGATGGCTGACCCGCTGGAGGAGCCGCCGGGGATTCGTTCTGTATTCCAGGGATTGCGCGCGGTTCCATAGTGCGGATTGTTCCCTGTAAGTCCGAGTGCGATCTCGTGGGTGTTCGTTTTACCGTTGATGAGTGCGCCCGCTTGTTTGAGTCTTTCCACGACAAAGGCGTCCTCATCGGGAACATTGTCTGCAAAGAATTTTGAACCGACCGTGGTGAGAATGCCCGCGGTGTTGAACAGGTCCTTCACTGCGATGGGAATACCGCGCAAGGCATGATTTAAGGGCGCGGTATTCATCGGTGGTTGTTGCGCGTTCAGCGCATCTTGTGGCGGAATGACCGTGATGTAGGCATTAAGCGTCGGGTTGAGTTGGTTGATTTGGTCGAAGCAGGCTTCGGCTAAGTCCTGAGACGTGAAATTTCCACCTTCAAAAGAATCAAGGGCATCTTTTATCGTCAGTTTTTGCGTATCCATGATTTTTAGATTATACGTCTCCTTCCCGATTGTGCAAAATAAAATACCCCAAAGGGATAATCCTTTGGGGTATTTTGGTTTAGAACAAGCCGACGACTTTACCTGTTTTGAGGTCGAGGTCTACATCATAGAAGACGGGGCGTGTAGGCAAGCCGGGCATGGTGCGCATGGTTCCGAGTAACGGATAGATGAAACCTGCGCCGACGCTGGCGCGGATGTCGCTTGATGGTGATGCGGAAGCCGCGTGGTGCACCTTTCAAGTCACCTTTGTCGGTGAAGGAGAGGTGGGTCTTTGCCATGCACAGGGGCAAACCAGAGAAACCAAGTTTGGTGAATTGTTCGATCTTGGCTTCGGCTTCGGGACTGTAATCCACGCCGTCGGCGCGATAGATCTCGCGGCAGATGGTTTCGATCTTTTCCTTGATGGATAGTTCGAGTGGATAGAGGAATTTGAATTTGCTGGGTTGCTCGCAGGCTTTGACAACGGCTTCAGCCAATGCAACCGCGCCCTTGCCGCCTTCCATCCAGTGACGTGAAACGACGGCATCCATGGCGCCTGCTTCGAGCGCGGCTTGACGGACGAGTTCCACTTCGGCGGGTGTATCGTTGGTAAACGAGTTGACTGCCACAACCACGTTCACGCCGTACTTGAGCGCGTTCTGGATGTGTTGAATCATGTTGGGCATACCGGCGCGGAGCAGGTCAAGGTTTTCTTCGGTGTATTCGGGTGCAAGCGGTTTGCCTGCAACGACCTTCGGTCCGCCGCCATGCATCTTAAGCGCACGGACTGTCGCGACCAAAACCACCACTTGCGGGATCAAACCGGAGTAGCGGCATTTGATGTCGAAGAATTTTTCCATGCCGATGTCTGCGCCGAAGCCTGATTCTGTGATCACATAATCAGCCATCTTAAGGGCGATCTTATCGGCGATGATGGAACTGTTTCCATGTGCGATATTGGCGAACGGTCCCGCGTGGACGAAGGCAGGAGTCCCTTCAAGAGTTTGCATCAGGTTCGGTTTGATCGCGTCTTTCATCAGGACGGTTAACGCGCCGGCGACGCCGAGATCTTCCGCTGTGACCGCTTCACCACGTTTGTTGACCGCGACCACCATACGACCCAGACGCTCGCGCATATCTTTCAAGCTGGTTGTCAGCGCGAGGATCGCCATGATCTCAGAGGCAACTGTGATATCGTAGCCTGAGCGATGTTCGAAGCCCGCTTCATCTTTGCCAAGCCCCACCTGAATCTCACGCAGGAAGCGATCATTCACATCGATCACGCGCCGCCATTGAATACCATCCGGGTCAATGTCGAGACGTACAAAACGGGTGCGCTCTTCGGGAGTTAAGTCATTGGGATTCTTCTTGTCGATCCCTAGTTTCTTAAGTCGGCGCAACATTGTCGGAGAAAAACGACGTTTGCCTTTTTTATCAGGCGGACAAAGAGCATTGAAAAGTTTCTCGTCATTCTGCTTAGCTTCGTGCATCATGCGAACGTCCAGAGCGGCAGAGCACAGGTTGTGTGCAGCAGTGATGGCGTGGATGTCGCCGGTCAGGTGCAGATTGAAATCTTCCATGGGGATGATCTGCGAATAACCGCCGCCAGCCGCACCGCCTTTGATACCGAAGGTCGGTCCTTGTGATGGCTGACGAATGACAGTGATAACTTTTTTGCCCAAGTGTGCGCCAAGCGCCTGACTCACACCGACGGTGGTTGTTGTCTTCCCTTCACCGAGTGGGGTGGGGGTGATGGCGGTCACATCGATGTATTTTCCGTTCGGACGCTTGGCAAGGCGATCAAGAATTTCGAGTTTTACTTTTGCCTTGTATGGACCGAATAATTCAAGTTCGTTCTCTTTGATCCCTAGTTCTTTCGCGATCTGTAAAATGGGTTTTAGCTTCCCAGCTTGTGCAATATCGATATCGGATGGCACAGGCTTGAGCAGTTTGATCTTTGTGGGAGCGAAGGCGAATTTTATTTTCTTTGGAGCGGCTTTCTTCCCCTTCGGGGACGATGTTACGACTTTTTTTACCCCAACTTTTTTTCTGGTTGTTGCTTTTTTGTTTGCCATATCTTCTCCTTGTTTGGATGATAAGAATGGAACTGAAGGTGTGAAACTACGCACCTTGTAATTATGGAAAGGATTTAGAAAAAAAGCAATGGACTTCCGTCACATCTTTGTCACATTTGGAAACAGAATTTTTGTGGCAATCTATGTTGTGATCAGAGTCCCTAATACTTCCCCCGATAATGCCCGGACGACATTCCCCAAATCTTTTCCAGAGAAGATCTGAACAGACATCTCTGGAATTTCCTGTACAAGATCGAGCATCTGCTTTACTTTTGATTCCATACCGCCGGTCACATCCACTCCCTCAGATTTGCCCACGCCTGCGCTGATTGCGTGAATGGTATTTGGTGTGATCTTTTCCAGCTTTGTTTTTCGTGCTGGAAAGTCTGCCCACACAGCGGCTTCCAGCCCCGCGAGCAGGATCCGCTCTGGGTTGAGAGCACGCGCAAGATGCATGAACAGGTCCTCGGTCGAAAGGATCGTGCCGCCGCGCACTTCGTCAAAGACCACATCGCCAAAGATGACAGGGACGATGCCTGACGACAGAGACATGCGGATGGCGGTCGTTTCCCAAACTGAAACCTGCCCGTTGCTTGCGATCACACTCGAAGATGGGGGAAGGGCGATGGCGCGCACATCCATTTTATGCAAAGCCTGCATCACATGTCTGTTCAAGGCTGACGCCTGATACCATACTTCGGAAAAACCCTTCCAGTAATTATCCTCACTCTTATCGCGCTCCCGATATGTGAGGGGGGTGGCTCTCGGTGACAAACCATCACGTGTGCGATACGCACTTGCAGGTACATGCCCAAAAGAACCGGCGCCATGTCCCAATACGAGGCGCATGTCTGGCTGAGCCTGAAGCGCAGTCTTGATCTGCACAGCGATATCGTCCATCACATCCAGGAGCGGTGTATAGGGTTGGGTCTTGTCTGTGATCAGCGATCCACCAAGTTTGAGAAAGACAAGTTCTTTCATCTTTCTATTTTATCTCATTTGTAAATCGAGTTGCGAATGCAAATCAACCAATAGCAAATTAACCAATATATGTACGAATCATAAAATACCCGTCAGTTTACCCCTACCTGCATGGAAGAGGCAGTATAATCTCGAAGTTTATGAGCACAGGCGCGGTTATAACTCTGGTTGTCATTCTCTTTGCATTGGGCGCACTGCTTGCCGCGCGTGCGGGTATTCGCTCGATTTCAATCGTCTCGTACGGTTGTTTTTTATCGCACACGCCGCGCACGCATGACGGCAGGCTGGCAATGGCTTATCGCTTCATTTGTCCTGCTTTCATTCACGATCGCGTCTGCCATGTTTGGTCAACCGGTTGCGAACCGACTCTTCTCTCCGCCGCCGCCGATTTCCTCGATTACCCTCACGTGGACTCCCAATCCAACTGCCACCCAACCTCCATTACAGATACCGACTCGCACAGCGATACCACTGCCTACACAGACACCTCCATTGGCGACGCCTCCTCTTGAGACATTGCCCCCGCCTCCGACTCAGACCAAACCTGCTCCTGTTCCCCCAACTTCTACTTTCACTCGAACCGTTGTCCCCAGTAAGACATCAACACCCACACTAAATGTAAGAGCTACCACTACCTCCGGCGCACGGACGGCACAGGCGCGGTTTGCCATTGCCGCTCTTTCCTTTACACCGACTCCTTCGATCACCCCTTCGCGGACAAATACATTTACTCCGACGTTCACTGAAACGCCGTCATCGACTCCCACCAATACACAAACGCCAACACGAACACCCTCGTATACCCCAACCAATACATCTACTGCAACTGCCAGCTTCACACCCTCTTCGACATTTACGCCGACAGCAACTCCTACTCCTTCCAATACACCCACCGCTACAAAGACGCCTATTCCAACTTCGACCGTTCGTCCTTCACATACACCGCGCCCAACAGCCACGCACCAACCGACAAATACGTCAACGTCGACTCCCACGATCACATTTACACCAACGCTTACCTACACACCGTCTTCGACGCCTACCTCTACACAGACTCCGTCGAATACTCCTTCATCAACCTCAACAAATACATCCACGGCGACTGCCAGTTTCACCCCCACCTCAACGTTTACGCCAACTACAACCTTTACACCATCGAATACGCCCACAGCGACGAAGACGCCGCTTCCCACGTCAACAGTTCGCCCGTCAGAAACGCCGCGTCCAACAGCCACGCGTCGACCGACGAATACAATAACTTTAACACCTACAAATACTTTTACGCCGACAGTTACATTCACGCCTTCTTTGACTCCAACCGATACTCAAACTCCATCGAGTACACCGTCGTTCACGCCAACAAGCACCTCAACCTCAACGGCTACATCGACTCCTTCGTCAACATTTACACCAACAACAACTTTCACACCATCGAACACACCCACACCTACAAAGACGCCGCTTCCCACGTCAACAGTCCGCCCATCGAGGACGCCGCGCCCAACTGCGACGCGTCAGCCAACGAATACATCGACGTTGACTCCCACGATCACATTTACGCCAACAGACACATCAACCCCGACGTTGACCTTCACACCGACGTTAACATTCACGCCCACATTAACCTTTACTCCAAGCCTGACTTCAACATTCACGCCGACGCGTACACCGATCCCCACAGCGACGGCTTCATTTACTAATACTCCGCGTCCAACTTCTACATTTACGTTTACACCAACAAATACACCGACTCAAACTCCGTCGTTGACGTCTGACGCCGACATTCACGCCAACTGATACACCAACGCAAACTCCATCTAATACTCCGACGCGCACACCCAGCAACACACCGACCAAAACATTCACACCGACTTAAACCCCATCGTTGACTCCAACGATGACCTTCACACCATCCAACACTCCGACACAAACTCCGTCAAATACACCTACCGCAACATTCACGCCGAGTTCTAACTCCTACCAATACTCCGACTAAAACGCCGATCCCGACCAAGACTTTCACACCAACGCAAACCCCGTCACTGACACCGACGCTTACCTTCACGCCAACCGATACTCCAACCTCAACGCCATCGAACACTCCAACCGCGACGTTTACTCCGACGCGCACACCATCAAATACACCGACGAAGACTTTCACACCAACTCAAACTCCGTCACTGACTCCGACTCTACTTTCACGCCAACTGATACTTCCACTCCAACTCCGTCGAATACACCTACTCTGACGTTTACTCCAACGCAGACACCCAGCAACACGCCAACAAAAACCTTCACGCCAACTCAAACCCTGTCGTTGACACCGACTCTTACCTTCACACCAACTAATACTTTAACCTCAACTCCATCGAACACGCCTACTCTGACGTTCACGCCCACACGTACGCCCAGCAACACGCCAACCAAAACATTCACACCAACTTAAACCCCATCGTTGACTCCAACGATGACTTTCACGCCAACTGATACCCCAACCTCGACTCCATCGAACACGCCTACTCTGACGTTTACCCCAACGCGCACACCATCGAACACGCCGACGAAGACTTTCACACCAACTCAAACCCCGTCACTGACACCGACTCTTACTTTCACGCCAACCGATACTCCAACATCAACGCCATCAAACACGCCTACTCTGACGTTTACTCCAACGCGTACACCCTCTAACACACCGACTAAAACATTTACACCAACAAAGACCTTCACTCCAACTCAAACCCCTTCGTCGACCCCGACTCTGACCTTCACGCCTACAAACACACCAACCCAAACACCGTCCACCACTCCAACGATGACGTTTACTCCAACGTTAACGTATACCCCATCCAACACACCTACAGCGACGAAAACGCCGCTTCCGACGTCGACAGTTCGTCCGTCGAGAACGCCGCGCCCGACGTCCACGCGTCAGCCTACTAATACGGCCACGTCAACTCCTACGATCACATTCACACCAACCAACACGTCAACTCCAACATTGACGTTTACCGCGACACAAACATTTACTCAAACTACAACGTTTACTCCAACTCGTACGCCGAGCAACACGCCGACCAAGACTTTCACTCCAACTCAAACCCCGTCATTGACACCGACTCTTACCTTCACGCCAACTGACACGCCGACCTCAACTCCGTCGAACACGCCCACTGCGACGTTTACTCCAACGCGCACACCGAGCAACACACCAACCAAGACTTTCACTCCGACTTAAACCCCATCGTTGACTCCAACTCTTACCTTCACGCCAACTGACACCCCGACCTCAACTCCGTCGAACACGCCTACTGCGACATTCACTCCAACGCGCACACCGAGCAACACACCGACCAAGACTTTCACTCCAACTCAAACCCCGTCGTTGACACCAACTCTGACTTTTACGCCAACTGATACCCCAACCTCAACTCCGTCGAACACGCCTACGTGCGACGTTCACTCCAACGCGCACACCGAGCAATACACCAACCAAAACTTTCACTCCGACTCAAACCCCGTCGTTGACTCCAACGCCGACTTTTACGCCAACTGATACTCCAACCTCAACTCCGTCGAACACGCCTACGGCGACGTTCACTCCCACCCGCACACCAAGTAATACGCCAACCAAAACTTTTACTCCGACTCAAACCCCGTCGTTGACTCCAACTGCGACCTTTACGCCAACTGATACTCCAACCTCAACTCCGTCGAACACGCCTACTGCGACGTTCACTCCGACCCGCACACCAGTCAACACACCAACCAAAACCTTCACCCCAACTCAAACTCCGTCGCTGACACCGACTCTGACCTTCACGCCAACCGATACGCCGACTTAAACTCCATAACACACCTACTTTGACGTTCACTCCAACGCAGCACACCCGACTCAACACACCAACCAAGACTTTCACGCCAACTCAAACCCCATCGTTGACGCCGACGCTGACTTTCACGCCAACTGATACTCCGACTTCAACTCCGTCAGACACGCCCACCGCGACGTTTACCCCAACGCGGACGCCGAGCAACACGCCAACTAAAACATTTACTCCAACTCAAACTCCATCGTTGACCTCAACTCCTACTTTCACGCCAACCGATACTCTGACCTCAACGCCATCGAATACACCTACTCTGACGTTCACTCCAACACAGACGCCAAGCAATACGCCGACTAAGACATTCACGCCAACTCAAACTCCGTCGTTGACGCCAACGATGACCTTCACACCATCTAACACTCCAACCCAAACTCCGTCGAATACTCCTACTGCGACATTCACGCCGAGTTTGACTCCCACCAATACTCCGACTAAAACGCCGATCCCGACCAAAACTTTCACACCAACGCAGACCCCGTCACTGACGCCGACGTTGACTTTTACACCTACAAATACTCCGACTCAAACTCCGAGTAACACGCCCACCGCGACGTTCACTCCGACGCGCACACCCTCCAACACACCGACTAAAACATTCACTCCAACCAAGACCTTTACCCCAACACAAACGCCGTCGTTGACTCCAACGTTGACTTTCACACCTACAAACACCCCAACCCAAACACCGTCCAACACTCCAACGATGACGTTTACTCCAACGTTAACGTATACCCCATCCAACACGCCCACCGCGACGAAAACGCCGCTTCCGACGTCAACAGTTCGCCCGTCGCGAACGCCGCGCCCAACGTCCACGCGTCAGCCAACAAATACCGCCACGTCAACTCCTACGATCACGTTTACGCCATCCAACACGCCAACTCCAACGTTGACGTTCACAGCCACACAAACATTTACTCCAACTGCGACGTTTACTCCCAGTTCAACACCGACATCCACCTCAACGCGCACCCCGATCCCAACATCGACGTTGACCTTCACGCCGACAAATACAGCTACACAAACGCCATCCAATACACCGACGGCGACGTTTACACCCACGCGCACACCAAGCAATACGCCGACCAAGACCTTCACGCCAACGCAAACCCCGTCGCTAACCCCGACTTACACTTTAACCCCGTCGAACACGCCGACCAAAACCTTTACACCAACACAGACACCATCGTTGACTCCAACGTTTACAGTCACCGCTTCCCTTACAGCGACGGTGACCCCTTCGTTGACTCCGACGAACACACCCACGCAAACTCCATCTAAAACGCCGACGGCGACGTTCACCTCAACGCGTACGCCTACTGCAACCTTTACCTCTACGTTTACGCCATCTGCAACTGCGACAAAAACCTTCACGCCTACAAATACACACACGCCTTCCCGCACTCCCACGATTACGCCGACCTTCACGCCGAGTTCTCACCTCCACGCCGACACGCACCCCAACTCCCACGCGTACACCGTTGTTCGTAAAGATAAACGTCTACTTTACCGATAACAACCGCCTTATTAACGGTCAACTTCCGTATGAAGTCCCGGTTACAAGATTTATTTCATCTTCACGAAATCTTGTTGGCGCTGTTCTGGACGAATTCTTCAAAGGACCTGGCGATGTTGAACGCAATGAAGGTCTTGCCCTTGTCTTAAATGGTTTTACCGGCTACAGCAAACTTTCGTTTGCCGACGGCATTGCGCATGTCTACCTCACGGGCAGTTGCCAGTCGAACGGCACGCTTTATTCCATTGCCCAGCCGCTTGTCAAAAATCTCAAACAATTCCCCGAGATCCAGTTTGTCAAGATTTATGATCAGTATGGCGAAACACGCGAGCCAGCCGCACGCGTCGACTCGATCCCCGTCTGTCTCGATCCGCTCTTCACACCCAGTGCAACTCCTTCCAGCACGCCAACCAGCACCCTGACCTTCACGCCGACGTTCACCTCGACGCCTTCCTTTACGCCGACATTTACCCCAACACAAACTCCCTCTGCGACGTTGACCCCGACTCAGACTCCGACCGAAACTGCCACGCCTACTCAAACTCCGAGCCTCACCCCAACCTTGACTCCGTCCAATACCGCGACATTCACTCCGACGCGCACGCCGAGCAACACGCCCACATTAACCTTCACCCCAACTCAAACCCCGTCGTTGACTCCGACATTGACCTTTACGCCATCCAATACTCCGACTCAAACCCCGAGCAATACGCCCACGTTGACATTCACTCCGACTTGACTCCAACCAACACGCCAACGCGAACACCGTCCAACCAAAACCTTCACCCCAACTCAAACACCGTCGTTGACCCCGACTGCTGACCTTCACACCTACCAACACGCCAACTCAAACTCCGAGCAATACACCTACGCGACGTTCACGCCGAGAGTACACCTACCAACACGCCAACCCGAACACCGATCCCGACCAAGACCTTCACCCCAACTCAAACTCCGTCGTTGACCCCGACTTTGACCTTCACGCCGACCAACACGCCAACACAAACTCCAAGCAACACACCCACGTTGACGTTTACGCCGTCGAACACACCGACCAACACGCCAACCCGAACACCGATCCCGACCAAGACTTTCACCCCAACTCAAACACCGTCGTTGACTCCGACGTGACCTTCACGCCAACCAACACGCCGACGCAAACTCCAAGTAACACGCCCACGTTGACGTTCACACCACGTCGAACACCTACCAACACGCCAACACGAACACCGATCCCGACCAAGACCTTCACTCCAACTCAAACTCCGTCGCTGACTCCGACGTTGACCTTCACGCCTACGAATACTCCGACTCAAACTCCGAGCAACACGCCCACGTTGACGTTCACACCATCGAACACTCCGACCAACACGCCAACACGAACACCGATCCCAACCAAGACCTTCACCCCAACTCAAACCCCGTCGTTGACTCCAACGTGACCTTCACACCTACGAATACGCCAACTCAAACTCCGAGTAACACGCCGACGTGACGTTTACGCCGACGCTACACCTACCAACACGCCAACCCGAACACCGATCCCGACCAAGACCTTCACTCCAACTCAAACTCCGTCGTTGACTCCGACTGTTGACCTTCACGCCAACCAATACTCCGACTCAAACTCCGAGCAATACTCCAACGTTGACGTTTACGCCGAGCGTGACGCCGACCAATACGCCAACGCGAACACCGATCCCAACCAAGACCTTCACCCCAACTCAAACCCCGTCGTTGACTCCGACGTTGACCTTCACGCCAACCAATACCCCAACCCAAACTCCGAGCAATACACCTACGTTGACGTTCACGCCAACGCATACACCGACCAATACGCCAACCCGAACACCGATCCCAACCAAGACCTTCACCCCAACTCAAACTCCGTCGTTGACTCCGACTGTGACCTTCACGCCTACCAATACTCCAACTCAAACTCCAGCAATACACCCACGTTGACGTTCACGCCGACGAACACACCTACCAACACGCCAACGCGAACACCGATCCCGACCAAGACCTTCACCCCAACTCAAACACCATCGTTGACTCCGACGTTGACCTTTACGCCTACCAATACTCCAACCCAAACTCCGAGTAATACGCCCACTTGACGTTCACTCCGACGAGCACACCGACCAACACGCCAACCCGAACACCGATCCCGACCAAGACCTTCACCCCAACTCAAACGCCGTCGTTGACTCCGACGGTGACTTTCACGCCTACCAATACTCCGACTCAAACTCCGAGCAATACACCCACGTTGACGTTCACGCCATCGAGTACACCTACCAACACGCCAACCCGAACACCGATCCCAACCAAGACCTTCACCCCGACTCAAACCCCGTCGTTGACTCCGACTGTGACCTTCACGCCGACCAATACTCCGACTCAAACTCCGAGCAATACACCCACGTTGACGTTCACTCCGACGCCACACCTACCAACACGCCAACCCGAACACCGATCCCGACCAAGACCTTCACTCCGACTCAAACTCCGTCGTTGACTCCGACTTGACCTTCACGCCTACCAATACCCCGAACTCAAACTCCGAGCAATACACCAACGTTGACGTTCACTCCGACGCACACACCTACCAACACGCCAACCCGAACACCGATCCCAACCAAGACCTTCACCCCAACTCAAACTCCGTCATTGACCCCGACTGCTGACCTTCACACCTACCAATACGCCGACTCAAACTCCGAGTAACACACCCACGTTGACGTTCACTCCATCGAACACACCAACCAACACGCCGACCCGAACACCGATCCCGACCAAGACCTTCACCCCGACTCAAACGCCGTCGTTGACTCCGACTGTGACCTTCACGCCAACCAACACGCCGACTCAAACTCCGAGCAATACTCCAACGTTGACGTTCACTCCGAGTTTACACCTACCAACACGCCAACCCGGACACCGATCCCAACCAAGACCTTCACCCCGACTCAAACTCCGTCGTTGACTCCGACTCTGACCTTCACGCCTACGAATACGCCAACTCAAACTCCGAGTAACACACCCACGTTGACGTTCACTCCGTCGAGCACACCTACCAACACGCCAACGCGAACACCGATCCCAACCAAGACCTTCACCCCAACTCAAACGCCGTCGTTGACCCCGACTGTGACCTTCACGCCTACCAATACTCCGACGCAAACTCCGAGCAATACACCCACGTTGACGTTTACGCCGTCGAACACACCTACCAACACGCCAACCCGAACACCGATCCCGACCAAGACCTTCACCCCAACTCAAACTCCGTCGTTGACTCCGACTATGACCTTCACACCTACCAATACTCCGACTCAAACTCCGAGCAATACACCCACGCGACGTTCACTCCGAGTTTGACACCTACCAATACGCCAACCCGAACACCGATCCCGACCAAGACCTTCACCCCAACTCAAACACCGTCGTTGACTCCGACGTTGACCTTCACGCCTACGAATACTCCGACTCAAACTCCGAGTAACACACCCACGTTGACGTTCACTCCGACGAATACACCTACCAACACGCCAACCCGAACACCGATCCCGACCAAGACCTTCACCCCGACTCAAACGCCGTCATTAACTCCGACTGACCTTCACACCTACCAACTCCGACGCAAACGCCGAGCAACACTCCCACGCTGACGTTCCTCGCACGCACACCTACCAACACGCCAACGCGAACGCCGATCCCAACCAAGACCTTCACCCCAACTCAAACGCCGTCGTTAACGCCGACACCGACTTTCACGCCTACCAATACGCCAACGCAGACGCCTTCAAGTACTCCAACTGCGACGTTTACGCCGACGCGTACACCGAGCAATACGCCTACGAAGACCTTCACTCCCTCACGCACGCCGACGTTTACACCGACCTATACCTTCACGCCATCGAATACTCCCACGCGGACGCCCACTAACACGTTGACGTTCACTCCATCCAGTACGCCTACGAACACGCCGACCTTCACGCCAACATATACTCCAACGTCCACACCGACAAAAACCCTCACTCCCACACGGACGCCGTATCAATCGCCCACACCGACTCCCAATCTCGGTTGTGATCGTATCGAGTTTGTCAGCGATGTGACCATCCCTGATGGTTCCACGTTTACGCCCGGAAGTTCGTTCACGAAAGTTTGGCGATTGAAGAATAATGGAACCTGCACATGGACAAGGTCTTATCGTTTAGTCTTGGTTAGCGGCGATCTGATGCGCGGACAAAACTTCATGCCACTCCCAGCCGAAGTTGCGCCGGGACAAACAATTGATCTGTCCATGAATTTTGTTGCACCAGTGATCGAAGGCAACTATCGCGGAAACTGGCAGATCAGAAATGATAAGGGCGAAATATTCGGAACGACCACCACAGCCAATCGTCCCTTCTGGGCGGATATACAGGTGAAGGCATCTCCATTCACTGGGACGGTCTATGACTTTGTTGCCAACGCCTGTTCTGCGCAATGGACCAGCGGCGCGGGAACATTGAATTGCCCAGGCACGAACAATGATGTCAATGGCTTTGTTTTGAAACAGAGTCTTTCAAGGCTCGAAGATGGAACGATTACTTTACAACCCAGTCTCCTGACCGCCCCACAGAAGGTATTCAATAGTTATATTCGCGGCGTCTATCCGTCCTTCAAAGTACAAAATGGCGACCACTTCCGGGGGATCGTCAACTGTGAACGCGGCGCAACCTCCTGCGGCGTTCTCTTCCGTGTGGATTATCAGCTTGCCGCTGGCGGGTTGGTGCGCGATTTCTGGGCATTCGGTGAGCGTTACGAAGGTAATTACTTTACTGTCGATCTCGACCTCAGTCCGCTTGCTGGGCAGGATGTCAGATTTGTGCTGTCTGTTCTCTCGTTAGGTGACGCATCCAATGACCGCGCACTTTGGGTCGAGCCGCGCATTGTACGGACTATTCCTTTGGTAACGATTACTCCAACGCCATAACTTATCGCTTCCGGAGCATCGGGACGATGTGAGCGGAGGGCATGTTCGTTGTCCTGTAGTCGAAGCGCCCTATCAATCCAATGTGATGTAACCTGCTTACGATGCTTCGACTACGTGCTTCGCACTCCTCTATCCTACGCACGATGCCGGCACAATCCCTCAAAATGCTATAATCTCAACCATGGATATTCGAGCAGGTATCATTGCCGCGATCTTTTTATCAGTGATCAGCGCAGTGTTCGTTTTTCGGTCGGGGTACCTCGCGTGGCTATCAGCCAGGAAACTGACTTTTTACAGGATCAAACGTCAGCGCGAAAGAGGCGGGCTTTTCACTATCCTGATTGCACTCATCATGTTCGGGTTTGCCGTCCTCTTATTTATGTATGGCGAGCCGGTCGCTTATCAATATTTTCCCCCATCACCTACGATCACACTTTCGCCTACGATCACATTATCTCCAACCATTACGCTGTCTCCGACCATCACGCTTACGCCGACGATTACCGATACGCCGTCTGTCACCGATACGCCCACCATCACGCCGACACCATTCATCCCGCCTGCCATCGAAGCCATCTTCTCAAGCGAAGTGACGCCCAACGCAAACGCTGTATTCAGCCCGCTTCAATTCACGCTCAATTGTTCGAACTTCAACGAGTTTACAGCCGCAACTGTTTTTCAAAACCCGATCACATATATGTGCGCCGTGTTCACGTATGATCGATGACGCCCAACGCACAATGGACGGCGCTTTGGTATCGTGATGGAAAGCTGGTACATTATGAAACGATCCCCTGGGATGGCGAAGTGGGCGGCTATGGTTTCACTGAATGGAAGGCTCCCCCTGAAGATTGGTTGCCCGGCACCTACGAAGTGCAGATCTTTGTCGGGCTGGATTGGAAAGTGGTTGGAGAATTTATCTTGCAAGGAGATTCCCCCACGCCGATCCCCACTCAATCTCCGACTCCATCTCCGCCCCCGACAGATGCCGACACCGAAACACCGCTTCCCAACTAAGGGACGGCTGATATCTCGCTACTCTGGAGATCGGCGTGACGTCGCTAGACGAAGCGCGGTTCAGAAGATATATCGTTCGTAGGCATATGCGCTTCTTCTGCGACAGCACAGCTCGCTCAGACTCGCGAAAAAGGAACTACGCCATGACACAACCTTCCTTCCAAGACTACTACCCTGACGAACTCGCCCATTGTTATGGATGCGGCAGACTTAACGAACATGGACACCAGATCAAAAGTTATTGGGATGGCGACGAGTCCGTTTGTCACTTTATGCCCAAGCCCTATCACATCTCCGTGCCGGGATACGTTTATGGCGGACTGCTTGCTTCGCTCATAGACTGTCACGGCACAGGGACAGCTGCCGCGGCGGCATATAAAGTTGCCAGAGAACAGGATCCAAACGCTGAGCCCAACATGCGCTTCCTCACTGCCTCCTTGCATGTTGATTATCTCAAGCCAACGCCGTTGAATGTGGAACTCGAAGTCCGCGCCAAAGTCAAAGAGCATAAGGGACGTAAAGTTATCATCGAAGAATGGCTCATGGCAAACGGAGTTATCACCGTGCGCGGGGAGCTGGTTGCCGTGCAGGTCCCTGAGTCCATGCTGGATGAGTTATTGAAAGGGAAGTAGAATGTCTGTCGCTTTGCAAGGCAGAGAAAAATCATTTATGAAAGTGGAAAAGAAAACATGAGCAAAACCATTTACATCGGCACCGATGGCGGTGCGACTACATCCAAGGTGGGAGGCGTGTGGAATGACGGTTCGACCATTTCGACAAAGTTATTACAGTCTTCAACCAATTCGGCAGATGGACCCGAAGCCGTTGTCCGCAGTTGGGTCGAAGCGATCACTAATTATCTGGCTGGCAATAAGCTGACCTGGGATCAGGTCCGTGGGGTGGGGCTGGCGGTTCCGGGTCCGTTTCAGCGTTATGGCGTTTTCGACCATTCCGCAAACCTGCCTGACAGCTTTACCGGGTTTGACGTACACACCGTCTATAGCAACGCTATTTCCGAACGCGCTGGACGCGCCATCCCATTGACCGTTGGCAACGACGGCGATATGGGCGGTGTGGCAGAAGCACAACACGCGCGCGGTAACAGCGATGGGACAGTTTTGATGCTGGCTCCCGGTTCCGGTTTGGGATGCGCGTACATTGATAAAAATGGATTTGCTCTCAGCGGCGATACATTTGCCGGTATGGAAGCCGGTCATATGCCCGCTCTTTTACATTTGCTGGATGCCAAACCCTATCCCTGTGGATGTGGACGAACATGGGGTTGTATCGAAATGTATACGTGCCTCGCGGGACTTCCACATTTGCTTGCCGATAAATTGGAGAAATATCCCGACCACGATCTGGCAAAATCACCCCTCAGCATGAAGGAGCGTGCCTTCTCCCTGCGCGGACTGGCGCAAAAAGGCGACAAACTTGCACGAAGAAATATTTGACTTCCAAGCCAAAGCGATGGGCTTGCATGTTGCCAATTTGGCAATGGCGCTTGATCCCAAGTATGTGGTCATCGGTGGCGGATTGATGGACCCCGAAGCGACCAGCACTGCCTTCCGTGAACGCTACCTGAATATCATCCGTTCCACTGCACGTGAATATCTGTGGCCCTATCAACGCGATACCATCACCATCGTCCCTGCCGCACTGGGGGATCTCTCACAAGCCATCGGCGCGGCGCTGTCCGCGTTGTATAGGGATAGGTCGTAAAGTTGTTGAACAATAACTAATAAAAGAACTCCGAAATCTTCAAAATCTCGGAAGTTTTGATTTAATCCTACTTCTTCATCGGTCTCGCCATCTCATCCTTCACCGTGTGATACAAACTTTCTGCTTTCAACTCGCTCAGTGCGTAGCACGGCGACTTCAAATGATCTGCCAGTTGTTGCGCAAGTCCCTGATCGAAGGCGGCGTGTTCCATGTTGATGACCACGCATTTGATCTTTTCGTGTGCGATCAATTCGGCGAATTTATAGGATTCTTCCTGTGGGGGCAACGCGCCGATGGACACATTCCCTGCGCCATCGGTCAGCACGATCAATAACGGTTCCACATCGGGATGATGGACTTTCTCCTGACGCAACACATCCGCCGCGAGGAATAAGCCTGCGGAGAGCGGTGTCTTCCCGCCGACGGGGATGTCCATTAAGGCGCGTTGTGCGAGTTGTACGGAGTTGGTTGGGGGTAATACGAGCGTGGCGCGGTCTTTTTGGAAGACGATCAATCCCACACGGTCACGGCGCTGGTAGGCATCTGTGAGCAACGAAAGGATCGCGCCTTTTGTTGCGTTCATTCGTTCCGCAACCGCCATTGACCATGAAGCATCCACCAAAAACAAAACCAGATTGGCAACACGCTTCACGCGTATCTTGCGTTGCAGGTCAGACGACTCGATTGCAAACGCAAGACGTTTACGTTTTTCTGTGCGATTTTTTTGAAATGGCGCCGCGGCTCTGAACGTGGCATCGAAAGCGATGTCGTCGCGCTTGTCACCCGCGGGGCGCGCCTTGATATAACGTCCATGTTTGCGATCGGTTTTGGTGAGCGAACGTCTGCCCGCGTGTTTGCGCGCCAACTTATCGAGCGGCGTGTTCAACTTGCGCGGCTGAAACTTCTCGCCAGCCTTGACCTTCTGTCCGCCTTCCCACCAATTCGCCGACGTGTCCGCAAACACATCCTGCGGTTGCATGGGTTCCGGCTTGCCCTCCTGCGGACCCTCCTCGGGCTCATTTTCGAGTTTTAAGTTTTTTTTTCTTCGGATTTGCCTTCTTGGGATTCGGACTCTTCCGAACTCCTCATCGCTCGGGACCGATTGGCCTGCCAACTGCTCGATGCGCTCTTGCAGTTGCTCGGTCGTCATCTCAGCCTGCTGGAAGGGAGTCCGCTTGATGCGGTGGGGCAGTGCCAACTCAGCCGCAAGAGCGATATCGTGGTCGTTGATCTTTGTCCGACCTTCGAAGGCGGCTTGCGCACGTGCGGCTTTGAGGATCACCAAATCTGCGCGGTGACCATCCACATTTAAGGACGATGTCAACGCGGCGATGGAGAATAAGTCGCGGCTGGTGTGAGTGACCTGTCCCACGAGTTCGCGTCCGTGTTCGATCTGGTGTGAGAGTTCTTCTTCTTTCGCCATCCACTGCTTGCGGAAGGCATCTGCATTCTGCTCGTAAGCGAGATTGCGTTCCATGATCATTACACGTTCACGTGCTTCGCGAATGCCTACGATGTCCACGGAGAGGGCGAAGCGATCAAGCAACTGGGGGCGAAGCTCTCCTTCTTCAGGATTCATCGTCCCGACGAGAATGAAGCGGGCGGGATGGGTGAAGGAAATGCCTTCGCGTTCGACCATGTTCACGCCCATCGCGGCGGAATCCAACAGGACATCCACCACGTGATCGTCGAGCAGGTTCACTTCGTCAATATAAAGGAGTCCACGATTGGCTCCGGCAAGAATGCCCGGCTCAAAATGGCGTTCACCTTTTTGAATGGCTTGTTCGATATCGAGCGTTCCAACAACGCGGTCTTCTGTTGCTGAAACGGGCAGGTTCACAAAAGAGGTGGTGCGGATATGCGTGGGAATTTTCTTGTTATCAGAAAAGCGTTCCTTACATTCCGTGCACCAGGTATTTGGCATGTTGGGATCGCAGCCGAAACGGCAGTCGTCCACAACGTTGACCTTGGGAAGCAACGCGGCAAGTGCGCGTGATGCGGTTGATTTTGCAGTTCCGCGTTCGCCGCGGATCAATACGCCGCCGATACGTGTGTCAACGGCGTTCAAAATGAGAGCGCGTCTCATGCGCTCCTGTCCTACAATGGCTGTAAAGGGAAATATAGATGGCATTATTATTCAACTCCGGTTGGTGATTATAACGCGTGAATCAAAATCCTGATTAAATTAAAGTGATGTTTATGTCTAATTTGACGATACGGACAAGACCCATAAATTGCAATGTTTCTATTATCAGGGTTGCAAACTTCCTGTTTCACCTGTATAATCCCCTTTACATTTTTCTAATTGGAGCCACTAGTGACAGATCAGAATCAAGCCCTGCCTTCCCAAGGGAGCGACATCAACAAGCAGGGAGAACAACACAACAATAACAATCAGACCATGGAATCATTACTGAACGAGCAGGAACTTAACATCGACCTGCCTCAAGCCGGTGAGATTCGTACGGGTATGATTGCGAGCATCAGCCAATCACAAATCCTTGTAAGTATTGGCGCAAAATCTGAGGGCGTTGTTTCTGGTCGTGAACTGGATCAGTTATCGGCTGAAGAGCGCGAGGCGCTTAAGGTCGGCGAGGAAGTTTACGTCTTCGTGATCAACCCCGAAGACGCAAACGGTAATGTTGTCCTTTCGTTGAAACGTGCCCAGGAACAAATTTCGTGGGACAATGTGGATAAACTGCTTCAGGAAAGCGGTGTAATCGATAGCAAGATCATCGGTTTCAATAAGGGCGGTTTGATCGTAGCCGTCGAAGGTTTACGCGGTTTCGTGCCTGCCTCACAGGTCAGTGCGATGCGCCGTTCACAATCTACAGGTGAGACGCCCGAACAGCGTTGGCAGAAGATGGTCGGGGAACCGATCTCGGTTCGCGTCATCGAAGTGGATCGTGAGCGCCGCCGTCTCATTGTTTCGGAGCGCGCCGCTACCACCGAATCCCGCCAATCCATCAAGGAACGTGTACTTGAAGAACTTGAAGAAGGCAAGGTTTACACCGGACGTGTTACAAGCCTTGCGAATTTCGGCGCATTCATTAATATCAACGGCGCTGACGGGCTTGTCCACCTCTCCGAACTTTCATGGGATCACATTGAGCACCCGCGTGAGGTCCTTGAAGTGGGGCAGGAAGTCCAGGTTAAGGTCATCAAGATCGAACACGAGAAGAAACGCATCGGTCTTTCCGTCCGTGCTTTGCAGGAAGATCCCTGGAGAGAACGAGTTGAAAAATACAGTGTTGGTCAACTGGTGGAAGGTGTTATTACCCGCCTGACCAAGTTTGGCGCATTTGCCCGCCTTGATGGTGACATCGAAGGCTTGATCCATATCTCTGAGATTGCCGAGCACCGCATCGAACATCCGAAGGAGGCTCTCAAGGAAGGCGAAGTCAAGAGCCTGCGTGTTATCCGTATCGATGCTGAACAGCACCGTATTGGCTTGAGCCTTCGCAAAGTGGACTCTGCCGCATTTGCCGATAAGGATTTCAAAATGCTTGCGGCTGAATTTAATCCCAATGAGGAACCTGAAGTTCCCCAACCCCAAGATGAAGATGCTTCTGACGATTCCCCAGGGGAGATGACCGCGGACGATCAGCCAGAAGAATAATATAGATGATGAAGAGCGCACCGTCGGTGCGCTCTTTCACGACTATGCCCCTGATCATTGACTCACATCAAGATATAGCATGGAATATGCTTACTTACGGGCGCGATTATACGCGCTCGGTTCTCGAAACTCGCCAACTGGAAGCGGGCACCACCACTCCTGCACGTAACGGCGATTCCACAATCGGCTGGCCCGAATATCAACGCGGTCAGGTCGCTGTTGTTTTCTCCACGATATATGCAACGCCTGCAAAGAGCAAAGAACTTGGGGATGTCATTGTTTATTCGGATTACAACACCGCCCATCGCCTCTATCGTGACCAGATCGATGTGTACCGAAAATTAACCGATTCACACCCGGACAAATTCCGCCTCATCTCCTCTACGCCTGAACTTGATTTTGTTATCAAACATTGGTCCACACCCTCAACCAATGACGAGGGTCATCCTGTTGGCTTGATCTACCTCATGGAAGGCGCGGATGGCATCCGTTCTCCTCATGAACTCAGTGAATGGTGGGAGCTTGGTCTGCGTATGATCGGTCTCGCCTGGGCTGGGACTCGCTATAGCGGTGGCACAGGCAACCCCGGTCCCCTGACCGATGAGGGACGCCAATTGATCTCTGCGATGGCTGATTACAACTTCATCCTTGACCTCAGCCATATGGATGTCCCCGCGGCGGTTGAATCCCTTGATCGTTATGAGGGACCCGTCATGGCGACTCATGCCAACTGTGCCGCCCTCATGAAAGGTTCAGAGTCAAACCGCCATTTACCCGATCATGTGATTCACGGGCTGGTCGAGCGCGATGGCGTGATTGGTGTCATTCCGTTCAATACCTTCCTCAAGGTTGGCTGGCTGCGCGAGAATGGCAGTCGCCGAGAAGAAGTACCCCTGGATGTGTTGATCGCACATATTGATCATATCTGTCAGTTGGCAGGTGATTTACTGCACGTGGGCATCGGCTCGGATTTTGACGGTGGCTTTGGGCAGCAGTCCATTCCTCTTGAGCTTGATTCGATTGCCGACCTGCAGATGATCGCTTCGAAGCTGGTTGAGCGCGGATACAGTGAAGCCGACGTAACGAATATTCTGGGTGGCAATTGGTTGAGATTTCTCCGAAAGAATTTGCCATCATGAGCTTGGAACCTGCTATTCGTTGTCTTATGTTCGCATACGGTTTTGCCTGATCACCGTCACTTTAGGGTTGTTTGTATTTGTTGTCGGTGTAAAGCCCGGCTGGTTTGGCTGGGACAGAAGTCCCGTAGTTGGATTCGTGCAGATCGCCGTCTTCCTGGTTGGGTTGGCGTTGATCTGTATCGGCGGTTATGTTGGGCTGGTCGCGTTGTGGGGGAAGGAACAGCGAAGTATTATTGCGGATATTGGAATGCGTTTGATCGGTACGGGGTATGTCATTGCTGTATTTACCGGTATGGCGGATGTATTTGGAATGGGTTCCCAGCCATTGCCGAATGTGCCGTATTTTGGACCCTGGCAATCAGGCGGAGTGCTGACCGGGCAAATCGTGATCGCCATCGGTTTCCTGATGATGATCCCTTATCACATGCACTTCAAAGAAAAACACTTATAAAAAATTCCCGCTTCCATGGGAATTTTTATGATGCGCGTGGCTCCTGTTGAGGGAATAACAACAGAGTTAAAGTGTATTGGCTTCCAGTAACTTGTTTCCGATTTTTATAAACATCTTTTCCAGCCATATTGGCTCGCTGATATCTTGGAGCACAACCAGTGAAATTGCGAACAGGATCAGGAAGATCCCATATAGTAATGCTTTTATGGTGAGGAGGGAGAGCCAGCCCAGAGCAAACAGCGGCCAGGTGATCGGTGCAAGAAAAATTGCAGCGGGATGGTAGTTTTTTCTCTTTGGATCATCCACTGCGCGTTTTGCATTAATATGATAAGCATATCCTGCGCATGCAATAAAGAAGGTCATGAGTAGGAAGGTACAATTACATACGTACCGGTAGTAATAAAAGAGCATAGCTCGCACCCCAACAGTGGTTTCCCTGTGAGCATTGTACAACAAATTCATATCTTGTGTACAAGTAACAAACATCCTGTATCTTTGTGACACAGGATGTTTGTGTAATAACTTTGAATGACGGTTTTGCTTATTCCGTCAAAAACCTTTTCGCTGTCTCCACAAGGACAGCTGTGCCAATCGGGAGAGCGCGCTCATCAATATCGAATTTAGGATGGTGCAGTTCGTATACTTCACGTCCTTCGATCTTTGTGCCAAGCGTATACATGGCGCCAGGTGCGTTCTTGAGAAACTCAGGGAAATCCTCCGCTCCCAGCGACTTATGTATCTCGTGGACACCTTTTTCACCAAGCAGGTCTTTGCCAACATGTTCGATCACTTCTGCCACATGTTTGTCATTGATCAACGGCATCCCCCCAAACTCGAACTTCAATTCATAATCGCCGCCCAGCGTCTTTGCGATCTCAAAGGCACGTGTCACTTCTTCACGGATTTGTTTTTGAACATCCAGTGATGTAAACCGAAGGGTACCTTTTAGTTCGACCCTCTCAGGAATGACATTTTCCGCATCTCCACCGTGGACTGAGCCAATGCTTACCGCGGCTGGCTCAAAAGGATCGAGCCTGCGTGAGACGATTCCATTTAACGCGTTGATGATCTGTGCAAGGATAAAGAACGGGTCAACGGTTTTGTGCGGGTAGGCGCCATGTCCACCTTTGCCATAGATCGTGGCGGTCATGGTATCCACGCCGCCGCCGCTTGGACCTTCATTGATAGCGATCGTGCCAACCGGGCTCAACGGATCAACGTGTTGTGCAATGACATAATCCGCGCCGTCCACTGCGCCTTCATCGAACATACGCATTGCACCGCTCTTGCCTTCTTCGTCGGTGGTCTCTTCACAGGGTTGGAATAAAAAGCGCACGCGCCCAGGCAATTTTTCCTTTGATAATAACAATGCCGCACCAAGCGCCATTGCCGTATGCGAATCATGTCCACAGGCGTGCATGGCTCCCATGTTTTGCGAAACGTATTCTGTTTCGTTTTGTTCAAAGATGGGAAGCGCGTCCATGTCCGCGCGGATGGCGACCAGCTTGCCGCCTTCACCGATCTCTGCGACGACCCCGGTCTTTCCCACCCCGCGCTTGACTCTGTATCCCATTTTCTCCAACTCATCTGCGACTATTTTCGACGTTCGATGTAGATCGAATGCGATCTCCGGGTGCATGTGGAAGTCACGCCGCCATTCGATCAATTCTTCTGAAATTGCATGTGCTTGTTTGAGCATATTATTCTCCTATTCTACTGTTGGAAGGCATGAGCGTCTTGCGATCCTGCATTTTGCAACCAGCAATTTCAAAATACTATTTTTGTTTACTATTACGGTGGTTTCGATACGGTCTCGCTATCGCTGTCCCTACTCAACCACCAGAATTTTTTACTTCTTCTTGGCTTGACCATTTCCTTCTCAGCCGCCGCCATGATTCGATCCAATTCCTTTTCCTGCTGTGGCTCCAACGGCGGGACTTCGTGTTCACGTAGGATTCTTTCGGCTTCATCAATGGCATGATCTGCCATTTGCTTGCGCTCGAGTTTTTCGTCCCATGTGTCCCATGAATTGCGCTCGGCAAGTTTAGTGAGCGCAAGTTCACCCGCACGTAAATGTTTCAAAGTATGTTTCTGACCTAAATAATTACGTGTCCCATTCATGACATCTTGGATGATATTGACAGCAAGATGTTCTGCGTCGGCGGACAAACCTTTACGTAACCGCATCACACTTCCCACAAGTTCATTGTCCAAAACCATTTGAGCATACGAGCCCATCACGCCCGCTTCCATTTCGCCGATGCCGGAGAGTTCGTCTGCACCAGCCAGAGCAGGGATCGTGGCGTTGAGTCCGCGCTCGAAGGCGTTTTGCGCGTCGAGGGTATGAGCATTGGTCGAGAATCCATACACATTGACGGAGAACCCGTAATAATGTCCGAGTTGAACGGTGCCTGCGGAGGATAAGCCCAATTCAACGCCTCCCCAGATCAAGCCAGTACGCGGCTCCAACATACCGAGTCTTCCGCAATAGACAACGCCGCATCCCGGGTTGACGATCTGTGCAAGAACAAGCAATGCGAGAGTCTCCGCGCTTTGTTGTACAAGACTTCCTGTGATCGTCATTGGAGAAGTGGCGCCGCCGGTGGGTGCAGGGAGATTGGAACAGATCACGCCAGCCTTTGCCATCTCGATGATCGCTGCCGCGGCAGGTTCGTGGATGGTCAATGGGCTGACGGGGGAGAGGGACAGCGTGAGTTCATTCGCAGGTGTGCCAACTACCTGTGCCATTTCGACCGCGTACTTCACTTCCTCCGCAAATTGAATGCCGGGACCTTGCACGGGCTTGGTTGTGTACGGCAAAGTATGCCGATACATAAACAGCGACATCAATTCGCCGGACACATCTTGTGGCGTAAAGAATGGCGTGACGGTATGGGCGTTGGGAAGTGCATCAAGCAGGCGTGCCGCGTCGATCACATCCTGGTCTGTAGCGATGCGACGTGTTCCCGTCCGTGCATCGAATACATCCCGTGCTCCGCCAAGATTATGAAAATACAAGTTGCCCGCGCCCAGTTCATTGACCTGTCCATTGCGCCCGCGAATGACGGGTCGTTTGTTGGCTTTGGCGATGCAATCCATCACAAGGTCGGGAGGAAAGTACACACGGTTTTCTTTTATCGTGCATCCCGCCTCGGTCAAAATATCCAGGCTGGGTTTATGCGTCCAGATAATTCCAATTTCGCTCATCACCTGAAGTGTCGCTTCGTGCATGGCTTTTACATCTTCGTCTGATAAAAACTTTAAGGGTTCCATGATTCTCCTGTGAATTCGTCCGGTGGTTGAGTAGGGCGGCGATACGCCGCCGTATCGAAACCACCAATAACCAAAATCATTTTGCTTATTTGGTGGTCTCGATACGGCGCTTCGCCGCTACTCAACCACCGGATTATGAATTCAATACCTTCGCCAAAAACTCAACGCAGCGCACTTCTGCATCGATCACATTTTCAATTTTCAAAAAAGAATGTCCTTCATCTTTGTACAAAAGCAATTCCACTTCCTTCCCTAGTTCGACAAGTTTATCACGTGCATCAATCGAGTCGCTTGCCGGGCAACGCGGGTCATTGCCTCCACAGATCAACTGTACCGGCGCGTTGACCCGATCCAAAAAGAAATAAGGTGATGCGTTATACCAGCGTTCATAATTCTCTTTCGGGTCGCCCATGTTCTCGATATTCCAGTGTTGCAGATCCTCCCGCGAACTCCTCGTGCGACTTCAACCAATTCATAAATGGCACAACTGCCGAACCTGCACACCACAACTCAGGGAATTGTGTCAGGCATGTCATCGTCAAATATCCGCCGTGACTTCTGCCCGTCACCGCGATCTTGTTTTCAATCGCCAAGCCGCTTTCGATCAAATACTTTGCGCCCGCCGCGACATCACGCGTATCCACGCCGCCCATATCGAAACGCGCCGCGTATTGCCAGTCCCGTCCATAGCCTGTTGAGCCGCGATAATTTGGACACAGCACCACATATCCACGGCTTGCAAAGTGCGCCATCTCTGCGTTCCATTCCGCAGAGTAATGCCAGTTCGGTCCGCCATGAATCATCACCACCGCAGGTGCAGGCGTTTGTTTTGGACGAAATAACAACGCTGGTACTCCCACTCCATCCATGCCTGCGTAAACGATCTCCTCCGGCATGACAAACTCTTCGCTCGATAATTCCTCTGGCATCGAATGTGTCAACTGAATGGACTCGCCTGACTCGACATCGATCATCCACAGATCAGGCGGCTGGCTGGGACTATTGAACATTGTCACCATCCGCTTCGAATCGGACGTAAACCTGATCCCGTTATGGATGCCTTTGCCAATCTGGTATTTCGCGCTGAGCGGAGTGAGCGATAGCGAACGTAGTCGAAGCGTTTCGTTATCAGCTTGGCATATCTCAATCCAGTTGACAGCGCCTTTGCTTTGCGTATAGGCAAGCTGGTGTGCTGAAGACAGAATTGACTGATTTCAAAAGAACTGGCGATTGAGAATCGCCCTCACTCTTTGTGAGCCATGAAATTTCTTTTGACGCCAGATCATATGCCCCAATATCAAACCATCCATGTAGATCGGAATGAAACGCAAGTTGACTTCCATCCGCTGACCAATTGGGAGCATACGCGTTGACGGGGATTTCAATGGACTCTCTTTAGTCTGCAACTCCACAATAAACACCCCATAATCCTGTCCATGCATCTCACAACAAACCGCAATGTGCTTCCCATCTGGTGACCATTCCACCTGCCAGGCGGGGTGACCGGTATCCAGTATCAGTTTCGCATCGCCGCCATTTGCAGACATAGTGTACGCGCTGAAATGTCCATGTTCATCGCTGAGAAACGCAAGTTGACTTCCATCCGGTGACCAGCAGAAGTTGGGTTGCAGAGCGTAGGAGATGTTTGGAGTTAGGTCCGTGTGTTGCTTTGTCGCAAAATCATAAACAACGAGATGATAACTTTCGCTTCCATCCACATCCAACACATACGCGAGACTTGAACCATCGGGGGAGTAGCGAGGGTTGAATTTCCCGCCAACACCGGATGTAATTGCAATAACGTTCCCCTCTCCCAGCGGGAGAGGGGCTAGGGGTGAGGGCGAGTAAACTCCATCTCATAAATCTGCCATTCCCCAGTCTTATTCCAAGCGAAAGCGAGTTTCGAGTCGTCAGGTGAGATGTCAAATAACGCGTCCACCTGTGGAACGCGGAGAAGTTGAGTGAGGTCGAGCATATCCGTTTTAGATTACTCTTTGCCAACCAACTTCTTTGCCAACTGCACCGCGCCTATCGCATCTTCAGATGTGCCATCTGCATTGATCTTTGCCGCCCAATCCTTTGTGATTGGAGCGCCGCCCACCATCACCTTGATGCGCGGACGTAAACCTTCCTTATCCAACTCTTCGATCAATTCACGCTGACGCACCATCGTCGTGGTAAGCAACGCGCTCAAGCCAATGATCTGCGCATCAATTTCAATCGCCTTGCCGATGATCTTTTCAGCAGGCTGATCTACACCCAAGTCAACGACTTCAAAACCAGATGCGCTTAACATTGTGCCAACAAGTGTCTTGCCGATCTCGTGAATGTCGCCTTCAACGGTTGCCAAAACGACGCGTCCCAGTAATTCGCGTGCCTCGCCAAGTTTCAATAATTCAGGTTCCAACACGGCGACCGCCGCTTTCATCGCTTCGCCTGCCATCACCAATTCAGGTAAAAAGGCATCGCCTTTGCCAAATAGGTCGCCGATGTAATTTACGCCCACCACAAATCCTTTTGTGATCGTATCTAAAGGGTGCATGTTCAACTCAATGGATTTTTGTGCAAGCTCGACTGCAATTTCCTTTTCGCCCTCGATGATACTTTGCGCCATCTGTTTAAAAAGTTCTTCCGACATGATTGCTCCTATAAAATTTTGGATTCAGCCAGCTCGCTGGCGTTGTTGCGGGAGCATACCCTAACGGGCACACGAGCTCCCTGATTCCAAATTACAAACCCAATTGCTTTGTCTTTTTATCCAATAATTCCTGCGATACCCCCAAATACAAAACGATCTGCCTGCCAATATCCAAAATATGTTCGATTGCGCGTTGTTCGGCAAGTTTGGCATCACGCGCCTCGATCGCTTCCGTAATCCCAAGGTGTTCTTGATACTCTTCCTTGACACTTTGTTCCAATTCACTTGGATGCTCGAACATCGCCTGATACAACATCCAATCGGGGAACGAATTCATCACCATCGTATATACACGCGCCAGCATGGAATTATTTGCCGCCTCGGCGACTGCCAGATGAAAATCACCGCTGAGCTTGCGTGAACTCGGACATGTCATCCAGTTTCACCAACTTTTTTGATTGACTGACGATCCGCTTCAACGCCTCGACTTGAGCCTGCTCCCGATTAAGAGCCGCTGCGCGACTGACAACTTTTTCCAGCGACAACCGCATGGCATACGATTTAGCGATCTCTTCATGGGATGGTTGAGGGACACGTACCCCTCGATAGGGGACACGTTCCGCAAGCCCCGCCGCCGCGAGCAAATCCAATGCCTCTCGGACGGGAGTTATGCTCACGTCAAGTTGCGAAGCGATATCTTCCTGTCTGAGCCATTTGCCGGGTTTGTATTGTCCCGAAATGATCTTCTCGAGCAGGGCATCAAAAATATCTTCTTTCAGTGGTCTTTTAGAGTTGAGTTCAGTTTCTTCGTTCATTAATGAAATCACGGACATCCTTTACTTCGGAATGTCCGTGATTATAAATTATATATAATCTTTAGCATAGAGAGCGGATGCAGTCATATCCGCTTATCCGTTTTACATCCGTTCTTTTTCACATCCGTTCCTTCAACATCAACGCCAACGGCGAAGCTAAAAGGACCAATCCGGTAGTCATCAAAAGCACAGTGGGGAAGCCGCGACTTTCAGCCAGCGGACCCGTGAGCAACATTCCAAGCGCGCCCATTGAGAAAATAAAACCAAGTATTAAACCAGTTGCCAGTGCCATGCCGCCCGAGACGATCCGTTGTGCAAGCACAACCATAATGCTATGCACTGATCCGGTGCACGCGCCAGCAAGTGGAACCAAAACATACAGCCACGGCGACCACCCAATTTGGCTAATGATAAAGAGCGGTATTGCCGCAAGCAACAAGGCAGTCGACGCAACTTTTCGTTTGGCGAAGCGGTCGCCAAAATGACCACCGATCACATTCCCCAACGCCGAACCGCCCATGAACATTCCTGCCATATTCCCATAAGTCGCCGCGCCCAACCCCAAGTCCTTGAGATACTTTGGGAAGAAGTTGATCATGTTCGCCTGTGACCATGATTGCAGTGTGGCGACGATGGCAAGAAATACAATAAAGATCACGCTTGCCTCTATACGAATTTTCCCGTCACCGTTTGTGGGTTTGGGGTGCGGATGATTTGCCCGTAGTTGATACAACAATGAAAACCCGATGGGGAGTGAGATGATGGGCAAAATGAACATGGCGGGCAATCCCTTTTTCGCAAGGATCAAGCCTGTGATGATGGGACCGACGAAATGTCCCAATTGCCCCGACATAAAGAAAAGTGATGCCGCAGTTGTCTCGCGTCCTGCCATGCGATGCCGTCCCTGCAGAATGGCTTGGACGGCGCCAACAGGATGAAAGGAGGAAGAGCCGAGCGCGGCAACGATCAGGCATAGCAGTCCCCATGTCCCAGGTATATAAATTGCGCCTGAATAAAACACGGTCATCCAAAACAAACCACCCGCCGCAAGCCAGCGCGGTCCCACACGGTCAGAAAGCCAGCCAAAGAAGGGTTGTGTCAATGCCGATACCCAAACGTAAATTGTGGAATACAACGCGATCTGTGTTTCGCTCAGCCCAAGATAGGTCAACAAAACGGGGCGGCTCGCATTGAAGATATCCACCATGAAATGGCTCAACGCCACGGATGAGAAGAGTGCGTCAAAAAGTAATGACATCAAATTTACGATTTTGGATTTACGGTTTCAGATTGGAGGTACAGATGATTTTGTTGAATGTATTCGTACACGGGCGACGGGAGATAATAACGATAGGGTTGCCCAGTTGAAATGCGACTTCGTATCTCGCGCGACGCGATCTCGAGAAGCGGCGCGTCCACATAATGGACCTTGGAACTGATCCCCGGCAAGGAGCGTTCCAACGCTTCGAGATTTTCCTGCTCACCGGGGCGTTGCATCACGCCAACCCAGTGACAGGCTTGCAGTAATTCCTTTGGACGGTGCCATGTGGGCAGGTCGCGCAACGAGTTGCCGCCGATGATGGGGGTAATATCTGCTTCGGGGTATTGTTGTGCGATCAACTCAACTGTGTCCAATGTGTAATGGGGACCGGGTCTATCCATTTCGATGCGTGAGAGATGAAAATCAGGATTGTCTTGAATTGCGAGCTCCACCATTGCAAGGCGGTGCTCAATGGGTGTGATTGTTTGGTCTTGTTTGTGGGGAGGTTCGGGGGTGAGAACCCACAACAGGCGGTTGAGTGCCAATTGCGAATAAGCTTCCGAAGCAAGGATAAGATGACCAAGGTGCGGCGGGTCGAACGTGCCGCCAAAGAGACCGATCTGTTCACGTGACATATTCAGAGTATATCTTATTCTTTACATCTTGCTCCCTGTGCCGTTCTCGGCGCAGAGCTATTGGTGCAACGCCGCCTGGGACGGCGGCTTGAGCGTTGGATTCCTCATAAACGGATTCGGGAACGGATTGCCTTCAGCAAAGCGGACAAACGGATAGCTCTATGCAAATGATATACTCGCCCCATCTTAACTTCTCAGGTGAATTATGAATTAAACTTATGATGCCATTGTGATCGGTGCGGGCGTGATGGGCGCCAGCGTTGCCTTTCATCTTGCCGAGCGCGGACTGAAAGTCGCCATCCTCGAACGCAAGGTCACGGCTTCGGGCGCGACCGGTTACTCGAGCGGACTCGTCCGTATGCACTATGATCTAAAGGTCGAATGTGAGTTGGCTTTCGTCAGTTATAAAAACTATTATTCCAATTGGAGGGAGCGTGTCGGCGGGGATTGTGGTTTTATAAACACAGGCTTTTTGCAAATATCCAAGCGCGAACACGAAGCGCAATTGCGCGGCAATGTTATCAACCAACGAAGCATTGGTATCAACACCTCCGTTGTATCGGCTGATGAAGTGAAGAAGCTCTTCCCCGATCTTGCCACCGATCATTTTGACTTTGCCGCGTACGAACCCGATTTGGGTTATGGTGATGCGACGCTCACGACTAACTCGTTCATTGATGCCGCCAAACGCAACGGCGCAACATTGATCCAAAATTGCGAGGTGACCGCCATCCACACGAGTGGCGGAGCGGTAAAAGGCGTCAGCACCACCAAAGGTGAATTCGCGGCGCCTACAGTTGTCAACGCGGCAGGAGCGTGGGCGAAGCATGTCGCAAAACTTGCCGATGTCGATATCCCGCTTGAGACGTGGACTCACGATGTGGCGTTCCTCCATCGCCCGCCGTCGCTTGGAAAAATCCCCACGGTGATCGACGATACGATCAATTGCTACTTCCGCCCCGAGGGGGGAGCGCTGATCCTTGCCGCGGGCGAAGGTGAAGGGATGCGTGGCGAGACGCCCGATGCCGACGAACAGACGCCAACACCGACGTTCCTCGACAAGCTCGTGGACGCCATGCTCCAGCGCATCCCGAAGCTCGAAGAGAGCGGCTTGCATTCCATCCATGTGGGGCGCGACGGCATCACGCCCGACCAGCACGCCATCTACAGCGGCACGGATTTGGGCGGCTTCTACCTTGCCTGCGGCTTGAGCGGCACGGGCTTCAAAACGTCACCTGCGGCGGGCGCAAGCATGGCGGAATTGATTTTGGATGGCGCACCCAAAACGGTGGATATCACGCCATTTCGATTTAGTCGCTTCGCCGAAGGGAAGTTGTTGGAAGGGGAATATGGGTATGGGAATATTTGGAAGTAGAGGAAGATTGATGAGGCATTTGCGACCTTTGCAATTGTCATCTAACCCACCCCACTCAGACTCACCGCGGTTTGCTTAAAATTTTCAGGAACGTTTCATCCTCTTTTAGCGTTGTTACCGTATAAATATATAATCTCATTTGTCAATTTCAGACAGGAATTTTCTTTCAGGCGGTAGAAGATGAAAATTATAAAAAATTATCAAAATCAAGCAGCAATAGTGTTACTGCTGCTTGTTCTTGTAACATCAAGTTGCCAACAACAATATCAACCTACACCTGCTATTGCCAAGACAATTCAAAATACACTAACATTACATTCAACCGCTACATTCACACAAACGCCAATACCACCATCCACCCCTCCCCCTATACAAACACCTGATTTTTGTTCAAAAGTAACTATTCCGTCAAATTTGCTGCCGCCGGAGACTGAAATTAACAAAGAAAAACTCATTACCTTCACAGATGGAGGAGATGGATATGATGATATTTACACAATGAATTTGAATGGGGAAGAAAGAAAAAATATAACAAATAATCCCGCTGTTGACAGATTCTCCATATGGTCACCAGATGGCAAGAGAATAGCATTCTTGTCAAATCGAAATTATCCAGCTTCAAATGAATGCAGTGATATGGTTTCTAAGGATTGTGTTTTTGAAATATTCTTAATGAATTGTAATGGTGCCGATATGCATCAAATAAGCAAGGGCTGGAATTTTTTCCCTGTTTGGTCTCCTGATAGTAAACAAATCGCATATTCGCATTTTTTCCCCGCACCGGACTTAATACCAAATGCTTACGGGGATCGATTGTATTTATCAGATATTTATATTGTAAATGTGGATGGCTCAGACTTGCGAAACATCACGAAAAAATTCAACCCGGTGCTTTTAGCAAACCAGTATGGAGTCCGGACAGTAAGAGAATTGCTTTCGCAAGAAAGGATTTATTGTGATTATGAATTCTGATGGGACAAATACACAAGAATATCCAGTCAGAGATATGCACAGCATTATTGCATGGTCAGCAGACAATAATTACTTATTTTTTATGGATCGCGACTATAGCATTTATAAAGCAGCCATAGATTTTTCAACCATTGAGAAAATGCCATTACCCTACACAATTACAGATCCTTCAGGAATTGCAGTTATCCAAGGACAGCAAATGGCTCGCTTATCAATATTATTCCGACCAAGGTATCTCACCATGCCAACAAATACGAATTTTTAACACTGATACTTTCGAAGATTTTTTTGTTTATGATTACAAAGATGTAGCAACAGCAACGACAAATTCATCAATTCCACCATCTGCTGCACCGCTTTTTCTTTCCTCAATTAATTGGACTTCAGACAATAGCCATTTGATTTTCACTCAATATGTATACTATGGCGTAATTCTTGGCGAATTTCAAGCGCTCTTTATTATAAACATGGATGGCACAGGACTTCGACAAATTAATGACCAAGGAGAGGTCTTCTTTCCATCTGTACAACCATAGAATATCAAAGATATGGGACAGTAGGTGAAGCGCAGTTTTCTCCCTCACCCCGATTGCGACGGCTTTTCGTCGGGACGGTTTCCCTCTCTTCCCGGCGGGAGAGGGCAGGGTGATGGGTAACTTGCGCCAGCAATGACACAATTTTTCAACTCGACTATAATTTATTTATGACGACTAAATCCCATTACGAACAACTCAAATCAGAAATCCACTCGCACAATTATCGGTATCACGTGTTGGATGCTCCCATCATCAGCGATCTGGAATATGACAGGTTGCTGAATGAACTCAAGCAGATCGAAGCCGAACACCCTGATTGGATCACGTCCGATTTGCCCACGCAACGCGCGGGTGCCAAGCCTGCTGACCGTTTCGACAAGGTCCGCCACCCTGCACCCATTCTCTCGCTGGCGAATGCCTTTGGCGCGGACGATGCGCGTGCCTGGCTGGAACGCGTCTCTAAGATCGATGACCGTGTGGAGAAGGCGAAATTCGTTGTCGAGCCGAAGATCGATGGCTTGTCTGTGGTACTCCATTACCGCGATGGACTCTTTGTCCAGGGCGCGTCGCGCGGCGATGGGGAAGTAGGAGAGGACATCACAACAAATCTGCGGACGGTGCGGGCGATTTCGCTGAAGATACCAGTGAACAGTGAAAAGTCATCAGTCAAAGTGCCGAAATACCTCGTGGTGCGCGGTGAAGCATTTATTCCGAATAAAGAATTCGAGGAGTTAAATCGCAAACGTGAAGAAGCGGGCGAGGCTACGTATCAAAATCCACGTAATACGGCGGCGGGGGCGTTGCGTCAGCTTGACCCAAAGTTGACGGCATCGCGTCCGATCACGTTGTTGGTGTATCAGATCGTTGCATCTGATGGCGGGAAGGTGCCGACAAGTCAATGGGAGATTTTGGAATATCTCAAAGCACTTGGGTTTCCCGGTCACAGATGTGGCGAAACGTTTCGACAATTTCGAAGATGCGATTGCCTACACCGAAACATGGAAAGATGGTCGTGATAACCTGTCCTATGAAGCCGATGGCATGGTCATCAAAATTGATGACCTGAATCTCGCCGCAGAACTTGGCTTTGTGGGCAAGGATCCACGCGGCGCGATTGCGTTCAAGTTCCCTGCGCGTGAGGTGACGACAACTCTTTTGGGTATTGATGTCGAGGTGGGGCGTACGGGAGTGCTGACGCCCAGGGCTGTACTTGATGCCGTGGAGATTGGCGGAGTCATTGTCCGCAATGCAACCCTCCACAATTTTGATTTCATTGAAGAAAAAGATATTCGTATTGGTGACCGTGTGTTGGTGAAGCGCGCGGGTGAAGTGATCCCGTATGTGATCGGTCCCGTTGTGGACGCGCGCACTGGCAAGGAGAAGAAATATAAACCGCCAACAACTTGTCCAGCATGTGGACAAGCGGTAGAACATTTTGAAGGGGAAGTGGCGTGGTACTGCGTCAATGCGGCATGCCCTGCGCAGTTGGTGCGGAACATCGAGCATTATGTCTCGCGCGGCGCAATGGACATTGTTGGGCTGGGAATCAAGATCGTAGAGCAGTTGATCGATGAAGGGCTCGTCAAAGATGTGGCGGATTTGTATACGCTCAAGCGAGATCAGTTACTTGCGCTTGAGGGTTTCAAGGATAAGAAAGCTGACAACCTGTTGACTGCCATCGAGAACTCGAAGACTCAGTCGCTGGCGAGGTTGATCGCCGCGTTGGGAATCCACGGCGTCGGGGAGGTGATGGCTGGGGACCTGGCATCAGCTTTCCCTGATGTCGAGGCGTTGTCTAAATCCAATGTGGACGAATTGATGGAGATCGAAGGCTTGGGTCCGAACATCGCCGAATTCATTGTGGATTGGTTCGCACGTCCCGTGAATCAGAAGGTGTTGAAGAAGTTGAAGGCGGTGGGGATGTGGCCCCAAGGCGATGTAGGGACACAGCGTGCTGTGTCCGATGCGTTTGCAGGGATGACATTCGTTGTGACGGGAACATTGCCCACGTTCTCGCGTGATGATGCAAAGGCGTTCATCGAATCGCATGGCGGCAAGGTGACGGACAGCGTCAGCAAGAAGACAAGTTATTTGGTGTTGGGCGAAAACCCCGGCTCGAAATTTGAGAAGGCGAAGTCGTTGGGGGTGAAGATCATCGGAGAAGATGAATTGAAGAAGTTGGCTGGATAAATGAAAAACACCCTCATCAAACTCTTCATGGACATCAACACCTTCCTCCTCCGCATCTCACGCGGACGGATCGCATCCAAGCTCGGCACGCAGACCATCCTCCTGCTCGAAACGACCGGTCGCAAAACGGGACAGCTGCGCGAAATTCCCATTGCCTATTTCTTCCACGAAGGGAAGTATCTGATCGTGGCCTCGAATTGGGGCAGGGACAAACACGCGGACTGGTATCTGAACCTCCTCAAAAACCCGCGTGCGAAGTTGACCGTTAAAGGGAAAACAATTCCAGTCACTGCCCGCGATACGCAGGGAGACGAATATGACCGCCTGTGGAAATTCGCTACAGAACAAAACCCTCCGTATTTGGATTATCAGAAGATGACATCCCGTCACATTCCGATTGTGGTGTTTGAGACGGTGGATTCATAGGTGTATAATTTGAGGACGGTATTGTTCATAAGTTTAAAGGTGAAATATGAAAACCGACATTTCCATCCCCAATCGTATTTATCAAGCGACTGAAAAACTTGCAAAAGAACTTGGTGTTTCATTGAGTGAGTTGTATACAGCCGCGTTGACCGCCTATATCTCTGACCATGAAAAGAAAAGTGTCGCCGAGGGTCTTGATACGGTTTATACAACCGAGCCTTCCGTGATTGAACCCGAATTGGTTGAAATGCAAATTATCGCTGAATTCAATGCCTGGGATGCCGCCAGCGATGAAGCGTTGGAAAACTTCGAAAAGGGACTGGAAAAACTATGAAGCGTGGTGACATTGTGCTTGTCAACCTGCCACAGACGGCAGATGGCGCTGGTCATGAACAGGTGGGAATGAGACCGGCGCTTATTGTTCATGAGGATACAACAAGCGATACTTTGTCAGTGATTATGATCGTGCCATTCACGAGCAATCTAAAGGCGGGACGGTTTCCTCATACAATTCTGGTGGAACCAACAAAGGAAAATGGATTGACGACACAATCTGTTTTGCTTGTCTTTCAACTGCGTGCCATTGACAAGCAAAGAATCACAAGGACGATCGGTCATTTGGAAAATGATTTGATCGAGAAAGTGAATCAAGAGATGAAAGGTTTGTTGGGGCTGGGTTGATTGTCTTTGCGTTTGCCGTAGTCAAACGAGTTCTGACTCGTTCATATCGTGTTCCTTGATAACTCCCGCCACATTCCCATTGTGGTGTTTGAGCGGTTGAATAATAAAGAACTCGGAGATTTCTCAAATCTCCGAGTTCTTGTTTTCAGGTTTTGGACTCGACAATTTCTACAAAGCGTGGATCACTTTGTAGAAATTCCAAGTCGGGGTCTTCCCATGCCCAAGCTTGATAAAGCTTGTTTTCTTCTGCTGCCTTTTGTAGGTGTTGAAACGCTAGATTATTATTGTCGGCAATTGCTTCTAAGCAAGCTAACTGATACCAATAATCTTCATCGTCTTCTTTTATAAGTTTGCGAGACTTTTCGATGAACTTCTCCGCTTCTTTTTCATTCCCCAGAGATTTTTGAATAGAAGCAACTCCAAGATTTATGATGAGTTCATCCGGTGCAATTTCTAATGCTTTGTTTTTTGTCAACAGCGCATTATTCAAATCCCCCATTCCCCTGAAAATATCTGATAAATAGCTTATAGCTTTAAAGTGATTTGGCTTTAAGATTATAGCCTTTTCGTATGCCTGTCTTGCCTCTTTTAACTTGTTTTGCCTGATGAATAAATTGCCAAGATAATAATAGCTTTCTGCATTACCGGGATTTATTTTAATTGCCTTTTGAAAACACTCTTCAGCTTTTTCATCTTTATTTTGATCTAGAAAAAGATTACCAAGATAGTAATAACGCGCAACACTATCTGGATCTAGTTCAATTGCTTTTTGATAACACTCTTCAGCTTCTTTTCCCTTGTCTTGATGTAGAAAAAGGTTACCAAGATTGGTATAGATACTTATATCGGTTGGATTGATCTCTATTCCCTTTTGATAACAATTATATGCTTCTTCGTACCGTTGTAAATCATCTAATAATGTTCCAAGATTGCTATACCCGCTGGAACTATTGGGATAGACTTCTATTGCCTTTCGATAAAAAAACTCCGCTTCATCAAAACGATTTAGGCCATGCAATAAAATGCCCAGATTGCTAAAAGACATGGAACCTGTTGGGTCGAGCTCAATAGACTTTTTGTAAGCATCTTCTGTTTCCGATTCACGCCCATCCATTTGATGTAGCATTACGCCAAGGTAGTGATATAGCGTTGAATCGTTTGGAGCTTTGGAAATTGCTTTCCGATATATTTTTTCAGCATATGTAAAATTGCCGATTCTTTCCAGAGCTGCTCCTAGATTGTACAAAGTCCGAGAATCTTTTGGATTAAATTTCAGAATATATTGAGAATAGTGAGTTGCTTCGTCAAAACGTCCTTGTTTTTCCAAGCTTGAATAAAGCAAAGAGAAAAGATAAGGGTTGTGAGTGTGTCGAGTTAATTCACCTTTGAAGAAATTTTCAGCATCAAGAAACCTGTTGTCATATTCAAATATATTCCATAGACTAAGATATATAGGTTCAATATTTGATGTGAGCCTGGTTGCTGTCTTATATACGGCTTCTGCTTCGGCGAAACGCTTTGTGTTTTCAAGGAGTTCTTCCAAGTTGTATGTACGCATCCACGTCTGTTGGCTCAATCTTTATGCAAGTGCGAAATTCATCCTCGGCTTCTTGATAGCGGCTCTTCTCTATAAGATAATGTCCATATTGCAGCCGTATATAAGAATCGCTGGATGAAATGGAAATGGCTTGTTTGAAGGCCGTGTCTGCGTCTTCATCCCTTTTTTGTTGGGCATAATTAATACCTAAATATGTGTGGGTAAGACTGTCAAATGGAAAGAAAACGAGCGCGTCCTTTGTGACTTTTTCTGCTTCTATTAGCTTATTTGTTTTGGTCAGAAGCCAAAATAATGAATGGTATGCTTGAATGTATTGTGGATTTAAAGGCAATCGTCTGTTTAAATTCAGATTCGGCTTCTTCGTAACACATATCATCTTCAGTCAGTAGTACCCCCAGTTGAAAATGCGCTTCATAATCATTTGGCCTTGATCTAAGTTTTCGCCTCAGAGCTTTTTCAGTCCCTGAATATGTTTGCCAAAGAAAAACTGATACAAAAAAGAGAATGATCAAGACTTCAGAAAACCAGGGTTTCCCCCAGAGGTTTTTAAGAACCTCAAGTAATGTCTGCATAGTTGCTAATTTTAGACTATAAATTTAATTCGGGCAAACCTCTTTATGATAAAATCCCGCCATTGACACAAAGGACGCCTCGGGGGAGCAGCATGCCTTTGTGAAATTATCTGTTTTGGAGAAAATAAAATATGCCACGTCGTTCATTGGCTCGTCTTTACAAGGACGAGTTCTCAGGCTATTCGCTTGCCAAATTTCAACAAGACCTCTTAGCAGGTCTCACCGTTGCCGCGGTTGCGCTTCCGCTTGCGCTCGCGTTCGGGGTCGCTTCGGGCGCGTCCGCTGCGGCGGGATTGGTCACTGCCATTCTCGCGGGTTTCATCATGGGCGCTCTCACGGGTGCGCCGTTCCAGATCAGCGGACCCACAGGCGCCATGTCCGCCGTCCTCATCGTGCTCGTCCAACGTTACGGTCTCGAAGGCATCTGGGTCGCGGGTCTCTTCTCGGGCGCGCTCCTGCTCCTCATCGGTCTCCTGCGCCTCGGTCGCTTCATCGCCTTCATCCCCGCGCCCGTCATCAGCGGCTTCACCTCGGGCATCGCCCTCATCATCTTCATCGGTCAGATCGACAACTTCCTCGGCGTCAAAACTCCCGCCACGGATACCGCCGCACAAAAACTGCTTGGATATTTTCAAGGCGGATTTGCTCCAAGCCTTCAATCGCTAATTATCGGACTCATTGTCATTGCAACCATGCTGTTCATGCCGAAAAAATGGACAGCGCGTTTCCCCGCTTCGCTCCTCGGCATTATCCTAGCCACGCTTCTCAACTGGACTTTGAACTGGTCTGCCCCAACGATCGGACTCATCCCTCAATCTCTTCTCCTCAATCAACGCCTGAGCCTCGCCAACGTCCCCTGGACAAATCTCCCCGAATTCATCGCACCGATCCTGACGATCACTGCACTAGGCGCGGTTGAATCATTATTATGTGGCGCAGTCGGTTCCAACATGACAGGTATCCGCTTGCAAGCAAATCAAGAACTCGTCGCACAAGGCATTGGCAACATGCTCATCCCATTCTTCGGCGGAGTCCCTGCCACGGCGGCGATCGCACGCTCCAGTGTGGGAATCAAATCAGGCGGACAAACCCGCCTCGTGAGCATTGTCCACGCGGTGGGGTTGTTGCTGTCCATGTTCCTGCTCGCGCCGTTCATGGGACGCATCCCTTTGGCGGCGTTGGCGGGCGTATTGATGGTCACCGCTGTCCGCATGAACGAATGGGACGCGATCAAGTTCATCTTCGGCAAACGCTTCAAGACCGACATGATCGCTTTCCTGGTCACAATGCTCGCAACGGTTGTCCTTGACTTGACGCAAGCCATCCTCATCGGTTCCTTTCTGGCTGGAGCCGTCTTCCTCAACAAGATCGCGGGCATTGACATTGAAGTTCAGGAAGTGGACATTGACCGCCTCAAACAAAAAGGCATCGCAACTGCTGGTAAATGCCAACATGTGAGAGTTGCATTCCTCACAGGTCCGCTTTTCTTCGCGGCGACAGGTCAATTCAACGAGACATTCCAAAACCTGAAAGACACGCACGCGTTGATATTGTCCATGCGCGGCGTTTCATTGATCGATGTTGCTGGCATCGAAGCCATTCACCGTTTGCATGAACGACTCCACAAGCAAGGCGGCACGCTCATGTTTGCGGGAGTCCATGACAATGCCTACAACATGATGTCGCGTGGTGGACTAGTGGAAATGATCGGCAAAGAAAACTTCTTCTGGTCCAGCGACCAAGCCATCGTCGAAGCAGAGAAGCGGGGATGTAAGTTCTGCTAGCAACCATCGCGCTGTTCCTCTGCTCAGTACCCTCCTATGAGCGTATAATTCAGATATTCCAGAATCAAATAACTTTTCACGGAGGAAAATATGACAGACAAAGTTCTCAACTGGGGATTGCTTTCCACGGCAAACATCAATAATGCGCTTATCCCGCCTTTACAAGTTTCCAAGCGTAACCATCTTCTGGCTGTTGCCTCGCGCTCGCAAGCCAATGCCGATGCGTATGCAAAGGAGAAAAATATCGAACGCGCGCATGGCTCCTATGAAGCATTGCTTGCCGACCCCGATATTGACGTGATCTACAATCCGCTTCCAAATCATCTCCATGCCGAATGGACGATCAAGGCTGTTGAGGCGGGCAAACATGTCCTGTGCGAAAAGCCTCTCGCTTTGACTCTGGATGAAGTGGATGCCATCAAAGCCGCCGCGCACAAACACGGACGCGTCGTCGCGGAGGCGTTCATGTATCGTCATCATCCGCAAACGTTGCAGGTGCAGGAACTGGTGAAGAGCGGTTCTCTCGGGACTTTGAAACTGATCCGGGCATCCTTTGGCTTTCTCCTCGACCGTCCCAACGATATCCGTCTCAAACCTGAGATGGGCGGCGGGAGCATCTGGGATGTGGGTTGTTATCCCATCAGCTACGCGCGGACCATTGTCGGGGAGGCGCCGCTTGAAGTTTTTGGCGAGCAGGTTACGGGTCCGACCGGAGTCGATCTCACGTTTGTCGGACAGATGAAATTTGCGAGGAATGTCATTGCGCAGATCGATTGCAGTTTCGACATCCCGGATTATTGGGGAGTGGAAATCATGGGCAGTGAAGCGTCGTTGAAAATTCCCAGCCCATTTAAGCCGGGAGTCAAAGAGATGCTTTTCCTCACACGCGGCGGTGAAATGGAAACGATCAAGGTAAAGGGGAAGGACTTGTATCTTGGCGAAGTGGAAGATATGGCAGATGCCATTTTGCTTGGCAAGGATCCGCATATCTCATTGGATGATAGCCGCGCAAATATCGCCGCAATTTTGGCTTTGCTTGAATTGGCGCGCACGGGAAAGCCTGTAAGCTTGTAGTTCAACTGCATCTTGAACCTTGTAGCTAGACAGAACAACATCCCTCTGCTACACTTTCGCCAACTTATTTTCGGAGGCTTTGTATGGATTTACATAACACAGACGATTTAGTGACACGCCGCATCAAGGCGATATTGGATCGTGTTTCATTGGCGAAAGACAATGATCTCTATTTTTATAACCAGCCTATTGCAGAAATTTTGCCTGGAATGAAGGTGCGTGTGAATGGGCGGGAGATGGGGATGTACGCTTCATACAGCTATCTGGGATTGGTCAATCATCCGAGAATTAATGAAGCGGCAAAGAAGGCAGTGGATAAGTTCGGTACTGGTACACATGGGGTTCGTTCATTGGCTGGAACGCTTACGATTCATACCGAATTGGAAGAAACCATTTCGAACTTCAAACATGCCGAAGCCGCCATCACGTATTCATCAGGTTATGCCACGAACTTGAGCGTCGTCTCAACATTAATGGGGCGCGGCGACTACGTCTTTTCGGATAAATTGAATCACGCCTCCATTGTGGATGGCTGCTTGATGTCTGGCGCGGAGTTTCGCCGCTTCCGTCATAATGATATGGCGCATCTTGAAGGTTTGCTTAAGAACGCGCCAGCAGACGTTGCCAAACTTGTGATCGCAGATTCGGTTTTCAGTATGGACGGCGATATCATCGACCTGCCGAAGGTGCTTGAATTGACGAAGAAATACAAGGCGTGGCTGATGATCGACGAGGCGCATTCGGTGGGTGTGCTTGGCAAAACAGGCACAGGCATCGAGGAACACTTTGGTCTCGGCGATGTGATCGATATCAAGATGGGCACGTTGAGCAAGACCATCCCATCGGTGGGCGGCTATGTCGCTGGAAAGAAAGATATCATTACCTACCTGCGTCATGCCAGCCGCGCCTACATTTTTTCTGCTGCGTTGCCACCCGCGCAAGCCGCTGCCGCGAACGAATCCTTCAAGGTTATTTTAGACGAACCTGAACGCATCGAAAAGCTGAACTTGAATACCAAGCAGTTCATCAGCGGTCTCAAAAGCATGGGCTTCGATACCATGTTAACCGAGACAGCCATTGTCCCTGTATTGTGCGGCGACGATGAAACGGCATTCAAACTGACGAGCGCCGCGCAACACAACGACGTATTTGTTCTGCCTGTTGTTTCACCAGCCGTGCCGGAAGGATTGGCGCGCTTGCGGGCTACTGTCACTGCCGGGCATGAACCCAGCGAGATCGAACGCGCCATGGATGTCATCGGCGAAGCGGGGAAGAAGCTGGGGATTATCAAGTAACTCACTTCATCAAAAATCAAACTGCTCATCATTTGATGGGCAGTTTTTGTTTTCTCACAAACCCCTTATGTTTTTTGAACAGATTTCTAACACTTCTTTTTTATACTTTATCTGTCCGAAAACATATGACGATAAAAGTTGTTGAATATCTCAATGGAGTTTGAAAAATGAAATGGCAATGGAAACTGGGTCGTTTTGCTGGCATCGATGTTTACGTCCACACAACCTTTCTGCTTCTCATCGGTTGGTTTGGATATAGTTATTGGCTGGAACGTCAAAATTGGGGTGATGTATTAACGGGCATACTTTTCATTCTGGCGTTATTTGCCTGTGTAGTCCTGCATGAATATGGACACGCTCTCACTGCCCGCAAATATGGGATCAAGACTCGCGACATCACTCTCTACCCGATTGGCGGTGTAGCTCGCCTGGAGCGTATGCCGGATAAACCCATCGAGGAGCTTTGGGTTGCTTTAATGGGACCTGCCGTCAACGTGGTTATCGCCATGGGACTCTTTGCGTATCTCTTCCTGACGAATGGTCTGGTCCCGATTACAGACCTTACCATCGCTTCGGGCTCTTTCGCCGAACGTCTGATGACCCTGAATATCGTGCTTGTCTTATTCAACCTCATCCCAGCCTTCCCCATGGATGGTGGTCGTGTACTTCGCGCCATACTGGCGATGCGCATGGAATACACACAGGCAACACAGGTCGCCGCGGGTGTGGGGCAGGGCTTTGCCTTTCTCATGGGTTTCATTGGCTTGTTCAGTGACCCCTTCCTGCTCTTCATTGCTTTCTTCGTCTGGATTGGCGCCTCGCAGGAAGCCAGCATGGTGCAGATGAAAAACTCGGTTGGCGGGATTCCCGTCACGCGCGCCATGATGACCGATTTCCAGACGCTCAGTCAACGTGATACATTGGCTCGTGTGGTGGGGCTCATCCTGGCTGGTTCACAACACGATTTTCCGGTCGTAGATAATGATGGACACGTGCTCGGTATTCTCGAACGCAACGCATTCATCAACGCCCTTGCCAGTCAGGGACAAAATGTTCCAGTTGTGAGTGTGATGCGCACCAACGTCCCCGAGGTGGATTCGCATGAAATGGTTGAGACCGCTCTGATGCGTTTACAGGAATCCGGCGCTAAAACCCTGCCTGTTACACACGCGGGTCAATTTATTGGGCTGATCACATCCGAGAATATCACCGAATTTTTGATGATCCGCTCCGCGTTGAAGGTGGCACATCGCCTGCCAAATTCAACGACGATCTAAATCGATTAACTTTCTTTGATCTGATACAACAGATTGTCCTCCACCTTATACAAAAGCGGAGCTACTAAAATCTTTGGGTAGCGCATTCGCAGGCGTTGTGTTTCGCTCAAGATAAAATGTATTTCGTTCCCGATCTCGAACATGGGGGCAAGTTGCATGAAATGTTGTTCCGCCTGTTCCCGTTCCCACCCCCCGTTTTCCACCAATCCATTGATAAAAATATCTTTTCGAGCAACAAGGTTGACCATGCCGCACTGGTTGTGACCGATCAAAGCAATGCTCTTCACGTTTCCCACGCCGATCGCGTAGGAAACCTTAAACTCGCTGTAGCGCAGATTTGCCCCACCTGAACGAATAATATATGCAAAGTTATCGGGCATGTGCAGGTGCTTACGGTTATCCATACACATGCCAATGAGCAGTTGAGCCTGTGTGTAGGTTTTGTATTCGTAGTTAAGGTTATGATATTCCAGTAAAAGCCCGACCGGTGTATCGCGGTATTGGGGAAAGATATCTTCTTTTGTTACTACAGGGTATAAACGATTCATAAAGTTAATTCTCCGAAAATAGTATCGATAAAACGAGAGACTGCTTCGATCGTGCTTCAACCTCGCTTGATTATTTGATCGTTTCAAGGTCTTTCAAAAGGAGTTGTTGATTTTTTTTGTCATCCACCAGTTTAGCCATGGCATATGCCTTCTCGAGATGGGTGAGCATAATGACTCGGCTTTTATTGAGCATTTCTGCCCGCGCCAGGGTTTCGTAGGCGTATCCCTTGTAAAAGGGCGGAAGCTCTTTAGCGTGCGCCAGAGATAGAAACCCATATCTGCGGGCGTTATTTGGTTGTCCGATCAGGCAATAGACACGCGAGACCTGCCAGTACCCAACGGACAGGTTCTCAGGAGTGACATCTTCCCTTTGCGACCAATGCCAGACTGAGGCGATTGCCATATGCAACATTTCCATATCGTCTTCGATAGAACGGCTGTTTGCCTTGTCAATATTCTCCCAGGTTTTGTTGAAGCAATGGGTTGAGAAATATTTGTGGGTATCTTGAATGTTAAATTGCGGTTTATCCGCCATGAATGTTCCTTTGGTTATTATGATTCGATGGATTGTAGAGATACCGAACAAGGCGCCGGTAAAAATGGAGCATACCTGCTCGCTCCACGCGTCGAAAATAAGCTAAATTATAAAACTATATTATTTGGCGAGTTTCACAAGCTGGGGTCTTGAATTAGGGACGCGCAAAACCTCGCCTCGTGCTTCCATATCCAATTTTACCGTGGTTACATACCACATGACTGACCCCTCAAAATTCCCGTGTACTTCCTTTTCCACTGCCTGGGACAATTTCATAAAAGGCATTTCTTTTTGCACACGTAACACCGATAAAATCACTTTACGAATCATTTCATATTTTTCTTTGCTAATGTTCACACCCTGCTTCTTTTCAGGATGAAGCGTCCGAATTGTATCCTTCATGTATTCTTCCTCCAATTAAGTGGAAGTATTTTACTCCCAACCGCGTACTTCTGCCGGTTTGATTCGGATGGCTATGGAATAGTCACTGCTGAAACTTTCAGGTGTCATATCCAAACCGATAATGCCTGATTTATATTTTTTCAGATAAGCGGGAACTTTATGTGCAGGGGGATACTTTGTGTCGAACGATGCCTCTCCTGTAAAGACGATCACATGTTTATCTCCTGCATCATCTTCCGTGTTGAAATGCAGAGAGACCCTTGGATTGCTTTTCAAATGTTTGACTTTGTATGCGCCCGGCTGACTGAAAATAAGAAAGGAATCATTCTCCCAAATGAACCAGACCGGTCTCGGTTGGGGCGTTCCTTTTAAATCAACTGTCGTCAACCAAACGAAATATTCATTCTTAAGATGTCGCTTTACAACGCGCCCGAATTTGGAGTTGAGATCAAGCATGATAATTTCTCCTACTTCAATCTGTCAGCCACCAACTCTGCTACATCCTTAACCTGCATTAAATCACCATCTGCTTTGGATGCATCGGTCATCATCGTCAAACAGAATGGACACCCAACTGCGACCGTGTCTGCACCTGTGGCTTTAGCTTCGGCAAAGCGGGTTGCGTTGACACGCGCTGTGCCATTCTCCTCTTCCTTCCACATCTGTGCACCGCCCGCTCCGCAACAGAAAGACTTGGCTGAATTACGCGGCATCTCGATCACTTCTACACCTGTAGATTTCAAATCGTCACGTGGAGCATCGAATACTTTATTGTGTCGTCCGAGATAACAAGGATCATGGAACGTCACTGTAAACTGTTCACTGTTCACTTCCAAGCTGATCTTCCCTGCGCCGACCAATTCATTGATCAATTGCGTGTGGTGGATAACCTGATAGTTTCCACCAAAGGCAGGATACTCATTCTTGATCGTGTGCAAACAATGTGGACAGGTCGTCACGATCCGCTTCGGTGCGACCTCGTTGAGAATTTCCACGTTCTGCGAAGCCAGCCCAAAGAAGATGTCTTCACGTCCCGCGCGTCGGGCGGAGTCGCCTGTGCAGGCTTCGTTCTTTCCCAGCACAGCGTAATTCACTCCTGCCGCGTTTAAAATTTTTGCAAAAGCTTGTGCTGTCTTTTGTGCGCGTGCATCCGTTGCGGGAGCGCAACCGACCCACCACAAAATTTCGGGTTCGGCGTTTTGCTCGATGGTTGGCACATTCATCCCGTCCGCCCATTTCATGCGGTCAGCTTGCGAAACGTTCCACGGGTTCATGTTGCGTTCCATGCCTTTGAACGCGGTCTCCAACTGCTTCGGGAAGTTGCTTTCCATCAATGTGAGATTGCGGCGAATATCCAAAATATCGCGCATTGGCTCATTGCCAACGGGGCAAATATCCACGCACGCGCCACAGGATGTACATGCCCACACCGCCTCTTCCGAAATCAACTCCGTCATCAAAACATCCGTCCCCATTTGCTTATCCGTTTCGCCATCCGCTTGATGATTCAAATGATAACGCTTATTGATCTCCAATGCGGCAGGCGAAAGCAACTTGCCTGTGTTATACGCGGGGCAAACTTCCTGGCAACGCATACACATGATGCAGGCGTAACTATCCATGATCTGTTCCCAGCCCAAATCTTTCATCTTCGCTGCGCCGAACTGCTCAATGGACTGGTCATCGAGATTGATATAGCTTAACTGTCCGATGGACTTCCGTTCGGGCTTCAATGCAAAATTCAACGGAGCAAAGAACAAGTGGATATGCTTTGAATATGGGAAGTAGGGCAGGAATGCCACCACCGCGCCAATGGATAGCCAAAACATGAGACGTTCCCCTGTGAGCAAAGCATTCGCGTCTACACCGGACCATAAGCCTGCCACCGTTGAAGTAAGCGGTTGCCACCTGTCAGCGGCTCCCGCCTCTGCGATGAAGAATGATTCGCCCAACAAATGCGCCGTGTTATGCAATATGATAAACGCCGCAACGATGGCTGAATCGCGGAGGATTCCGGTACGAGCTTTGGGGTGCAGAAGAGTCGTCTCACGAGTGGACAGATTCGCGGGTCGAAGGATGAAGCGGCGCACGACCATCGCAATCATGCCAAAGAGAATGGCTACGTTCGCCACATCCGCAAGCAAACGATAGGCATCCCCAAATAGACCAAGATGCTCGAGTAGTTTGAAGTTGGTGTATGCGTAAATTAAGTCCGCAAGATTGATGAGCAGGAACGAGAGAAACCCCCAACCAATGAGCGCATGCAGGATACTTGGACCCAAACGGAAACGGAACACTGGCTGGAAAGACCCTGCCTTGATAATGACCTCCCCCAGCCGCTTCCATAAAAGATTCCAATCGGGCCTGCCCTGTCCGCTTGAAATGTGACTGATGATGCGTTTGACCCCAAGATATGTGAAGTATAACGATGTGATGGTCGCAAGTGCGAAGAGGATCTTTTCAACAGGAGTGAGCATGAAACCTCCAACTTTTGAGGGTGGCTATGATTTTATTATTTTAGTTTAGCACAATTTGGAGGCGGTAACAGATGTTATTTACTGACCTTATTTACATACTCAACCGCCCCTTCGCATGTCCCTGCAAGGTGCGATGAGACGTTCTCCCAATTCAGTTCCTGATCTTCCCCATAGGTCACGTCCAGCGCATCACCCAAACAGCCGGGACCTGCATTGTAATTGACCAGCGTAAACTTCCACAAATCTTCAAAAGATGCCGATACGCCAGCCGCATCGTCGGTAATATTTTCCACGAGTTGTCCCGCCTGTCCGCAGTTTGCCAGCAGTGTGTGTGCAAATACGCCGATGCTAAAGTTTGCACGATCCATGTCAATGCCCAGCGGACAGTTCTCGCAGGTGGCGTTCACTGCGCTAATCAGGGATTGTCGCACGAATTCCTGTTGGTCTTCGTCCAGATGCAGGTAGCCTTTATTGCATTGATCTGAATCCATTATTGACGGACAGAACTGATAGAAAAAAGGAGGATTCCATAGGAAGGTTGTATCTGCGCCTTGTTCGGTCAATTGACCCAGCCCTACATCACTCTTCAATCCGCTTCCGGGCCAGAACTGGCTTTCGACGGCAAAGAGATTCTTGAGCAGATAGGCGGGCACACCGGTATCTTTCGCAACTTCGAGAATAACGCCATCGAATTGATTTTGCCATTCGTTGACTGCTGTACGCGCAGTCTCCATGCCGCAGGTGTTCACGCCTCCATCCGGCAACAAACCGCCATCGGCGCATAAACTTGCATCGACAACGCCCTGACGAATCAAATTCTCGGCTAAATACGTGTAAGGCACATCTGTACCCAGTGTTTCGCTTTGCGTAGGCGTGCTCAACCATGCCGCAGGACCGCCGACGGGGGGGAGAACACCCCATGCATCAACGCAGGTGGCAACGGGTACACCCGTCCATTGACTGCTCAACACATCCACATACCAGAACGAATGATCCGGGTCACCTTCGTCTGTTGTTGCCACGCGGATCTTTGCGTCGAACATTTCACTGCTGTCGCCATAACTGGAGTTTGCCCAGAACTGAATCGTAAAAACATCCTCATTGGTAACCGGAAGTCGTAAATGGCATACTGCATCGCACGAGAAGGGCTGTCCCTCATATAATCCTTCTATACCGGTGATGGTGTATCCATCCAATGGCTCGATGCCGGTTAACACCAATACAGGTTTAAACTCGCAAATACTTGTTGACGAGGAATAGACGGGGTTGCAATTATCCAATGCCACCTGGACGATGGGTGCCGGCAATTTTGTAGAGATTTGTTTTTGAGCAGGCTGGCTGTCTACTTGAACAAGATAAAAACCCTTGCATAAATTTACATCGTGTTCTTTGCAGGGTTTTTGGTTCACCCACTTATCGTAAAGGGTCTCTCCGCAATCCACATAAATATCCCCGGGTGTGGGCATGCCGTCATGATCGACCTCGATCTTACATTCCACATCGCTCTCGCCCCAACGCACCATCCACCAGAAATATTTGGTGTAATCCACAGTGGTGACGGAGAAACGGTCGGGGCCGGGAGGGTCCTGGGATGGCGCGGCAGTTTCTCGTGAGGGCGACGCGAAGGCGCTTCCCGCAAGGACCAGGAATAGGCTCAGCGTTATGAGCCGTTTCCTCCACTGAATCCGAATCCCGTTGTCTTGTCTCATAAAAAGAGTCCGCTCACATTATAGCGGACTCTTTTTGATTATGGCTATTTTTTCCCTGCCTTTTTAGTTACAGTTTTCGCCGATTTTTTCTGTTTTGGCTTGGCTGTTTTTTTGACAATGGGTGTGACCGGCTTATCCATTTCTTCGAGCATTGTCATATCCTGGTTTAAGTTGCGGGTGCGGATGTAGATGCTTGCCACATATAGCGCCATGACGATAAAAGCAATAGCGTATCCGGCGATCATGTAGCCTGAGGTGTCGGGGGTGGTTTCTTGTAAGAACATGTTGGCTCCGTTTACATCGTAACTTTGAGTTTCAGTTGATCGACCTTGTTTTCAAGGTTGCCAAGGCGAATGCGATGCCAGAACAGGTCAATGAAAATGATCGTGAATGTGAACAGTGCAAAGAAAAAAGCCACTTTCATATCTGATGTCAACGGGAGTTTGTCCTGATTCATGTTTGCATTGCCAACCACCACCGGGTGGATGGATCGAAATAGCCGGATGGCAAAAAATGTGATCGGCGCGCTGATGCCGCCAACTAATGCGTAGACCGCACCGAAGCGTGCGCGTCGGTCGGGGTCATCAAGTCCCTGGCGGAGCATGAAGTAGGCAACGTAGATCAACTCAGTGACCGCGGCGGTGGTGAGACGCGGGTCCCACGTCCACCAGGTGTTCCATGCGGGGCGTGCCCAGATGGAGCCAAGAATGATGGTGATGAAGAAGAACACCAAACTGACTTCAATTGCCGCGACCTGAATACGATCCCATTTCAGATCTTTTGTAACAAGGTAGACGACGCTGAGAACAGCCGCAAAGATAAAACCAAGCAGGGCAGTCCACGCGGTACCGATGTGAAAATAGAAGACGCGTTGGACATCTCCCATCACCAGTTCCTTCGGTGCGAAGACGAGGGCAAGATAAGTTGAAATGCCTAGCAGAATGAGAGAAACAATATCGAGAATAGTCAGTGCCATAGATTTGGATTTCATAGACGCTCCTTTAAAATTTACGATTTACGAATTTCGATTTACGATGTTTATTCCTCAACTACATTATCAAAAACCATGAATGCCACGGCAATAAAAATAACATCATACGTGATCAGGATACTGAGTGGAAAAAGTATTTCCGAAAATTCGATATTGTTGAGAAAACCGTTGCTTACTATGATGGCTGGTAACAAGACCGGGAGAATGACCGGAAAAAGTAAAATGGAAAGAAGGATATCCCGCGTGCGTGTTTGCACGGACATGGTTGCCAGCAAAGTGCCCACGCCTACGTAGCCAATTGAGCCGAGCAGGATGACCAGTAGTAGCCCGGGCTGGAAGAGGTTGACGTTGTAAAGGATGCTATATGCCGGCAGGACAACCGCTTCCACGATCAGCATGAATATCAGGTTACTGATCGCCTTGCCAAAATAGATCGCGGAACGGTCAACGGGTGCAAGCAGGAGACCATCCAGACAGCCGCGGTCTTTTTCGACGGACATGGATCGATTGAGTCCAAGTGTCCCTGCGAAGGCGAAGGTTGCCCACAGCACACCGGCGGTTACTGATTGGCGTGTCTTGATATCCAGATCAAGCGCAAAGTTAAAGATGATAATGACCAGCAATGAAAAAACGCTCATGGCAGAGATCAATTCCAGTGAGCGGTATTCTGCCAGAATATCCTTCCACACAATGGCAGCAATGGCTTTGATAAAACTGCCGGATGGCGGCTGTGGATTGGATTGTCTGTTTGCCATGTTATTCCGCCAGCGCTTCTTTATAGAATGAAAGCAGATTACTCTTGCGCAATTGCCTACGGGTCGCAGATGCTCCAATCACGCCGCGCGAAAGGATGTCAAAACGTGTTGCCAGGTCTTCTGCGCGGGCAAGGTCGTGGGATGTCATGACAACCGTTCGTCCTTTTGCGGCGACAGTTTTCAATACTTCATCGAGCATAGTGGACGCGTCCTGATCCAGACCCGTATAAGGCTCGTCAAAAAGCATCACGTCAGGGTCATGCAAGACTGCTCGTCCAATGGCAAGACGTTGTTGCATACCGCGCGAGAATGTGCGGACAAGGTCTCGTCTGCGATTCTCAAGCCCAACCATCTCAAGGACTTCGGTAATTCGTTCCTCAATATTTCTAATGTTATACATGCGCCCGTAAAAACGTAAATTTTCCTCTGCGCTTAAATCGCCATACAAGAGGGGAAGGTGGGATACCACACCAAGCCGTGCACGTACCGCCGCGGCTTCATTTGGTAACCGAAAACCCGCCACTTTGACATCTCCTAATGAAGGACGTGACAGTGAAGCAAGGATTCTCAGGAACGTGGTCTTGCCTGCGCCATTCGGTCCCAGCAACGCAACAAACTCACCCGGCTGGACTTCAAAGTCCACGCCGCGCAAGACAGTCTTGAAGCCAAAGCGTTTGACGAGCTTTTTTACGGTGATCATAAGGTTTATTTTGGAATCAAGGAGCTTGCTCCTTGATTCTCGACAGCAAGCTGTCGGATTCCAAAGCCTACATCATTTCCTTCAATATTTCCTTCAACTCTGCACGTCTCTTCTGATAGGCTTCATCAGTGATCTTCTTTGCGCGGTGCAGGTCATCCAATGCGATGATGGCATCCATCACCTCTTCCGAGGATTCGAATTCGGCTGTATCCTCTTCGTCATCTTCTTTCATTTTGTTGCGGTCGCGCAGGAACATCCATGCGCCTGCAAGGATGAGAGCGATGCCCAATCCGCCCGCGCCGATCAACAGGTTGCTGTTGACGCCTAGTGGATTTGAAGTCCCTGTGGATGATGCGGCTTTCGGTGAACCTGAAACCGTAAAGGTTAGGCTGTCACCGGCTTTCAGGTTCTCGGCTGTATACAATTGATAGATACTGCCTTGAACATCCTGTGCGGCACCTTTTGTCAACTGATCGCCTTTTAGTGTAATCCCATCGGGGACAAAGATACTCACAGCCGCAACGGGTAAAACAAGAGGTTGTGTAATGGATACTTCCTTTTGCTTTGCAACCGACGAGTAGGCGATGATGCCATACGTCTTATCATTGGGTGGGATGGCAAACCCATCGCTGGTGCTGACGAAGGAGGCGCTATCCTGCATGGCTTGATAGCCCAAAGGTTGGGCACCGGTTGGGTACTTCAAAAATGGAATTTCCTGCTGGTTTCCCATGGGGACGGCAACGATCATTTCGCTGGAATTATGGAAGGTATATAACGCCAGAACATCGTAGGATGTATCCGAACTTGCATCGAGGAAGATATGTAGCTGGTCAACTGCCAACGTGGAAGTATCGTTCGTGGTTTTATACAATTCCACGGGCGGCAGGACCAGGTTTGCCTGCCCTGCTGGAACGGCGGTAATTTCCGTTTGGATGCCAACACCGTTATAAGTCACTTCGGCGGTGAAGAGTCGGTTGGCAGGCATTTCAACGTTATCGAACACGAACGTTCCATCTGATGAGACCGTGCCATTCACTGTCAACACTTCCTGCGGACCTTGAGTATTGTTTGGGTCCTGTGTATTGTGATCGAACCCGTGCAATGTGACGGGCATATCTGCTGGAAGAGCTTCGCCTGTTTTGTTGTCGATGGATCCGCTTACGCTCCCGAATCCTTCCTGGACTTGAGCCTGCTGTGTGCCATCGACGGGTGTCCCCGCCTCAGCCGCGACGGGAGTCTGGGTGGCAGGAACAGCCGTCGCCTGCGCGAGAGGCGAAGCATCCAATGAGAGACTCCGCAGATATTCGGCAACCGCCCACATATCGGCATCCGAAAGATTTTCTCCAAAGGCTTTGATCTTGTCGTTGCCGAGTCTTACAATGCGCGCCAAAGCCACCGTGCTCAAGCGCGGACATATTGGTTTGATCTTTATAATAGTCTGTGGAACAACCTGCGCAGTTGGCTTCGAAAAGTTGCTTGCCTTTTTGAATCTCATCTTGTGTTGTGTGAAGCGTCATCACATACGCAACCACATCCCAGCGTTCCTGATCATTCAGGCTTGCAAATGGAGGCATAAAGCGTTCGATCACGCCGCGTGTAACGGTCGTATACATTTGTGCGGGAGATAACGGACGTGCGATCTCTGGCAGTGCAAATGCTGGGACGGTAACGCCAAGCTGAATACCTTGCGGTCCATCACCCAAACCTGTTTCGCCGTGACATGCCGCGCATTTTACGGCATAGATCGCCTTGCCATTCTCGATGCTTGGTGCATGTTCAGGCTGGAGCACGAGTGTTGGCAATGGCGTGGGTGGAATATAGCCCGGAGGGGGAGTGACATCTTCAGCCAGTGTAAAGTTGCAGGCAGTAAGAAGTGTAGCAAGAATAACGAGTAAGAGGGTGCGAAATTTCATGAAATGCTTTCCGTTGAAGTTTTTGTACCACGACATTTATGTCGCAGTACATAATACGAATTACTAAAGAGCCTTCCCACATGCCGGGCAGAATCTGTCTGAAGCCAGCACGGGCTTGCCGCACTTCGGGCAAAAGCCCGCCGACTTTTCCTTGTGAGATTTTCTTCGTGTGACGATCATTGATTTGAGATCATCGTCGGTGGGCTCGGGTTTATTTACGGATGCGTCTGCGCGGCGTGCGGCGATGGCTTTTTCCAAACGGGTTTCGGTGTCATCATCATTGGCATGAGGGGCAGGAACAAATGCATCGATCTTCCGCAGAATATCGGCGCCTTGTTGTAAAAGGTTTGCCCGTTGGGTTGGGTAATCACCTTCCGGCACCTTCCCGAGTTGAAAATCGAAATCAAGTTCCTGTAACGAATTGACCACGCGGTCGCGTTCAGCCATCAAGCTCGAGAGTTCGTGCTCCTCCTCGGTCACGCTCTGGGCGCGCCGTTCAAGGAGTGGCGTATATAAATACAGACCAACGATAATGATGACCCCAAGGGTAAGTAGTAATGCAGCAATTTCCATGTATCCCTCTATTCGGCGATCATTGGATCGAGGATGTTCTTGATCTGATCAATCGACGAGAACGGTCCGATCTGCACATAATGCAGCACACCGCTCTGATCGATGAAATAAGTTTCGGGCACACCCTGAATGTTGAAGTATTGTGAGATGGGTCTCTTTAGCGTTACATTCAGGTCTTCACCGTTCGGGTAGGTGATGCCGAACTTTTTGAGATACACGAACGCGCTCGAGGGTGTATCCACATAATCCACGCCAAGGAAGACCACTTTGCCAGATGGTTCATATACCTTCCATGCCTGTTGCATTTCAGCGGCTTCCTGTTCACAGGGTTTGCACCATGATGCCCAAAAATTGATGACCACCACCTTGCCGCGCAGGTCTGATAGACTTACTTCGCTCGTGCCGTTATATTGATACTCGTCGTACATCGGCAACGTGAAATTCTCAATGGCTACCCCCGGCTGTACGGTTACTTTTCTGTTCTGTGCCTGCCGCAAGCCGAGCGCCACAACGATAAGCAAGCCGACCAAAATGACCCAAACGACAATTTGCGCCCAAATGGGGACACCGCGTTGTGGGGCAGGATTCGTTGATTCTGTCATGCCATTCTCCCAATTTCAAACTTCGGATTTCCGAAGGTGTTTGTTACTTTCTCTTCTTTAATTCTTCTTCCATCTTTTGGATGTACTCATCCTGCTCGACTGGCTCCGCCTCTGCCTCAGGGACATCTGCCTCTGCTTTCGAGGAACTGGTCCACATCTGGAAGCCGCGGAAGAGCAGAACCGCGCCCAACAGGAAGGCGATCACCGGAACAACATAGGATACGAATTGATTTGGCGGCTCGTTCAAAACGCGGGGACCAAAATGCTCGACGAAATATTGTTTGATATCCGCTTCGCTTTTTCCATCTGTCAGCATCTGACGGATCAGGTCGCGCCACTGACGGCACGCTTCTGTCGGACAAACATCCAAGGGCGTGCTTTCACAGACAGGACAGTATAACTGTTTTGCGATCCTGTTTACATCATCGTCAGTGGGTGTAGGTCCTTGTGCGGAAACAGAAGCAGCTCCAAGCTTCGCGAGAACGAGAAAAAGAAGTAAAGCGTAAAATGTGATGCGTAATGGTTTGCTTTTCAAGATCGATTTCATTTATATAGGGTTCCCTTACGGATTACTTCGTTACGCATTACACTAATCCGCCGCGCTGGGTTGGTGAACGCTCCTGCCCACCCGAACTGTTTCGCGTTCCGGGTCCTTATCGGGCCACGCCGCGATGATGATGCCCGCCAGGAAGAGCAGACTGCCAAGCCACAGCCAGTTTACCAGCGGATTGACAAAAATTTTGAAGGTTGTGCCCTCTGTTGACGTGGGTTCCCAATTGATCAGCAGGATGTAGAGATCGTCCTTCAACGTGGCTCGCTGACCGGGGATGGTCATGGCTTGTTGTGAGTTGTAATAATAATCCTTGCGCGGGTGTAATTCACCTAGAAAGACGCCATTTTTATAGATGTCAACCACAGCGCGCGTGTAAAGTTCACGCCTTTGGGTTTATCGTCCCATGAAGCCAGTTCCTTATATTTGACCGTGTATCCTGAAAGATCAATGGACTGTCCAACACCGACGGTACCTTGTGTTTCCACCTGGAATAGCGAGATGCCCAAAATGCCGATTGCCATCAACATCATACTAATATGGATGATATATCCACCGTAACGGCGGCGGTTGCGATTGGTCAAAGTCAGGAAGGCTGTCACGATGTTCTCACCCTGACTCTTATGACGTGCATTTGCTCCGCGCCAATATTCGTAAAGAGTGACCAGGATAACCAGCGCCACAAGGAAGAAACCCGTCAACGCGATGATGTTATGTGTATAGGTTGCAAAAGCGAACGCCGTAATGGCAACGGCGCCAAGCGCTGGCTTCCAGATCGTGCGTCCGATGGTCTTGAGCGTGGAATGTCCCCACGCAGAAAGGGGAGCGATGCCCATGAGCAACATCAAGCTCGCAAACAGTGGACCCGTTGCGCGTTGATAGAATGGGGGACCAACGGTTATCTTTTGACCTGTAAAGAGTTCCGAGATCAAGGGATAGATCACACCCCAGAAACAAACAACCAGCACACTGATGAACAACAAGTTATTGAGCAGGAATAACGCTTCACGCGAAAGCAGGGAGGTCATCTTGGTTTCGGACTTCAACGCATCCCAGCGATAGAAGATCAATGCAACCGATGTGATGAATGTGAGCCCGATGAACCCAAAGAAGAATGGACCAATCGCACTTTGTGCGAAGGCATGTACGGATGAAAGAACTCCTGAACGGGTTAAGAACGTGCCGAAGATGACGAGGCAGTACGTCAGGATAATGAGCAACATGTTCCAGTGTTTCAACATGCCGCGCTTTTCCTGGATCATTACAGAGTGGAGGAACGCGGTACCTGTCAGCCACGGCATGAACGCCGCGATTTCGACCGGGTCCCAACCCCAGAAGCCGCCCCAGCCAAGAACGTCATATGCCCAGCGGCTTCCAAGAACGAGACCGAAGGAGAGGAAGAGCCATGCCCACAGCGCCCAGCGGCGAGTAAGACGGATCCAGCGGTCGTCTGTGCGCCCTGTGATCAATGCGGCGATGGCGAATGCAAACGGAATGACAAAGGAGACGAAGCCAAGATAAAGCATCGGGGGATGAATGATCATGCCCGGGTGTCGCAGGAGCGGGTTGAGTCCACGTCCGTCTGGTGGAGTAAAGAGAACGCCATCCACTGGTTTAAATGTGGAAGGATTGATCCCGGCAACAGTCTGATACAGTTGAGCAAACGGATTCTCGAAGAAGATGTTCAAGCCGATGAAGAAAGCCATGGTGACACTGGCAACAACGATGACCCACGGCAGGAACTCGCGGTCGCGATCCCATTTGCGGAGAGTGACCAGCGATGCAAAAGCGGACATCAGCCACGACCAGAAGAGAAGCGAGCCGGCTTGTCCGCCCCACCAAGCGGTTACCTTTAAGTAAGTGGGCATCGAGCGGCTGGTTACTTCGTAGACGAATTGCACTTCGAAATGATTGTTGATTAAAAGATAGATCAGGATACCAGCAGTGAGTGTGAGAAGGGGCCACGTCAACAGCATGGCGCGACGTGCGCTTTCAACCAGTGCAGGGATTTTTCTTAAATCACCATAAATCGCAGCAAAGACGCTATATAGCGCCACCAAAAATGTTACGAATAAAACGCCATATCCAAAATCAGCGATCATGAGGTCTCCTTCGGAAGTAAAACCCTAAAGGTCTTTAAAGACCTTTAGGGTTTGTTTATTTACTTGCTAGCCGCCTGTTCAGGGACAGCCTCTTGGTATTTGGTCGGACATTTGAGCAAAAGCTCATCGGCATGGAAGACGCCATCCGCCTCCATTTTACCTGTCACGATTGCCTGCGCCTCATTACGGAGCAGATCAGGTAACGGACCTATGTAAACGATCTTCATGCGAGCGCGACCCGGATCCATGACGGCTTGATGGAGCGCAGCGGCGAGACCGCCTGCCTGCTCAATGAGCGCATTGTCTCCAGGTACCTGTGCCACTTCAAACGTGAGGGTCAGGTTTTCAGCGTCATACTTGATGGTATCGCCGAGCACCGCACCGGAAACGCGCAAACTGCGGTTTACGATGCTATCGCCCTTTGCGTGGAGTTCATCCACGGTCAAAAAGTATTCCGAAGTTGCGGCTGTGGACGACCAGATCAAGAATACCACTGCACCCAAAACGAGGACGCCGCCAAGGACAAATTTGTTGAAACGCATGTGTACCTCCAATGCCAACTAGCATGAAAATCAAATATGAGTTATTACACAGTAATTGTACATGTAGAGATTAATGGTTACTGAGAAGCACTAAGATGAATGTCACATAATACCCCCGAATTTGTCCCGTTTGAGATTTTATAACATTCCCAAGCCTCATCTTCTACTAATCACGATCACAAAAAGGACTTCGCCTCACGCACACTCGAGCCTGCTACAACGACTGAGGCTTTTCCCTGTATGACGTTACGGAGAGAAGTGGGTATCCAGACGGTGGGCATGGATTGTCCTTACTTTTAGATTTTGTTAGCTGGTGTTGAATTGAATGACATTAATTTTGCATGCCCTCATAATCTTTTCGATATACCAACACATCCTGCGCCACTTGAAAATCAAATGATTCGTAAAGCCGAAAAGCGGTATTTCGATAATTATCCGTCTCAACAAAAATAGCCTGTGCTCCAAGTGATTGGAGTCGGCGTAAACCTTCAGAAAGAGCAACTCGTCCCAAGGCATATTGACGGAAATCTTTATGACTGCCCAACGGCTCAACATGACCAGCCATTGAATTTTTATCAAACCAACAAATGCAAAATGCAACCAAGCGCCCCTCTGGAGATTCCACGACAATATCCAGTTCAGGCACGTAATCAGGGTGTTGAAGTGTGCGCCTACGCCAATCTATTGTCATATTTTTGCTTTCAAACACAGATTGGTGTAGCTCAACATACTCCTTTACATCTTTTTCTCCTGCCAATGAACGAACTATGAAACCTGAACGAGGTTGATATACTTTTACAGGTGCTTCTGAAGAGCGGCGCATAAGCACCTTTGACCAGGAATTATCACCAACATCCGATTGACATTTGAATCCATTATTTTCCAAGTCTTGAATTCGGTTGCTCTGCCCAGTGAAAGCCATGATAAACCATGCGGGATGTCCATTGGTAGTGTTTAAAATTTGGTAGGCGCGTTGATCTGCCCAAGATAAGATTTCTTGATGTAAATATGTTTCGACATTTGGAAGACATACATAATCGATTGTCCAAAACGGGGTTTGAAATACTGCCCATGCAACAAGTTGCCCATTCTCATCAAACCATAAACAAGTATTTTCGGGAATATCAAATGCCCATGAACTAAGCCGATAAGGCAAATCTATAACATGAAGATTATTTTCTGGACATTGACGAGCCAGTGCAGACATAAGATATTTGTCTTGTTCGTTTGAAAAAGTACGATGTGTTATTGGCATAAGAAAATCATTCTGGCTTTCTCGAAATATACCGTCCAACTACCTCTTCAACCCCTCCACCACCTGCGCAGGGGACAGCGATAATTTGGTCATCCTCACACCAACTACATGGCAAATTGGATTTCAAGCTCGGCAAGTGGCGGAAAGTCCAAAGAATGGGCATAAATTATTTATCCTTTTACGTTTATAAACTAAACTCAGCCACAACGGGATAGTGGTCTGATGCAAGATTTACGCTGTTTGGTTCTCGTACCACCCAGCACTTACTCAAATTTTCTTTCATCATGGTGTTGATAAAGATATAGTCAAGTCGTGCATTTGGATTAGGTGGTGGGAGTGTAAATCCGTCATTAGAATTCAACAATCGAAAACAATCTATAAATCCTGTTGATAACAGCCGTTCAATAGAGAAATGATAAACACGATTCCCTTGTAGACGTATCATCCACTTTAGCCAGTTAGGCATATTTTCGGTTTTCACATTTTCGTTTGGCGCAATCGCGTTGAAGTCACCTGCCAGAATGTAAGGCTCTATTTGATATTTATGAGTGTGTCCGATGATGTACATAACTTCCAACAAGCGCCAAAGTTCAAAGACGACTCCCAGGTTTGCCATGGGATGAACTCCAATAATCCTGACTGTTTTATTTGCCTCGTACTCAATTTCAGCATCAATAAAGTTCCGCCAAATAGGAAAAATAGGATGGTAGCTTTTAAATGTGCGGACAGATAGTTTGCTGAGCAATGCAACTCTTCGTTTTTTGTTCCCCGTGCCGATGTAATAGTTCATTCCCAGCGGATGAGACAGGAACTTCAAAAACTCTTCAGTAAACACTTCTTGAAGAATAACGATGTCTGGGCTAATGGTTTGGATGACATCCAATATATGGTTTTCTCGATTTTCTCCGTCATCAAGAATGTTGTAGGTCATCACGCGCAGAAACATTTATCTTTTGCCTTAAGGTTCTTGACTTCCTTGAATTTGACTCTCGATATACACGGATATAAGACTTCCGAGTTTCTGAAAAACTCGGAAGTCTAAAACTCTATTCATCCTCTTCGTCTTTTACCCCAAATATTTTATCAATTTCGACCGAGTATCTCATCTGTCAATTTCGTCGCAACCTCGCCTGCCTTCATATTTTCCTGCACCTGTGAAACACGTGTCGCACCCGTGATAACCGAACTGACGAACGGATTCTTCAAACACCATGCAATAGACAACTGCGCGATCGTACAATCTAGTTCCTTTGCAATGGATTCCAGCGCCTGCACCTTCGCGAGTTTATCTTTATCTGTAAGATGGTCTTTTAGCCAATCATAGCCTGCGAGCGCACCGCGGCTATCCTTGGGGATGCCCTTGTTATATTTACCGCTCAACAGTCCCGAAGCCAGCGGGCTCCAGGTTGTCGAACCGTATCCATATTCTTTATAGAAGCGGACATATTCGCCTGCAAAGCGATGTTGTTCAAACAGGTTATAAACGGGTTGCTCCACAACAGGTTTGTGTAAGTGATGTTTCTCCGCAACCGCGATCGCTTCCACGATCTCCGCCGCATTCCATTCCGATGTGCCCCAATACATCGCCTTGCCCCACTCGATGATATTGTGCATCGCCCAAACCGTTTCCTCGATGGGCGTGTTTTTGTCCGCGCGATGACAGTACAACACATCCACGTACTCTAAGTCAAAGCGTTTCAACGAACCATTGATACCCTCGATCAAACGCCTGCGGTTTAACGTATTTTCTTCGTTTACACTTTTCTGTAGACCCCAATATAGTTTCGTCGTGACAACATAGCTTTCCCTGCGCCAGCCTAACTTCCTGATCGCTGCACCCATCACCTCTTCCGATTTGCCCGCCGCGTACGCCTCAGCGTTATCGAAGAAGTTCACACCCAAGTCATACGCCGCCGCCATGATCTCCGCCGCTGCATCTACATTCACCTGGTCATTGAACGTTACCCACGATCCCAATGACAACTCGCTTACCTGAATTCCCGTTTTCCCTAAATACCGATAGTTCATTTACTGCCTCCGAATAGAATTTGTATAACCATTATAATCTCCCCATGCGACTTATCCCTTCGACTTGGCTTGGAAAAAGCATTCTGCATTCTGCATTTTGCATTTTTCTTTTGACTGCTTGCGCCCCTCAACAGACGTACTCCACGCCCAAGCCTGTGAAACTCATCCCATACCTGACTCAAACCCAAGCATCGCCTCAATTGACGCCCGAGGGATCTGGTTCCGCTTAAGACGCCTCTTCCCACCTCCACGCCTTTTACCTACTCCGTTCAAAAAGGAGAGACCATCAGTGGCATCGCACTAAAGTTTGGCGTATCCATTGACGAATTGATCGCCGTAAATCCCGAAGTTTCACCAAACACGATGTCTGTTGGAACGGTGTTGAAAATTCCAAGCAATCCAGATAATCCATCCGGCGAGTCAACTCCCACCCCTGTTCCTCTAACTGTTCAACAGATCGAATGTTATCCAACTACAGATAAAAGTACATGGTGCTTCATCCTTGTGCGCAACGACTTCCCTGATTTTATAGAAAACGTCAGCGCACAGGTGACGCTCGTTGACGTAGACAATACATCCATCGCCAGCCAGACTGCTTTATTACCATTGGATATTCTTCCATCGAATACATCCCTGCCTCTGGCAGTATTCTTTCCACCCGATATTCCAGTTGATGCAAAACCACAAGTCCAAATTTTGACGGCTATCCGTTTACTGCCAAACGATGCGAGATATTTACCTGCCACAGTCAACAACACTCTTGTAGAGATCGATGCTGATGGACATTATGCACAAATCACTGGAGAGGTTAATTTGCCAGCCGAATCAAAAGCCGCAACCCAAACCTGGGTCGCGGCTGTAGCTTATGATGAAGAAGGTTACGTCGTTGGAGTCAAACGCTGGGAGGGCGGCGGAATCCAGCCTGGGGGGAGTCTAAGCTTCGAGATGAGCGTAGCCAGCCTCGGCGGAAAAATGATGCGGGTTGAGTTTGCAGTGGAATGTAGACCATAGACGATAGACCATTGTCCACCGTCCATGGTCCATCGTCTATTTTCCATCCAGCCACATATATCTTTCGATGGGAATATCGATCGGGGTGTGTACATATCCCTTCACATAGGGCTTGACCAATTCATACGAAAGATAATGAGCCGTGAAAAGCACCGGGGCGTCATTCACAATGATCTGTTCGGCTTGCTGGTACATCTCAATGCGTTTTGTCACGTCCTGTTCGATGCGGGCGGATTCGAGCAAGGTGTCGAGTTCAGGGTTGGAATACCCGCCGTTATTTTGTTGTGAGCCGGTATGGAACAGTACATCTGCAAAGTTTTCGGGGTCGGGGTAATCGGCACACCAGCCGCCGCTTAGTAGTTGACCATGATTTTTTGTGTATATCTGATCGTAATAAAAATTAGGTTCGATATTTTCAACTTTGATCGTCACGCCAAGATTCTTTTTCCACATATCTGCCAGCGCCGCGACATCCGCGCCGATATAACTGCCAGTACCTGCGTTGGTAAAGACGATGGGTGGCAGGTTGCTTCCATACTTTGATTGTTTCAAAAGTTCGCGCGCCTGTGCTGGGTCGTAAGGTAAGCCTTGTAGTGCAATGTTAAATCCGGGTAAACCGGGCGGATATAAACCAATGGCGGGCAATGCGTGACCACTCAGTACAACGTCGATGTATTGCTGACGATTGAACGCCATCGAAAACGCCTTGCGCACATTGATATCGTCAAAAGGTGGTTGCGTTGTGTCAAAGGTGACATACCCTGTACAAAGTGATACGCCCGTGCGTAATTCGTTGTGAAGTGGTTCAGTGGGATCGGTAAATCGGTCAATCGAATACACGCTGGTAATATCAACATCGCCTGTCTCGTATAAACTCTGGCTATTGCCTGAATACAAGGTGATGACGATATACGGAATGGACGGCGCACCGAGATAAAAATCCTTATTGGCTTCATATACGATGCGTTTGTAGGAAGTCCATTCGGTTAAGCGATATGGTCCCGTGCCGTTTGGGCGGCGAACCCAATCGTCGCCGCTTTCTACATTTGCCTTGTCTAGCACAAAAGCAGTGGGGTAGGTAAGCTTCAACAGGAAATAAGGCTTCGGCGCATCTATCTTAATTTGTAATGTGTGTTCATCGAGAGCTTTAATCCCTTCGACATGATCTGCCTGACCCGCTGCATAAGCTTTTACGCCAACGATGTCGCCGAGATAGGTCAGTGCAGTATCAGATTTAAGTGCGGGGCTGACGGCGCGCTCCAATGAATAAACAAAATCCTGTGCGGTCACTGCCGCGCCCATCATGAAACTTTCGCATTCGTGCGCAAGTGGAATGTATAGGTCATGCCATCGTCGCTCACATCCCAACTTTCTGCGAGATCAGGCGTCAGATTCAATTGCGGATCGAATGAGACGAGTCCGCTGAAGGCGCGCTTATCACCGGAGCCATGTGTGGTGGCTGGATCATATTCCCGCAGATTGGTGAACTCGCCGCCTTCCAACACCAGAGCCTGATTCAGCGGAATGTCACTTTGCCACGCTGACACTTGTCTCGGTGCGGAGAAGTTGAATATGAACAACGTTACCAATGTTAGTGAGAGTATTTTTGTAAGGCGCGCTTCGACTGCGCTCCTCGAAGAGCGCTCGTCGCTCCGCTCAGCGCGATGAAAAATGTTAGCCATTGTTTCCTCCTCTTTTGTTTTGATTGCGGGCAACGATACCAAGTATAACGATACCAACCAGCAGGATCATGATGCAACATGTCCCTAACAGGAAAAGCGTCAGCCAGAGGGGAGGTCTACCACGGGTTTGTGTAGCAGGTTGTTCACTGAGCGAGGAAGTTGGGATGGGTGTTGGCGTACTGATCTGGTTTGCCAATGGTGCTCCAGAGATGGGAACGATGGTGGGGACAAAGGTTGGGGTTGGCTGTACGGTTGGTTCACCAGAAGCAGACCTCGGCTGGGCTTGAATCGCTTTTCTCCATGCGTCATCGAGTCCATCTACGTTGAAACCGTAGGTTTGTGTAAGAGCATCATCAATGGTCGCTCCATCTCGCAGGGATATGAGCAGTGCAGTCATTTTGTTTTGACTATAAGTTTCGATCAGAAATTTGACAATGCTATAGGATTCGCTGTAAGAAAGATTGGCTTTGCTTGAAACTTCGGAGAAGCCCGCGCTGAGTGAACGAACAGTTAGCAAGGAGTTGCTGTGGATGGCATCATCCAATTGTGATTGCGCGGCGGGGTCAAGTTGTCCTTCGCTGTAGACGGCAAGTCCTTCGTTAAGCCATGTGGGTACGCCACCGAGACATGAGAAAGTGAGATGACCCACCAGAACATGCGTCAGTTCGTGGACAATGGCATGAAGTCCCCAACTCAGATCAGCTTGTGAGATTCCCAGAATAACAATGTTGTGATCTGGGAACGCTTGTCCGCCGGTCCATGATGGTTCGTAGAGGATGGCATCCTTCAAATCATTTGTGCTGGCGTAAATGTAAATATCAATCGTTGAATCAGTTGTGAGACCTGATTGTGTGCGATTGAAATCGATCCCGCCTTGCGCAGCGTTGAGCAGGTCTTGAGCAAAAGTTTGGTCGCCGGAATACCAATGCAAATTGAGTTTGTTCTTTGTTATGGTTTTCCAGTTGTGCGTTGAATCGAGCCAGGTAATGGTTTTTTGATCTGATACGGTTTCTTTTCCGCTTTCATCTGTATAACGCCAACGCCACCAGATGGTTGCGCCAGGGGGAAGGGAACCGCTTTGGCGCATATCCCATATCCATTGCGCATTTATGGATTTACCGGGAGTAAATTGCGGAAAGGCTTCGGCAACTACATCTCCACAAGTCAGTTGATCGGTACCATATTCCAGGATAACGGAAGTGATGTTTGTATCCGCATTGATCGTTGCGTGAAATGTGATGGTGTTTGGAAAGTCTATGATGGGCTGATCGTCTGTCACGTCTGTTTGAGAGGCGGCAGAGGCTGGGGAAACGATGAGCAGGTTTAGGCTGAGTATGAACGTAAGCAGGATTTGAATCCTTCGCATGTATTTGTCTCCATTTCAAGTTTTGGGGAGTTTATCATGTTTAAAAGCCACCTTCCAAACACTTTTCAACTCTTAAGTCCTTGTTTGACGCATGTATCCCTTGCAAGTATAATCTTTTCACTCTCCCAATCTTTGGGGGATTTTATTGAGGTGATATGGCATTACGCGGCAATTTACGCGATTTTACGGTCACACAATTGTTGAACTTAATTAATCTTGCTCAAAAGACTGGCACATTGGTGGTGGATGGTCCCAGTGAGCAGGCTTATATTTCTTTTCGTGAGGGAAAGTTGGCGTATGCACGCGTTGGACAGGAAGATGGAAGTCTTGCGACGGTTTTGCATAAAGCCAATAAGTTGACTGTAAATCAGTATCGCGCCATTGTAGAACGGGCAGGCGCTATCAGTGACAAGGAATTGGGTTTGTTATTGATCAATGCGGGGTATCTTTCCCAGGAGGATATCCTTGCAAATCTCCAGGGATATTTTACAGAAGTAGTCCGTCGGTTGTTTACATGGGTTGAAGGCTTTTTTCGCTTTGAAAGCGAGATGATGCCACCGGATGATCGCATCAATGTGCGGCTCGACCTCGAAAACATTATTATAGAAGGTTCACGCCAATTGCATGAGTGGGAACAATTGAAGGATGAAATTCCCAGCCTTGAGATGGCGCTGAAGTTTACAGATCGCCCCCTCAAGAACGTTAAATCTAAACGTGGAGGAGTGGCGCGTGGTTTCCTTCATCAACCCGAAGAATACAATGAAGCAGATCGCACAAACGAACAAGATGAGCGATCTTGATATTCGCCGAATCGTTTATGGATTGTTACAGGCTGGTCTTGTGGAAATCGTCCGTCCTGAGGGTGTGGTGATCCAGCCGCATCCAAGTACGTTCCCAACACAGGACAAGGAAGAACAGAAATCATTAGTCAATAAATTGATTGGGCGTATACGTACGCTGTAATCTTCAGGCGAAGGATTGAGAAATTATGCAAACAGTTAAAATGGTTGTTACAGGTCCCTTTAGCGCAGGCAAGACGGAGTTCATTCAGTCGGTCAGTGAAATCGATGTGGTTTCGACCGAGCGAAAGATCTCCAGTAATGCAGAGCGTTCTGTTAAAGAAGCGACCACAGTTGCCATGGATTTTGGACGTATCACGGTGGATGAGGATCTTGTCCTCTATCTGTTCGGTACACCGGGTCAGAAACGTTTCGATTTCATGTGGGAAATCCTTTCAGAAGGTATGCTGGGTTTTATCGTGATGGTGGATAGCACCCGCCCTGAAACTTTCCGTGAAGCTCGTTCCATTCTCGAAACCTTCCGCGCGTATGCACCCACGCCTTATGTCGTTGCAGCGAACAAGCAAGACATGGAGGATGCATGGGATCTTGAAGATATGCGCCATGCTTTGCGATTGGAGAGCAAAGTTAAATTCCTGCCTTGTGTTGCAAACGATAAGAAAACGGTAAAGTCTGTTCTTCTCGAATTGCTCTATGGCATTCTTGCTGAAATGGAGTCGGGAGAATAAGGGGCGCCCGTCTGACAGGTCGTCGTGTCATCCATAACCACTGATCAAGGTATTGTTCATTACGAAGTTTATGGGCGCGGGAAGCCCGTTATTCTTTTGCATGGCTGGCTCGGATCATGGGGCTTGTGGCAAGAGACGATGGGGTTCCTGGGTCGTTATTACCGTACCTATGCCATGGATTTTTGGGGGTTCGGTGAATCGGGGAAAAAGCGGGAAACCTACGCCGTACAGGATTTTGTCAGCCTTGTCGATCAATTCATGGAACAGTTGGGCATCATGCACGCCCCGCTGGTCGGGCATAGTATGGGCGGCACTGTCAGCCTTTCGGTTGCCATTCGTTACCCGGAACGCGTCAGCAAAGTAGTAGTAGTGGGCTCTCCCATTGTTGGGTCGTCACTGGCGCCACTGCTCAAAATTGCCGGATATCGTGCCAGCGCTTTTGTGCTGTTTAATATGATGGGTCCTTTTCGCGCCTTTATGAAATATTACTACTCCCGGGTGATTTGCTCCGACCCGCGATTTCCTGACATGATGGACCGCGACCTCTCAAAGACGACGCTCGAATCATTCCTCCGTTCAATTGCCTCACTTCGAAGAACCGATCTTCGCCCCATGCTTGACCAGATCAAAGTCCCAGCCATGGGAATGTTTGGAGGACGAGATAAAGTTGTCAATCCCAATCAGTGGCAGCCGATGCTTAAAGGAATCAGTCACGCACAAATCGAACGTTTTCCAATGTCGGGACATTTCCCCATGCTGGAGGAACCTCAAGCCTTCTCGGAAAAGCTCAAAGCTTTTCTCGATCAGGAAGAGCAGAAGGTTGAACCAGTAGTTTCCCAGGCACAATCATCTCCACTTCATACGACTTCTGTAACGTTGGCTCCATGATCACACCTCTTGAATATTATTACCCGAATCGCATGGGCAGGATCATTCTCCTATCTATGGAGGAGGTGATGGGGAGGAATGGAGTCAATGCCATCCTCAAGCTTGCGTCCCTTTCATCTATCATTGAGAATTATCCTTCCGATGATACGGAACGTGCATTCTCATTCAAAACACTAAGCAGTCTGACGGATATTCTTGAACAGGCTTATGGTCCCCATGGTGGGCGTGGTCTTGCTTTACGCATTGGGCGCGCCTGTTTCAACCATGGAGTACGTCAATATAGTACCCAACTCGGACTGACTGAAACGGCATTTCGCCTCTTGCCGCTTTCTGCCAAGATTCCGGCAGGCGCAAAAGCATTTGCCGAGTTGTTCAATAATTTTACCGATCAGCGAGTTCGAGTGGAAGAAGATAGTGGAAATTGGCTCTGGCATATTGATCGTTGTCCGCTTTGCTGGGAGCGTCATTCCCAGGAGCCTGTCTGCCACCTGGCAGTAGGGTTATTGCAAGAGGCGTTGTATTGGCTGAGCGGGGGAAAGGTTTTAATGTGGAAGAGAAGACCTGCATTGCCGCCGGGGATAAAACTTGCACGATAGTGATCGATCCAGCCCCTATTTTTTAGGCTGAGTGCTTTCCAAACAATTTTGTAGGCGGTGGGCAAAGGGGCTAAACGACCCTGTTTTTTTGATTTTGTGGAATAATTGTTATTTGATATGTTGAAGGTCATACTCCAAACCCCTTACTTTAATTACGCCGTTCAACGAACGTGCGCGTGACCTTCGTATTCAAAACCATCCTTTGTGGCTTCATCAGAGAAATGTTTTAGCGCCTCATACAACGCGTGAGCAGGAGTTAAAGCCTGGCGAACACTTGCCTTTGGTTCGTGAGGAGACGATTGTCTATCGGGACAATCTTTTTTTTGATGAAGAGTACATTAATGCTTTTATTGCAACTGCCCGTAAAAGTGGGCGGGCGGTACGTGCTGCTTTTCCTGCAGATGATCCTGCTTTTAAAGAACATGCTCTTCCATTATCCACATCTTACACTCCAGCCGGTGGGTTATATCTTGCCGATTTGTGGTACTACCCGCGTGGGCCTGTGGCAGATGTTGACCCGCTGGTAATCGATCTTGAGTTGCGCGAACTTGGGTATTATCATGTCCCAACTTATATGGCAGATCAAAGCGGCGATCTGACTTTTCAGGTACCCCTGCGTACATTGATCGCTATTGACTCGTGGGTTCATATCTTTATTGCCGATGTGGTGTTTGGTCTATTTTCACGCGGCGCAAGGTTTGAAAAACATCTCAACGAAGACCTGGCGTTTAAGTTGATGATATTGGGCAAAGCTCTCTATGAAGGACGTCAAATCCTTGAGTGCTCAGAGTTGGTCAAGATCGGCAAGAACTGTGTGATCGATCCTCATGCCATTATTCATGGTCCAACCACGATTGGCGATAATGTAACAATTAATGCCGGCGCGGTCATTGAAAACTGTATCATTGGGAACAATGTGAATATCTCACAGGATGTTCAATTGATGTTGTCTGTTGTGGGTGATGGGACCTTTTTACCTTTCCGTGCCGCGTTGTTCATGACCACGGTTATGGAAAATAGCATGATTGCTCAGAATACGTGCCTGCAAATGTGCGTGGTGGGACGTAACACTTTTATCGGTGCGGGTTCCACATTCACGGACTATAACCTGATCCCTGCGCCAATCCGAGCCATGGATGGCAAGGGTAATTTGAGCCTTTCGAATCGTCCAGTGATCGGGAGCGCCGTTGGCCATAATTGTCGCCTGGGTTCGGGGATGATTGTATATCCCGCACGGACCATTGAATCGGATGTAGTTCTTGCCGCATCGAAGGATCGACGTGTAATCGATAAAAATGTTCGTTATGAGGACAGCGACCACCATAAGTTCAAATTTTCCGGCTTACACAAACGATTGTATCCGCCTAAAAAAGATGATGATGCACAATTGGAATCATGGTAATACGTGGATACTTTTGCATTCATCATCCATCCCATTGACCCGAAACGGGATGTCAGTCGTAAATTTCCTTTTTTGGGACGTGTGCTCAATGAGAAGCAGATCGACTTCTTCTCCACATTCTTTCCGCCTGTGTATATTTCGGAGATTGAAGGAATTAAGTCGGAGGCGACAGGTAAGGAGATTAAAGGTTGGTTTATTGCCTGCCCTTATACACCAAGACGGATGATGGAATTGCCCGAGAAGGTGGTCTATCGAAAGATCATTCAAACGGGCCGCCTGGCTGAAAAATTGGGCGCACAGATGCTGGGATTGGGAGCTTTCACTTCTGTCGTTGGAGACGCAGGCATGACTATTGCAAATGCGCTTGACGTTCCAGTGACCACGGGCAACTCATATACAGTAACTGTGGCAGTGGATGCCATTCGTGAAGCGGCTTGTGTAATGGATATTCCGCTTCGAAGTGCAACCGCTGCTGTGGTGGGAGCGACGGGCGCGATCGGGCAAGTTTGCGCGGAACTATTGGCAGATGACGTAGAGCGGTTATACTTAATCGGCCGGAGGCCGGAGGCGCTTGAAGAATTGCGCGACAGGCTCAAGGTCCGAGCTAGAGCCGAATTGATCGTTAGTACGAAAATGGATGTTTTGGCGAATGCCCAGTTAATTTTGACGGTGACGAGCGCCATCCACGACGTCGTTAAGCCCGAACATTTACAGCCTGGCTGTGTGGTTTGCGATGTTGCCCGCCCTCGTGATGTTTCTGCAATGGTGGCGGCGGCGAGAGATGATATATTGGTGATTGACGGTGGAATGGTCGATGTGCCAGGATCCGTTGATTTCCACTTTTAACTTTGGTTTTCCGCCGAGCAAGGCATACGCTTGTATGGCTGAGACGATTGCATTGACATTGGAAGGTCGTTTTCAAGATTATACGCTTGGCAAACATTTGACACGTGACCGTGTGGATGAAATTGGTATGATTGCAAAAAAACATGGCTTTCGCTTGAGTGGGTTCCGTTCGTTTGAGCGCGAAGTAACGCCCGATCATATTGAAGAAGTGCGCCGTAATGCGAAAAAGGCTCACCGGGTGCGCAGGTTGCATACGTAATATTGGAGGCAGTTTATGGGAAAATCGCGACTGTTGGTTGTGGAAGACGATATTGATATTGGCAACATGCTGAAGATATATTTCAGCGGTATGGAGTTTGATGTCGATGTCGCTGTGCGCGGTTCAGATGCATTGGAGAAAACCAAACAGGTTCTCCCTCACCTGATCGTGCTTGATATCATGTTGCCTGACATTGACGGTTACGAAGTGTGTCGTAATTTGCGCACAAACATGCGTACCAGCCATATCCCTGTGATCTTCCTTAACCCAAAAGGATGAACGTAGTGATAAGTTACAAGGCTTGGAACTGGGCGCGGATGATTACATTACCAAACCGTTCGATATCGAGGAACTGAAGTTACGCGTGCAGGGCGCCATCAGACGTTCTGAACGCGAGAGCCTCACTGACCCTCGGTCCGGACTTCCCGCAGGACGCCTGATCGAGGAACAATTACGCCGCATCATTCGACAAAAGGACTGGGCTTTGCTCGATGCGCGTGTCAACAACTTTGAATCTTTTAAAGATGTATATGGATTTGTTGCCAGTGACGATGTGTTACGGTTTACTGCCATGATGATTGGTGAAGTGGTTGACGAATTGGGCTCCAATACAGATTTTATTGGACATGCGGGCGGCGACAATTTCATTGTTATCACCGCACATGAAAAAGCCGCTTCCATGAAAGAGCGTCTCAAACAACGGTTCGACCAGGAAGTGCAAACACACTATAACTTTATAGATCGTCAACAGGGGTTTGTTCAGGCTCCCACCCCTGATGGGTCGACCGTCAAAGTGCCCTTTATGACAATGTCTGTGGGTATGGTATCACCCGTTGAACAATCTTTTGCCGATATTCGTGAGATCACTGAACTTGCGGCTGAAGCACGCCGACAGGATTCCGCGACTGGCGGATAGGGTGATATTCGAGGATGTTTGCCGGGCAGGAAGTAGGCCTCGAATTAGTCTTACTGGCGGTGGCATTACTTGTGCCAGTGCTGGTTGTTGTCGCGTTTCGGCGTATGCCGCGTAACGTGTTGCTTGCCCCGCAAACTGACACATCTTTTCTTTCCCTTGGTTCACCACATGCAAATGAAGCGATTCTACTTGTCCAATCTGGTGGACGAGTTGAATATGTTAATGAACTAGCGCGTGAGTGGTTTGGTTTACGCCCTGATGAACCGTCAGGCCTTGAACGTCTTTTGCGCCGAACGCGACCCGCCGAAGAGTTTCTCGATCTTTGTGTACATCCGGGTCAAAAACGCCTTTCCGTGGGCGGACATTTGGTTGAAGTCACATCGTATCAGGTGCCTGGACCTTACGTGTTGATGCTTGTCATCATGCGTAACGTTGAACTTTCCAAAAGTCTTGAGGGTTCCAGTGCAAATTCTTCTGTTTTACAAATCATTACGGATTTTGGGAGGAATATCACAGCCAGCCTTGATCTTGATGAGACGCTTCATGCAATATTGTTGAATGTATCCCACCTCGTTCCTGCTGATTTGATGGAGCTAAAAACATGGGATTATTCACATCAGAACATCATGAATTTTACCTTGGAAGCATCCGGGTCTGCAGGCGTTCGCCGTGTAAGCCATTCACAATTTGGCGGGTTGACTGATGCCCTAACGGCTCAGCAGAAACCTCTCCTTGTGCCAGATACCCGTGCCCCTGATGAGTCCATTCCAAGCTTGAATGGAAACTCCCCGGTTCAATCTTATCTTGGCTTTCCTCTGGTCGCAGATAATGATTTGATCGGCACCTTAGAAGTTGGACATTTATCTTCAGGCGCTCTTGGACAGCATGACCTTGACATGCTCCAGTTAGTTGCAGGTCAGGCGGCTTACAGTATACGTAACTCCCTGCGTTACGAAGCGGAACAGGATCGTCTGGCTGAATTAAACGGACTTGCCAGCCTCTCGCAGGCATTTGTTGGCTCTTCGCAAGACTACGCCGGCTTGCTCAAACGCTTGATCGAAAGCGTCGCCCCCCTCTTTTCGGTGGATATTCTCGGGTTCCTACTTTTCGATGAAGGCAAGAAAACACTTCAGGCACAGGCTCCGTTCCAGGGATTACCGTCTCATATCGTTGATATTTATCGTACAGTGATACAACCGGACACGCCCGCGGAAAAAATCATTCTTGAACAAAAACCAATTATCACGTCTAACGCTGCGAATGATCAAGCCTGGCGCGATCTGGGTCTCCACAACCTCGCACAAGCCGCAAGCTTGCGTGAATCTGTTCTCGCGCCCTTGGTTTCGGGTGATCGCCTTATTGGATATTTTCAGGCTTCAAACCACAAACGGGATTCGATTGAATTCTCTGAAGCTGAATTGCGTTTGATAGAAACGGTTGCAAGACAAGCTGCCAGTATGATTGATAACTCTGTTGTTGTTGAACGTACCCGTCAGCGAGCGCTACGCTCTGATGCACTGCGCCGTATTGCCAGCCTGGCGGCATCCACCGCCACTTTGGATGAGATCCTTCGCTTCTCTGTACAGGAACTGGCAGCCCTCTTTCAAGGCGATATTGCCGCCATCTTTTTATATGATGAGCAGACTGGTGAACTTCGTCTGCATGGCGAATCTGTAATAGGTGCTACGCCTGATGTTGTTGGCGTTCTCAATCACCTGCACATGGATGCCACGCAATATCGACATACCGTTTCCGGGAGTCAACAACCATTTCTCTCGGGTCGCCTTAGTTCTGACCGCCATGTTCTTCCCGCTTACCGCCCTCTTATTACCACACTGCTGGTTGAATCTGCTGTAATTGTGCCGCTTGTCGTCCGTGATAAAAGCATCGGTGAATTCATGCTTGCCAGCCGCAAGGCTGAGTTTTTCAACGACTATGACTTACAAATCATCTCAACTGCCGCAGGACAACTGGCATCTGCAATTGATGGCGCCTCACGGGTATTACTCACCGATGAAATTTTGCAACGTCGTGTTGAACATCTTACGTCCATAGCGCGTGTCAGCCGTGAACTTAATTCGTTGACAGACCTAAAGTCTTTGCTTGAGACGGTGCGGAGTGAGAGCTTGCGGACTACTCGCGCAGAGTGCGGGACAATCCTTCTATTTGACACGAACGCATCATCCGACCCTCTGCCTGTTACGCTTTCGATAGGCTGTCCATTACCCGACGCCTTCTCTTCGCTCGAGCTGGAAGTGATCAAAAGTGGCGAACCTCAAATAATCGTTGACATGGTTCAGAGTGGGCGCGTTCCTTTTCATGACGGTGTCCATTCTACGATGGTTGTGCCAATCATTAATCAAGGAAAGACAGCGGGGTTGATCCATTTACACTCCGGCAAAATTGGTTTCTTCGATCAAGCCTCTCTTGAAGTAACGCAGACACTTGCTTCACAAGCCGCAATTGCTTTGAATAATGTTCAACGTTTCCAGGAACAGAGTCAGCGCACTGAACTTCTTCAACGTCGCGCAGATACCCTTACAAAACTAACAGAGACCGGTCAAGTCTTGAATTTTGAACAGCCTCTCGAACAATTGCTTCGTGTGATCGCCAGTAGTATCCGCGATACAACCCCCTTCGGGTCAGTACTTGTCAGCGTTTACGAATCAGATACTGGTTTATTAAGACGCGTAACTGGGGTCGGCTTTTCATCTGATGAGTTGGCTGAATTGATGTCGTACAGACAACCATTGTCTAGCGTACAGCAAATGTTCAAGCCTCAATACCGTATTGGGCGTTCTTATTTCATACCTGCGGACCAAACTCCCACTATTCCGACAGATGCGTATGTAGCCCCTCTGAATGCGAATGTCGGCACACAAAAACCGCCTAACTCATGGAACTCTGAAGACATTCTCCTTACACTCCTGGATGACAATCATGGTAACCCGCTTGGGATGATTAGCCTTAGCTCGCCTCGTAACAGCCTGCGGCCGGATCGTGCAACGATTGAAGCGCTTGAAATATTTGCGGCACAAGCTTCACTGGCGGTTATGAGTAACTCCCGGCTTGTTGATTTGCGATCACAAGTCGATACTCTTTCATCTGGAATTGAAAGACAAAAGCGTTTGCTTACGGTCACGCAAAACGATTTGCCGATTTTACTTCGGAAAGACCTTGATCAAACCATAGCCATCCAAAACCTGGATCAGCGGTCACATCGTGTACGCGCCGGGCTTGCAATCACAGAGTTTGTAAGCCGCCAACTGGATGCGTCCTCCGCATTACAGGCATTGGCGCGTGAGACGTTAACTCAGTTGAACATGTCAGTCGCGATTGTTGCCGAAGCAGCGAATGAAGGTCCGCGGCTGATGCATGTATTGGGAAATACCCCTCGTGCCACCAACCCTGAAGCGTTGTTTGGTCAGCGAAATCCGCTTCGAGCTTGTTTACAGAACGGCGAAGCGATCCTGGTCTCAAGTTTGGATGAGAACCTGGAATGGCGCGATACTCCCTTGTTGACCGCTTTGAGAGCCAAATCCTTGGTGTGTCTGCCCATCAAGATTGATAAACGGACAGTCGCGGCGATGTTGGCAATCAGCCCTGAACCGATGTCCTCGTTCACCGATGAAGATATTCAGGTGTACCACCAGATTTCGCGGCAGACCTCTGTGATCCTTCAGAATATTTCCCTGCTTAATGAAACACGCCGTCGCCTGCAGGAAGTGAACCTCTTGCTCGATTTCAGCCGCCAATTGCGCGGACTTGATTCTGACCGTATTGTCAAATCGTTACTTGAAAGCTCGCGTCGTGCTTTAAACTCGGCTCATGCTGGTGTTGTACTGATCTGGAATGAACACACAAGCCAACTGATGCCTCAAGCCGTTTCTGGATATGCGGACAACGATGCAATGAAACGGATTTCGTACCTCTCTGGCGAGTCATTGCCCGGGCAGGTCTTTGAGTCGAAGCGTTCACTGCGCGTGGATGAGGTTCAATTTACTCGTGACTATCTCTTCTCCACGGAAAGTCAATTGCTGTATCGTCAGGCAACAGGTGGACGGTTGCCTGTTTCCAGTTTATTGATCCCGATCCAATCAGGTGAGCAGGATATTGGCGTGCTTGTGTTGGATAATTTCAATACGCCTGCCGCTTTCAAGGAAGAAGATGAAACTTTGCTTCTTTCTCTTTCACAGCAGGTTGGTTTGTCTTTGCAGAATGTATTTTTGGTTCAAGCCACCCAGGAACGTGCTGCACAGTTGCAAGCGCTGACCGGTGCCGCTTCCAACTTGACATCCAGCCTTCAAAGCGATGAATTGATCGGCTCGCTCCTTGACCAACTTGAACCTGTGGTTCCTTATGATACAGCCACCTTATGGCTTCATGAAAAAAACCGTTTGACGGTTGCTGCCGCGCGTGGTTTCCCGGATACGGAACGCCGCCTTGGCTTAACCATTGCTGTGGAAGACAGCGCACTATTCAAAGAAATGATTCGTACCGGGCAGGATATTTTAGTGGGTGATGTGCGGCAGGACCCGCGCTTCCCAAGCGTGGAAGCTCCGCACCTTTCCTGGCTGGGCTTACCTCTTGTTTACAAAAATGAGGTGATTGGTGTGCTGGCTCTCGAAAGGTGGCAGGCATACTCATTTACCCGCGAATACGTGCAGGTTGGAACAACCTTTGCAAGCCAGGCGGCTGTTTCACTTGAAAATGCACGTCTATTCGAAGACAGCATAAGTCGTGCCACCGAACTGGACGAGCGTTCACAGCGTTTGGCGCTGCTCAATCGTTTCTCATCAACGCTGAGCGGTTTATTGGAGGAGGATAAGATCTTGCAATTGACCGCGCAAGAATTGCAGGATGCGATGAATGCCCCGCGGGTTTCGGTTGTTACGTTCGAGCGTAGGAATGCGGTTTGGAAAACTTCCAGTCCCGAATCAAACACCAAACTTCCTAAAAAGCTTCCAGATGCGCCAATCTTCGAACGATTGCGCCAATCTCTGGGTGTGTTTTCAACGGACGCTGTTAGTGCCGAGCCAGACCTTGCGCCATTAAGCAAGTTTTTGAATGATGGAACGCAGTCGCTTCTCATCCTGCCTTTGGTGAGTGGTACGAAATTGCAGGCGCTTATTTTTATTCACCAGAATGAGTCTATGCGATTTAGTCTTCCAGAAATTGAATTGGCGCGCACGCTAAGTAATCAGGCTTCCATCGCTTTTGAAAACGCCCGTCTCTACCAATCCACCCTCTTGACCGCGGCACGTTTCTCTGTTCTCAATGAGGCAAGTTATCAAGTTAGTGCGAATCTTGATCCAGAGCAGATATATATTGCGGTTCATAATGCCGCAAAAAAACTGATGCCTGTAGAGTCATTTGTGATCAGTTTGCTGGATGAAGTGACCGATGAGATCGAAGGCGTTTATCTTGTGGATGATGATAAGCGCGCTCCCATCACCCGCATCCCGCGTGACCAGGGGCTGACCGGCCGCGTAATTTCTTCTGGTGAACCCTTATTGTTACACGGTGCCGAAATCGTGGACAATGCAGGCGGCGTCGCCTATGGTAAACCCGATACGCCGCAATCTATTCTCGCTGTGCCTATGACTTTGAGCGGCAGGACGATTGGTATGCTCTCGGTACAGAGCTATCGCCCGAACGTATATTCCGAGGATGAACTCCAGATCCTGAGCACACTTGCCAACCAGGCTGTTGTCGCTATTCAAAACGGACGCTTATTCAATGAGACGCAACGGTTGGCTGAACAACTCGAACAGCGCGTCGTAGAGCGCACTGCCCAGCTACAACGCGAACAACAAAATACGGAAACCCTCCTGCGTATTCTGACAGAAGTTTCCTCCAGCCTCGATCTGGACCGTGCCTTGAACCGCACTCTTGCCCTGCTTAATGACGCCATCGGCGCTGAACAGGGTACGATCATGTTGCGAGGCGCAGACGATAACATGTTACATTACCGCGCGGGCTACGGCTACCTCTCGGATAAGATATCTGGAGAGGGACGCGGCTTTAAACTCAAAATTGGCGAAGGCTTGGCTGGCTGGGTCGTAGAAAACCGGGAAGCAGCTTTGATCGATGATCTACTCGAGGATCAGCGCTGGGTAAAGACACCCTCTTCGTCAATGGAACATCGTAGTGCCATTGCCATGCCATTGCTGGTGGCTGAGGATGTGATCGGCGTTCTAATGGTTTTTCATCGCAAAACCAATTACTTTAGTGCTGAACTACTGAATATGGTCAAAGCCATTGCAGGGCAGGTGGCGGTTGCCATCAACAACGCTCATCTTTATGAGTTGATTCGCGACCAAGCGGAACGTTTGGGCAGTATGCTCCGTCGTGAACAGGAAGATGCAAGTCGTTCACAAGCCATTCTTGAGGCGGTGGCAGATGGTGTTCTGGTTACAGCAGGAAACAACCGTATTTCCTTTCTCAACAGTTCTGCAGAGAAGATACTTGATCTCGAGTTGGGTAAAGTGATCGGTCAGTCGCTGGACGTGTTCGGTGGGTTGTTTGGCAAAGCCGCTGGTACATGGATGCAGACCATTCGAAGCTGGTCTGAAACAACTATGGAATATCATTTGGGAGATACATTTGCCGAGCAATTGGATCTGCAAAACGGACGTATCGTTTTAGTCCATCTTGCGCCTGTGATTTTGCAGAACGACTTTCTGGGAACGGTATCCATCTTCCGCGACATTACGCACGAGGTCGAAGTGGACAGGTTGAAGTCCGAGTTTGTTGCGACGGTGAGTCACGAGCTTCGTACGCCGATGACCTCCATCCGGGGCTACACGGATGTTCTTCTTATGGGAGCGGCGGGTGCGTTAAATGAAAATCAGGCGCACTTCCTGAACATCGTTAAAAATAATACAGAGCGTCTCAATATCCTGGTGAATGACCTGCTGGATATTTCCCGCATCGAATCTGGACGTGTGACCCTTTCACCGCAGGCGCTTGATTTGCGCGAGGTGGCTGAAGAAGTGATCGAGGATGTTTTGCGTCGTTCGCAGGAAGAGAACAAGCCAATGGCGCTTTCTCTTAATGCGCCGAAGAAACTGCCGCGCGTATTTGGTGATATAGAACGCGTTCGCCAGATTATGGGCAATCTGGTTTACAACGCCTATCACTATACACCGGAGAACGGTACGATCACGGTAAATATCCACCCTTTGAACGGAGGGCATGAGGTCCAGGTGGATATAGAGGACAATGGCGTGGGTATCGCATTGGAAGACCAGGAACGAGTCTTTGAGCGCTTCTATCGCGGTGAACATCCGTTGGTTTTGGCGACGCCCGGAACCGGGCTGGGGCTTTCCATTGTTAAACAAATTGTGGAAATGCACGACGGGCGTATTTGGATGAAGAGTAACGGTGTACCCGGGGAGGGCAGTACGTTCTCCTTTACACTGCCGGTACACGAAAATAAATGAGGCATCTATGGCTAAGATATTAATTGCAGAAGATGAACGTGATATTCGGGATTTGGTGGCTTTTACCCTGCGCTTTGCAGGGCATGAGGTGTTTGCGGCAGCCAATGGAGAGGAAGCTGTCGAAATGGCGCCGAAGGTTAATCCCGATCTTATCCTGATGGATGTGCGAATGCCGCGTATGACCGGATATGAAGCTTGTAAAGTTATGAAGGAGAGCCCCGATCTGAAGGATATTCCTGTTGTATTTCTCTCTGCAAAAGGACAGGAGAATGAAATCCAACAGGGACTGGATGTAGGAGCGGAGGAATATCTTCTCAAGCCCTTTGCTCCTGATCAATTGACCACGCATGTGAAGGCCATTCTTGCGAAATTTGGAAAATAAATTTTGAGCGCTATTCTTCTCGAAGGTTCCATTGTGCATTACGAGGTGTTGGGACGCGGTCGTCCCGTCATCTTCCTGCACGGTTGGGTTGGCTCATGGAAATATTGGATCGCTTCCATGCAGGTCACCTCGACCTCTTATCGCGCGTACGCGCTCGATATGTGGGGTTTTGGAGACACCGCTCATAATGCATTAAAGTATTCTCTTGAACAGCAGGTCAAACTCATCGATGATTTCCTCAACGAAATGGGAATTGGCAAGATCGCCCTTGTTGGTCATGGATTGGGCGCGCTGGTTGGGATGGCGTTTGCGAATCGTTACCAGCAAAGCGTAGACCGGTTGATGGCTGTCAACTGTCCCTTAAGTCTTGAGGCGGTCAATTCTCGTCTGAAGGCGGATTCGATCTCTCCGGTCGAACTGGCTGAATGGCTGTCCAGCCGTACCCCGGAATCTGCTACCGCCTTATCCGATTCATCGAAAGCGGATCCCCAGGCAATTGCCGCATCGGTAGTTGGTTTGAGCGGTGATAATCTTTATAGCAATTTCCGTGGTTTGAATATTCCATGTTTGTTTGTGTACGGTGAGAAAGACCAGGCGATCTCCGCACCGAATGAAAACTATTCGCTTTCGTCCATGTCCCACCAAATTGCATTGGATGGGTCGGGTCATTTCCCAATGATCGATGAGACGGTTAGGTTCAACCGTTTGCTCACAGACTTTCTCGCGCTCGGATTCAGGAGTAAGTCCCACTGAATTGCAAATGAAAGAAGAATGGAAACGCAGTCCGATACGAATAACCAGCGTAGTTGATTTTTCATTGACCGCACGCTCTCAAATATTTTATGAAGCGTGCGGGGTTGACAAAATAACCCGCAAGTCATATAACTGCCACACAATTGAACGGGGTGCCTGTGAGTGAACAGGCTGAGAGGAGCGTAAAACGCTCGACCCGAAACACCTGATCCAGGTCATGCTGGCGGAGGGACTCTTCTTATTCAAATGAACATCCTCCGCTGAGAGGATGTTTTATTTTGCAACGAATCATTATCTTCGCCAACGGCGAACTACCAGACATCAACAAAGTCCGTGCCATTCTACGGGATGACGACTACATCATCTGTGCGGACGGCGGCACCCGCCACGCCTCTTCTTTGGACCTCAAGCCTGCCCTCGTCATCGGAGATATGGACTCCGCTGATAGTGTTCTCCTGAAAAAGCTCCAAGCTGATGGTGTTCCTATTGAATTGTTCCCTCGTGACAAGAATGAGACTGACCTTGAACTTGCCATCCAACAAAGCCATCGAGCTCAATCCCAAAGAGATCATCATCGTTGCCGCCCTTGGTGGTCGCCTTGACCAAACTCTCGCAAACATCGCCCTGCTTACTGACCTTCAACTTTGACCTTTGACATTCGACTTGACGATGGGGTGGAGGAAATCTTCTTTTGTCGGGATCAAGCCGAAGTTAAAGGGCGAAGCGGGGATATCGTCTCGCTCATCCCGTGGCAGGGAGCGGTCACAGGCGTCCTAACGGAAAATCTCAAATGGAAGCTCAATAGCGAAACGCTTTATCCTGATAAAACACGCGGCATCAGCAACGAAATGACGTCTGATGTTGCGAGTATAAAAATCTCAAAGGGTTTGCTCCTGATCGTGCATACCCGAAAATCATAAAGGACAAAATGAAAAAAATAACACTGCTTTTTACTTCTTTTCTCTTTCTTCTTTCTGCCTGTGCTCCACAAGCGACTGCAACACCTGAAATGCCTGCCGAGCCACAAACCCTTACTGTGATGACTCACGACTCGTTTGCGGTCAGTGAAGATGTCGTCAAGGCGTTTGAAGAAGCAAACAATGCCAAGCTCGTCTTCCTCCAAAGCGGGGATGCTGGCGAAGTGCTGAACAAAGCCATCCTCACAAAGGACGCTCCGCTTGCTGATGTTTTGTATGGCGTGGACAATACCTTCCTCTCCCGTGCCCTCGAAGCGGATATTTACGAATCCTATGCTTCGCCGCAGTTGGCAAATATCCCTGATGCCTTCAAATTGGATTCAACCAACAATGCTTTGCCCGTTGACTATGGTGATGTCTGCATCAACTACGATAAAAAATATTTTGCAGACAATTCGCTGGCTGTGCCGCAAAGCCTCGAAGACCTCACCAAACCCGAATATGCCAATTTGCTGGTGATGGAAAACCCCGCCACTTCCTCAACGGGGCTTGCCTTTATGCTTGCCACTGTCGCGCACTTCGGCGACGGTTATATCGATTATTGGAAATCTCTCAAAGCGAATGGGGTTGTCATTGTGGATGGCTGGGAGACCGCCTACTACACCAACTTCAGCGCCTCCTCAGGCAAGGGACCTCAACCAATGGTCGTTTCGTACGGGACATCTCCCGCCGCCGAAGTGATCTTCGCTGATCCTCCGATTGATGATGCTCCCACCGCCTCCATTCTTGGACCCGACACCTGCTTCCGCCAAATTGAATTTGTCGGCATCCTCAAAGGGACCAAGAACCGCGCCCTCGCCGAAAAATTCGTGGACTTCATGCTCGACAAACAATTCCAGGAAGATATGCCAGAGCAGATGTTTGTCTATCCTGTGAACACGAATGCCGCATTGCCTGATGTCTTCGCCAAATACTCCCAGGCTCCCGCCCAAACCGCCACCCTTGCTCCTGATGTCATCGCCGCCAACCGCGACAAATGGATCCAGGAGTGGACAGATACGGTGATGAAGTAAAGTTCAACCTAATTCTGATGGTTGAGTAGCCCTGTCGCGCTGAGCGGAGCGATAGCGAAGTCGAAGTGTGACAGGCGTATCGAAACCACCAATAACCATGACTCATTCACTTAACCACGGAGACACGGAGACACAGAGAAAATCAAATTTCTTTGCGTTCTTTGCGTCTTCGTGGTTAAGCAGAATCACTTCTCTGGTTTCTTCCTCTTTCCTTCCTCGCCATCGCTTTCTTCTTTCCTCTTTCCCGCATCCTCGCTCTTACATTCAACCTAAATACCCTAACACCTGCAAACTTTCAAACCGCATTTCACGTTTTACTCTTTACCTTCTACCAAGCCATCCTCTCCACCCTCCTCACACTCCTCCTCGGACTTCCCTCCGCCTACCTCTTCGCCCGCTTCGACTTCCGTGGCAAATCCCTCCTGCGTGCCCTCACCGCTGTCCCCTTTATGCTTCCAACCGTTGTTGTCGCTGCCTCCTTCAACGCCCTCCTCGGTCAACGTGGACTACTTTCCACTTTCTCATTCTTTCACCTTTCAATCTCATCCCCCTTTCATCCTCATCCTCCTCGCCCACATCTTCTACAACACCACCATCATCATCCGCATCGTCGGCAACGCCCTTTCCAGCCTTGACCCAAAACTCGAAGCAGACCGCCCGCTCCCTCGGCGCGGACTCGTTCCACGTTTGGACAAACATCATCCTGCCTCTTCTTCGTCCATCTATCTTCGCCGCCTCGCTCCTCGTCTTCCTCTTCGACTTCACATCCTTCGGCGTCATACTTCTCCTTGGCGGTTCCCAATTCTCCACCCTCGAAGTGGAAATCTATCTGCAAGCCGTCAAACTCCTCAACCTTCCTCTCGCCGCACTCCTTTCGGTAATTCAACTTCTCTGCACACTTGCTTTCTCCATTCTCTATACACGTCTCGTAACCAGAGCCACACAACAACTCAACCCTCGCTCGACTACAACCAAACCCAAAAACATCAAGCAAAAACTCTTCGTCTTCACCTTCTGTTCACTGCTTACTGTTTACTTTGCACTTCCCCTCGCATCTCTCCCCATCCGCTCCCTCTTCCGCCTCGAAGCGGACCGTGGTCAACGCGGCGAAGTCCAATATGGATTTACCACTGACTACTACAACGAACTCTTCGTCAATCGTCGTGGCTCGTCTTTTATGTTCCGCCCATCAAAGCAACACTCAACTCGCTTACCTACGCCTCTGCAACCGTCATCATTTCCCTCCTTCTCGGTTTTCCTGCCGCATTCGCCCTCGCTAAACCGACCAACCTCGAAAAAGTCCTTGACCCGCTTATCATGCTCCCACTTGGTTCGTCCGCAGTCATGCTTGGGCTTGGATTTATCATCACGTATGGCAAGTGGCTTACCTCACCGCTCCTTGTTCCATTTGCACATACGCTTGTTGCATTGCCCTTTGTCATTCGCACATTGCAACCTGCCATCGCATCCATTCCGCAACGGCTTCGTCATGCCGCATCCTCCCTCGGCGCATCACCATTTGAAGTCTGGAAAAACATAGACCTTCCCATTCTCCGACGTGCCACACTCGCCGCCGCCACCTTCGCATTCACCGTTTCCCTTGGCGAGTTCGGCGCCACGCTCCTCATCTCACGCCCCGAATATCCCACCATCCCCGTTGCCATCGAACGCTTCCTCTCCCAGCCTGGCGGTCTCAACTACGGTCAAGCCATGGCGATGGCATCCATCCTCATGCTCCTCACAACCGCCAGCATCCTCCTCATCGAAAAATTCCGCCTGCCCAACTCGGGAGAATTCTAATGCTCGAACTCCGTCACATCTTCAAAACCTACGAAGGCAAACCACTCCTCAAAGATATTTCCTTCAACCTCGACTCGGGCGAGACGATCTGTCTCCTCGGAGCATCGGGCAGTGGCAAGTCCACTCTCTTGCGGATGATCGCTGGACTGGAGGATCCAAACTCAGGCAGTATCCTGTTCAATGACATTGACCTCGCCTCAACACCGCCTCATCTTCGGGACTTTGGGCTGGTCTTTCAAGACTATGCACTTTTTCCTCACCTCAACGTCAACGACAATGTCGCCTTCGGATTGAAGATGCGCCGCCTCGGACAAAGACGAAATCGCTAAGCGCGTAGCCAATTCATTAGAATTAGTCAACCTGAAAGATTTTGGACAACGCAAAGTGACCGACCTCTCAGGCGGAGAACAACAACGTGTTGCATTAGCTCGTGCCTTGGCAACTCGTCCTCGCCTATTCATGTTCGATGAACCTCTTGGCGCCTTAGACCGTTCCCTGCGAGAAGACCTCCTCAACGAACTACGGATGATCCTGCATCAAACCAAAATCCCTGCTATCTACGTCACACACGATCAAGAAGAAGCCTTCACCATCGCAGACCGAGTCTTGATCTTGCACGATGGACAAATCATCCGTGAAGGAACTCCAGACGAAGTATGGGCAAATCCGCAATCAGCTTATGTTGCAGAATTTCTTGGGTTGGGAAATATCCTCGATGGGGAAGTGGTTGCGAAAAATAAATTTCAAACGGAACATGGCATTTTCACCGTGAAGTGTGACCATAAACACTCAAAGGGAGATAAAGTCAAATTGTTGGCGCGCCCGTTCGAAGTCAAGGATGAAGCGAATGTCATTTCGGGAGTTGTCGCTGATGTGATTTTCCAACATGACCGCTACAAAGTCACATTGGATAATGGCTTGTATGTCTATCTGGATGAAGTCGCCAAAGATAGGACAAAAAATCTCTGTGCAGGTTAAGGTAGAATGTCTCGCATGAAGATTCAAGAGTACAGAAAAAGAATCCTGCTGGTGAAGTGACCTACGAATATGAAGGCGTTTTGTTGAGTCGTGATGAGAATTCAGTGACTCTCGAAGCTCTGTTCGACCGTGTAGATATGCCTTTTCAGGACGTGGTTTTCAGAACTGGCGATCGCTTTGTGGAATATTATTATTCAGATCGTTGGTATAACATTTTCGCTATTCATGATAAGGACAATGGAAAGATAAAAGGCTGGTACTGTAACATCGGCAAGCCTGCAGTAATTGAAGATGACATTGTCTCTTATGTTGATTTAGCGTTGGATCTATGGGTTTCTGCGAATGGAGAGCAAACAGTTTTGGATGAAGACGAATTCGAAGCGCTGGATTTGAATGAGGAATTGACCCTGGCAGCATTATCCGGGTTGGAAGAACTAAAGCTCTCCTTTAAGAAAAATAACCCTCCGGGTTAATTCGGAGGGTTATCGTATGGATGTTGTTGTTTATTTGAAGGCGTTCAAGATTTGATCACCGTATTGCCATAAGCCAACACCGGCGATACAGCAACAGCATAAGACCACGACGACTACAATAACAATAATCAAGGTGGTGTTGTTCTTTTTGGGCTGTTCTTCAGAGACGGGGGGCATTTGATCGTTCATAATTACTTCTCCTCTATGGATGAATTGCCCGCAGCGCGGGATGAAAGATTTTCTGGATTATATCAGGTAGTTTCTTTGTTGGCTCTCCTGTAGAGCCAGTAAATAATAAAAGAGGCAAGCACAACGAGCAGTGTCCCGATCAGGATGGGCAGGACTACTGCCACGATGGATAGAACGGTCGAGATAATATCTTCTGCAACGGAAACAGGGACGTTTCCCGCGCCGCCAGTTGTTGCCGTCACTGCCGGGCGGAGCGCTCCCGCCTTGGCGACATGGACTGCACCTGCGATGAGAAGACCGCTTGCCAGGGCAAGGACAGGGTGAACGTCCGTTATGACGTTTGCGCTGGCAGCGAAAGCAATTGCTCCAGCCGCAGGGCGGACAACGGTCTGGATCAGATCATTAATGTGGTTCACAGCCGGGATTTTATCTGCCAGCATCTCGATGATAACCAGCACACATAACAATAGGATGATCCAGGGGTTCGCGAGTGTATCCCACGGGCTGCTGAGGTGAATCAGATTTGTGTAATGTGCAAGAAGTCCAACGACAAGAAGTGGGATATATGCGTTCAAGCCCGCGCTCGCCGAAAGTCCAAATGCTGTGAAGATTCCTGTAAGTAGTTCCATAAATTTTCCTATATCTTTCGCCCTGAGCGGAGTGTAACGCAGACGAAGGGCAGATTTGCAAGAAAACGATGCACTTCGTCTGCGAGCGATACGATCACCCGCTCTCCGCTCAACGCGAGCAACGCGAAAGTGAGACTCAACCTAGGGGAAAACCTCCCCAGGTTCCGGTGAGTTTGAAGCGGAGCAGGTCGATGACGGTGATCATCAAAAAGGCAAGAGTAGTCCCGGCGAGAAAGGGAAGCCACATTTGTGTCAATGAGTCAAAAACATTTTCCTGTCGCATCATAAGAAGCCATACCATACTGAAAACGATAATGAGCAGGGAAAGGACACCCAACACACTGATGATGGCAATGGGATATAAGACGATGGGGCTATCTGTGAGCACGAGTAGGTCGATCAGAAAAATAGCCCCGATGATAATGCCCAGTTTCTTCCAGTCGAGCGCAGGACTGGGGTCAACAGTTTTCCATATGGTTTGGTTGAATGCCGGGAAAAGAATGGATGCCAAAGCAATACCCATTCCACTGCCGGTAAAGAGACGTAGTGTATTGTTTGGAATATAAAGATTGGGGATGTTGTCGAGCGCGCCATGTGATGTTTGTTTGAGCAAATACAGATAGGAGTTCGAGCCGTCAATTCCAAAAGCAAGAAAGAAAACGATCAACGGCGCGCCGAGTTTCCAGCCGGGCATGCCGCTTTTCTTTCCACTGACCAATGCCAGGAAAAGCAATGTGAGTCCCGCCGCATTGAACTCGCCTGTGCAGCGCGCACATAATGGGATCTGACGGTCGCCAATATGAAACGAACGCTCGTCGATACGGTGGCAGATGGCATACCCGACGGCATCTGCCTTGCCAAGCAAGCCTGGCGGTGTAACCGAAAACCATATCCCGAAAACGATGATCGCAGCAAGCGGAACAAGCCAGCGGGATAAATTGTAAAACCTAGGTTGTTGGGGTGTCTGTTCCATTTGCTCATTATATGGGGTTATACAATGGAACGCAAGAAATATACTGATTGGGGTAAAATACCCCGCTAAGGAGAACATAATGAAGAGAATTGGAATTTTAACAAGTGGTGGTGATGCACCTGGTCTTAATGCAGTCATTCGTGCTGCGGTGAAAACAGCGATCTTCTCATACGGATGTGAGGTTTATGGCATACGAGATGGTTGGGACGGTTTCCTTCAAGAGGATGGAGTTGTTCGATTAATCAATGCAGATGTGCGCGGAATTCTTCCACGCGGCGGCACGATCCTTGGGACGGCAAACCGCGGTAACCCTTATGCCCGCAAGGTGATTCGTGACGGCAAGGAAGTGACCATTAACGTCTCAGATGAAATTGTCAAAGGCATCAAGCGACTCCAATTGGATGCTTTGCTCGTGCTGGGCGGCGACGGCACATTACGAACTGCACACGAGTTGTTCCTTAGAGGCGCGCCGGTCATTGGTCTTCCAAAGACGATTGACAATGACATCTATGGAACGGAAACCACCTTCGGCTTTGATACCGCCGTGGGCATTGCAACTGAAGCCATTGATCGTCTGCATTCAACTGCTGAAGCCCATCATCGTGTGATGGTTCTTGAGGTTATGGGGCGCGATGTAGGATTTATCGCTCTTCACTCAGGCATATCTGGTGGATCAGATGTCATCTTGATCCCGGAAATTCCTTTCAAATTCGAAGCAGTTTTGGCGAAAGTTCGTCAACGTGTGGAACGGGACATCCATTTCAGTATCGTAGTCGTATCAGAAGGCGCAATCCCTGAAGGCGGCGCACCGGTCTACTCACGTAGTGGCGATGACATATATGTACCGCGCTTTGGTGGCATCGGTCAAATGGTGGGCGAATATATCGAAAAGAATGGCTTTGAAACGCGCGTAACCGTATTGGGACATGTCCAACGCGGCGGTACGCCGTCTCCGTATGATCGTTGGATTGCGACCCGATTTGGAGCTGCGGCTGTCCGTTTGGCGGCGGAAGGCAAGTTCGACCGCATGGTCTCGTTGCAAGCCGGTAAAGTTGTTGATATTTCACTTGAAGAAGCCACATCAAAACAAAAATGTGTGGATGTCAATGATGATGCCGTTATCACTGCCCGCAATTTGGGAATCTCATTCGGCGACAAATAAACAATTTTTCATAAAAATGTATAGACCGCGAAAAATCCTTCGCGGTCTGCTATTTAAAACCACAATGCCGCCCTTTCGGACGGCATTGGTGGGGCGCTGTGGCTTCCTTTTTACTGCTTGAGGAGGGATGCCACAGCGCTGGGTTTGTTACTACTATCCATGTTAGACATCACCTCCTCCTTTCATTAGGATGGCAATTAGTTGTTGTTCCCCTGAATGAATAATTGCAGTATGTCATATTTCAATATGGATGTCAATAGGCTGAATTAAATTCTTATCGAATTGTAATACCCGACAGCCTGTTTTGTGAAAAATTGATACCTTTTGAGAGCCTTCGCAAGCCAAGAGAGGCTATGATTTAGGAAATTCCTCGTGGAGGCTCCAATGAAAACCAACCCCAATCGCTTCTGGTTCACCGTCATACTGCTTGGCTGGGCATTCGATTTCCTTTTTTGGAAAAAGCCCGTCGGCATCAACTTTGTCATCTACGTGGCGCTTTGTCTCGTGACAGGCATTCTTCTTTTGCAGGCAGACGGGCTTCGCCTCTCGCGACGCTCGGGTCTGCTTCTGTTTCCCATTGCCTTTCTCGCCGCTATGACCTCTATCCGCCTTGAGCCAATGACGGTCTTTCTATCCATCTCAATGACCGTTTTCCTCATGGGTGTTTTCGCAATGACATTTCTCAGCGGTCAATGGGTTCAATACGGTTTGCTGGATTACATCCTCGGATACCTGCGCCTCTTTGGAAGCATGATCGCCCGTCCGCTTGGATTCGGCACAGAGATACGACGCGAGCAGCTGTCCCCCAGTGAGAAGCGAAGCAGTCGCATGTGGCCCATTCTGCGCGGGATAGCCATTGCGTTGCCGGTCATCGCCATCTTTGCATCCCTGCTTGTCATCCGCCGACCCCATCTTTGCGAAACGTTTCAAAGATTTCATCGACCTGTTCAATATCGAAAACCTGCCCGAATATATTTTCAGGCTCGCGTATATTCTTGTCTTTGCCTATATTCTGGCTGGGATATATTTGCACGCCGCGCAAAAGTCCGATGAAAAGGTGGAGGAAAAAACATTGGTCCCATCATTTCTGGGCTTTACGGAATCGAGTATTGTGTTGGGGAGCGTGGTAATTCTATTTGTTGCATTCGTCGTAATCCAGTTCCAATACTTTTTTGGCGGGCAAGCCAATATCCATATCGAAGGTTATACCTATTCTGAATATGCACGCAAAGGCTTTGGCGAACTGATAACGGTTGCATTCTTTAGTCTGCTTTTGTTGCTTGGGTTGGGCGCAGTCACACGCCGCGAATCTGAAACACAAAGATGGACTTTCTCCATCCTGGGAGCGGGGCTGGTTGGGCTGGTGGTCGTCATGCTTGTCTCGGCGTTTCAGCGGCTGGTTCTCTATGAAGAAGCTTATGGTTTCTCCCGCTTGCGTACCTATACACACGTCTTCATGATCTGGCTTGGGCTATTACTTGTGGCTGTCGTAATCTTTGAAATGCTTCGCAGGGAGCGTATGGCTGGACTTGCGATGGTGCTGGCTTCACTTGGGTTTGTTATCTCACTCAGCGTGTTAAATGTGGACTCTTTCATTGTCAGGCAAAATATCCAGCGTGAACTTCGGGGTGTATCAGGGCAGACCGTTACACAAGGAAACTCTGAACTCGACGCACAATACTTTTTAGGGCTTTCAGACGATGCCGTTCCCGCGTTGGTGGATGCGTTTACGAATAAATCCCTGCCTGATGCTGTCCATGATAAGGTCGGTGCGGCGCTTGCGTGCAAACGTCATGAACGTGGGCAGGATACTGAGAAGCTTTCCTGGCAATCCTTTCACCTCTCACGATGGAATGCAAGCCTTGCATTTGAAAGGATCAATAAAGACTTGGATGTTTATAAAATCATTGATACCGATTGGCCCGTGATGGTGGAAACGCCTGGCGGGGAAGAGTTCTCCTGCTCGCAGTATAATTACGACTAGAAAACAGAGAGAGCCAGATGCAATTATTGCATCTGGCTCTCTCTGTTTTGCACTTTGTCTATGCGGGCTTATCTGAAAAAACCATTAGCTTTTTTAGAAGCAACGCGTATGATACCAACAAGGTTACCATATATCCAGGGAACATAAATAAGAGGGTCGGTAAGCACGTAGGAGCCCTCATAGAGGATGTTGTCACTCCAAATAATGTAGCTGACGAGACGCCAGATATCCAGTAATGCATATGGAGCGAACAACGCCCAAAGTACGATTCTTGCCCATTTTTCGTTTGTCGTTACCAGCAGGTACGCGAAAATGACCAGTCCCAGAGATAGCTCCCAGACCATGTCAAGCCAAATGAACGCTCCCAGATAAAGAGCAGAAGGCGAGCGCCAGGGCTATTTCTGGATTTTCGCTTGGTGGCTTGCCCTGCGAGGAACGAAGGAACTTCAATCCAACCCATCCTAATGGAGCAAGCAGGACGAGTTTGAGGATAGTGGCGATGCGCATGTTTGTGGTAGATACACCAAAGTAGTAGAGGAAGGTCTGCATCACAGAGTGGTTGTAGCCGAGAAATGGGCTGTTCGAACTGCTGCGCCAGGGAAAATCACGCGAGAGGCGTCCAAGGAATCCGAAATAATCCTTGTATTGTTGAATGCCATACTGAACACCCCCCGCCAAGATCGTGGTCCCTGCAATCAGAAGGTAGGCAATGATCGTTCCCGCCATCAGCTTGATGAAGAAACGATACCTTCCCAATAATAGGGGCAGGGCGGCCGCAAATGCCCACTGGGGTTTGATGGGAAGAATGACTGCAATCCAGAAGATGGACCACCCCAGATTTTCCTGCATGATCGCGTCGATTAGGAAAGTGGCAAAGAGCGCGATGATGAGGTAAATGTTCATGTAGGAGAGATCATCCCAGAAAGCTGAAAATACAAGAAATAACGGCAAGATCCTTGCCCACATTTTTGCCATATTTCCAAGGTTATTTTTCTGGAAGATTTGATCCCACCAAACATAGAAAAGCCAATAAGCCGCGATGTGCAGGATCACCAGGAGAGGAACAAGTATCGTTAAAGGCAAGAGAAGAAGCGGAGCAAAAAAGAAAGCGAATGCAGGAGCATATTGGAAGTAGAGTTCAAGAATTTCGAGCGATCCCTTAAGGTATATGTCTTCATGTGCTCGAAAGTGTTGTGCTGCTGGAATGTAGGATCGCTGTAGATCTGTCCCTACTTGTGCACCCTGTGCAATTGCCTCAGGTTGTAGAGCATCTGAAAAGAGGTAAATTTGTACCGCAAGTCGCAACACCGCATAAATAATTGCCGCGATAAGTAATACGCGGTATGTTTTTGATTCGCGCCAACATTCCTTTATGTTTTTCATATAGTTGCATTGCTACTCTTTTGGCATTAAACGGCTGGTTAGGTCTCGCAGTTGAACAAATGAAATTGGTTTGATCAACACAAAATCCACCTGGTCGCCATATGTTTCACCCATGCGGGCATCGGCGGTGGTGATGATAATCGTCGTGTCATTGAACCGCGCATCCCCTTTTAACTCGGCTAGAAGATCTCCGCCGGAAACGTGTGGAAGGTGCATGTCCAACAGGATCAAAAATGGAACGGCATCACTGCCATGTAACCTCTCTTGTGCAGTTTTACCGTCATCAATAATTTCCACCTCGAAACCAACGCCTCGCAATGCCTCAGCAAAGATGTTTGCAAGGTCTTCATCGTCTTCAATAATCAAAGCCAGTTTACTCATTTTATTCTCCAATCACTAATTGTTATGGAATGACCAACGGTAATATGACCGTGAAGATCGATCCTTGTTCCAGCTTGCTTGTAACCCTGATTTCCCCACCCATTAACTGAACCAGTTGTTTCACAATAGATAGCCCCAACCCAAATCCGCCATGGGTTCGAGTTGCCGACCCTTCCACCTGCCGGAATGTGTCGAAGATACTTGTAAGCTCCGCTTCTGGAATCCCGCGTCCTGTATCGGAAACTTCGATCCCCCATTTTCTATCGCTGAAGTGTAGTAATTTTACCCGTACTTCCCCCTGATCTGTGAACTTGATGGCGTTGTTTACAAAATTGACCAGTATTTGCTGCAAGCGCGCTGGATCGCCGTTCAAGACTTCGGGAAGGGTATCTTCGATTTCACTGGTCAGCCTCAGGTTTTTGTCTGATGCGGTTTTATCCATTAGACCATGTAAAGTCTCGAGGAGTTCCGCCGGTTTGACGGGTCCCATTTTGATCGTTAGTTTGCCTGCTTCCATTTGCGCCTGGTCAAGCAGATCGTTGATCAAACCAAGCAGGCGCTGCGTGTTCTTGATGATACGGTGTGCCATGTTGACTTGTTTTTCATTCATGGGACCATACACTTCTTCCCTGAACATTTCGGCATAGCCAAGAATGGCGCTCAATGGGGTGCGTAATTCATGTGAAACAATGGCAACGAACGTGCTTTTGAGCCTTTCCACTTCGGCTTCGCGAGTGAAATCACGGAATACGGTGACAATACCAATGTTGTTGTTCCTATCTCGTTTATCGTAGACTTGTGCGGCGCTTACGGACAGTGTTTTTTCTGCCCATTGAATGCGGAAACCTATCGGTTGTGTATCTTGTTCGATCATGGAACGCAATAGAGTGCGGCTTTGTGGTGTCAGATTGGGATGTTCGATGAATTCGCTGAAGTTTCTATCCAGGATCAATTCGATTGGAATTTCGAGCATGCTTCTGATGGCTGGGTTTGCTAAAATAGCATTCCATTTTCTATCGAAGACGATCACACCGTCTGCAATAGAGTTGAGTATGGCTTGGTTACGCCCCGCCTCGATACGTTCACGTTCCAGCGATTTGGAAAGCGCTTGTGTTCGTTCTACAACGACCTCGTCAAGATGGGCATTAATAACGCGGCAAGTCTTGTAGCGCCGATTCTAAACTACGGGCTGAAAGCCAGGAAACAAATGCGAGCATAAAAAAACCGATGATAGCTGGAGCGTTTGGAATGACTTCAATCGATAATGCAAGAACAGAAATAATAAAGCTGCTAAGGGTAGCAAAAATGAAACTTGAACCCGGAGACAACAGGATGCTTGCCATGATGATGGGGAGCGCAAAAAGAAAGAGCGATCGTCCGCCGGCGAGTTCTTGCGGTGTGTCTGATAGAACAAAGATGGCTGTTAGAAAGAGCAGGAAGAGTATGGCGGCAAGACGGCCTGAATACCGCCGGTTGATCTGATAAAGCCCAAGATTTCCAAGTATAAAAACGATGATGCTTATGAGAAGAGCCTGATTTTCTGCTTGGAAAGCTTGCTGTTCTGGGAGACGGCTTGCAAAAAGAACACCCACCGTTGCAAAGAGTGAGGCGACGACCACCCCGAGTAAAAGGATATTAAGAATCCTTCGGCGACGCGCATCGTCGGGATCTGGAACTTGGACGGAAATGAACCTTTCGATATCGAATTTCATAAGGAGTTATTGAGCCAAGGCAAGCGCACTGATTACTGCCGAGCGAATTACCAAATTGGGGCGGTACAAACACTTACCGATCCACAAGGGTGGGTAGGACTTAAACATGTGCGCATCCAGCCATTCAGCGCCTCTTCTAAAAACGGATTGAGGCACACTGGCTACTTTCTCGTTCCAAACCCACAGGGCTTGAATGGCGTAGGCTGTTTCCTCTGCGGTTGAGAGGTATGTGCCCCACGAACCATCCTCGTTTTGTGTCTTCATTAACCACTCCACTGATTTGCCGACAAATTCATTTGCCAGACCCGCACAGGCGATGATCGCATGTGCAGTTGCATAATAAGGTGATGAATGCCATTTGTCGATCCAAAAAGGATTGTTTCCTCTTGCTCCTTTTAGAAACTCAAGTACCTTTAGCACGGACGAATTGTTTTTATCCAAGCCAGCCTGTGCAAGGGCACTTAGTACGTGGATGTTCGCACTGATCGATGGGTTGACCTCCAGATCAAAGCATCGGAAGTGCGTCTCTTCCTCATATGCTAACACGCTGGCAAGGTCTTTTTCAATGCCAAATCGTAACAAAGTATCAAAGACCAGACCGGTATCATCACCGTCTTTTACGGTGTAATCGGCGGCGAAGCCGATGCCAAATTCGGGGTGCCATGCTTTCGAAAGAAAGTCTACATGCGGTTTGAGTTTTTCGCTATGACCCAGGTCTGGGATCAAACTTAGATTCCATAATGCCCACGCGATCTCAAAGACATCGAATGGCGCTACGTTAGGCATGCCGCCATCAGGTTTGATGGTGTCTCTCAGATACTTCAACGAAGCTGTATCGCCTTTTTTGATATAGGTTGCAAAGTAGGCAGTGGCAGATGGGCTCACACCTACTGACCCATTGCTTTCTTGAAGGTTTTCAATGTCGAGCATTTGTTGTCCGTCTACGCCTGCCATTTCAGCGGAGAATGCCATCGTTAAATTTCTGCTGATCATCTTGCCTTGCAGGTAGGAAACCTTCTTGGCCCGTAACTGGGAAAGCCTCCCTAAAATGCGGTCTCCCTGATTTTTGATGAGACCCAGCCTTTCTGCCTCTGCCGCCAAAGTGGGGGCGATCATTTCAAAGCCGACAGTTGCTCCGTTTGGATCAGCCCGCAATCCCTGTGTGGCACCTCCCACAATTCGTTCCAACGCGAATTTGCCTCTTTGGATTTGTTCCTTATCCTCTTCGCGGCGGCCGCGATACGAAAGAGCGATCATGGCGGCAAGTGTACAAAGTACACGGTCGTGATAATACAATGGCGCTTTAGCGCCCCATGAGCCATCAGGTAATTGGTTCTCTACTAACCACTGAAGGGACTGGGCGCTAATATCCCAGTCTATTTCGCCGAGACGTGCCGCCCAAGCTGTATCGTAGGCGGTGCTTGCCATATGCCCGGGCCCGATTTCTTCGATAAGTTTTTCGATAAGGTCTGTCATGAGTTGCTTCCATTTTCCGGGAACCAGATATTGAATTGCAATTTGCCGACGCCGAACGCATAATCCTTGTTCTTACGGTAATACTGGCGTAACCAGTTAAGTTCCTCCTCGGGCAGTTTGGTGTAATCGGGTTCGGGTATACGGCGGGTATAAATATGGTCGTATAGTATTGCCCGCAGTTGGTGTTCTGTCATATAGAGAGATGGGCTGAGGGAGAAGTAAAGGTCCTCTTCGCCGGTTGATAGCAGTGGCATATCGAATACGCTGAACTTGTCGAAGCCTATGAAGATGTTCACAGGTGAGACATCTTCACCGTAATATTTTCGAATCAATGTTTCTTTGTCTGGTACTATGCCTTGTGCGAGATAATGCTCCACAGAAAGGCGTGCAACGGTTTCAGTGGCTTCATCGGCAAATACGCCGAAGAACAGGCGAAAGCCGGTGTTGTTTTTAGTGGCTTCCATTACTTCATACATGGATGGCAGAGCATATTCGTATGGAGTACCTGTCAATATATTTTGATAATCGCCATAAAAGCAGACTTTTACGTTGTAGTTTTCAAAGAAATCCCTGTAGTTCTTATCGGTGGAGGTTCTTACCAATCCGTCGATGCCAACGCGTTTTGTATATTCATCGCCGCGGTGCATCAGTTCGCGGCCAAAGACCGGGGCGAGGATCGTTTCTACACCATGGTCGAACAGCATGGCACACAAATCTACATGGCTTTTGATCGAGATGTCCATATAGGCTTCAATGAAGTCTTTCCCGATCTTGTCGGCGTGTTCGAGCATGAACCATCGACGAGTGCCGTTCACGGGAAAAACGCAGACCTTATGTCCCGTCGCTTTGACGAGCGCGGCGACTTCTTCGGTGGGGAGTTGCAGGAAACGCTCGAGGGGAATCATCAGCTTCTCCATGGGCGCGGCAGGAATCGGGGAGTCTGAAGCGCATAATCTGTATATCCTAGTGGCGTGTTGATGATTGGAACCTCTTCCTGTTGGGCGGCACGTGTGAAGTCTCGTTTTCTATAAAGAAAAACTGCACGGGTAGCCAACGTTGGGTTGACAAGGAACAAATCGGCATCTATTACTTTGTGTTTGGACCGGACCTCGACACGTTCAGCATAGTAGTGTTGCAGATGTGGCATGAGTGAGTTGAGAATCAATAACCCCCCCATGATTTGCACGATCAATCCCCAGGTTGCTTTTGTTGTATAGCTCAAGAATGGGAGGATAAAGGTAAGAAGTGTCGAGATTGCCTGTAAGATGCCGAGATGCATACTGCCTCATTTGGCGGCGGATTTTAATAGTTTCACCGCGCTTGTCGGGATGCCCGCCATGGTGATCATGGCGTGATTTGTATTTTCGAGGTGTAACCCCAGCCTGCGTTTGACATCGTAGGCACCGCTCCCAAAGCGGACAAGTCTTACGTTGTGTATAAAGGCTTCCTCAAGTGCAGTGTAGAGCAGGTAGAAGTACCCACCAGGTACGTCATCTTCAAGCCCCAACGCAGTGGCGATTTGGAATCGATTGTCACGCACGACTGCACCGCACCCAACGAGTTTTTCATCCTTGTGTAATTCGAGCCATGTTCCGTCTATCATGGAGAAGTTTTCCAACATGCCGCGTATCCAGGGGTTGGGCGCGGAGCCGTGCCAGATGGAGACGTTCTCAATGAGTTTGAGGGCGGTCTCCACATCGGAAACGGTTTTGTGTCGGGATAAAACAAGTCCGTTCTCCTGCGCTTCTTTCAGACTTCGTTTGTAGTGTTGTCTATCTTTTTTGTCCCCAGCTTTGAGATAGGCTTCAAAACTTTCCCATTCAATGGGCATGTATGTGCCGGGTCCCGAGACGGTGACCGGTTCAAATTTATTCGACCAGGATGGATAATTTAATTGTTCGGTTAGCAGGTAATCGAATATAAGAAAGGAGCAGCGTTGTTTTTTGAATTGTTCCAGAGCGGCATTTGTGATGATGGGAAGTATTTCGTCACGTTGCGGTTCGCCGGGCAGGAGCAGGGCAGATGTATCGGCGAGGGGAGAACGACATACCATTAAGGGTCTACGTTTGAACACAGATGCCATGAACTCGCGCGCCACGCGTGGTAACGGTAGTGGTTCGTTGTGTATCTTGAATAATGCCGCGCTTGCTACAGGTGTATCACCGTCCATGGCAAGCAAATAAGTCGGCTTGCAATCAGCCATGGCACGCTCGCCAAACGTGTACCAGTTGTGGCTTTGAAAACCGCGTCCCGCGGCAATTTTATCCCATACCTTGGGGTCGATTTCCTGAATGCTTTTGTATATCTGTATTTCTAATTCGCTCATGAATGCTCCCGTGCTTTTCAATTTTACTTTAGCATCTTAGTTCTTATCGATTTCTCTATATGCCTTGCAAAACTGAAAACTAAATTCATTGATTGTATAATGTTGTTGGAGACTTTACCATGGAAAATTATACCTTTCGTCTGATAAAAGGGCAGGGTTTGCTTGATTAATTGAAGAAGTGTCTGAAGAAAGGAATATCGAAACAGGCAGGATAAAAGCTCGCCCTGATCTTAAGAATTTAGAGTTGTCAGATCAAGCGGTTGCCTTCATTAGTGACAGAATCCTGCCTGTAATGACAACCTCTGCTTTGGCGGTTGTGCCGTGCGGCTTGCGCTATGATGAGTCCAACTTCCACGGCGTTGCGCAGACCGATCAATTCATCGTTTATTTTTGTAGCCAGGTAGAAGGTTTCGATCTCGTTCCATAAATGGCGCAGTTCCCGGATGGCGCGTGAGAGCCGGTCTGCACTGCGTACCAATCCTACGTAATGCCACATGATATTTTTTATGGTCTGCATGTCACCCTGAATGAGCGCGGGGTCTGCATCTGCTGTGAGTGCGCTTTCATCCCACGGGGGGACTTCATCCCGCCCCGGGATTTTTCCGGGCGGGTTTTTATCAAGCATGTTTTCAATGTGGCGTGCCGCGCGGTCTCCCCACACCAAGTCCTTCAAGCAGGGATGTGGAGGCGAGTCTGTTTGCTCCATGCAAACCGGTACAACTGACTTCCCCAATTGCATACAGGTTTTCTATACTTGAGTGTCCCCATTCGTCCACCCAGACACCGCCGCAGGAATAATGCGCGGCAGGTACAACCGGGATCGGTTCACGTGTAATATCAATGCCCACCTTTTTGCAGGTGGAATAGATATTGGGGAACCGTTGTTGAATGGATTGGGCATCCATATGGGAAGCAATATCCAGAAGTACGTGCGAATACCCGTTCGTTTCCATTTGGTGGTGAATGGCGCGCGCCACAATATCGCGCGGCGCGAGGTCCTTCCATTGCGGAGAATAATCAGCCATGAAAGCGCGTCCCTCGGGTGTGAGCAGAATGGCGCCTTCGCCGCGTACCGCCTCCGAGATGAGGAATCCTTCTGCGCCCGGCACAGCCAGCGCAGTCGGATGGAATTGAATGTACTCTGCATTAATAATGCGCGCGCCAGCGCGATGTGCCATGGCAAGCCCGTCCCCGCGCGCACCGCGTGGATTGGTGGTGTTGCGGAAGATACGTCCCAGCCCGCCTGTTGCCAGTACGGTCGTTGATGCCAGTGTGCGATGCACGGCGTGACCATTGCGATCAAAGACATAAGCGCCATAACAAGTGATTGGCTGGTACGCAGTCAACGGATCACGCGCGTGATGTGGGTAGGTGACCAGATCTACCGCAGTGGCATTTGTGAACCATTCAATGTTTGGTTTCTGTTTGAGCAGGGCGATCATTGCCTTGCTGATCGCTGCGCCTGTTCCATCACCCACATGTAGGATGCGCCTGACTGAATGTGCGGCTTCCTGTCCATAGGAAAGTTTGCCCGGTCCATCCTCGTCAAATTTGACACCCGATGTTTTCACTAAAATTTCCTGTAACAGGCGTGGACCTTCTTCGGCAAGGATTCGCGCTGCGGATGGCAGGCTTGCCCCTGCACCTGCCTCCAAAATATCTTTGACTAACAGGTCTGCGTTGTCATTGGGTCCGCGGTGAATAATGCCGCCCTGCGCCCAGTATGTATTGGATTCGTGTTCGTCGGGGGCGCGCGTAATGATCGTAATATGCCGGTTTGGGTTTTCTGCCAGACGCAGTGCAGTGGTTGCGCCGGCGATCCCGGTGCCGATGATAAGAACATCAGTTTGAATCATATTGTTGTTTCATTCCAAGTACGGCAAACAAGCCCTACCCGATTGCGATCATCCTTTCCACCGCCCTGTATGCTCGCACGCGAATATCTTCTGGGATTTCGATCACATAGCGGGTCTGTTTCAAGGACTCAAGCGTATCTTCCATAGTGATCGTGTTCATGTGCGGACAGCGCACAGAACACAACCTCAGCATTTCCTTGTCTGGGTTTGCCGCGGCGATATTATCGCCCATCGAACATTCAGTCAGGATCAAATAGTGCGGGGCTTTGGTTTCCTTCACATAACGGGTCATCGCAGTGGTGCTCCCTGAAAAATCAGAAGCCGCAACCACCTCGGGACTGCATTCAGGGTGTGTCAGAATGACCACATCGGGGAATTGCTCGCGTACATTTCTGATGTCCTGCACTGTGAATTTTTCATGTACTTCACAACGCCCGCTCCAGCCGATCATTTGATAATCCAGTGTTGTATCCAATTGCAATCCGTTGATGCCTTTGGACGGGAAGACAATATGCTTGCCTGTTTCGTGCGCTACATTGCTCGCGAGATATTCATCTGGCAGGAAGATGATGGTATCGGTCTTGAGCGATTCGACTACCGCAACTGCATTGCCAGATGTACAGCAAATATCCGATTCCGCCTTTACATCTGCATAGGTATTCACATAAGTGACCACGGGCACGCCGGGGAATTTTTGCTTCAATGCGCGCACATCCTCAGCGGTGATGCTCGAGCCAGGGAACAACCCGCCTTTGAAGAGGGGATCAAAACGGTTTTGTTTGGGTTGAGTATCTTTGCGGTTTCAGCCATAAATAACACGCCGCAAAAGATAATAATGTCCTTGTCGGTTTGCGCGGCTTTGCGGCTCAACTCCAATGAGTTGCCCACAAAATCGGGGATCGAATAATACAGTGCAGGCTCCATGTAGTTATGCCCAAGGATCACCGCGTTCTTTTCCTTTTTCAAACGGTTGATCTCAACTGCAATTTCCGCCTTGATACGTAACTCAACATCTGGAACTACATGCTCCAGTTTTTGTTTCATGGTTTGATACATTTCTTCGGTATTCATTTTTATTTTTTCCATTTTAAACTTACATCAAATACTTTTGCTGAATGTGTTAGCGCCCCCGATGAAATATAGTCCACGCCTGTTTCGGCTATGTTGCGAACCGATTCCAACGTGACATTTCCCGATGCTTCAAGCTTTGCGCGGCCAGCGGTAATTTGGACTGCTTCTTTCATCATTTCATTAGACATGTTGTCCAACAGGATTTTTCAACGCCCAGATCAAGTGCGGCTTTGACGTCATCCACGCTTCTTGCTTCGACCTCGATCTGGATTCCGTTTGCTGAGGCTTTTGCGCGTCTGACAGCTTCTTCGATTCCCCCAGCGAAGTCAATATGGTTGTCCTTGATCAGGATCATGTCATACAAGCCGATGCGATGATTTTGCCCGCCGCCGCGCGCTACAGCCAGTTTATCTGTTGCGCGCAGACCGGGTGCGGTCTTGCGTGTGTCGAGGATAACGGCTTTTGTCCCTGCGACCGCGTCCACAAATTGACGGGTGAGTGTGGCGATTCCAGACATGCGGCCAAGAAAGTTTAGCGCGGTTCGTTCGCCAGTCAACAAAGCGCGTGCGGGACCCGATATCGTCGCAAGTAACTGACGATCCTGCACCTGTTCACCTTCGCCAACCTGCGCTGTAAAGGCGATTTGCGGATCCACAAGATTGAAGCATGTCTCGGCTACATCCAGACCCGCAATGATCCCGTTTTGCTTGGCGATGATCTGCCCGCGCATGGTCGCATCTACAGGCACGATACTGTTGGTCGTCACATCGCCTGTGCCAATATCCTCATCCAGTGCGCGCTGGATGGATGTAATAATTTCAGGGGTAATGTCTTTCATCGTTGCGGAGATTGTACTTGATTAAACACACCCCTGCCTCTATATGATGAATTTCTCAACTTCCTCTTTTGTAGGTAATGATGGTTGTGCGCCGAATTTGGTTGTTGCGAGTGCGCCACATGCACACCCATAGCGTGCAGCCGCCAGCAAGCTGGCTGAGTCCAAAAGCTTGCTAGCAAGACCTCCAATGAACGCGTCACCTGCGGCGGTGGTGTCTACAACGTTTACGGGATACGTGTCTACTTGTGTACTTGTATCCTTGTTTACTACCAACGCCCCCTTGCTTCCCAATGTCACAATCACATTTTGTGCGCCGCGTTCAAGCAATACTTTTGCTGCTTTTTCTGCGGATGGAATATCATTTACTTCCATACCTGTCAGTAGGCCCACCTCTGTTTCGTTGGGAATGATGAAATCGGCGAGCGCGATCAGTTCGTCGGGGAGTTGTTTGGCGGGAGCGGGATTCAATATTACACGGACGCCGTTTTGTTTGGCAAGTTTGGCGGCAGATAAAACTGTCGGGATGGGGATTTCCAGTTGGAGCAGAAGCAGGCTGAACGTTGGAAAAGAGGCGTGCTCCACATCCGAATGAAGAGACTTTGCCGTTTGCTCCCGCCGATAGGACGATGCTGTTCTGCCCGTTTGAATCCACGATGATGGTTGCGGTTCCGGTGGATGCGTCATCGCGCTGGATGAGAGTCGTATCCACATGATTGGTTTTGAGGTTGTCGAGGAGAAAATCGCCGAAGCTGTCTTTGCCCACGCGCCCAAGCATGGAAACATTTGCGCCAAGCCTTGCCGCGGCGACGGCTTGATTGGCTCCCTTGCCGCCAGGGATGACTTGCAAGTCTTCGCCGCTTATGGTTTCGCCAGGTTGGGGAAAGCGCGGCGTACGGAGGACAAGATCAGCATTGAGTGAGCCGATGACAAGAATATTGGGCATGTGAAGATTTTACTTCATTTGATTGATTGGACATATAATGAGCCGCTGGAGAATGGAATGAAAAAGATCGTACCTTTCAGTTTTTACTTTCTGTGGTTTGCGGCGTTCGCTTCGATACTACCGTATTTTGTTTTGTTCTATCAATCGCTTGGGTTCAATGGGACAGAGATCGGTTTGTTGACAGGCATACCGCCTTTGATCAGCTTGTTCGGCGCGCCGTTCGGCACAGGGCTTGCGGACAGGACGCGACGGCATAAGGTGATCATGGGGTTGGGACTTGGCGTGTCGGTTATTGCTGCGGCCATTCTTCCAAGCCTTTCGGGCTTTGCAGGAGTCTTTATCGTAATTATTTTGTTCAATCTTTTCTTATCGCCTGTGTCTTCGTTGAGCGACAGCGGGACAATGACAATGTTAGGGGAGGAGCGCGCCATGTATGGGCGTATCCGCATGGGTGGGACAATTGGCTGGGGTGTTTTTGCGCAAATCGCCGGGTTTTTGCTGGCATTGTATGGTCTGAAGATTTTATTTTATGTGTTTGCAGGGATTATGCTGATTAACCTATTCGTTTCGCAGAGGTTTTCATTCGGCGAGCATCAGGAACATGATCCCAAGTCTGGCACGATGGGAACATTGTTGAAGAGTCGACGGTGGATCACTTTTTTGCTGTCTGCATTTCTGGGCGGTATTGGTGCATTTTCTGTTGCGTCATATCTATCCCCGTATTTGCAGGAGTTGGGCGCAGGCGGGCGGGAGATCGGCTTTGCGTTTCTTGTTGCAACGTTGACGGAGTTCCCCATCTTTTTCTTTGGCAATCTGTTGGTCAAGCGTTTTTCTGCGCATGGCTTGTTCGTAATTTCTTTGGTGTTGCTTGGGGTTCGTTCCATACTCTTTGGCGTGGTGAATAATTTATTTCTGGCAATCGTGATCCAGGGATTGGGCGGAGCGATCTTCCCTGCCATGTGGTCAGGTGGTGTGGCGTATGCGGATGAAAATGCGCCTGCGGGATTAAAGTCTACGGCGCAGGGATTGTTCGGCGCGCTGACCTTTGGCTTCGGTGCGGCGGTCAGTGGTTTCATAGGCGGGTTGTTGCTTGAAAGCATCGGCGGACGCGGGATGTTTTTTGTATTGGGGATTATTATTCTTGTGGGGTTGGCGTTGATCGAGGGAGCGAAGAGGTTGTTCCCTGAAACCAAGCTTATTCAGGCTGAAGTGTAGGTTCAGGGCTGTTGTTCAAAGTTGTTGACGGTCTTGTCAGCCATACGCATACTGCGCCAAGAGCATATCCGCTTACAGATAGAGCGTACAGCCATCTTGCCCCGAGCACATCGAAGATTGTTCCTGCTACGGGGGCGGCGAGAATGTTCACCAAGCTTGCCAGTGTAACGGTATAAAGCGCAAGCACCGTCCCTGTTTCGCTTTGGTCGGTGCGGCTGCTGATCAGCCCGATGTAAGAAACGGTATACATGCTGAAGGCTGTCCCGCCGATGAAGCGCAGGATCATGATCGTGGCAATGGATGGAAATATAAATACCATTGCGCGTTGAACCATGGTCATAATGATCGCAATTAGCAGGATACGGCTTGCACCGTGGCGGCGTACATAACGATCCGCATAGATCATAAAGGGCAACTCTACTACCGCACTCAAAATCCCTGCTACTGAGATCAATCTTTTTGATGCTCCCAATTCTGCGAGAAATACATTTTCAAACTGTAAGACCCCGCTGTTCATAAATCCGATAAAGACCAATGCAATGGCAAATCCAAGTAACGTGCGGTCACTGAGAACGCGTCTGGCAGTTGTCAGTAGATTGGATTTGAGCAGTTGAATGTTATGTTGTGAGATAAAAAATCGCGGCTGGATGAACAGGATCATCAGCGCACCCAGTGACCACATCGCGCTGACGCCGATAAAGCCTGCGATAAAGCCAAAGCGTTCGATCAGCCATCCCGATGTAAGAATCGATGCGATCCACCCAACGGATGCAAATACACGGATGCCGCCGTACCCGCCTCCCGCTTCCCTTGAAACTGCTACTGCCATCGAATCGGATACTGGCATGACGCCTGATCCTGCCAACGCCTGAAAAAAGACATTGACAAGGATAAGTAGGTACATGGTTTGATGCCCAAGCAGAAAATATCCCAACGCACCGAGAAGCAGGGCTATTTGTAAAAGTCCGCGCGCCTGTGGTCGCTTTTTGATCTCGTTGACAATGATGGGTGCGAACAACAATCCAACAATGGAACTTGTGGATGTGATCGTTCCGATCTGTGTTCCGCTTAATCCTAAACTGACATAAAACAGATTCAGGAACGGCAGAATAAATCCCCATCCGCCCATGAAGGAAAAATAATAAGCCCTTGAAAAGAACAGATCTCGATTTAATGTCTTGAACATGGTGGCAAACGGGGCGAAGTATATCACCAGCATGTCAAAAAGAATTGACGCTGTTGTTAAGCGAAAAACGCTCCGCACACTGTGTTTTTAGTGAGCGGAGCGTTTTAGGATATTCATTCGTTACTTGAACGTCACATCCACGGGCATACCGGGTTTGAGTTTGACCATCGGGATTGCTCACAGCGAGTTCAATGCCATAAACCGTGGTTTGACGTTCTTCCTTGGTTTGGACGTTGCGCGGTGTGAACTCTGCCTGATTTGCGATACGCGTGACTGTGGCTTTGAATGTTTCGTTGGGGAACAAATCTGCTGTGAATGAGACTTCATCGCCAACTTTAACTTCGCCATAGCGGTCTTCGGAGAGGTAAACGGTAATGGTCAGTTTGCTTAGATCGGCAAGCATCATTGTGGGGGCGCCTGCCTGGGCAACTTCGCTCGTATGAATGCTACGAGTCAACACCACACCATCCATCGGCGCATAAACAGTAAGCTTATCCATTTGCGTATCGAGCAGTTCAAGATTCGCCTGTGCCGAATTGACCGCAGATTGTGCCTGATCTAATCCGGCTTTTGCCTGGTCAAGCGCCTTGGCGGCAATCGTAACCTGCGGGGAATATTCACCGGTCTGCAATTGACTCAATGCATCGAGAGCAACTTCATATCGCTCCTGTGACACCGAAAGAGTGGCGCGGGCTTTCATCACACGATCCGCCGCATCCGTATTCAGCAAGGCATCATAAGCTTGCTGGGCATCGTCGAGTTCCGTCTTTGCATCATCAAGAGCATCGTTGGCGGCAGTTATGACATCACTATCTCCGCTGAGGGTTTTGGCGATGTTAATTTTGGCGCGATAGGTAAAGGGACCAGAAGGTACACTCACATTCACGTCTTGAGGGTAGACTTTGCCTCCCGTCAACTGCGCATGGTCATAAACAGCTTTATCGATCAGATAGCCAATGCGTGCGTTGGCAAGACGGGTCTCTGCCGCGACAAATTTCGCATTGCTTAGGTCCTGAACAATCTCATCAAGATCGGTTTGAGCCTGTTGCAAGGTTTGGCGGGCTAAATCAAGCTCCGCTTGTGATGCGGTCAATTGCTCGCTTTTGCTAAAGTACCACAGCGGCTGACCAAACAGACTGGGCTCGCGATTACTCCAGTCACTCAAACGCTGAGAACCTTCCGCAGCACGAGCAGATGCTAGTGTGGCGTCGTATTGCGCCTGAGCCAGGTTATAGGCACTCTGAGCTGTCAGCAGGGCATCGTGGGCAGAATCCACCCCACTTTGTGCAACCTGCTTTTGGGCGGCAAGCAGGCTGTCGTCCAATTTGAGAAGCGGATCGCCCGTCTTGACCGAGTCGCCTTCCGCGACGTAGACCTCTGCGACGCGTCCGCTTAATTCGGGCGCGATGGCGATCTCTGTCGCTTCTATCTGACCCGATGCCTGCAACGCCGACGATTGAGTTGGCGCGCATCCGACGGCTGTGACGAGCAGGATGGTGATGAGTGTTACGAGTTTGATATTTGTTTTCATTATGGTCTCCTTGATTCCCCTCTCCCGTTAGAGAGGGGCGGGGGTGAGGGATTTATGATTTCATGCTTGAGATAAAGACATCTTCGAGAGATGGCTCGATGATAGATAGCTGATTGATGTGGATATTTGCGTTATGCAGTTCATGTTCGATAGCACGTTGATGTGTTTTGATATCAGGCGCAACTACATGGACGAGCGAGCCATAGAGTTCGACTTCTTCTATGGGTATTTGCCTGGCTTCCTGTGCAGCGCGTAAGACCTTGACCGTATCTACTGCATCGGACGCAGAGATTTCCAGTACCTGACCGTGCATCTTTTGAGATTTGATCTCGGAGGGAGAACCGTAAGCAATGATGTTCCCATGTTGAATGAAAGCGAGACGATGGCAATGCTCAGCTTCATCCATGTAGTGTGTGGTGACGAAAACGGTGACGCCTTCAGCGACGAATTTGTAAAGCAAATCCCAAAACGCGCGGCGGGAAAGCGGATCAACGCCTGCGGTTGGTTCATCGAGAAAGAGCACATCGGGGCGATGAAGGATCGCCGCGCCCAATGCCAGTCGTTGACGCCAGCCGCCAGATAGTTCTTTTGTCTTGGCGTGTTCACGTCCTTCAAGACCAGCCATTTGCAGGGCATTGTCAATTCGCTCTTTCAATTCCGAATTGGATAAGCCATATGCCGCGCCGTAGAAGTTGAGATTTTGTAGAACGGTTAGGTCGTTATACAGGCTAAAACGCTGAGACATGTATCCAACATGCGGAAGAATCTTGGACGCATTGCCGTCCACACGTATACCGAGTACTTCAATGGAACCCGAAGTCGGTTTCATCAATCCCAGCATCATGCGGATGGTTGTCGTTTTGCCCGATCCATTCGGACCGAGAAAGCCGAATATCTCGCCGCGGTTGAACTTCGAAGTCAATGTTGTTGACGGCGGTGAAGTCGCCGAAGCGTTTGGTCAATCCTTGTGCGATAACTGCTTTTGTATCATTCATATATTTTTCCAGTTTATTTGTTTTACTCTGGTGGTTGAGTAGACACGAGCGATAGCGAGTGTCGTATCGAAACCACTAATAAGCAAAGCAATTCTTGTTACATAAATAAATCCTGCTAACTGTTGGTTTCGATACGGCGGCGGAAGAGCATCGCCGCCTACTCAACCAACGACTAATCCAATGCTCTCCTCACGAAGAGAAGTGAGAACGTTCCGATCACGAGACCCAAGCCCGCAAGGATAAGTACGTGGGGATACAACACGTCCAAGCCTGCGCCTTTCAATAGGATGCCTCGCAGAATGGTCAGCCAGTGATGTGCAGGGATAAAGTTTGCGAACCATTGCAAGACTTGCGGCATCCCTTCCACGGGAGCGGCATAACCTGTGAACATGAAGTCCACCATGCCGATGAGCAGAACTAAAAGGAACGCCTGATGTTGTGTGCGTGAGATGACCGAGATGACCAGTCCCTTGCCAAGTTCGACCAATAGGTAGCCAAACGCCAACACGAGAAGAAGTGCCAGCGAACCACGAATTGGCACGGCAAAAGCAAAGTGAACCATCGTGAGCATCAAGAGAAAGTCTGCAAAGCCGACGATGATGACAGGAATGGATTTGCCAATGATGATCTCTAATGAAGAGAAAGGCATGACCAGCAATTGTTCGAGCGTGCCTAATTCCCGTTCACGTGAAAAGGCAATTGCCGCAAAGAGCAGGACGGTAAACTCCAGCATCAATCCCAGCTCGGCAGGAGTGGTATAGAGCGCGTCGCTAAGGGATTCGTTGAACCAGACGCGCAGACTCGGGTCGAATCCTGCAAATTCGTTGGGATTCAGATTCAGGCGTTGGATCGTGACGCGTTGACCTAAATCCTGAGTCACGCCTTGTAGGGCACGTAGGGATGCTGTCGCAGGTGTGCTCTCCGCACCATTCAAGATAACCATCACAGTGGGCGTCCCAGTGGGGGAGTTGAGTTGATCGCTGTAATCGGGCGGGATGATAACGGCGGCGTAGATCTTGCCACGATTAAGGTTATCTTCAATGGTCGCCATATTGTCCACGTATTGCGCCTGTTGGAATGTGCCCGTATTTTCAATGGATACAACCAATGCACGGCTGGCAGTACTGCGATTATGGTCAAGCACCATCATCGGCAGGTTGGTAATGGGACGTGATGTTGCCCAGCCAACCAGCAACAACTCCGATGCGCCGCCGATCAACATGAAGGCGGGCAGCCACCAGTCATTGCGCAGGTGAATGAATTCCTTGATAACGAGAGACCAGATTCTTCTAAACATAATTTTTCCATGTAGGGGCAGGGTCTCCCTGCCCAATTTTGTGATTGACATTCGGGCGAGAGGGACTCGCCCCTACGTTGTTTGTCATGCCAACTTCTTCCTAAAGAACAATGCCGCGACCAATGTGAACACAACGCCCAAGATCACCAACATCACCGCATAGGGCCATAAGCACATCCATGCCGACGCCCTGCAAAAAGATACTGCGTGTGATCACTGCGTAATGTGTGCCTGGCAGGAACAATGACTCCATCCGTGCTTCCTCAGGCATGGATGCCAGCGGGAAGAAGATGCCTGTCAGGAAAAAGCCTGGGAAGAACACCACCAAAAATGAGAGGGCGAGCGCCGCGGCTTGTGTCCGCATAAATACGCCAACGATCATTCCCATGCTGAGCACAGCGAACAAAAATAGCGCTGAGAGACCGAAGAACAACAGGAAGTTTCCATTGAAGGAAATCCCGAACCACCATATTGCCAATAGTGGAATGATGATCACGTTGATCAATCCAACAATGACATAGGGGAAGATTTTCCCCAGCAACAATTCACCGCGTGCGATGGGTGTTGCCAGCAACTGTTCGAGCGTGCCGTGTTCACGTTCACGTGCAAGAGCCAATGCGACTGAAAGGGATGGCACACCCAGCACCATCGAGATCAATCCTGGGATAATGTCATTGCGTGGTTTCAGGTCGGGGTTGAACCAGGTGGTCACGCGCAGATCGATCGGTTGTAACGTTGCCGCAGTGATGCCAGCCGCCTGCAATTGACTCGATAACGCGTTGTTGATGAATTCCTCTGCTCGCTGCTGGATGTGTTCCACTGCGAAACTTCCGCTTTCGGGTTCGGTGCCGTCAATGATGACTTGCATCGGCATCCCTTTGAGTGCCAATACATCATCGGCAAATCCATGCGAGATCACAATTGCCGCTTTGATCTTGCCTTGCATCAACATCGCTTCGATCTCATTCATGTCCGCGGCGTATGCGTAAATATCCAAATCTTCGCCAGCCGTGATCTGTTGAACGAACGAACGCGATGTTTTGCTTTGGTCATAGTCCAATACCGCTACTGGCACGTGTACGATATCCACGGTCAATGCGTATGCCATCAACAACAACAAGAACGTTGGTGTGAACAACACCAGAAACAATGTGCTTCGGTCGCGCACGATGTGATTGAATTCCTTGCGGGTCACTGCCCAGATGTGTCGAAAATTCATCACGCCTCCATCTTTCGGATCAACGAAATAAACGCTTCTTCCATCTGCATGGGTGCAATGCGGATACTTCGATAACCCAGCCCTGAATTTTTCAGGACTTTCTCGATCTCAGGCAGACGACGTTTTCCAGAATCAACCAGCAAATGGATCGAACTCTCCATACGTCTGCGCTTCATGGACTCCCGATAAGCCTGCTACGGTTTCGAGAGCCTTTTGCCAATCTTCAGCCTGCAGCTCGATCATCTCGCCTTCGACCTTGTTCCTGATATTCAACGGCGTATCACACTCGACGAGTTTGCCCGCATACATCAATCCCACTCGTGAACAACGATCTGCTTCATCCATGTATGGCGTGCTGACAATAATGGTCGTGCCTTGTAAATGCAACTCCGTCAGAATATTCCAAAACTCGCGCCGTGAGACGGGGTCAACGCCAGTAGTGGGTTCATCCAGTAACAAAATCTCTGGTTGGTGAATCAACGTACAAGCCAACGCGAGTTTCTTCTGCATACCACCTGAGAGATTTGCCGCGCGGCGATCCTTGAACTCGGTCAACCCCGCAAACGTAAGCAGACGTTCTGTCCGCTCGCGTTGGTCTTTGGTCGAGACATCGAACAGCTCAGCGAAGAACTGTAAGTTTTCAATTACAGATAATTCACCGTACAAACTGAATTGCTGTGCCATATAGCCGACATGCGGCTTGATATCTTCCGCTTTGGATTGGAGGTCGAAGCCGAGAATGGTCGCTTCGCCTTCGGTGATGTCGAGCAAGCCCGCCAGCAGACGCAGAGTCGTTGTTTTGCCTGCGCCGTCGGGACCGACGAGTCCGAATAGTTCGCCAGGGGCTATAGCCAGAGTCAACTCATTTACGGCGCGCGCAGACTTGAAGTCACGCGTGAGGCGGTTTGTTTCGATTACAAATAAATCAGTCATCCTATTCCTTTACTTGATGATGCTCTGTGCGCCGATCTGTTTTTTAAACAGGGTACGAAAACCTGGCAGAAAAGCGGCGTTCAAAAAGAAATGAGTCACAGAAATGTCAAAATTATTTCTGGGGACAAATGAACCAGCCAGCCCGCGGGCATCTTTCTGCCGACGTTCGATCTCGGGTTTGAGTTTCTGCTGGTAGATGGGGAAGGCGATTTTGTGATCGCCATCTGCGTTGTGCAACTCTTCGGCAAGCGTATATGCGCCCGCCATCCCCATTGAAGCTCCCTGACCTGCCAGCAGTGTCAGGCATTGGCAGGCATCGCCCACCAATGAGACGCGTCCCTTGTGCCATTGGTCAAGTTGGATCTGCGCCACGGCATCGAAGAAAAAGTTATCAGCATGTTTTGTGCTTTCAACCAATTGCGGAACCATCCAACCTGAATTTTCCATTACGTTTGTGAGTGTGTCCATCTGCGCTTCACGACCATGAATGTTCAATAACTCGGATCGAAAAGCAAAGAAGGTCGCCAGTTTATTATCGCCAATGGAATAGACTGTTGTTTGCGTATTGGGCGCAAAGTGTCCGAAGCAAACCACGGGTTGATCGAAGATATTCTCGATCACACTGCAGACCACATAAAAGCCAAGGAAGTGATTGAACTGACTCTCATCGCCCCATAACAACTTACGCACATTGGAATGAATGCCGTCTGCGCCAATCACGAGATCATAAGTCTCGCTTGTTCCATCAGATAGTTCCACTGTTACGCCATTGGACTGTTCCTGCAATGCCTTAATGCTCGTGCCAAACCGAACAGGCACATTATCTTTTACCAACTCGTAGATGACTGTTTCCAGGTCGCCGCGCATCAAGGGGAAATACCGATGATTCATCACGTCCTTGAATTGTGCGATGGAGAGCGCCGCGCGTGCCTTACCTTGATTATCAACGAAAGATACGTTTTCCATTTGGTATCGGTCTGACTTTGCCTGTAAAGCGTCAACCAAACCCATTTTGTCTGCCACATCGAACCCAGAGCCGTAGAAGTCGATCATATATCCACGGTCGTTCAGGTCGGCTCGCTTTTCGATAATGGTCGGGGAAAAGCCTCGTTTTTGCAGCCAGTATGCCAGTGTCAGACCAGCGATGCCTGCTCCACTGATGAGTATCTTTTTATTTTTTGTCATTTTGTTGTCTCCAGTGAAACTCTAAAGTTTGTCGTGTGCATTTAATGATCTATTTCTTTGCAAGGCGAATGATCCATAAGACGAGCAAGGCACCCAATGCTGGTTCGGCTGCAACGCCCATATTACGAAGGCTGTCGCTGAATCCCATGGCGGGGATGACAAACCAATCCATCAACCCAACGACAACGGCAGTGATAATCGCGGCAGTGTAATCACCCTGCACGCCGATGGGACGTTTGTTCTTCCAGATGGGACCTGCCAGCCAACCAACGATCAAACCGACGACGATCATGGCAACGATCAAGATTACGATGTTCATTTTTAGCTCCTTTTGTTTACTGAAGATGAAATGCCACCATGGGCATTTTTCGAGCGACGCGCTCTGGGGCGTCACTGCCTTTTTTCATACGTTCGCCCAGGAAAAGACCACTCAATTCATTAAAAGCGATTGGGTGTTCGTGAGCGTATGTGTTTACGATATCAATTGCTTTCTCTACAGGGATGAACTCTGCAGTTGTTTGGAATTTTCGTCCACGCACTTGGATGGTGACCTGTGGCGTTTTGCGAATGTTTTGATACCAGTCCGATTTCTCTCCCCAGCCTGATGCAACGTAATAAGTATTTGTC
>CAVSRF010000066.1:0-37393 GCA_963730175.1 uncultured Chloroflexia bacterium | reverse complement strand
AGTGCCAGCCTGGATATGAGTGCTTTGCGAGAATACAGACTCTCGGTCGGGAAGAGAACTCGTGAGATCGTCAAGAAGATCAAGCCTGAAGAGTTCAAGCAAAAAGTGGACCCAGTCCGTTTGGAGAAAATCCTAAAAGATGGTGCAGTGATCGAAGAAGCGATGGAGATCGTTAACTATTGGGGCAACCGCACGATCGAGGGCTTACTTCTTATGCCGCCTACAAGACATAACTTTTTGCATTTGAACGAAGCAATGAGAATCAAGAAAAAAATAAGCAAATAAATTCATGGACATCACTCAAACCCTCTACATCACGGATCGCAAGGATTGGCGAAACTGGCTGAAGAAGAACTATAAGACCGAGAAAGAGATCTGGCTGGTCTACCCCAGAAAAGCGACTGGCAAGCCGCGCATCGAATACAACGACGCAGTCGAGGAAGCCTTGTGCTTTGGTTGGATCGACAGTATCGCCAAGAAATTTGACAATGACCACACAGCTCAACGCTTTTCTCCACGTAGACCCAAAGCCAGCTACTCACAAGCGAATATCGAACGCTTACGATATTTGGTTGAAAAGAAAATGGTTATCAAAGAAGTACTCGAAACATTGGGCGATCTCTTGAATGAAGAGTTTGTGATTCCACCTGATATTTTGAAAGCGATCAAGGCGAACAAAAACGCCTGGAAGAATTTCCAAGCGTTTTCAGATTCCTATGTTCGGATTCGAGTCGCCTTCATTGACGGAGCACGCAACCGCCCCGAAGAATTCAAGAAGCGATTACGTCACTTCATCGAGATGACTGAACAGAATAAGACCTTCGGGTTTGGCGGTATCGAGAAGCATTACTAAAAGTTATTGCTTCCATACCATCAACAAGACTTTGTTTACCACCAAAACGATTATATAGATCCAGCCGAGGGTTGGTTTGCCGCTGGCAAAAAGGGCGAACGCGCCTGCAGAAAACAGGATCAGTTCCAAGGGTCAGAAAAGAAGCGCCGCTCAGGGGGCGAGTCGCTTTGGGGGCAAGGAAAGTTCCCCATAGCACAGCGATCAAAACGGGCAAGCCAATCCCCAAAAATATTTTCATCAGCCAGCTATTTTGAGTCTTGAATCCCCAATAGCCGACCGCAGCGTACATACATAATTCCAGTAAAAATCGAACCGCTAAATTCAACATTTTCAAAGCGCTCATTGCTCACTCCAAATTAGTTCTTCTGTAATCCAGCCACCAAAGCCGATACCAACCTGCGAAAACTTTCATCACAATCCTGCGGCAGACCAAAACCGCCTGCCACTTCGAGAGTGGCAAATCCATGCACCATACTGCGGAAAGCACGCAAGCCGTGGACGGCATCCTCGCCCTGCAAACCAAGTGAAGCCATGATCGCAAAACCGACCTTCATCGCACGCTCTTCCTCGCGTTGGAGGCTTTCATCCTGCACTTGTTGATCACCCGACGCACGCAACGTGGACATATACAAGCCAGGATATTCCTTCACGTATGCACGGAACGCCTGTGCAACATCGATGAAAAGTTCCACACCACTCTTTCCCATGGCGGCATCACTCAAGCGATTGGCAAGCAACTTCGCATTCATGGCATCCAATTCTTGTTGCAAACCAGCCAAACCGTTTACGTGGTTGTACAAAGACGGAGTCTTGATGCCAAGTTCATCCGCCAATCGACTGAGGCTGAGAGCACCGATACCTTCTGTGTTGAGAATTTCAACTGCGGCTTCCACGACCGCATTTTTATCGAGATGGGTACGAGTTTTGCGAGGCATGGTTATCCTTTCAACGTGTTCATGAATTCGATCATCAATGGCGCGGTCACTTCGGGCATTTCGGCATGTGGATAGTGACCCGCGTTCTCGATGATCTTGAACTCACCGCTGCACAGCTTCTGCCACACGTTTGGCTTCAGCAACAGGATTTTTGAAATCGGGATCTTTGCTACCCATCAACACCAACGCAGGTTGTTTCACTTTGGGAATGCGTTCGCCAGAAGCAACTTTGGAGGCGCCCAGCATTGCCATCACCGCTTCGAGTCGTCCACGCTGCTTGATGTTTGACTGCAATGCAGCAGCATATTCTGCGAAGTCAGCGGGCTTGCGTGTTGGATACAACGACGAGTAATACATCTTCCACATGGACGCTCCCCACGGTCGGGCAAACATGATCGATAGCAGGAAGACAAGCGGACCATTGCTATCTCCATCGACGAATGGATCTACAAGGATCATTCCCTTGACGACTTCAGGCGCTTCCACTGCGGACCAGATAGCTGCTCCGCCTCCCATTGATGTTCCCACCACGATAGCGGATTCGCCTCCCAACTCACGGATGAGCGCAAGAATATCCTCGCCGATGCCTGCAACGGAGTAATCGTCCCAGCCAGTACTGGTCTCACCATGACCGCGTACATCCATCGTGGCTACGCGATAACCAGCTTTGACCAATTCGGGAACCAGAAAACGATACTCGCCGCGCACATCTCCCAGTGACGGCACACACACCACTAATTGCCCTTCACCAGTAACATCGTAGGCAATCTGTCCATTTTTGTGATTGAAAAACTTCGTAGTCATTGCTCTCTCCTGTTTACTAACTATATTAGTATATTAACTAATTGTATTAGTTTTGTCAAGATACAAAAAAAATGGCTCTCTATAAACTCCTGAGAGCCATTTTCAGATTGTACCTAATCCCCTATTGAGAAATCATGCTACGCTTCATCATGTGCCATCATATCAACAGCAATGGCAATCGCTAAAATGAGGATGTCGTTTTGACCGTCGGCGATTTCCACACCGTAAGTATCCGTGATCGTGAACCACTTCTTAGAGACTTCTGCAACCTTCTTGCGTCCCTGCTTGATGTCATATTCCAGATCGAGGATATCTCCCTGCACAACGAGATCATCACCACCTTTGACATTCACGTTCCATTTGTCGCGCAGCGGAGCAATGAGCGCCTTCTTGACCACAGCGATATCCTTGCCACTGGGGTCCTCGATAACCATAGTATCTTTGATTGCGAGTAATCGCTCTTTGATCTGGGCAAGTTTCCTGCCGTTCGCATCCCCAAACTCAAGCGTCTTACGAATGCGGAGCGCTTTGCCATCCACCTTGAACACTTTCTGACCCTTTGAATTCTCGATCCAGAAATCATCCCCAATAGAGATAAGCTTTTGTCGAATTTTGTAACGGCTTGACATGGAGATTTCCTTTCTTATTTCTCGATTGTATAATTCATGTACGCTATAAAAAAGGATGGGTTGCATCATAAAGCCAGGGAGCCGCATCACAGTGATGCGGCTCCATTTTCATTCTACCCTCCGTGCAATTGCTTGATAAGCTCAAAACCATCCACGTTGTTGACGATGATATGCAGCGGTCGCCATCAGAGCTATGATGACCACTGCCCAGATCACTACTTTCACGATCTTCTTTTTGTTATCAACTTTTTGTTCCATTTTTATTCTCCTTTTATTATTTTTATAAACGTCATTGCGAGAGCGATGCTCTTTCGCCCGAAGCAATCTCCTCGTCGTGTTTGAGACATCGTCCTCGTAGGGGATTGCTTCGTCGCGCTAATGCGCCTCCTCGCAATGACGGGTTATGACTAAACATACGCCAACGTCTCTCGCACGGTGAGTCTTGACGCCTGTTGAGCGGGATAGGCGCTGGCGGCAATCGAGCCGACGAACAATATCAAGAACCAGACCACCAGTCCCATCGGTGAAACAACCAAAGGCAACGGCGAGCGGAAGGACATCATGCCGATCAAGTAGCCAATCCCTAACGAAATCGGAATGGACAGCGGCAAGGCAATGACCCAACTCATCAAGCCGATGAAGACTCCCTCACTGATGATGTTCCGCAGAATGATTCTTGACTTTGCGCCGATGGCACGCATCACACCGAACTCACGGGTCCGTTCGATGACGCTGGTACCCATGCTGGAGGCAAGTCCCAGCGCACCAACGACTGCCATGACCGTCGAGATCAACATCAGTGCAAAGATGAAGATGTACACATGACCGCTGATGGCTTCGCCCAACAATGCTTCTGAAACCGTGACCTTGACACTGACATTCCCAGCCGCCAACACCTTTTCTATATCTCGAGTGATGGAAGCCGTCGACTCTTTGTCATGTTGGTTCATCACAACACGGACAGCGTTCGTCAATTCGACGGGCTGACCTGTCGCACTGGCAAAGGTTTCGGGCAACACATATGCCGCCGATGGCGAAAGGACTTGTTTGATCACACCCACGAGACGGAAGGTTTTGGGTTGATCTACAATAAGCAATTCGATCTCGTCGCCCACTTTTGCATCGGGGAACAGTGCCTTCGCATTTTGATTCAAAACAACGGCATCAGTATCACCAGCCTGTAGAAAACGACCATCAAGCAAAGGCGTTGCGATCAGGTCACTACCCAACGGCATGGAGCGTAAACTGAAACTGCCATGACCACCATCGGGATAGGTTCGGACGATCTCCAACTCATCAGGTCGAATTAAAGCGGCGGGAGTCAAATTCCACGATTCGCTTTTTTCCACACCAGGGACTTCCGCAAGCAAAGACTCAACTTTTTCCGCAGGTGTGGGTGTATTGAAACGAATCTCTAGATCGTAATGACGATCAGCAGTGGATTGATCAATGTACGCCTGCCAACCAGCACGCACGTTGATCGCCGTCATGAACATGGCGCCAGCGGCGGAGAGCAAACTCAACGTGAGGATCAATCGTCCACGGCGGCGGAAGGTGTTGCGCAGGGCAAGGATCAGGGTGTTGTCAAAAAGCCTGATGCGGCTGAGCCAGCCGTCCCTTAAGGATGAAGCGGAAGCGTCCCGACTGATCCCATAATCGTTGAGAGTCTCACGCACCGTGATGCGAGTTGTTTTGAGAATCGGATCCAATGCAACGAGCAACGGAATCAGAACGCCCATCAAGATCAAAACGATGTAAACCCACGATTGGCACAACGTCGCTATAAATTTTTAGATTGAGAAGTTGAGCGACAACGCCCGTGAAGCCACGTCCCGCCGCAATGCCGAGCGGCACACCGATGAGCGATGCGGCGATGCCAAGCACGACGATCAACGCAAGATACAAACCCGTGATCTGCGGCGTGCGTGCGCCGATGGCTTTCATGATTCCGATTTGGCGGATCTGTTGTGCAAGCAAACCATTGATCATCGTGGCAGTGAGGATGGCGCTCAAGACCAACGCCATCAAACTGAACACAAGCAACAACGTGAGCACCGATGTCATCTGACTTTGATGCGGATGTTTGCCTGGCGGCGGAATGCGAATCTCATCCACCACATAGCCCTGCGACTTCAACCACGCAGCCAACTCGCTCACCGTTTTATCAATGGCGGCAACGTTATACGGCTCATCGCTCACAACCACTTTCAAAATATGCAGTGTTTCACTTTCACCAAGCGTCGCCAACGTCGCAGGCGTGATGTATCCATACACCGTCTGCTCCTGCCACGCAGGCGCAAGCGAAGGGTCATGCACCGTCCCTGAAATTTTTATTTCTTGCTTCGTGCCATTCGGCGTTTGAATTGTGATCGCATCGCCAATGTTGCATCTTCAACATCGGCAGGACTTCACGCTCGACAAGGATCGTTTGAACTCGCTGGCGGATAATCACCCGCTTCATGAGCGACAGTGCTGACATGCGACGTTTCAAAATCTGGGATAACGAACAACAAGACAGGCATCCACTCATTGGGACTGACCTCGGCTCTTGCCTGGACCCATGAAGTTGCTTCGGCTTCCGAAATGCCTGGTCTTTCGCTGACAGCTTTTACGAGAGCATCGTCCACTCGATCCAACTCAATGAACGCAGAGGCAGGATTCGTGCCGAGATAATTGCGACTCATCTCACGACTCAAAACGGTATACGCCGTCAGGATCATGCCCACAGCAAAGATGCTGACCGCAATGGCAATGACCATCATCGCCATGCGTCCCTGTGCGGACTGTAAATCACGCACCAACTTCTTCCAACGTGGACTGTTCATTTCGTCATCCCCGTTGACGATGACGCCATCTGCCAATGCAATCGAACGAGTGAAGTATTGCGTCAGGTCACGTTCGTGAGTCACCATCAATACAGTCTTGCCTTCAGCGGCGAGATTCGCAAACAATCCCATCACCGCATCGGACGTGGCGGAATCAAGATTACCAGTCGGCTCATCTGCGACAATCAACGGCGGATCATTCGCCAGCGCACGCGCAATGGCGGCACGTTGTTGCTGTCCGCCTGAGAGGTCGGCGGGGAGTTTGTCCGCTTGTTCCGCAATGCCAACTTTTTCCAGCAGAGAGATCGCACGTCCACGCCGTTCATTGACAGGGAATGTGTTGCAAAAATCCATCGGCAAAATGACGTTCTCTGCGACGGTCAACGTGGGAAGCAATTGAAAGAACTGAAAGACCACGCCCACATTCCGTCCACGCCAAACTGCCAACTGTTCCTGATCCATCGCATGGACAGCCGTCCCAGCTACGAGCACTTCGCCCGAAGTCGGCGTATCGATGCCCGTGATCATATTGATGAGCGTGGACTTCCCGCTCCCCGACTTGCCAACCACCGCAACGAACTCGCCTGCATCGGCACCCATGTCCACTTCCTTGAGCGCAAGGAATTTCCCAGCGGCAACGTTGTATGCCTTCGAGACTTTCTTCAACTCGATAAGAGATTCTCTCGGCAACAGGCATCGCAATCACCTGATTTTGACTTACCAAATTTGTTTCCATTTTGTTTTGCTCCTTTTCATCTAAAAGAATTTGATGTACACTGTATATGTTTCTGAACACTTGTTCGGTTATACAGAAACGGTGAAAAGAAGTCAACAACCAATGTGTTGAAATCCGTAAGTTATTGAACATTAAGTGAGTGATTTGTTCAGGAATTTTAAATCAGTGGTTGAGTAGCCCTGAGCGTTCGTCGCGAAGGGCGTATCGAAACCACCAATAGCAAGAGAACTTTGTAACAAGATCATTTTGCTTACTTGTGGTTTCGATACGGCGGCTATCGCCGCCTACTCAACCACCGAGGAAAGAGGTTATAGAATGCCCAAAAAAGTTAAACCCGAAGACCGCCGCATCCAACGGACACGTCAGTCCCTACAAAATGCCTTGAGTGAATTGATATTGGAAAAGGGATATGAAAAGGTTACGGTGCAGGATGTGATCGACCGTGCCAACGTGGGACGCTCCACGTTCTATGCCCACTTCGAAAGCCTCGATCAACTGCTCCTCAGCGGATTTGAACCCCTGCGTGCACAGTTCGAAGACTTCCTATCAGGAGCAGAGTTCGATCAACGAGAGTCCCTGGGCGTTGAGCTTGACCATGTTCCAGCAGGTGCAAAAACAAAAGGGAGGCTATATCACGCTGACCCACGTCCAGAAATTTCTATATGGATATCTACTTGACCATTTGAAATCATCATTGCCCAAAGAAATAAAAAGATCCCGCCTGAATTGCTGGCACACTATGTCGCCAGTTCGTTTATCGCATTAATGACCTGGTGGATCGATAATGACTATCCCCTCTCCGCCGAACAGATGAACGAATACTTCCGTCAACTGGTGGAGCCTGGGACGATGGCGATCATGATGGGAGGGTAATAGAATTAGTACAATCCGCTTATTAGGAGGGCACAATTTCCAATTCACCAGGCAAACCTGCCAATCGTCTATAGAAAACGGATCAAGCCAATTGGACGGCCAACTATAAGTAACTCGAAGAGTATATTCTTCTATGTACCTTCGATATACAGCCGATGGCATAGGCGCCTGAGCAACCCGCCAATGATAATTAACAGGGTCAACAACATCAACGGCAAAGTCGACATAATGGTGCCATTCGCCGCGATCCCAAAATATTCCTTTACTTACGGCTTGAAAAGAACGAGTACAGGTTTCACCATGTCGCAAACCCACTGAACTCCACATCCACGACCATACAGCAAGGCCCCACAAAAATACAGGGACGAGCGCAATAAAACTACAGGACAAAAAAATACGGGTAGTTGATTTCTTATTTAACATGATCGGCGATGTTTATCACCAAAGGAATTTCTGTATACAAACTCTTTCTTTTTTCTAACAATTCCACACAATTCAATATTCACCAATTAGTCAAAATCTCCACAAATTGACGGGTGCGCTTTCTGCATGTCTCTACTTTACTTGCTAACTTACTTCATCTCCCTGCAGCAAGCAATAAGATGTCCCGTCATAATTTAATGCAAGTAATTTCATCTGATTGCAATATATTATTTGGCGTTTTGTCTAAAGGTATAATTTAGCAGACAAGAATTTAACCCTGTCCACCATTAATATCAAGAAAAGGAAACATTCATGAGAATTTTATATCTTTCATTAATTCACCATCTTCCTGGCGGGTTGTGGTTCTTCAACTCAAGAGAGTATTGTAACGGCAACTCAAACACAAACCGCTACACTGACTTCCACACCAACGCTTACCGTAACCCAAACACAAACTCCAAAGCCAACCATGACTCTCCCTTCCTACCCTCACTCCACAAAGCTACATCATTACTAAAATGGAGGTTGAAAACGCAGAAGCATTGAAGAATTCGAATGAATACCAAAGTTGTTATACAGTCCCCAAAGAAAACTTTGATTTTGTATTGGAAAATGCAAAAGGATTGAGTATAGCTTCCAATTGCCCTAAAATTTGGATCCAACCCGTATCTAACAATCCATATCCTTACTATGCCATAATTTTTCACATGACGCCAGAAGCCGAAGAAACAATCTCTCTTGTTGCGATCCGTCCAACAATTTCAGAGTTGAAGCCATATAGTGTCGTTAGTGTTATGAGAATCCCACCAAACACCGAAGTAACGATTTTTTCGTAGCCGCAGCATATCAAACGCCAGAACGGAGTACCAAATCCCGAGAGCTCTGAAATAAGCATAGTTTTTTCCAGGTTGATACCCACAAAGAAGATGTTCGGATGGGCCATGAAAACTAAAGCGAGGTAGTTCACCACCATCTTATATAACTAAAATATCTCCCCTTTTTCCAACATCTCCACAAATTGACGGATACGTTTCTCGCGTGTTTCGGCTTTCTTCGCCGTTGTTACCCTGAACAAAAACGAATATCGTTTCGAACTTGTCAATGTCCAAAGAAGGCTTTGGCTTTCTTATTCTTCTCCAACGCGGACTGAAAATCCTCTGGCACTTCTATATTCTTCTGCGAAGCATACGCCGCATCCCAACGCCCATCCTGCTTCGCCGCTTCGACCGCTTTCAACCCTGAAGGTTTCATCTCCCCACTCGCAATGAGACGTTCCACATGCCCCACATTGATCTTTGACCAGATGCTCTTCGCCCCGCGTGGAGTGAATTTCTGTAACCAAAACTTATCGTCAAATCCCTTTTTCTGACCATCGATCCAGCCATAACACAAAGCGACATCGAACGCTTCCGCATACGTGACCGTGGGAATCCCTGTCGCTTTCTTGGCGATCTTCAACCACAAGCCCGCGGACTTGTCGTGATTTTTCGCAAGCCAGTCTGCAAATTTCTTTTTGGATTCAAATGGTAAGTTTGGGAGTTCAGTTGGTTTTGGCATTGGGCATATTTTACCTGAAGCCACCTCAAGATAACAAAAGGAGAAAACTGGCAGTTTTTGGCGTTTTTTAATATGGCACTGGCAGTCCAATTATGCAATACTGACCACAACCTCCCTAGAGCAGGGTAGGCAATTATCAATCAAAGGAGTATTGCTATGAAAAACTTATATGCTTTATTGATCGTTATCCTTCTATCAAGTTGCGGACCTTCTGCAGAACAAATCACGGCAACTGCAGAAATAGCACAGGCACAGACCCAAACCGCCGCGCCGACACTCACACCAACATTGACACCTACAATAACACCCACCTCCACTCCAGCATCAACACCAACACCTGAGTTTATTGAAGAATTCAAGATTAAATCTTTGGGACTTCCATCAGATACCCGACTGGGTGGAAAGTGTCGGAATCAATGCAACGACTTAACACAACTCACCATTGAGAAAGGGGAAAATCATATTGAAATGTATTTTTATCCAGCATCAGCCCAACAACAAAATAATAACAACCCAATAGATGGGCTTATTTCCTATATCAATTTGCTGGCTATGCAATGCCAGACAAAGAAATGGTTCACATCGAGAACTTAACGACTCAGAGATGCTTTCGGATCCTATAATAATCCGGGAGAGGAACCAGGCTTATTGTATCCGCCAAACTCCAATGTTCCTGGCAATGTATTTCACTCCAAAACATACGATTGCAATCGAATTTGTTGCGCCTTCCGGGGAAGAGGAGGAAAATCGAACAGGCATTGGAAATCATTCTTGCATATTACCTCCATCCCCTCCGAGAACGGACATCGCAAAACCTACTTTAGAGCCCAAAGTTAAAGTAACCTTACCAGAACTGCCAAATGGATTTAGTTGGCAGGGAGTTGAAAATATTGATCTTGCGCTTCCTGTGCCAGATGGCTGGTTCGTCACATTTTTCAAGGGAAATGAAGTGTGGCAAAACGGATTGCAAGAATACGAATACCATTACGTCATTTCACAGGAAAACCCTGAATATGTAGGAACTTTTTCCCCAGTACCTGGAACCATGAAAATCTGGCCATCAAAAACAAAAGCACGAATGCCAGCAAAACTGCAAAAGATATATATTCAGACCTGATTTCAGATCCAAACATTACAAATCTTATTGAGGAACAAGTAAATGGAAAGGGAAATATCATCTACTATCAAGTTTATGCAGAAAAAAACAAATCCCGATATTAACAGGCGATCCTGGATACGATCAAACAAACTATTCAATCGTAGGAGTCGAATCAAAAAACTAATATTCTCTACATTCTTGAATTTGAAAGCTCCACAGATATTTGGGATCAAGAATGGAAAACTGGAAAAGTTATTGCCGAGATGCTTTTGGAACTTCTCAGTAAATCTTGATTTAATCACCCAAACAACCAGACTTCCGAAGTCTCAAAAACTTCGGAAGTCTAATTCTCTAATCTCTAGTCTCCGAATCCCTACTCCCCCGTCGGCACCCAGATATTCTTCACCTGCGTGAACTCATGCAGGAACTCATGACCTTCGCCCTGCTCGCGATCCATCCAATCGCGGGGCAGACCGTAGCCCACCCACGTCCGCTTCATGTTGGCGGCGAATTCGTTCTCCACGTGGTAACTGCCTTCCGCTGAGCCGAAGTACCAGACCGAGTCCACGTCTTCGTGCTGGACGAGGGTTTTGGTCAGGTGGTCGCGGTCACCTGTGATGATGTTGACCACGCCATCGGGCACATCGGATGTATCGAGCACTTGATAGAAATCAGTTGCACTCAACGGATATTTCTGACTCGGTATCATCACCACCGTATTGCCTCTTGCAATCGCAGGAGCCATGAGCGAGATGAATCCAAGCAATGGATATTCATCGGGGCAGGCAATGCCCACCACACCGATGGGTTCATTCACACCAACCGTGATGCCGCGCAAGGTTGTCTCTTGTACCGAGCCGCCGTATTTATCCGCCCATGCCGCATAAGTAAATAATCTTTCAACAGCCGTATCCACTTCAGCTTGCGCGGACTTTTTCGTGCGTCCCGTCATCTCAACAATTCGTTCAACAAACTCTGCATTGCGAGCATCCAAGTTTTCAGCGATGAAATATAAAATTTGCGAACGGTTGAATCCATGACGCATCGCCCAACCTGACGTCCGTGCTTTGTGTGCGGCTTCGACCGCGTTACGGATGTCCTTGCGATTGCCGTCACCGACCTGCCCGACGATCTTCCCTTTTGCACTCAATATCGTTGTGGTGTATGCGCCATCGGGTCGCACCTGCTTGCCGCCGACGTACATCTTCGGCGTGCGGTCAACTCGGGGAAGATCATGTCCATTTGCCCGAGCAGTTGTCGGCGGAGTCGGAAGCGTAGGCACGTGTCCTCCCCACTTTTCGTTCACGAGTAAATTCTGGGCGTGGACGATCCATCCATGTCGGTCTCACATATTCGAACAAACCTTCCTTGCCGCCTTCACGTCCATAACCCGATTCACGATAGCCGCCAAATCCCGAAGCGCCATCGAAAAGATTTGTGCAATTGACCCACACCGAACCCGCCTTGATCTTGCTCGCCACATCGAGCGCAAGATTGATGTTATCGCTCCACACACTCGCCGCCAGCCCATAGCGCGTGTTGTTCGCAAGTTCGATGGCTTCGCTCGGCGTTCTAAACGTAAGCGACACAAGCACGGGTCCGAAAATTTCTTCCTGCACCGTTGCCGCCGCGGGGTCAAGCCCCGTGATCAACGTGGGTTTATAAAACAATCCCTTCTCAGGCATCTTGATGTTCGGCTGATAACACTCGCCGCCTTCGCTGATGCCCGTCTTCACCCAACTATCGATCGTCTCCCATTGCGTCTTGTCCACGATGGCGCCCATGTCAATGGATTTATCGAGCGGGTCGCCAACCCGCATATGCTCCATGCGAGCCTTTAATTTTTGGATGAAACGCGCCGCGACATTTTCCTGCACAATGAGCCTTGACCCTGCGCAACAGACCTGACCCTGATTGAACCAGATCGCATCGACCACCCCTTCAACTGCTCCATCCAAATCGGCATCTTCAAACACTACGAACGGACTCTTGCCTCCCAACTCCAACGACAGCTTCTTGCCCGACCCAGCCGTTTGCCTGCGCAAAATACGACCGACATCCGTTGAACCCGTGAACGCGATCTTATCCACATCAGGGTGTTCAACGATCATCGAGCCAGCACTGCTCGAACCCGTAATGACATTGACCACGCCCGCAGGCACTCCCGCTTCGGCAACGATCTCCGCAAACAACAACGCCGAGAGACGTGTGTACGAAGCAGGTTTCAACACAACCGTGTTACCCATCGCAATCGCAGGTGCGATCTTCCACGCCAGCATCAACAACGGGAAGTTCCACGGGATGATCTGTCCCACCACACCGACAGGTTGATAGTCGCGCAGTTCGGTTTCCATCAACTGCGCCCAGCCTGCATAATAATAAAAGTGACGCGCCAACAACGGCACATCGATATCCCGCGACTCACGGATCGGCTTGCCGTTGTCCATGCTTTCGAGCACCGCCAGCAAGCGATGATGCTTCTGAATATTGCGCGCAATCGCATACATATACCGCGCACGGACAACGCCTGGAGTCTTGCTCCATGTGCCAAATGCCTCGCGCGCCGCCGCAACCGCCGCATCGACTTCCTTCTTCCCAGCCTGAACCGTCTCCCCCAACAACTCCCCATTCGACGGATCATACGAAGGATAATACTTCGCACCCTTCGGCGTCACCCACTCATTGTTGATGAACAACCCGAACTTACGTCCGTGCTCATCCAACCAAGCTTTGACCGCATCGGGTGATTCAGGGGCAGGTCCGTATTCCATGGTTTTGAAGATTTCAAGTAATGTGCTCATAAGTTACTCCAGTCAATTCACCACAAAGGGTCACTAAGGTACACGAAGGGGAAATTCAAACGGTTTTCCTTTGTGACACTTTGTGTCCTTTGTGGTGAAAAGCCTTTATCCCATCGGCATGTGATGCTTCGCCGCGTAGTGACCTGTGATGTAGTGATACAACTGCCGCTCGAGGTCGGTCAACAAACTGCTCGCGCCAAAGCGGAACAGGTCATTCTTCAGCCATTCATCGCCGAGTTCTTCCTTCATCAACGACTGCCACGCCATCGCCTGCTTCGCGGAGCTGATCCCGCCCGCGGGTTTGAATCCGATCTTGTAGCCGTAGCGTTCAAGATATTCACGGATGGCACGCGTCATCACGAAACTCACTTCCAGAGTCGCATTGGTCAATTCTTTACCTGTGGATGTCTTGATAAAGTCCGAGCCTGCCATCATCGCCACGAGGCTGGCTTGATAGACCTGTTTCAATGTTCCCAATTCGCCCGTCGCTAAAATGGTCTTCATATGCGCTTCCCCGCTGGCTTTGCGGAATTGTTGCAACTTCGTCGTACATCGCCTGCCAATCGCCAGTCAACACATAGTTGCGGGCAATGACCACGTCAATTTCGCGCGCGCCCGCCTCCACGGCTTGCTCGATCTCGCCGATGCGCTGTGGCAGAGGAGTCTGTCCCGCAGGAAAACCTGTCGCAACAGAAGCAACTGGAATGTTAGAGCCTTGAAGCGCATGGACAGCGTCCGCGACTCGGTTGGGATACACACACACCGCACCGACGGTGATCTTCTCACCGTCCACGCCAAGTCTCGTCCAGCATATCAGGTCGAATCGGAACTTTGGCTTTGGCACATAGATCGTTTTATGCGCCCAGGAGTATCGTCACCTGCGAGCGTGGTCAGGTCAATGCAGGTGACGGCACGTAAAAGCCACGCCGCCTGCCATTCCTTTTTTACGGTTCGACGCAGAGGCAAGGTGGCTACGCGCCGCTCCACCGCGCTTTTATTGATGTGCGCACCCATCACCCAATCAAGGTCAAGGGGCACGCCGGGATTTCGATTGTGATTTGAAGTCATACACAACTCCGTTTCATTGTCTGACATTATTATACAGCGAATACGCGGAGAAGAAAAAAGGACCATGTTATACTTTTTATGAAGGAACAGGGTCCAATCGAGAATGAATATTTTAGATGTAGTGAACTTAACATCAGACGAACTCGAAACAAACCAGCGCGGGCGCTTGAGCCATCAACAAATACGATTTTTGAAGAAGAATCGATCCACATTCGCGGCAGGTATGGTGTCATTTTTCGTATTGTTGGCTGTTCTGATCATAGCAATATCAATCAAAATTAGATTTCCGTCTTTTGCCAGTCATGGAGAGTTATTTGTTGGGTTTCCCATCGGTCTTTTATGGCTTTGGCTTTTTCGTTCATTCCCTCGACTTTGGGTTCAGACAGGTCAGGAACTGCGCGAGGGAAATATCATCACAGTAGACGGACAGGTTCAATGCGAGATTAGTGGGAATATTGGTTTAATTCAGGTGCCGCACTATCTAATTCGCATTTCTGATCACAATTTCAGGGTGAATAAGCAAATCTACTTTCAATTCAAGAACAGGGAATATTACAGGATTACTTACACTCCGCTTTCTAAAACCCTTCTGGGAGGAGTGCAAATCCCTGCGCCGAACCAAAGCGTAACAACAGAGAAAAAGAAGAAAGCAAAAACACAGGTAAATGCTGATGGAATACTGATAGAGCCTCTTACAAACCAAGAAAGGAAGATATTACAACTGATTGCGGACGGATTATCAAACAAGGAAATTGCTTCCGAACTTGCGCTATCCACCAATACCATAAAAATGTACACGTCGAAATTGTATCGGAAACTGGGCGTCCGCCGACGGACTGAGGCAATCGTCCGAGCTCGTGAGCTGGATTTGCTGTAACAACACAAACAATATACCTTTTATATACTTTCGCATCTCGTTCTCGATAATCTTTTGCGGTACATTTGGAGCAGTTCAAAACATTAGCAAAGGAGTGACAAGTGCACATCATACATCTGATCGAACGAAGATATCCGGAGAAAGCGCCCAAGATCATACGAAGACTTTTTATCGCATCCATCAGTGCGCTGGCAATCGGCATTGGGTTGTTGATCCTACGATAGGGAACCTGTTGCTGCCATATTAGTAAAAAATCCTTTCGAGATTAATCTCGAAAGGATTTTTATTTACATATAAATCAAAATAAATGTCGTTCCCATTATCAAAAATCATTATACAGCGAAAGAGTAGCGGTTTTATTGAAGAGCCATGAGACCATTTATTTTCTCAGCAAGTTGCAAGGGCGGTTTTCAGGTAAAATACCCACCGCTTAATAAAACACAGAGGTCTCTCTTGGAAGAATTATCAGTAAAACATCAAATACAACATTGGAACAAGCGATTGCCGCTCGCAGGACATTTGCGATCATTTCGCATCCTGATGCGGGTAAAACAACGCTCACCGAAAAGCTCCTTTTGTACGGCAACGCCATCGAACTGGCTGGGAATGTGCGCGCCAAAAAGAACCAACGCAGTACCACATCAGACTGGATGGCAATGGAACGCGAGCGCGGTATTTCCATATCGTCCACTGTACTGCAATTTCCGTACAAGCATTACATCATCAACCTGCTTGATACACCCGGGCATCAGGATTTCTCCGAGGACACATATCGGACACTTGCCGCAGTTGACAGCGCCGTCATGGTGTTGGATGCCGCCAAAGGCATCGAACCACAGACTCGCAAACTCTTCGATGTATGCCGTAAACGCGGCATACCGATCTTTACCTTCATCAACAAAATGGATCGTCCCGCTCGTGATCCGCTTGAACTATTGGATGAGATCGAATCCATTCTCGGCATGCAACCCATTCCCATAAACTGGCCCATCGGGGATGGACAGCAGTTTCGAGGGGTTTATGACCGGTCTGCACGCGGCGTCTACCTTTACGAACGCACCGAACGCAACGAAAAAATGGCTCCCGAAGTGTTCGTGAATTTAAACGACATCCCTGCCACCAGGCGTATCTCTGAAAGTGAAAATAAAAGGCTCGAAGAGGATGTCCACTTACTGGATGGACTCGACATATCGTTTGATCACGCACACATGCTCAACACAAAGCAGACCCCGGTCTTCTTTGGAAGCGCGCTCACCAATTTTGGCGTGCGTCTATTTCTGGATGCCTTCGTGGAATTTGCCCCACCTCCGCAACCCTATGCAAGCGGTGAAGAGACTATCCAGCCCAGCCAACCTGACTTTTCAGGATTTGTCTTTAAGATCCAGGCAAACATGAATCCCAAACACCGCGACAGCGTTGCCTTTCTGCGAGTTTGCTCTGGAAAATTTGAACGAGGCGTCATGGCTACCCACGCGCAAAGTGGGACGACAATACGGCTAACACGTCCCTATAAATTATTCGCCAACGAAAGGGAAATCGTTGACGAAGCTTTTCCCGGAGATGTAGTTGGCATTCCCAATAATGGAAGCCTGAGCATCGGAGACACCTTACATACTGGAGAACCCATCCGCTTTGCAGATTTGCCGCGCTTTGAACCTGAACATTTCGCCCTGCTCAAAAATAACGATCTGAGTAAACAAAAGCAATTCACCAAAGGTTTGCAGCAACTGGAAAAAGAGGGAGCGGTGCAGGTGTTTTATAACATCAACGCCTTCAAGCGCGAGCCGATCCTTGCCGTGGTGGGACAACTTCAATTCGATGTGGTACAGGCGCGTCTCGAAATGGAGTACAACGTCTCAGTCGCGGTGGAACGGCTGGATTTTGTCACCGCACGCTATGTGGATACGACCGATGAGATCTTCAACGCCCTGCCCGCACGAAGCGAAGTTATTCTTGCCCGCGATTTCACGAGAACGTAAAGTGGCGATATTCAACTCAGCTTTTATGCTGAAATATTACGCGGATAAAAATCCCGAGTTGAAATTCATCGAGATGGGGTAAACTCGCTAATCCGTTTCATTTTTCAAGGAGAACTTTATGGGTATAAAAACAGTTGTCTTTATTCACGGTCTTTATATGACACCTCTCTGTTGGGAGGGTTGGGTTCAACGGTTTGAAGCGAAGGGTTATCGCTGTCTGGCGCCCGCTTATCCCGGAAGAGACAAATCGATTCGAGAATTGCAAACACCCGATGCGGCATTGGGAAAATTAACGCTCACAAATATCGTTGATCATTTTGCCAACCAGATCAAGGCATTGGATGAAAAACCGATCATCATCGGACATTCGATGGGCGCCCTCACTACTCAGCTTTTGATTAACCGTGGACTTGGCTCCGCCGGTATCGCGATCGACTCTGCCCCTCCAAGCGGAGTCTTCACAACGACCTTTTCCTTCCTAAAAGCCAACTGGGGACACATCACTCCGTTCGTAAACCAAAACTCGCCCGTGGTTATGAGCTTTGAGCGCTTTCAATATGCCTTTGTCAACGACATGCCGCTCAATGAACAACGCGCCGCGTTTGAAAAATACGTTGTACCCGAATCAAGGCATATTCCGCGCGAATTATTGTTCAAAGCAAAGATCGATTTCAAGAAACAACACGCCCCACTTCTATTGACCGCAGGCAGCAAGGACAACATCATCCCGCCTGACCTAAATGAAAAGAATTACAACAGGTACAAAGGCAGCAACTCGGTTACAGATTTCAAGGAATTCCCCGGACGCAACCACTTCATCATCGGGCAAAAAGGCTGGGAGGAAGTAGCCGATTATTGTTTGGAATGGCTGGCAAAACAATCTTAGGAGATTTAAGAATCCATGAAAACCATCACCCACCCAACCGCAGAAGAATACGCAGAATACTATGATGGCTATGTTCAGCGAGCCATCGCCAGAAAAGATGTCCTTGCCGCACTTTCAAGCCAGATTGACGAGATCCGATCCGCGCTTGGAAATCTCACCGACAAACAAGCCCTCTTCCGCGATGCGCCGAAAGAATGGTCCATCAAGGAAGTAATAGGACATCTCAACGACACCGAGCGCGTCTTCTCGTATCGTCTCGTACGCGTCTCACGCAACGACCAAGCCCCAATGGCTGGTTTCGACCAAGATGACTATGTCCGCGAGGCTGGGTTTGATAACTATTCGCTAGAAGACCTAATCAGCGAGTTCGAACATTTACGCCGCGCAAACATCATTACCATCAACAACATGCCAGAAGAATATGCAGCTCGCCTAGGCAATGCCAGCGGATTCCCTGTCAGTGCACGAGCACTCATCTATATGATTGTCGGTCATGTGGAGCACCATATGGCAAGTCTGCACGAAAAATATCTACCTGTTGCCACTACGCTTTAGCCCAATAAATATTACCAAACTGACACTTTCATCCCTTGACGGATGTTCCAACGCGGGAGTATAAACCGCACAGCTATGAACACAATATATTTCACACAAAGAAAGGAAGTGACCGCCTTGGACGATGACGTGCCCTTAGCGCACCAACCGTTGATCTGTTTTAACGTCTCCGAATTGCGAACTATACAGAACTCACCAAGCCGCCCATGGGCGCGTCATGTCTTTCTATTGAACGCGCCATAAACTACGCGCGGCTTGTCAGTCTGTGAACCTTCGCCACCTTCGGAGAATATCCCAAGGTGGCTTTTATTTTCACTACGGAGGTGCAGACATGAATGCAGAAATGACAACCCTTGATCTCGAAACCTTTATCGAGGCACGCGACTTCGCGTCCCTGCGTGAAGAGATCAGGAACTGGCCCGCAGGCGATCTGGCTGAAGTGATGGAGCCGTTATCGGCTGAGAAAGAGGCGGTCGTCTTCCGTCTTCTCCCACGCGAACAAGCCGCGAAGATCTTCTCGTACCTTCCCATTGAACGTCAACAAGAACTATTGAAAGCCATGGCACATGAGGAAGTGGTCAACATCCTAAACGCCATGTCTGATGACGACCGCACTGATCTGCTGGACGAACTCCCCGCACAGGTCACACAGCGATTACTGAATTTGCTTTCACCCGACGAAAGGCGACTCGCATCGCAATTTTTGGGATACCCGGAAAATAGCGTCGGACGTTTGATGACTCCCCACTTTGTGCGCGTCAAACGTCACTGGACGATTGCTCATGCTCTCGATCATATCCGCCGCTACGGGCTGGACTCCGAAACCATGAGCATGATCTACGTGATCGACGAACACGGACATCTCATTGATGATCTTCGCATTCGCCACATTTTGCTCGCCGCCCCCGAAACTTTAATCTCCGACTTGATGGACGAACGCTTCGTTGCCTTGAACGCATACGAAGACCGCGAAGTGGCAGTGGAAGAGATCAAAGATGCCGACCTGCCAGCGTTACCCGTGACCGACAGTCAGGGCATGTTGATCGGCATCGTAACCGTGGATGATATTTTCGATGTCGCAGAAGAGGAAGCAACGGAAGACATTCATAAACTTGGCGGTTCCGAGGCATTGGAAGAACCCTACATGGAAATCGCCATCCCGAAAATGGTTCGTAAGCGCGCCACATGGCTTGTGGTTTTATTCTTAAGTGAAATGCTCACCGCCACAGCCATGGGAAAATTTGAAACTGAAATTGCCAAGGCGGTTGTTCTTTCCATCTTTGTCCCACTGGTCATCTCAAGCGGCGGCAATTCAGGTTCACAGGCTTCGACTTTGATCATCCGCGCCGATGGCGCTCGGCGAAGTGACCTTGAAGGATTGGTGGCGTGTAATGCGGCGCGAAATTCTTTCTGGCTTGTCGCTGGGTGGAATTTTAGGGGCAATAGGTTTTGTTCGGATCACGCTATGGGCAAACCTATTCCATTCCTACGGCGAGCATTGGTTCCTATTAGCCTTGACCGTAGGCTTCTCACTTGTCGGCATTGTTTTGTGGGGATCATTATCCGGTTCGATGCTGCCCTTCCTTCTACGAAGAGTGGGGCTTGACCCCGCAACTTCCTCCGCCCCATTCGTCGCCACACTTGTGGACGTTTCGGGACTGGTCATTTACTTTACCGTTGCCGGGATCATATTAAACGGCACTTTGTTGTAGAACACAAAAAAATAATCCTCCGGGCTTTTCCCGGAGGATTGTTTTCTACCAGCCTTCCAGCCATGTTTCAATTCGCGCCAGCGCTTCGACATCACCAAGCACTGTAAGGTGATCTCCAGTTACCAGCTTCGTCGTACCGTGTGGAACGATCAGCTCATCCCCACGGCGGATCGCCAGTACAAGCATATTCGCGGGGATATTTAAATCCATCAAACGTTTTCCATTCAAACTTGAGTTATATAAAATAAACTCGCGTAGGTCACGCTGGTCTTCCGTGGATGTGATCAATGAGAACATTGCAGAATTGCGCGCCATCAATGCCAGCAAAGAGCTACGGTGCAACGAAGGGGTCAACGTTTGCACGCCCAATCCACGAAAATCCGGTACGCGTATCGGTTCCGCAACGAACGCGAGGATATGATCCACGCCCTGCGCCCGCGCCACGCGACACGCTTCCAAATTATCATCATCACGCAGACTCAGTGCGATGAACACGTCCACACGCGTATCGGAAATTGATGCCATCGTTGACGCTAAGCTTCCATCGACAGACGCTACCTCAAATCCCTGCTCGCTCATTCGAACCGCAACATCAGGGTTCGCTTCAAGAAACAATACATCGTCGCCATGCGAACGCAATATCTTCCCAACTTGAAAGGCAAGATCGCTTTCGCCATAGATCAATTTGACGCGCCGCTTCCTTTCATCAGGCGAGTCCATCAGCGTATTAAAACTCAAGGGCGCCAGCATTGCAGTCAATGCCGCAATGAGAATGATCGCGGCATTCGTCGATTCCGTGATCGACCCCAGGCGTACACCGATCGCCGAAGCAGCGATAATGAGCGAAAGTCTCGCAGAAAGCAACATGCCGCCTGACAAAAACTCCCGCCACGAATAAGCAAAACGGAACACCAAAGCTGAAACAATCTTGATCGCGAATGCCACCACCAATAATATGGGAAGTAAAACCCACGCTTCGCGGTTATTTAGAAAAGCCTGCAAATCAAAACGTACGCCCACATACACAAAGAACAGCGGCACAAAAAATCCAAAGCCGATGGCATCCAGCTTGTAGCGGATCTTTTCGTCTTCGTTATCACTAAGCAGTGATGCTAGAACCCCGCCAAGAAATGCACCGAGAATCAGTTCCGCGCCGATCAACTCTGCCATGACCACAAACGCGATCATCAACGCGAAAGCACCTCGCACCTTGATCTGCGAAGTGGCATCCGCCAGCTCCTCGATCAACCTGCGCACGAGGGGACGTCGCAAATGCCGTTGACCAAATTGATACAACAACAGAACAGGGACGAACAACAATCCGATCAACAAGATATTCAGGCTTAAGCCCGTCGAGCGGACAGCGATATAGACCGTTATCATGAACATCGTCAAAAAGTCGGCAAGCAGAGCGGAGAGGAGTATCGTCTGCCCCAAATTACTGGATGACATTTTCTTTTCCTTCAATACAGGCACAACGATACCCAACGAGGTTGTCGAAAGGATCAATGTCATCATCCACGGGTCTTTTACGAAACCAGCGCCCGTGAGCCAGAAGCCAATTCCCGCGGCAAAGATCACGGTGATCAGAAAAGATAAGCCTGCCAGAAAGATCGGGCTTTTCTTTTTATCCTGTCCAGGCTTTGAAGCGGCGAACAAAATGGAAAAATCGATCTCCAAGCCGGAGAGAAACATCAGGAAGGCAAAACCGATCTCAGCCAGGATATCCAATGTAGGATCTTCGGTATGCACCCAACCCAACACAGAGGGACCGATCAATATCCCAGCCAGTATTTCCCCCACCACAACCGGTATACGTCTAAAACGGGAAAGTAAAATCGGTACAAGAAACGCAAGAAAAACAACTGACAGTAAGGGTATAAAGCTTTTTTCCATTGATTTACCTCACGGGTAATTGTACAGCATACAAGGAGGCGGGATGTATAATTTACACACGGCAACAACTTATGGATACACAACAGAGTTTCCCGCAATTTGATGTGAAATGTAAAGAGCTCAATCAGTTCATTCTGAGGTTGGTTGAAGAATTCAAAAAAGGAAAAATCCAGTCTTGGGAAATCCTGGACGAAAGGGTGAAATCTTTCTTCACGGACACAAGAATGGATTTAATGGAATCCATTGCCCCCGGTTGGCGCAAAATGGCTTCTTATACCAATGGCATTACGCTTACGCATATTACTTGTGCATTTCTCGGTATGTTCATACTACCCGAGTTTCAAGGTCTTTCACAAGAACGACAACAGATCGCAAAATGGATTATCCTGTTTCATGACATAGACAAAATTCATATAGAAGGAAAAAAAGATTTCATGCATGCCTTCCGCTCTGCGGCTGTCGCAGCAAATACGTTGCCAAATCTCGGCTTTCCGATCAGCAATCAATACCATGAGAGAATCAAAATATGGACCGAATTTACAATCAATGCCTTCATTTGGGTGAGAAAAGATCTGCCGCCAAAACCTGATAATCAAAAACTCCCTGATATTCTTGCTGGAATTGAACAACTTTATGGCGAGAATACTCCTGCAACTCTAATCATAAAAACTACCTTGTTACATATCTCGCTGAATGTAGACCCGTTTTACGATACGCCCGCCCCGCTGACTGAAGATGAGACCAAACGCTATATCAACTCCGATCTGTTCCCGCTTCTAAATCATGATGTTGACAGATAATGAAGGCTGGTCATTGTTCGAACCTGAAGTCAGAAAACGACAAAGGGAGGACACATTGAAAGTATTTGAAAAAGTGAGAAAACTTATACACAAATAACCCCCAAGGAGATACCTACTCGTGGATAAAGAATTCTGGTATCCCTCGCAAAGAACGATTGCTCAATCCCTGATGGGCATACGCTCGCTGACTTAACCAAAATATATTTAAGGACAGAAATACTGGATATTTATTCGTGTTAGCACAGAGAAAGTAAATCATCATGCCAGCCATCGAAGTCACAAATCTTCAAAAAACATTCCAAACCAAACATAAAACCGTGGGGCTACGCGGTTCCATGCGCACACTCTTCAAGCCTGAGTACAACTCCATCGAAGCCGTACGCAAACTTTCGTTCCAATGGAAGCGGGTGAACTGCTCGGCTTCATTGGACCGAATGGCGCAGGCAAATCCACAACGATCAAAATGCTCACGGGCATTTTGCATCCATCCGCAGGCGAGGCGAAAGTTTTAGGTTTTATCCCATGGAAAGAACGGCAGAAACTTGCATATCACATTGGCACGGTGTTCGGTCAACGCCCACAATTGTGGTACCACCTCCCCGCTGTGGATACTTTTATGTTATTCGGGAAAATCTATGAGCTGGATGACAACGAGACGAAAAAACGCATCACGTTTCTTTCAGAGGCATTTGAGATAAAGGATCTTTTGGAGACTCCCTGTTCGCAAACTTTCGCTCGGCCAGCGGATGCGTTGTGAAGTTGCCGCCTCGCTCTTACATCGCCCGAAACTGCTATTGCTCGATGAACCTTCCATTGGCTTGGACGTGGTCGCCAAGCAACACATCCGCGACGCCATTCGATTGATGGCGCAAGAGAGGAGAATGTCGGCGTCCTGCTCACGTCACATGACGCGGGCGATCTTGAAGCTCTATGCCGGCGCGTCATCATTATCAATCACGGACAGATCGTTTACGAAGATAAAGTCTCGAATCTCAAACGGAAATTTCTCACCCGAAAAATGGTGGAGGTTCGTTATGCAGAGGAGGTACCAAAAAGTTTCTCGATAGCTGGCGTTGAGATTCTGAAAGTTGGACATTATGGTGTCAAGTTGAAATTTGATACAGCAAAAACCCCTGTGGATGCAGTCATGGCGCACCTTTCGCAAGCTGGAGAATTGGTTGACATCACAGTTTCTGATCCTCCACTGGAAGAAGTTATCGCGAAGATATATGAACAGGCACGTGAAGCCGAGTTAAACTCATGAAAAGTTATAAAAAATATTGGTCGATCTTTCAGATCACACTTATCAACTCGCTCGCATATCCGGGCGAACTGATCGGGCGCAGTCTGATGATCGTGCCATTCATGTGGATCTTCTACCAGCTATGGAACGTCACATTTCACGCGTCCGGCACGGACACGATCAATGGCATGACGTTATACAGCACCATGTGGTATTTGATGATGGCAGAGACCATTGAACTCAGCCGTCCCGCCCTGGCGCGGACGATCTCTGATAATGTAAAAGATGGCTCCATCGCATACCTGCTCAGTAAGCCTTACAGTTTCTTACTTTATCAATTCAGCAACTCCATGGGAGAGACCCTCTTTCGCGCTGCTGGTAAATGCGCTCTTTGGCAGTGCCATGGTCTGGTGGCTGGTAGGTCCACCGCCTGCACCGCTGGGATGGGCATTCGCCATCCTTGCCTTGTTCGGTACATGGATACTCAACTTCTGTATCACCTGTCTGATCGGGTTATCTGCTTTTTTGGTAGAGGAAGTTTCTCCGTTTTTGTGGATCTACCAAAAGTTCATTTTCATTCTTGGCGGTTTTTTAATCCCGCTCGATTTTTATCCCAACTGGCTTCAAGTCATCGCCAAATCCCTGCCTTTTGCTGCCATGATCTACGGTCCATCCAAATTGTTCGTATCACCATCAATGGAATTATTTACGAGCGTCCTGCTCTTGCAAACAGTATGGATCATTGCTCTTGGCACGAACTCTTGTCATTGCCTATCGGCGCGGCGTGACGTACCTGACGGTAAATGGAGGTTAGATGCGCGAACTAAAATTTCTTCTTGCTGTATGGAAAGCCAATCTGCTATCCGTGCTGGAGTACCGCGTCTCCTTCATCACACAGGCAATCGGCATGATGTTAAACAACTTCATCTATTTCGCCATTTGGATCATCTTCTTTGAGAGATTCAAAGAGGTACGCGGCTGGGGCATCAACGACATGTACATCACCTTCGGCGTGCTTGCCAGTGCGTTCGGTCTCGTGGCGTTGCTGTTCGGCAATGCCTTCACCCTCAGCGACATCATCAACCAGGGACGCCTCGACTACTATCTTTCCCTGCCGCGCCCTGTGTTACTGCATGCAGTATCCAGCCGCATGATCTCGAGCGGAATGGGCGACTTTACATACGGATTCATCAGTTACGGCTTATCCGGTCAATATACATGGGATGGATTTCTCCGCTTCATTCTCGCGACCCTTTTAGCTGCTACTGTTTTCGCGGCGTTTCTCATCCTGATCCAGAGTCTCGCATTCTGGTTTGGGATGTTATCCGGTTTTACCAACCTTATGGTCAACGCCATCATCACGTTTGGGATTTATCCCACCACATTATTTGACAACTACGCAAAACTGATCCTGTTCACTTTGGTTCCCGCTGCGTTCGTCGGCGCGGTCCCTGCGGAATTTGTACGCGCTTTTACGTGGCAGACTTTGGGCGAACTCCTGCTCGGGGCGATGGCTTTTCTCATTTTGGCAGTATCAGTTTTCCGCTTAGGGTTGAAGCGGTATAAATCCGGTAGTGCAATCCAAGTGGAAGTATAAGGAGTCCAAATGAACAAAGACGCGCTTATTGACTTTACACAACGCCTGATCAGGCAACCCAGTCTCACAGGCGAAGAAGGACCCGTCATCCAGATCGTGATAGAGGAAATGAAATCACTCGGCTTCGATAAAGTCTGGGTGGACGAAAACGGTTCAGCCATCGGTGTTATCGAAGGAGCGCAACCTGGCAAAACATTACTATTCGACGCGCACACCGACACCGTCGGCATCGCTCCCGGCTCTGTATGGACGAAAGACCCGTTCGGTGGCGAGATCGTTGATGGTTATCTGTATGGGCGCGGCGCGGCAGATATGAAAGGTGCGCTCGCCGCGATGGTTCATTCTGCCGCAAGCGTGGACAGAAGCAAGATAGCGGGGAAAGTCGTCGTTTCTGCATCCGTGATGGAAGAAGTATATGAAGGCGGCGCGCTGAAAACTGTGATGGACGAGAGCAAACCTGATTATGTAGTGATCGGAAAATCAAGTAATTTGGATTTGGTACATGGCGGTCGCGGGCGCGCAGAGATCCATATTGAAACTATTGGAAAACCATCGCATTCATCCTCTCCACAGTTGGGCGTTAACGCCGTGCACTTGATGATGAAAGTGATCGAAGCAGTGGAAAGAATTGAACTTGGTGAACATCCCCTGCTCGGACCTGCCATCCTCGCGTTGACAGACATTATCTCCGAGCCGTATCCGGGTTACTCGGTCATCCCATCGCGTTGCAAAGCCACTTATGACCGCCGCCTTTTAACTAACGAAACAATTGACGATGTTCTTGACGCGATCAAATCCTTACCTGAACTCAAGGACATTCCCTTCAATGCGATGATTGCCCAAGGTGAACATCAAGCCTATACAGGTAAAACGCTCACCTGTACAAAATTCTTCCCGGCTTGGGAGCTGGACAACGATCACCCTTTCGTTCAAAAAGCACTTGTGGGATTACGTGCAACGGGGCTTGACCCACAACTATCCGCATATCGCTTTTGCACGAACGCCGCTTACAGCATCGGGACGGCTGGCATACCAACCATTGGGTTTGGTCCCGGAACCGAAGCGGACGCTCATGTCGTGGATGAACGCCTCAATCTGGATAGTCTCGAAAAGGTGGCGCTGGGCTATGTTGGTATTATCGAGAGCGTATTGGGCGGAAATTAAGTAGGGTAATTTCTGGTATAATCTCAGCCCGTGACTGGTCCTGTCAAACGGTTTTCCCAAAAAGGGTAAAGGCTGTAGGCACGGAGACCTGCTAGTGCGGTGTAAATCCGCCAAATTCTAAAGAAAGGAAGCAAACGTCATGCCTTTACAGAAAGAAGCAAAGACAAAGCTGATCGAAGATTACCATCGTCATGAAACCGATACTGGCTCACCCGAAGTCCAGGTCGCCATTCTGACGAGACGTATCCAACAGTTGACCGAGCATCTGCGTGCCAACAAACAAGATCAGTCTTGTCGACGCGGACTACTCAAAATGGTCGGACGCCGCCGCCGCCTGTTGACCTACCTACGGCAGGTTGATTACAAGCGTTATCTGGCGATCACCGAAAGTTTGAGCCTGCGACATAAGTAAGTGAGTTAGACCCTAAAGGTCTGTGAGACCTTTAGGGTCTTTATTTAATCCGCAGTCAGGAATTGAACAGCGCGAATAACCGTAGTGACGGTTTCAACCGTCCAATACGACTGGATCATCGATGGGGTGGTATACAAAGCCGTTACTACGAAAGTTGTTCCCACTTTTCAGTCCCTGACCTATGGCGGAAAACAAACTGTAGGGGCGGCGTCTTGCCGCCCAATGTTGGATAACAACATAAGGGCGTGGAAACCACGTCCCTACAAAATACAGGAGACAATTTAATGAAACCAGAATCAAAGAAGTACTCAGCAACCATTGGCAACAATGTGCTCACCTTCGAGACCGGCAAACTGGCTGGTCAGGCTGGCGGCGCGGTGACCTTTGGCACATCCGAATCAATTGTTTTTGCAGCAGCCACCATGGGTGACGTACGCGAAGGACTTGACTTCTTCCCGCTTTCCGTGGACTACGAAGAGCGCATGTATGCTGGCGGAAAAATCCCCGGTTCGTTCTTCCGCCGTGAAGGTCGCCCTGGCACCGATGCTATTCTCGTATCGCGCCTCACCGATCGCCCACTGCGCCCGCTGTTTCAGGACGGCATGAGAAATGCAGTGCAAGTCATCATGTTCTCAATGTCATCCGATGGCATCAACCCCCTCGATATTTTCGCCATTAACGCCGCCTCTGCCGCGATGACGATCTCGGACATTCCCTGGGATGGTCCCATTGCAGCCGTCCGCGTGGGGCGTGTCAACGGCGAATTCGTCATCAACCCAACCTACCCTGAGATCGACGCGTCCGACCTTGACCTGCGAATTGCCGGCACCAAAGACGCCATCCTCATGGTCGAATGCGGCGCGAACGAAATCCCCGAAGATGTGATGGTTGCGGCGCTGGAGTTGGGTCACAAATCCATGCAACCACTCATCGAACTGCAACTTAAAATCCGCGAAGAAGTCGGCAAGCCCAAACGCGAAGTCAAACTTGCGGTGCCCGATGCCGATATCCGCAAGAAGGTTTTCGACAAAGTCAGCGGACCGATGAATGAACTGCTCGAAAAACCCCTATCCAAGAATGAATTCTACAGCGGGATGACAACTCTTAAGGATGCCATCGTTGAGGAACTTTGCACGGTACCGGAAGGTGGAAACGCGGCGGACTACCCGTCGCTTGCTTCCGTCCGAGAATCCTTTGATCAGGCTGAAATGGACATCGTGCGCGAACGCATCTTGAGCATGGGCAAACGTCCCGATGGACGAACGCCGACCGACATCCGCCCCATTTGGTGTGAAGTTGGCGTATCCCCACGCGCTCACGGCTCCGGCTTGTTCACCCGCGGCGAAACTCAAATCATGTCCTTTGCCACTTTAGCTACACTCGGTGAAGCACAGGAACTCGACAACCTCAGCCCGAACAAGGACAAACGGTATCTGCATCACTACAACTTCCCGCCCTACTCAACAGGTGAGGCAAAGCCCCTTCGTGGACAGAGCAGGCGCGAGATCGGGCATGGAGCGTTGGCAGAGCGCGCGTTGGAACCGGTCATCCCGGCGTCTGAGTCATTCCCTTACACCATCCGTGTTGTGTCCGAAGCGTTATCGTCGAACGGTTCCACTTCAATGGGCTCCGTTTGTGGTTCGACCCTCGCATTGATGGACGCGGGTGTGCCGATCAAAGCCCCCGTCTCTGGCGTGGCAATGGGACTCATCACCGACGATACTGGTCGCTATAAGATTTTGACCGACATCCAAGGCACTGAAGACCACCTCGGCGACATGGATTTAAAGTTGCCGGAACTGCCGCAGGCATCACCGCTCTGCAGATGGACATCAAGATCAGCGGCTTGAGCACGCAAATGATGAAGGAAGCGCTGGAACAGGCTCACACCGCCCGCATGTTCATCATGGACAAAATGCTTGAGGTACTGCCCCAATCACGCCCAGACCTGAAAGATTTTGCACCAAGAATCATCACCGTAAAAATTCCGGTAGATAAGATCGGTGCATTGATCGGACCCGGTGGAAAGAATATCCGTGCCTTGCAAGAGGAAGCCAACGTAAAGATCGACATCGAGGAAGATGGCACCGTATACATCGCTTCGACCGATGGCGTGGGCGCAAAGATCGCGCAGGAACGTATCGCGGGTCTTGGCGAAAATGCCGTGATCGGAAACATCTACACGGGCAAAGTTGTGCGCATCGCAGACTTTGGCGCCTTCGTTGAAATTCTCCCCGGCACAGATGGACTGGTCCATATCTCCCAACTCGACAGCGAGCGCGTGGAGAAAGTTGAATCCGTTGTCAGCATGGGCGACGAGATCACCGTGATGGTGACCGATATTGACCCACAAGGCAAGATCAGACTCTCACGTCAGGCTGTGCTCGAAGGCTGGACAGCCGAAGAAGCCCGCGCCAAAGATGGTCCACGCAAAAGCAGTGGCGGCAATCGCGGCGGCGGACGTGGTGGTGACCGAGGCGGAAACCGCGGCGGAAGACGATAATTGGATAAGTAGAGAGTAGATGAATAGTAAAGCGGACGAAGTTGCCTTCGTCCGCTTTTTTATTCCCAATAGAAATAGATGGCTGTATAATCTGTAGATAAGGAATTATACAGTCTACATGCTGTATAAAACATAGTTGGGCAGTTCATATTATTGCCATCAGGCACACAAAAATCTACGTGTGTTGCAAAAAAGGAATAGAATTATGGACAACAACAACTTGCAAGCTACCCCATCACCTCAAGACCAACTGTCTGATCTGATTTGGAGTTTTACAAAAAGCGCAACTGATTTATGTTGCGGCTAAACTTGAAATCGCTGACCAATTGAAGAATGGTTCCCAAGATGCCCAGAACCTCGCCCGTTTACTCAATATCAACCCACAGCTTTTGTATCGGCTGATGCGGGGATTAGCTTGGGTTGGCGTGGTTGTCCACTCGACAGATGACCGGTTTTCGCTTACGCCAATGGGAGAATGTCTTTTAACCGAATTGCCAAACTCGCTCCATGAAAATGCGCTATCTATGGGGGAGATTGATTGGCCGACATGGAGTGCCCTCCTTCACACCATAGAGACAGGGAACACTGGCTTTGAACATGCTTTCAAGATGGAGATGTTTGATTATTTCACCCAGCATGCAGAGCTTGGTAGCCGTTTCGACCGCTTGATGGGGAAAGCTTCAGTAGGGGTTTCTGCTCCGTCATTAGCTTATATTTTTCTTCAGTTAAGACCTTCGTGGATATTGCTGGCGGAAATGGGACGCCGGCTGCAGCCATCCTACGGGCCAATTCACATTTGCGCGGGTCGTTTTCGATATGCCCAGATAATCGAAATAGCACTCCTACACCTGCAAATGATAAACATCGCAGACCGCTGTGAAGCCATTGGTGGCGATTTCTTCTTTTCTGTCCCTGCCGAAAGAGACGCATATATTATGAAGTGGGTTTCTCACCTACTTGCCGGATGAGTGCTGTGTCACAATTCTAAAAAACTGTCATGCTGCGATGTCGAAAGATGCCAAACTACTGGTTGTGGATATGATTATGCCATAGTGTGCGGCTCCATCCACACTGATGGTAATTTAGGATTTATACATGCTGGTTATGCTCAACGGCAAAAAACGAACGGAAGCTGAATTCCGCCATTTATTTTCAACCGCAGGATTTAAACTCACCCAAATCATCCCCAATATAATTGGGCTAGTATTCTCGAAGGTGTCCCTCTATAAGTTGTTAGCATTTGATTATGCGGGTGGAGCAAAACCCATCAAGCTTTGCAAGAACCTGCCCAACAACAACATCCAGAGCCACCCCGAGAGTGTCCTCGGATGACACGATCAATAGAAATTCACAATGACTTGAGAATGGCGAGCCTCGAAATCCAATCAAATTCACACGAGTGATTAAACCCAATCAAGGCTTCTTCCTGTGAAGAAGCCTTTTCTCATGTCTACTTTTCGCACTCAGGCAGACACAAGTTGGAAGCCGAACTTCTCAGCCTTCTTCTTTATGTACTTGATCTGTTGATCTTTATACTTCTGCTCATACTCTTCCACGTTGATCTTTTCATATTCCACTTTGTACTTCAACATGCGATAGACCACGCGTGCGATGGCGTGTGCGGTGGCAACCGTGGCTTGTGCTTTGTCCAAGCGTCCTTTCAGCCGTCGGTAGAGTGAGCCGAAGACACAGTCTGCTCGCTTCACCGATTGCGCCGCCATCCTGAACGCCTGCCCTGCGCGGTTCTTCGTTTTCAGTGTCCTGTTTTTCAATACTTTTGCCCCCGAAATCTCATGCTTAGGCGCCAGTCCCAACCATGAACAGAAATGCTTTTCGCTCGGAAACTTCGTCATGTCCGTCCCCACTTCCATGATGACTGTCTGTGCCAACGATACCCCAAAACCATCTATCACACTCAAGTCCACGCCGCTGATGCGCTTTAGGTGTTTGCGAATCTCTTCTGTATTCCTGGGCGCATTCTTGCTGTGTGAGCTGCGCTTCCGCGCACTCAATGGCTGTAGCTCCCCCGCTTCCCAATCTGGACGTGTCAGCACATACATTCGATCAATCTCTGCATCGCACACTTCCATCTGCTTCGTATAAAAGTCATACACTTCCAGCGATTGCTTGACGATAAAGAGATGCTCTTCACGCCACGTCCCGGTCAACGCCTTGCCGATCTCTTCTGCGCTCTTTTTGCAGTTCCGATCCCGCATCTCCGCCAAAGTCTGCGGATCACGTTCACCTGCCACAATCGCACGGATGATTCTTAGTCCTGTCTCACCGGTCACATCGCTCAAGGCTTGGGATAACTGCACATTCATCTGTAACAGCGCCTTTTGCATATGCTGAATGTGGGGTGAACGATGTTCCACCAACTGACTGCGATGTCGCAACAGGCTTCTCAGCGCAACCAGTTCACCCTGCGGTCGAAATGAACTTTCCAACAAACCATAGCTGTGTAATGTCTGAATCCATTGCGCATCTTGAATATCGCTCTTCCGCCCCGACACTCTTCTCAATGAACGCGAACTGATGAGCAGACATTCGAAACCCTGCCGTTCCAATTCTTCGAACAACGGGATCCAATACACCCCCGTGCTTTCCATTGCCACCGTTTTCACATGACGCTCTTGCAACCATTCGCCAATATTCTGCAAGTCCACTGTGTAGTTGCCGAACGCTTTTACGATCTGCGTGGTCTCGTCCCCCGCAACGCATACAACGATCTCTTCTGCTCCGATGTCCACACCTGCCGCATTCTCATTCACCTGACTCATCCCTGCGAAGGGATGCGCTTCTTCCATCCCTTTCGTGCGCCTGCCTCTTTGTCTCATCTCCTTTACTCCTTGCTTAGGATTGGCAAGCCCGGTCACTTACGGAAATTAGCTTTCTCATCGGGGTCGCCCACTTCGCCGCCAGTATGTAAATCAATTTGACCGGAAACCACGGTGCACCGCGGGAGTCGTACACGACGCTCTCCACTGCTTTGTTCGGCTTGCATGCTTGCCGCTTCGGAGTATACTGTCGCTGTCAGCACCCTTGTTTCTCTCGTATAAAATGATGCCTCTATCTTCACGGGTTCACCCGACGGGTGGAAGTCTGCGCGTTTTTCGGCAGGTTGCGTGGCTTGGAGTTGGTTCCAGCAAAATGGTGTTCTCTCCTCCCGCCCACCCGCGGGTAACGAAAACCGTTGGGCGCTTGTCCTCCAAAATATATTTGAAAGGATGAAGAAATGGTCCCGAACATAAAAACAGCAAAGTTGTTGTGGAGTATCACGGAAATATTGACACTTGTCGCCGCAGTAGGTGGTCTATTAGTGAAAGGGAATTATGATAATCTTTTTCAAGCCGATTATCTTCCTGGAGCGGTAGCACAAGATGTTATTACCGTACTATTGAGCGTATTTCTCATTTTCCTGATTTATTCCACCAAAGAAAATGACATTAAGAAACAAATAATAATTATTGGCGTACTTGGTTCTCAATGTTACTTATATGGAATATTTACCATCGAAAGAGTTTACAACATCTTCTACCTCGTTTATTTAGCAATATTTGCTCTCTCATTCTGGACGGTAATCTATAGTCTTGTTGGTTTTCGATCGCAAAAATTCCAGAAGTTTCGCCTGAATAATGTAATGTTGAACACAACAGCAATATCGTCTATCGTGATTGCTGTATTATTTATTTTCCTCTGGGTAATGTCACTGCTCCCGCTTATGCAAGAACATAATCGGATAGAATTTCTGTACTCCATTTACATATTGGATTTGGGGTTTGTTATGCCTGCATTTATCGTCACTGCACTAATGAGCTTTCAAAGAAAGCCATTGGGAATTTTAATGGCTCCAGCGATGATGATTGTCGGCTTCTTTGTAATATTTCCTCTCGGACTTAATGAACTTGCCAAACCAGCATTTGGAATGGCAGTCAATTATGGCTCAATGATGGTTTCATTCCTCTTCTCAATTTATATGCTAGCTATCGCGTTCTTTCAATTACGGCTTATTCAGTTCGAGAAATAATGCTGCCCAATATCACGTGCACTGGACGCCAACCGTTGGGCAGAAGGAACGCACAGGAAGTTAGCGAATGATATTACCAAAGAAGCGCGACCCCAGGTTTATCACTGTGCGTCGCGGCGGTACACTCCAAGATGCCGATCATCACCTGCTTGCGATATGGGCAGCCGATTGCGCACAGCATGTGTTACACCTATTTGAGGAAATGCAACCCAATGACGAGCGTCCGCGTCGAGCCATCGAATCGGCGCGCGCTTGGACGCAAGGTGAGATTACGATGTCCCAATCCCGGGCGGCAGGTGGTCACGCGATGGCGGCAGCCAGAAATCTGAGCGGAGCAGCGCGCCATGCCGCATATGCTGCTGGTCAGGCGGGAGTAGTTGCTCATGTGGCAGCTCATGAACTGGGTGCGGCCGCCTACGCAATCAAAGCCGCACGCGAGGCGGCGCTTGACGGTCAGGCTGAAGAAGCTGGTCGCCTTGAGTGCGCATGGCAACGCGCACAACTTCCGAGCGAAATCCGCGATCTCGTGCTTGACGATCAGAAGTTGCGCAACGAAATCTGTTGGTTTGTATTCGATTGTTGATCATCTTATCTGTAGCGAGCCATGCGAGATAAAAAACTACCTTCAGTGATAAGTTCAGAAGAATCCCTTTTGGATGTAGACTATGGCAAGAAAAAAGAGTATTTCGAAATTAAAACAGAAGAACTTCAAAGTCTGGGCAAATGGGCTGCTGGTTGTGCAGAAAGAGCACTATCGATATATGAGAGTATCGAGAATGAAGATAATCGTCCACGGAATGCAATTAATGGTATTAAAGACTTTTCAGATAGTGGAAAACGGACTAATCATCTGAGAAAGCTTGCATTGGACGCATATAGGGCTTCACTTGAAACTAAAGATACGGCAGCATCGGCAGCCGCACGGTCTGCGAGTCTTGCAGCCGCAAGTGCTTATACACATCCATTTAAAGATATAAATCAAAGCAAGCATATTCTCGGACCAGCGGTATACTCTGCATTCGCTATTGAACTATATAACAGGTCGGATCAGAAAATTGGAGATCGTGAGATCAAACTAGCAATAGACAATACAACTTTTGAGATCGCTGAGCTGCTCAACAAAATGCCTGCGCATAAAACTGGAACTAAGAGAATTGATCAACTATTCTATGAACTTGATAGTGGAATAAGAAATAAGTTTAGATAATCAATAGGTGAGTTTTATCAATGAAAAACTACCCACCGATAAACAGCAGTGTCAAGGGGAGAGAGAAAAACTGAATGCAAAAGTCCCGTGCCTGGCAAAAAGCATCGGGACTTTTCTTTTTTAGAGAAAGATCGAAACACATTTTATAAGAGTTTCAGCCTATAGACAGCTTCCACCATCCCCGCCCTGTTTTAGGGTGGAGTTATGCCATCGAACGAAAGAAAGGGAGTGATTACTCGATCTGTGTGAGCTCCGGATGGATTGCCAGAACTTCTGCTTCGCTTGCCAATCTGCGTGGATGTTTCGGGTCAAGTGCAATCCGCGTCAGGTCATGCCCGATCCCCAACTTCATCAGATAGTAGCGCGCAAATTGTTGGCGGGTCAAGCCATCCCGTGCAGCCTCATCCATCTGCCAGGACCAGGTCAAATACTTGTAGGCAATCCGTTCGTGGCTGAAGTGACGGTAGGGTTGGCGTCGGGTCGAGAACATACCAGACCACTTCCAACAGATGACGAGCAATCGCAACGATCGCCTGATTGCGATGCATGCGTTTTTGCAAGGCTTCGAACCTCATCTTCAATACCGGATCGGACTTCACCGCCATCTGTGCCGCTTCCACCAATGCCCATCGCAATTCGCGACGTCCTTCCTTCGTGATCCCTTTGCCCCGGTACTTTGTCCCACTCTGCTCCAAGCCCGGCGTCAGTCCCGAATAACTCGCCAGTTTCTTTGGCGTCTCAAATCGTTCGATCTCCCCGATGGCCGCCAATACCGTCATGGCTGTAATCACGCCAAACCCTGGCAGTTGCATCAGGCAGGTCATATCATCTGCCCAAGGCTTCTGGTGACACAACTTCCGCACTTCCTGGCTGATCCGCTCGATCTGTTTCTCGATGTAGGCTTTGTTCTCCATCTCCAGACGTCAACTGGAACTGCTCCATCTTGCTCAGCCGTTTATCTTTTTGCCAGCCTGTGTTCTTTTCGTTGAAGCGTTTGCCTCTTTCATGTTTCAGATGATGTCGATGCGCAACACTGTGCATACGGTTCACGATCTGCGACATGCGTCTCCACCAATTGCCTTCTTTGTGAGAGCAACTGTCGCATTTGGCGAACATGCATGGGTGGTACCCATACTGTCGGAACCAGATTGGCCGCCAATAGTCGCGCCAGGATCAAGGTATCTCGGACATCTGTCTTAACTCTGGCTGTCGCGATCTGCTTCACTTTGATCGGGTTGGCAACCAGCCACGCGCTTCGCCAGCGGCTCCAACAGATCATAGACATGCCAGGCGTTCGTCGTCGATTCGATCACCACATGATCACTGGAAAGCAGTTTCTTCTTCAGCCACTCCTCCAGGTCCGCATGTTCCACTCGTACCGGTTGGAGCAGTACCCGTCCTTCTCGATCCACTCCTGCGATGACACAATAGTACTTGTGAATATCCAGTGCTACATAACGTCGTGAAGGTCTTGCATTTTCTTCTTCACTCATGCTACACTCTCCTTAGGTTTGAAGGTTGGGGCGTGGATTTTCGGGCAGTGAGTGATACACACCGATTCGGGCTCGTTTAGTCCCAGACGAGATTCCACCGGGCAACCAAGTAACAACACGAGATGAAGTTCGTAGCTTCTCTCATAGGCCGCAACGGTTTGCCCTGATGCTCACACCCCGGATGCATCCCGGTGAGTTTGTCTCTCCTAGGATACTCCGCCACGCCCCTTCCTGTTTCATTCTAGTAACAAAGCGTGCAGCGTGCAATGGATGCTGGGGATTCTGCACAGCCTACGGTACTGGCTTCGAATTCTTTCTGCTCTCACTTATACCTGCGGCAAGGTGCAGGCAAGCAGAGTCCGCGTCTGGTTGTGTCGAGGCTATCGTGACACGCACCAGCACCACGCGTCCTCTTTAGGGGAGTAACACAAACCTTTGA
>CAVSRF010000065.1:0-60001 GCA_963730175.1 uncultured Chloroflexia bacterium | reverse complement strand
TTACTCCCCTAAAGAGGACTTTGGTGCTGGGGCGGGCGTGGACAAAACTTTGAGAGCAGAATTCTGCTTGGGTGTAGATAAAGCCTGAAAATGCCGCAAAATCCCACCCGTCCAGTGCACCCGTGAAGATGGAGATCATCATTTTATACGAGAGAAACAAGGGTGCTGACAGCGACAGTATACTCCGAAGCGGCAAGCATGCAAGCCGAACAAAGCAGTGGAGAGCGTCGTGTACGACTCCCGCGGTGCACCGTGGTTTCCGGTCAAATTGATTTACATACTGGCGGCGAAGTGGGCGACCCCGATGAGAAAGCTAATTTCCATAAGTGACCGGGCTTGCCAATTCGAAGCAAGGAGTAAAGGAGATGAGACAAAGAAGGCAGGCGCACGAAGGGTATGGAAGAAGCACATCCCTTCGCAGGGATGAGTCAGGTGAATGAGAATGCGGCAGGTGTGGACATCGGAGCAGAAGAGATCGTTGTATGCGTTGCGGGGGACGAGACCACGCAGATCGTGAAAGCGTTCGGCAACTACACAGTGGACTTGCAGAATATTGGCGAATGGTTGCAAGAGCGTCATGTGAAAACGGTGGCAATGGAAAGCACGGGGGTGTATTGGATCCCGTTGTACGAAGAATTGGAACGGCAGGGTTTCGAATGTCTGCTCATCAGTTCGCGTTCATTGAGAAGAGTTTCGGGCAGAAAGAGCGATATTCAAGATGCGCAATGGATTTAGACATTACATAGCTATGGCTTGTTGGAAAGTTCATTTCGACCGCAGGGCGAACTGGTTGCGCTGCGGACCCTGCTGCGACATCGCAATCAGTTGGTAGAACATCGTTCACCTCACATTCAGCATATGCAAAAAGCGCTGTTACAGATGAATGTGCAGTTATCCCAAGCCTTGAGCGATGTGACCGGTGAGACAGGATTGAGAATCATCCGTGCGATTGTGGCAGGTGAACGTGATCCGCAGACTTTGGCGGAGATGCGGGATCGGAACTGCAAAAAGAGCGCAGAAGAGATCGGCAAGGCGTTGACCGGGACGTGGCGTGAAGAGCATCTCTTTATCGTCAAACAATCGCTGGAAGTGTATGACTTTTATACGAAGCAGATGGAAGTGTGCGATGCAGAGATTGATCGAATGTATGTGCTGACACGTCCAGATTGGGAAGCGGGGGAGCTACAGCCATTGAGTGCGCGGAAGCGCAGCTCACACAGCAAGAATGCGCCCAGGAATACAGAAGAGATTTGCAAACACCTAAAGCGCATCAGCGGCGTGGACTTGAGTGTGATAGATGGTTTTGGGGTATCGTTGGCACAGACAGTCATCATGGAAGTGGGGACGGACATGACGAAGTTTCCGAGCGAAAAGCATTTCTGTTCATGGTTGGGACTGGCGCCTAAGCATGAGATTTCGGGGGCAAAAGTATTGAAAAACAGGACACTGAAAACGAAGAACCGCGCAGGGCAGGCGTTCAGGATGGCGGCGCAATCGGTGAAGCGAGCAGACTGTGTCTTCGGCTCACTCTACCGACGGCTGAAAGGACGCTTGGACAAAGCACAAGCCACGGTTGCCACCGCACACGCCATCGCACGCGTGGTCTATCGCATGTTGAAGTACAAAGTGGAATATGAAAAGATCAACGTGGAAGAGTATGAGCAGAAGTATAAAGATCAACAGATCAAGTACATAAAGAAGAAGGCTGAGAAGTTCGGCTTCCAACTTGTGTCTGCCTGAGTGCGAAAAGTAGACATGAGAAAAGGCTTCTTCCCATGAAGAAGCCTTGCTTGGGTTTAATCACTCGTGTGAATTTGATTGGATTTCGAGGTCGCCATTCTAAGTCATTGTGAATTTCTATGGATCGTGTCATCTGAGAACACTCTCGGGGTGGTTCTGGATGTTGTTGTTTCTGAGAAAACGCTGTTGTTCGGCAACCTGCTGACTGACCAAAACGCCATTTTGAACAATGAACTTTACCACTAGACCGAGATGATTTTCACAACAACCTGATTCTTATGACAATCTCAAGTGCTGGCTTTCTTGCTATCCAAATAACGGAAGACAAAAGCCAATCATGCCAAAAGTAAAGCAAGTGATTGTTGCCGAATAGCTTATGTTCTGGCAATATCGTGTGAAAGAACAACCAAATTATGATAAAGGGCTGACGATTGCAAATATTATAGCGATGCGCCAATGAAGTCCCAACTTCACATATATCTTCATTTTTTGGTATCCAAAGAGATGCGAATGTGCCAGCAAGTAAGGAATACTAATCTCCCACCAGACACCTTGTGAGCTAATAGAAAAGAACTCAAGAAGAAACAAAACTGCTCCAATCCCAAAAAGAAAAAAGCCAATTTGTTTCATACCACTTTATCCTTTTTATTTGTGTTTTCCTGTCGCGTTTAATAACTTGCTGACTTCACCTTGAAATATACCTGTTGCTAAAAAAGCACTCATAATCATACGAGAAATTGTAACCAGGATTTCAAGTGAAACTCTTTTTTCATCAGCAACGTACCAAGCAATATCTTTTACTGCAAAAGAAAGCCAAAAAAAGAAAAACGCCAATAACAGATAACGATATTGCTTTTGCCATACGAAAAATAGTGTTAGGCTAATCACCAACATTAAACCAGTAAGTAATCCTAAATGATGGGTTGAGGCTGAAGATAGTTTGGCTGTGCGCTAAAAAATACTTGTAAAATCAAATAGACTGTTTGAGACAGGAATAGAATCCCTGCAATTATTATGGCAATTCTATTTATTTTACTGCGAGGCACATTCATTTTTATCCTTTATTGGTGGCGGGGTTGCCCAACGGCTCGCGTTACCGGCGGCTGGCGGGACGAGACTCGCCCGCGAAACGGATAAAACCCAAAGTCACGAAAAAAGCCATTTTGGCGGTGCGAATCCAGCCGTCCGCGTGCACGCCGTGTTAGCCCGCTGTTTTATACTTATCACGACCGAAAAATTGGCATGGTTTATTTTTCATCAGTTTTTAATTCACTTAATAGTTCAGAGCTGTACCAGAAGTTAGAGGTCTGTGGTTATAGTCAAGTGATGGCACTGCATATTGACCACTCCAATCATACGAACTACTTACTTCTCTATAGAAAAAGTAACGAAACAGAATCAGCATCAGAGGGCGAAGATGTCTCATACCGCTTTTTTTGGCGTTGATATGCTTCTTCGGCAGGTTTTTGTAATTCTTGGATTATTGTTATATCCCGTTTGTCTGCAAAAGCATCAAGTATTTCAAAACTATAAATAAAACTAGAATTAAAATTAATTTTGCTGATACACGTTGTTATTATTTTCTCTCTAAACAATTCACCATCGTATTTTTCAGATTCCCGATATTTTTTCAGCCCACTAGCTGCATGGTCATGCCAATGGTGTAATGAAGTAAAATGTAATAGCAAGGTGTCTATTGCTTTCTCATTTCCAATTGTCCCTAAAGCATCAAACACAACTTCGTGTTGCCCAGTATATAAACCTCCTTCGAGTAGATTAACAAGATACTCCGTTGCACGATTTCCCCCAATTTTTCCTAATGCCTTTATACAAGCATCCTCCATCGTTGTGGCTAATACTTCTGTGCTTGTTGAACCTTCTTTCGATTTCTTTGGGTCCTGGAATAAGCGTTTTACTGCTCGCTGATTGCCAAGTTCTCCTAATGCTTCTGCGGCATTCACACGCACATCTTGATCTTTTTTATACTTTTTGTAGAAACGACCAAAATAACCACCATGCAACCTATATTTTAGAGAAAATAAACCATATTTTAGGGCTTTCATTAAAGCTTTGACATTACCCCGTGCTTTCAACTTTTGTATATCGGGTGGTCGAAATATTGTTTGTGAGAATTGACATCATTCTCTCCTTTAGTTACATACATGATATTGATTTCCCGAAAGCGGCGGGCTAACGGACTGGTGTTACCGGCAAGCGTGGGATTTGGCTGGAAAATGGCGCCAGAGCCGATTCTGCCATTGGTCGAGTTCCCCGTAAGTGTGGGCAGCGCCCGCACTTGTCCGGTGCACCCGTGAAGATGGGGGATCATCATTTTATACGAGAGAAACAAGGGTGCTGACAGCGACAGTATACTCCGAAGCGGCAAGCATGCAAGCCGAACAAAGCAGTGGAGAGCGTCGTGTACGACTCCCGCGGTGCACCGTGGTTTCCGGTCAAATTGATTTATCCACTGGCGGCGAAGGGGGCGACCCCGATGAGAAAGCTAATTTCCGTAAGTGACCGGGCTTGCCAATTCGAAGCAAGGAGTAAAGGAGATGAGACAAAGAGGCAGGCGCACGAAGGGTATGGAAGAAGCACATCCGTTCGCAGGGATGAGTTAGGTGAATGAGAATGCGGCAGGTGTGGACATCGGAGCAGAAGAGATCGTTGTATGCGTTGCGGGGGACGAGACCACGCAGATCGTGAAAGCGTTCGGCAACTACACAGTAGACTTGCAGAATATTGGCGAATGGTTGCAAGAGCATCATGTGAAAACGGTGGCAATGGAAAGCACGGGGGTGTATTGGATCCCGTTGTTCGAAGAATTGGAACGGCAGGGTTTCGAATGTCTGCTCATCAGCTCGCGTTCATTGAAAAGAGTGTCGGGCAGGAAAAGCGATATTCAAGATGCACAATGGATTCAGACATTACACAGCTATGGCTTGTTGGAAAGTTCATTTCGACCGCAGGGTGAACTGGTTGCGCTGAGAAGCCTGTTGCGACATCGCAGTCAGTTGGTGGAACATCGTTCACCCCACATTCAGCATATGCAAAAAGCGCTGTTACAGATGAATGTGCAGTTATCCCAAGCCTTGAGCGATGTGACCGGTGAGACAGGACTAAGAATCATCCGTGCGATTGTGGCAGGTGAACGTGATCCGCAGACTTTGGCGGAGATGCGGGATCGGAACTGCAAAAAGAGCGCAGAAGAGATCGGCAAGGCGTTGACCGGGACGTGGCGTGAAGAGCATCTCTTTATCGTCAAGCAATCGCTGGAAGTGTATGACTTTTATACGAAGCAGATGGAAGTGTGCGATGCAGAGATTGATCGAATGTATGTGCTGACACGTCCAGATTGGGAAGCGGGGGAGCTACAGCCATTGAGTGCGCGGAAGCGCAGCTCACACAGCAAGAATGCGCCCAGGAATACAGAAGAGATTCGCAAACACCTAAAGCGCATCAGCGGCGTGGACTTGAGTGTGATAGATGGTTTTGGGGTATCGTTGGCACAGACAGTCATCATGGAAGTGGGGACGGACATGACGAAGTTTCCGAGCGAAAAGCATTTCTGTTCATGGTTGGGACTGGCGCCTAAGCATGAGATTTCGGGGGCAAAAGTATTGAAAAACAGGACACTGAAAACGAAGAACCGCGCAGGGCAGGCGTTCAGGATGGCGGCGCAATCGGTGAAGCGAGCAGACTGTGTCTTCGGCTCACTCTACCGACGGCTGAAAGGACGCTTGGACAAAGCACAAGCCACGGTTGCCACCGCACACGCCATCGCACGTGTGGTCTATCGCATGTTGAAGTACAAAGTGGAATATGAAAAGATCAACGTGGAAGAGTATGAGCAGAAGTATAAAGATCAACAGATCAAGTACATAAAGAAGAAGGCTGAGAAGTTCGGCTTCCAACTTGTGCCTGCCTGATCGAAAAGTAGACTGAGAAAAGGCTTCTTCAAGGAAGACGCCTTGTTTTGGTTTAATCGATTGTAAGAATTTGCTTGATTTTTTACACTAAACTTGACACTCAGAGTTGATTTGCACAAAACGAGATGCTTAATGACGATCTCAGAGTGGCTCTTGGTCATGTTGTTTCTGAGAACACGGTGTTGGCGTGTTATTTAACATAACGCAATAGCCATTTCCCAATAAATGGATAATGAAATTCTTTATGCCTGAAGGTTTTTACAGTTGCGACAATTACGTAAATTCCTAGCGTTAGCGCAATTAGAACAAAAACGATACCTAAACTAAAAGGAAAATAAGTAATTCTTGCAAATTCAGAAATATTATTCATAAACTCAGGCGATGTCACGCCGAAAAATTGAAGCGTGCCGATAATCATTCCACCGCCCAAACAACAAAATATGAAAAGGTGAGGATAGCTGTTGCGACTATTTGAAAAATGCTGGCTTGAAACAGATTATGACTTAGAAATTATATGTGTTTTTGTTGTTGCCCATAAAACAGGAGCTAAAAACAGGCTGAATCCGGCGATTATCATGATATGTCCCAAACCCGCAATAATATGTTCACTCTCTGACGATTGTGAATTTTGGGTGGGAGGTTCCCCTTTACAATAAATGGTTTACGAGAAGTATATCGAATAACAACTTTTCCCAAAATGGGGTATTGATAACTCTTTCCACGCAGAATTTGAATCCCTGCCCAGATGCCCCATAATAGGAAATATAAATTGAAAAAAGAATATTGCAGACAAAACCAATAATTGCAGCGGTAATTAAGTTTGATGTGAGTTCTGGTTCGCCAACTGGTTCTGGCAATCAAACCGCTGAGTGCAGCATAATTGAAACCGATCACAAACAGCAGAAATAGTACTCCAAATGCGAGAAATGAGACTAGCTGAAACAAAAACGCCTGTAGCGCCTGTACCATGAGAAACCGAGAGCGGGATTTATATGTTGCCCAAACAATCCCAGATGAAATTAACCAAAAAATCCCCACGGGGATGACATGTGCAAAATTGCGGCTACAACTTGTTCCTCCTTTCGTTGTATGCGCGTTTTGTCGATGCTGTTTGTCGTTGAATTCATGTGAATAGACCTTATTATCTTTAGGAAACCGCCCAACTAGGGTTTAGGCGACACGATGCCGTATAACTGCTTATGGACGGCGAATTCCATCTAACCACCTAAACACGGTCATAGGTTAAGATTATGTATAAAATTATAAACTTCCAGGAATATCCGGTCAATATGACAATCAACCCAAAACCACAACAAAAGAAACTTCTCGAACAGGTTCGAGATGCTATTCGTACCAAACACTATTCGACGCGTACAGAACAAACCTATATAGACTGGATTCGGCGCTATATACTCTTTCACAACAAACGCCATCCTAAAGATATGGGGGTTCCTGAAGTTCAGTCCTTTATTACACATCTGGCAGCACACGACAAAGTCTCCGCATCCACTCAAAATCAGGCATTGAGTGCTGTTATCTTTCTCTATCGCCATGTCTTACATACGGAACTCCAATTTCCTGCCGATACCATCCGCCCCGACAAGTCCAAACCTCTACCCGTAGTTCTGACACCGCAGGAAGCACGTGCAGTCATAAATAATATGAACGAGACCCCAGAACTCATGGCTAAGATTCTGTATGGCAGTGGCTTACGCCTTATGGAATGTTTGCGCCTGCGTGTAAAAGACCTTGACTTTGGTAATCATCAGATCATCATACGGGAGGGTAAAGGAGAAAAAGACCGTTTCACGATCTTGCCGGCTTCCATCATAGAAGACCTGCAAACTCATCTCCTCGTTGTCAAAGCCATACACCAAAAGGACCTCAAAGATGGTTTTGGCGAGACTTCGCTCCCTTATGCCCTCGAAAAAAAATACAGGTCCGCCTCAAAGGAATGGATCTGGCAATACATTTTCCCTGCCTCCGTTCGCTCCATTGACCCTGTCTCAAAACGGGAAAAGCGTCATCACCTTGACCCCAGTGTTTTACAAAAAGCGGTTCGAAAAGCTGCACAACAGGCAAAAATAGACAAACCGGTTTCGCCTCACGTATTTCGTCACAGCTTCGCCACTCACCTCCTACAAAACGGCTACGATATTCGAACTGTCCAAGAGTTATTGGGACATAAAGATGTCAAAACCACCATGATCTATACTCATGTCCTCCAACACGGTGGACTTGCCGTCAAATCCCCGCTGGATGCATGATCTCTATGCCTCGATCTGAACAAGGAATCACCAAAGACCGCTACACAGTCATCCCTCGCACTGCGATTTGAATTCCATCCTAAACGGCTAATTCAATTAGGACGTTAGGTGATCATAGGTTAAAATTTGAATAAGCGAATTATAGCACTTGCAGATTTAAGAGATTTATCTATGCCCCAATCTGACCAAGGTACCACCAACGATAGATACACAGTCATCCCGCGCACTGCGATATTCTTGCGGCGTGATGAATCGTATCTACTGCTCAAAGGCGCGCCGACAAAACGTCTGTGGGCAAACAAATATAATGGGATCGGCGGACACGTTGAACATGGGGAGGATGCGTTGTCTTCGGCAAAGCGCGAATTGCTCGAAGAGACGGGTCTCACTGCGGATTTGTGGCTGTGCGGCACGGTCCTTGTGGACGCAGGCGAGACAGGGATTTGTTTGTTTGTCTTTAGTGGGGAATATGTTAGTGGAGAGTTGAAGGCATCGAACGAAGGCATGGCTGAATGGATTCAATATAACGCCATCAGCGAGTTGCCAGTGGTGGAGGATTTACCTGTGTTGCTTGCGAAGATTTACGGCATGAAGCGCGGTGATCCGCCGTTTAGCGCGCGTTCTTATTATGACGAGAGTGGAAAGCTAACAGTCAGCTTTGCAGATTGAGAAAATTTCAGACATGGATTCACAAGAGTGTTTAAATAAGTTAGTCATCTTACACTGTTTCATGCCCAATCATGATTCCCTGAGCGGAGCGAAGGGTCTCTAAAATTGCTCTCGTCGCCGTCCCCGGCGGCGAGGACGCCGCCTCAAGCGGAGTATTCAGACAGGCGCTAGATCGAAATTACTTTCTCTGCCTTCACTTGAGCTTCGATGATATCGCCCATGCCGCCTACGATGCCTACTTTCACTTTTTCGTTAAGTTCGAAATAGTTCAAACATGTCGAGCAAACGATCAGGCGGATACCTTTTGCTTCCAGCGCGTGCAATTGTTCGAGCACTGGCGAGCCTTCGCAGACCAACTTTACGCCATCGGTGTAAAAGCAGACTGCCGCGGGCAGGCTCCCGTTTTGCAAAAGTAATTCGAAGTACTTGGTTATCAATATGAATTGCAGAGTCTCGTCTGCTTTGCCCATGCCATTACTTGCTACGAGAATGACCGTGTTTTTCATTTTTATTCCTCCATTGCCTTGTTATATTCTTCAAGAAGTTTACGTGCCTCGTCCGCCTGCTCTTTTGACACAAAGACCTGCACTCTTCCCAACATATCGAGTGATGTTGGGTAAAGTTGCCCCAGAGCTTCCTGAAAAAGTTCGAGCTCGATGCCAGATGCTTCGAAATAACTTTTCAGCAGGTCTGCGTTGAAGCGCCCTGCCACCTCAGTGAGTAGTTCCCATTTGAGTTCGTCCATGTCTACCTCCAGGTCAGAATAAACAAAATCGTCCACGATGCGCTAACAATGAGTTGCCGGATGCCAATTCGAGTGGGTTTCCATCCGTACGCGGGATGGGTGATACCCCACGTCGTCTCTGCCCATTGTACCAAGTATGGGATGAAGAGAAGGCTTGGAAAAACAGCGAGCAGACTCAAAGTCAGGACGGAGGCGAGATTGAAGGATGTGTACAACGCCGCGCGCCTTCCCATCTTCCATAGTTCGCTTCGCATCCGACCCGCGTCCTGTTCCCGTTGCTCGAGCCTTAGATATGCGTAGACGATGCTCGCGGCGGTTTGCATCCAGACCAGTATCCAAAGCCACCAGCCGGCTGGGTCATAACGACCGATGCCAACCCAATAAGCCGCCGGTGCCGCGAGGGATAAAACTCCCGTTGCGACGATCTCAACATTGATCTGCTTTCGCTCCTCGCGCTTGCTTACAAGCCACAAATGCCATGCAAAGACAGGCAGGCTGGGAACCGCAAGATAAAGGACGTATGTAAAGCCTTCGCTCACAAGTCGGAGGGTGGCGGCGAGAATGATACAGCCATAAACCGCGATCCAAAAATAGGAGGCGCGCAGGTCATCTTTTGCGCGGCGCCCTGACCATGCCTTTACCGCGATGGTCACCGGCTGACGAATGAGAAATGCCGCCAGCGCCGCAAGGACAAGATAGAACGATGCCTGCGAAAAACTTTTGCCTGCGAATAATCCAATAAGTAGTGGACTGAAAATGAATACCCAGGATCCATGATCCTGGGGTAGAAAGATCTGTTTGCGGAGAAAGTTCTTTTGCATTGGGATATTATATTCGGTTGTGAATATGCTAGAATCAGGAAAATCGTTGCCCTGCCTTGCATACAACGCTTCGATACTTTTACCTGACGCATCGCTGAACTTTTCTCGTTCCATACCATGCTAAAAGAAAAAGCAATCACATTACTCAAGGTACGTCCCGATGAAATTCGGATGGTTACGCTGATAGCCGCCTTATTCCTTTGTATTCAAGCCGGGCAGGGATTTGGAGAGAATGCCGCGTTTGCGTTGTTCCTTTCCAGTATCAATGTGGATGTTCTTCCTTATATGTACATGGGCTTGGGGGGTGTTGTATTTCTGGCGTCCATTGCCTATTCAGCCAGTTTGACCCGTTTTCAAAATGCGAGTGTTGTCATCAATCTGCTGGCGGGCTCCTTCCTTCTGTTCGCGGTGGAATGGATCGTGATCGTTTTGTTTGGGAGTTCGCTTTCCTATCCCTATCCGGTGCTTTGGCTGACTACCTATGGAATGAGCGTCGTGCTTGGCACATTGCTATGGACGGTGGCAGGCGAGGTGTGTGACGCGCGGCAAGCCAAACGTCTGTTTCCCGATTTTTACAAGCATGGGCATTTTGGGGAGTGTTCTGGGCAATTCGTTTACAGGTGTAGTTGCCAACAACCTTGGTGCGAACAGTTTGATCATTTTGTATGCAATATTGCTGGCAGTGGGTTTTTCACTAACCCGTACGATCACAAAAGATTATTTTGTCCCTGAAACTTTGACGAATATTCGTTTTAGTCTGGTGAACGATATAAAAGCCGGATATGATTTCGTAAGTGGATCGACTTTGTTTCGTCTGGTTGCGATCTCATCCATTTTATATTCCGTTTTATTCTTTACGGTTGATTTCCCTTTCAGCGAAAGGGTTTCGGTTTTTTACCAAAATAACGCCGCGGGTCTTGCCGGTTTCAAAGGGACGTTTACCAGCATTACGACAGCGGTCACATTTTTAGTTTCCCTTTTTCTGGCAAATCGTTTGTATACAAAGCTGGGCATCGTAAACAGCATTTTGATCATGCCCATTACATACATTGTTGCCTTTGTTATTTTCTTTGCGAGCTTTAATATCTGGGGAGCCGTGGGCGCACGTTTTTCACAGTTGATCGTGCTGGGCGGTCTAATGGGCACTGCCTGGAATGCCCTTTTCAATGTTGTACCGCCCGACCGGCGCGGGCAGGTTCTGGCGTTTAGTAATGGAGTCCCGGCTCAGATCGGCGTTGTCTTGTCTGGCTTGTTGATCATCCTGAGCAACAGCGTGCTTGCCGACGCAAAAATTGTATTGTTACTTGGCGCAGCTGTCGCATTGACGGCTGTGTACGTGACAATGAAAATGAGACCGGCATATGGTGAGGCGCTTCTAAGCGCGTTACGCGCCGGGCGCGCCGAAGTTTTCAACACTGAAGATGAAGCCTTCGCCGGCTATCAGAACGATCCCGCCGTGTTGCAAGTGATTCTCAAGTCCCTGCATGACCCGAAGGCGTTTACCCGCCGTCTGGCTGTCGAAATGCTTGGACGCATGAGTGCCTCGGCGGCGATACCAGACCTGGTTGAACGTTTGTATGACGATAGTGCGGATGTACGCACCGCGGCAACACAAGCGCTGGCTGATTTGGGTGCACGCTCTGTCTTTGGCGAAATTATTCTTGGATTGGATGACCCGGATGACTACCGTCCGCAAACGGACTCTCGCCTCTCTTCCCAAGCTGGGAGTTGTCTCGTCGCCCGAACTGATTCGTACCCTCGAACGTTTACTCAAAGACCCCAGTGCCGAGATCCAGGCACACGCCGCGGTGGTGCTGATCTATCTTGAAGAGAATAAACATGCGCAGACTCTTCTGTCTAAATTGCTGAAGAGCAGGGATGTTGGTAAACGGAAAATCGCGCTGGAAGCATTGGGGCACGTTGCAGAAAGCGTGGGCGGGGATTTGTCTTTCAGGGTTGATTTCGTTTTCGATGTTCTAAAAGACCCGGTGCCTTCTGTTCGCAGAGAGGCGATTCGGGTTATCTCTTTATTGAAAGGCTTGACCGATTATGAGCCGGTTGTACAGCTTCTATCTGACGAAGATGCTACAGTGCGGAAGACCGCGTCAGAAACGCTGAAGCAGGCTTGGCCCAAATCCAGAGCGGGTGTTCTCCGCATCCTGGCAGGAACGGACGATATCGCGAGAGACGCGGCATTGGATTCGATCCCGCCTGGCGATGTCGAAATCCTGGATGAGTTGCGCGGGTATATTCAGCGGGAAACAACGAATATCCACTATCTGCGTACCCTGATCAGTTCGCTTCCCGAAAAGGGACGGGCGGTGGCGTTTCTAATCGAAACGCTGAAGCACCGCGATTCTTTGAGTGAGGAGCGGCTGATTAAAGCGGTGGGTTTGTTTGGCAATATCCGTGCCATGGAGCTTGTGAGAAAAAGTTTAAATGCAGGCGACGCAGGGACGAGAGCCGCCGCATTGGAGACGCTTGAAACTGTTGGCGATAAAAGAATTACAAATGAGGTTCTGCCAATATTGGACCGCGGCGGTGTGTTCGTGGGAGGGCACGACCAACACATGAATGTTGAAGATGTGGCGGATATTTTTTTGAGAGAGGAAGATCCCTGGTTGCGCGCGCTGGCAACCTATGTCGTTGCTGAACTTCAATTGTCAACTTTAGTGCCCGTGTTGCGCAAGTTGATGTTCGACCCATCTCCACTGGTGAAGGATGCGGCGAATAACGCGATTTCGAGAATGGATGGTACCATAATCATGAAACGAGTTAAAAATTAATCAGCACCCTCAGGACTCTCTCGACGCTGGACCGCATTTTGTTGTTGCGTGAGATTCCCATGTTTTCCAAACTTTCCCCGGAAGATCTTGAAAAGATCGCAGAGATCGCCCAGGAGCAGTTGTATTCACCCTCTTCACTAATTTGTCGTGAAGGGGACCCGGGAAGTACGTTGTTCATTATCGTTCACGGGCAGGTGGATGTGATCAAGCTCTTGGGTAAAAAACAGAACATTCTCGCGACCCGCAGGGACGGCGAATTTGTAGGCGAAATGGCAATTCTCAAATCCGCGCCACGCTCCGCCTCCCTGAAAGCCCGCGGCGATGTGCGCGTGCTTACCATCGAAGGCGATGCGTTCAATACGATCCTGTATGACCGCCCGGAAGTGGCTGTTTCGGTACTGAGACATATGTCTGGCCGTGTGCGCGAGTTGAATGATAAAGTGGGTGTTCAATTGGCAGTCGCCAGTGAATAATCCTTAAATCAATTTATGGAGTGAAGTTATATGGCAAACAAAAAGAAGATCGAAGAGCGAATGAAAAAAGAGAAGGCGCAACAAACAGAAAAGCTGGTCCAATGGGTCGGCGGGGGAGTGATCGCTTTGGTTGTTGTTGGGTTGATCTGGTACTTTGTTCAGAACGGAAGTTCAAGCAAAACAGAGACCCCGCCGATTCAAGAAGTTCCGACGAGTGTTGCTGCTCCAACTCAGGATGTTTCCAGTGCAGTGGATACGCCGCAGCAAACGGCACCGAAGCAGTATGCCGCGTATCCGCCGATGACAATCGATGTCGCAAAGAAATATCTTGCCACGGTCAAAATGGCTAATGGAGGTGAATTCGTGATTCAGTTGTATCCCGATAAAGCTCCAAAGACTGTAAACAGTTTTGTGTTCCTGGCGCGTGACGGCTATTTTGATGGCGTGACATTCCATCGTGTATTAGATGGTTTTATGGCGCAAGGCGGCGACCCAACCGGTACAGGTATGGGCGGTCCCGGTTATGAATTCGTAAATGAAGACAGCGACTTGACCTTTGACAAAGCGGGCGTGGTTGCCATGGCGAATGCGGGACGCGATACGAATGGGAGTCAGTTTTTTATTACCTTCGGTCCGCAGGCATTTTTGAATGGCGGTTACACGATTTTTGGACAGGTGATCGAGGGCATGGATGTTGTCAATGGGATCACCCGTCGTGACCCGGATCAAAATCCGAGTTTTCAAGGTGATGCAATCGAGACAATAACAATTTCGGAAGAATAGAAAAGAATGAAATAAAAAGACGACCTCATCGCAACGATGAGGTCGTCTTTTTATTTGTTGTTTGACTTATTATCAAGAGTGTTGCCTCGGGAGTTTGAAGAATATTAATTTTCACTGGCTGATAATATCCTCCGTGTGCGCACGTATGACAAAGTGCGTGTCCGTTTTGATGAACTTCGCGTTCGTTCATGATCTCTTCGCCGCACACATCACAATTGACGCGCATTCCGGGTTTCGAAACAATTTGTTCAATCGGTGTACTCAAAACTACTTCCTGAATAGTAAACATTTCTTCGTCAGACATTGATTGATACGCTTCCATCTGTGCGTAGTAGTGACGAGGTTCGTTGGTTTCAAAAGCACTGGCTCGCTCACGGATATCCAACCGCGGGCAACACGTATTGTGCGACCTGATTTTGTATCCACAAATGTCACAGCGACTTTGCCGTAATCTTCCACGCGCAAGGTGCGATGCCCGACCGTGCAATCGGTCGCGGCGATGACGCCGTCCACGAAGCAGCCGTCCGTTTCAGAGATGACGAGTAGTTGTTTTTCGATGGGAGGTTCGCTAAAGCCAAGTGCTTTCATACCAGCCAATCCGATACGCACGCCAAGGATCTGACGTGGGCAGAGATGGTCGTGATGTTGGGTTGATTTTTCGAGAAGGTGAGTGATATTCATGTTTACCTTTATATAGTGAATAATTTCAAAGTTGCCTTCGTCTGTCACTTCGACGCGGAAGACGTTGAGATGTTTTTCTGCGGGACCATGTGTGACATTTCCATCTTTATCAAAGACGCGAGCCGTGACATGGACATGCAAATCCCTGTGCGTCTTTGTTTTCTACGGTGCAACCCAGGTGTGTGCAGACCAAGCTCAAGGCGGAGAATCCGCTTTCAGTATGGAGCAACACAGCTGGCGGGTCGGAGAGAAGCGTGCGTGAGTTGAGCGGATAGTTCGAGGCGGGACCCAGGTCAAATTCAGTTTGAGGCGCGGGGTTGGGATCATAATCCAAAAAACGAAGCAAGCCGCCCAAGGCAAGCGCGCCGCTCAGATAGAGAAATCCATCGCGGGCAAGTTTGAGGAAATCACGACGGGAAAGTTCAGGCATGGTTAGCGCTCCACCGAGTGACATTCATGACAATATGCGGAGGATTGATCTTCGCCCGATTGGGTACAGCCACTGCCCATCACGGGTTTGAATGTGAAATATTGTTTTGTCGCTTTGCCGACCATTTCATACGTTCCATCGGATAAAACTTTTGTGTTCCAAAGTGGTTCGCCTTTTTCAGTGACAAGGACCGTGTCGCCAAGCTTTAGGTCGACAACGGGATTGAGAAAAGCAAGCTTGAATGCAATGTCATTCGGGTCTGTTAGTGTTTTGGTCGACGGTAGTTCAGTGGGCGTTCCATGACAGGTTTTACATTGGATGTATTGAATGTCTTTTTGGTTGGCGTGTATGTCGCCATCGCCCATGGCTTCTTCACGTGTATGGCAATCCACGCAATCGAGGGTGTATTCGCATTTCGTGAATTGCGCGATGGGTTGGTAATAATCGTCGATGCGCTTTGTTGAATGGTCTGTTCGCTCTACAAAGGTCATTGTGCGCAAATCGTAGTTGCCGCGGTTGTGACAGGCGTTGCATTGCGTGTACGGGATTGCCGTTGTGAATTTGTGATCTTCTGTGGAGTGACACGCCGCACAGCCTGTTTGACGCGCATACGCATCACCTTCGCGCGGTGTCGCGTTGATATGACAAGTCAAACAGTTCTCGCCAAATTTTTGAATGGATGGGTTCGATGTACTTGATAAATCCAGCGCAGATAATGATGTAATACCCGTCAGTGTATTTTCGTCAGTTACTGCGTTAATTCCAAAATGTGGATTTAAATCTGGTTGTGCGCCAAAGGTAAAAAGGATATTGGTGATCGCACCCGTATACGTGGATTGGATACTGGTCATCACACGCTGGATGTGGTCGCGTTGATCCGCTTCGCTGCCTGAGTGACAGTTGCTTCCGCCGCAAGAGGCTTCGACTACGCTGAGATCGGATGGGTTCGCACCTCCACGCATGGTGCTGTGAGCCAAATCGGCATTGAGGGCGAGACGTTCGCCACCATGACAGGTGACACAGCCAAAGGTCGCGGTTGGATGCGATGGGCTGATTTCGGGCACATCGGCGTGACAAGTGATGCAGTATTCGGGCTGACCCGTCAGCGTGGGAATTAATTCCACTGGTTTTGGTTCGCGTGAATTCATCCACCAGACGAAGGCAAGTGCGAGAAGCAGAACACCAGATGCAACAGTAAGTATTTTCTTCATCGGTATGTTTCTACGAAAACAATCATCATAAGAGTTAATGCAATAACAATAAGCGCAATCACGCCGATGACGATCTGCGCGAGACGATTGGATTTGGGGAACCATCGTCCGATATCGCCATCGGCAGGTTTTGGAAATATATAGGGAATGAGTGCGGTGAGAACAAGAATACCAAATGGAATCAGAACACCAAAGATGAACGGGTCACCCCATTTGAGCATTTGCTGAACCCAGAGAAAGAACCAAGGAGCGCGAGCATCTTCAGTCACGATTACGGCTTGACCTGTCATTGCTGCGGCAATGGGCGCAGGGAAGAAACTTGCCATCAGGATGAGAACGATGCTCACGATGAAAATCATCAGCACTTCGCGGCGGACTAACACATTGCGCGAGATACGGTCATTGTTTTCTCGCAATTGCGGCGGCGGGACAGCGATCCCGCCATCGCGGCGAACGCGGAAGGCATGCCAAACCATCAAGATGACGGCAACAATGGTCAAGCCGAAGATGTGCCATGTGTAAAAACGGAGTAACGCGGTATTACAGGCTTCTCCTCCGCCGACAGTGATACGAAATAGAAAATCGCCGATCAGCGGAATTGTTTTGAGCAGATTTGTGCCAGTAACCAAGTGGATAGCAAATGCCCACATCCCAGCGGAGGATGTAGCCAGTGAAATCAAGCAGAATGACGAGGACGAATAATCCCAGCCCAAGCAGATAATTGAAACGGCGCGGATGACTGTATGCGGCAGTGAAAACGACACGCAAAAGATGAATCGCAGAAACGATCAACAAAAGTTGCGCCGACCAGTAATGCAGGTTGCGGACAAATCCGCCAAAGGGAACGAGATAGGTAATGGTCTGAACTGAGAGCGCGGCTTCCTGTGGATTGGGGACATAGTAAAACATTTCCATGATCCCCGTGATGCCGAGAATCAGCACGAGGAAGATGGCTGTCCCACCTGCGGCTAACGTGTGACGCCAGCGCGCTTGTGCGGCTGGGATGGTCGGTGGGTGCAGGTGGTGGAAGAAGGAAGGTCGCATTTTGTTTTATAGCTGGCAACTTGCATTTGATTGATGTTGGGTCTTTGTCGCTTATAAAAGCGAGCAAGTTTGTCTGATTATAAACTTGGGACGATTTATTCGGTTATGTCATTTGTCACCATTGTGAAGGGATGTCTTGCCAAATTATTTTTTACATGTGTGCCGATGATGGAATTTGCAACTTTAGACTTGAAATTATGGCGATTTCGCTCATTACAGAAGTGGATTCAGGAAGTACCGTAATTTTGCATTTTCATTCAAGTGATTAATTCCCCATAACACCAATCATCAACCTAATACATGATTTGCATTGACTGCTGAAATAAACACATCTTCAAGCGTTGGCTCGATCCAATCCAATACAGGTGATGGGGATATTTTCTGCTTCCAAAATGCGACGAACATCTTCACGATAATGTTCTTCATTTGGAATCACCGCGTAAATCTGCGCGCCATAAAGTGCAACTTCATCGAGTGGCATCGCTCCATTCTGTTGCGCTGATTTGAGCACAGACATCACACGATCTGGCATGGGAGAACTGATCTCCAACACGCGCCCGCGCATTTGTGTTTGTTTGAGTCGAGCTGGTGAATCCATCGCAACCAATTTTCCCGCGCTAATAAAGCCTACGCGTTGACATAGCTCAGCTTCATCCATGTAGTGTGTTGTCACTAAAATCGTCACACCTTGCTTCGCCATATCGTAGATCAGTTCCCAAAACTCCCTGCGGCTGATCGGGTCCACCCCGGCAGTGGGTTCATCCAGAAAAACGATGCGCGGCTTATGCACGATGGCGCATCCCAAAGCCAGGCGTTGCTTCCACCCGCCCGAAAGACTGCCCGTGATTACGTTGGCACGATTCGACAAACCCGCCATCGCAAGCAACTCATCCTGTCGTCGACTCAATTCGGCAGGCGAAAGTCCATACACGCGCCCATAAAAGCGAATGTTCTCGCTGGCGGTCAACTCGTTATACAACGTGAATTGCTGCGACATATATCCCACTTGCGCTTGCATGCGCTTTGTCTCTTTGGCAGGATCAAATCCCAACACAGACATATGTCCCGAGGTGGGTTTCATCAATCCCAACAACATACGAATGGTCGTCGTCTTGCCTGCGCCATTGGGTCCAAGCCAGCCAAAGATCTCTCCTTCATTGACAGAAAAGTTCACGTGATCTACCGCCGTAAACTCGCCAAACTTTTTGGTGAGATCATTGACTTCAATCGCAAACTTCTTCACATCAGTCATTGTCCCTCCTGCAAAACAATATCAGCCTGAGAACGTCGTCGGATAAGACTGATAAAGGCTTCTTCCATGCGGACTTCGATACGACGAATCTCATCGTGCGCGATTCCTTGTGCATTCAACGCCGCCTCAATCGCGGACCTTCTGCCTGCCGCGTCGTCGACGAAGATATGCAGCTTGTCGCCGTAGGTTTGCAACTCTTGGACAAAATCCAATGAACTGACTACCTTCCGTGCAAGAATAAAATCTGACGGCGTGACTTCCAGTAATTCGCCGCTGATCATTTTCTTGATATTGGCTGGCGTATCATCTGCGATCAGTTTTCCGGCATACATCAAACCGACACGCGTACAACGTTCGGCTTCGTCCATGTAAGGCGTGCAAACAAAAACAGTCAAACCTTTTTCCACGCGCAGGTTACCCAGCAAATTCCAAAACTCGCGGCGGCTGACCGGGTCCACGCCCAATGTGGGTTCATCCAACATCACGACCTTGGGTTCGTGAACCAGGCTACAGGCGAGGGCAAGCTTCTTTTTCATGCCACCAGATAGTTGTCCTGCGAGGCGATGCGTAAAATTTGTCAGACCAGCAAAAGACAACAGCTCAGGAATCCGCTTTTTCTGTAGGTCCGAGTCGACGCCTTGAATCTTCGCAAAGAAAAGCATGTTTTCCATCACGGTTAGATCGGCGGGGAGAACAAACTGCTGAGCAATGTAACCGATACGTTCGCGAATCTCATAGGTATCGTGCATCGAATCCAAGCCGAAGATGGAGCTTTCACCTTGCGTGCGAGTCATGAGACCGAGCACAACGCGAATCGTTGTAGTTTTGCCTGCGCCATCGGGACCGATCAAACCATACGTTTCACCCGGATTGACTTGTAACGACAAATGATCGACAGCCGTAAGCACACCGCGTGGAGTCTTGAATTGCTTGATCAGGTCTTTGGTAAAAATAGCAAGTTCACTCATCCGAGAACCTAATCCAATCGTTTCTTGAAGTTCAACGCAGCCACAACAAGAACCACCGTGCTGTATACAACCAACGCCACCACGTCAGACCAAAGGAATGAGATACCGACACCCTTCATGATGATGCCGCGTGAGATGCGGATGAAGTACGTGAGCGGCAAAAAGCTTCCAATCAATTGCGGAATCCACGGCATTGTATTGCGTGGATAGATAACACCGGTGAGCAACATGCTGAACAACATCAACACCGTGCTGATTTGTTGAGCTTGTCGTTGATTCCGAGCGATGGTTGAAATCAAAAAGCCAAGTCCCAAGCTGGAAACGATAAAGAACAATGACAGGAGTAAATAAAGTCCGATGCTCCCCTTAAATGCAACGCCAAACCAGAAAATTCCCAACGCCAGGATCATCCCCACAATAAAGAAACATAATACTAGTAAAGGAACCATCTTCCCGATCAACAACTCCAAGCGGACGAGTCGGTGTTGCCAGGATTTGCTCGATAGTGCCCACCTCACGTTCACGGACAACAACCAACGCGGCTTGAGCAACCGCAGTCGTTTGCAAGAGCATCCCAACGATGGCAGGCAAAACGAACCACAAATCGCGGAAGTCTGGGATTATACAAAACTTGAAAAGAATTCTTGATCGGCATGGAGGCAGCCTGTGCAATGACAACAGCTTTTCCGCCGATACGATCTGTTTTTTGTGTGGATACTCGCAAGGCATAATTTTGCGAAACTAAACTGGCGGCGCTATATCCTGATTGCACACTGAATGAGTCGGAGCCGTCTAATAAAATCAAGACACTGGCATCACCCTGCTCAAGATGATTCGAGAAATTGGGAGGAATAACCACGCCTGCTTTGACATCGCCCGCGTCAATTGCCCGCCTCACACCTGCTTCATCTTGCGCTTTCATCGTAAAGTCAAAGTATTGCGAATCCACAAGCGCTTGAATGTAGGCAGCGGCTTTGAGCATCCTGGCTTTGATCTGCGATGGCAGTGGGAAGATGGTAGACCGTCAATGAAACGGCATAAGCAAACAGGAACAATTCCATCAACGGCAAGCCGATAATATATGACAAGTTACGACGATCCCGCAAAAGCTGGGATGTCTCTTTTTGGATCAAAGCAGATAGTCGAAACCAACTCTTATTCATACAAGAATCAATCCAAGGTCCGCCGGAAGAGGCGAGTGGCAAAAAATAAAACCAAAATATCGTACACAATCAGAATGAGAACCTGATTCGTGAGAAACGATAGACCAATCCCTTTTATAAAGATACCGCGTGCGATTGGAATAAAGGCAGTCAGTGGGAAGATATAACTAATCCATTGAAGGAACAATGGCATGGAATAATGAGGAAACACAAAGCCACTGATGAGCAAGCCAAGGAACATGGTCATCATCGCCAGTTGCTGAGCTTGTTGTTGGTTCTGCGATATGGATGAAATCAATAAGCCCAAGCCCAGACCCGAAAACACATACAGAATGATCAATTCCAGAAACAGCATGAAATTTCCGTTAAATGGAACACCAAAAACCTGTGTTCCAACTACGACAATGGACAACAAATTAATCAAAGCGATCAGAAGATTTGGCATGGTCTTCCCCAACATTAATTCAACGGGTTGAATCGGTGTCACCAAAACTTGCTCAATCGTCCCCACTTCCCGTTCACGTACAACCGCCATGGCTGTCAAAATAATAGTCTGTGTTTGCAAGAGCATGGCAATCATGCCCGGAACTAAAAACCATAAATCTTTCAAATCTGGGTTGTATAAAATTTGAATGGAGGCGCTGAGTGGCGTAAAAGATGATCCGGATTGGCTCGAACGATTCATTTTATCCATCACCAATTCGACCGTATGTTGTTGTGCGATGAGATTTGCCGCGTTATAAGCAGACTGGGTTGTAAACGGGTCAGAGCCATCGATAATGAACAGAACGCTGGCATCATTTTGTTCCAGCTTTTCGGCGAAATCGTGCGGGATCACAAATCCAAGTTTGGCATCCCCCCGATCAATGGCAGCGATGACCTGTCCCTGATCTGAGAACTCTTCGAAGCAATTTCAAAATACCCTGACTGTACAAGCGCATCAACATACGACCGACTGGCTGGTCCCATGCTTTGATCTGCCACCACCATTGGAATGTTTTTGACATCCATGTGAATGGCATAAGCAAATAAGACCAGTTGTATCAATGGGACGAACAAAATCATGAATAACGTTCCGCGGTCACGGAACGTCATGATGAATTCCTTTTGCGTGATAGCCCAAATTCTCTGGAACATACGATGTTGTTACTGGGACACGAGTCCCAGTTCGTTGGAAGATGTGAAAGGCTGACTGCCAAATCCATCTTTCGGCAATGATTATACATGGAAAGCACAGGGAGTTTCAGAACAACCACACCCGAAATCATATGGAATGAAATAGCCAAGCTAAAAACAACAAAATTGGATTGAAGTCGTTTGTCTAGATTTAAAAGTCAACCTATAAAAGGAATTGCCTATCACCGTAGAAAAGTATTATGTGCGTTACATGATGGGTGGATATTGGCCAATGCTTTTTGATAATAAAAACGATATTGGGGCGATATTACTTTTAATCATCAACTTTTTCTATCATCCGCCATCAATAATTTGAATATCGTTTGGGATGACTATCACTAGATAAGAATGGGGAATGAAGTTAATCTATATATGAATTAAGCAACTCATGAAATAACCATGAAACCAATTCTTTCACCCGAAATTCAGAATTTAGCCGAACATCAGGCAGTCGCTATGCAAGATATTTAGCAACTCGCAGCGGGTGCTAATCCTTTGGTTTCTGGCAGAAAAGGAACGAACCGTCAGTGAGATTGCCGAGGCGATTGGAGCGTCCCTGCCCAGTACATCGCAACATCTTCATTTGATGGAACTTAGCAATGTTCTTGCGTCGCGCCGGGAACGGCAAAACATCTACTACCGGATCGCCGACAATGAACTTCTAAAGAATTGTCTGGTCCTAGCCAATAGACCTAAAGATCAGTTAATCGAAATTGAATCATAAACTTAACAAGGAGAACATTATGACTACCCCTGAACTTACCAATATCCAAGCTACCAAAGTGGTGGACGCGCGTGCCATGTCCTGCCCGGGACCTTTGCTTGAAGCCAAGAAAGGCATCGCTACTGTGAAAGTCGGCGAAGTGCTCGAAATCTGGTCGGGCGATGTCAACACCAAGAACGATATGCCACGCTGGTGCGAAAAAGTTGGACACGAATTTCTGGGCGTCTTGCAAGGCGAAGGTTACGAGCGATTGTTTATCCGCCGCTCAAAATAAATACAGACCTAAAGTCTACGTAGACCTTTAGGTCTTGGAAATGGATTGTCCATGGCGAAAAGACACAATCCCAACAGCCCAAGATTCTGATTCTTGGCACGCTCTCAGGCGGCTACGCAGGTGCGGACTCGACTGGGCAAAGTCACCTCGATTACCCAGCCAATACGTATATCCTGCCTGTCATGTCGCCTGTCATGTTCCCGCCCGAATTTTACGTACGGGCATTCGAGCATGGTATTGACGGCATCATCGTCATGTACAGCGGCACGGACAGCCCGTACAAAGTCGAAGCGGATGGAACTGCCACACTCATCAACAGCACTTATCAATTGATGAAGGAACGCGGCATGGACATTCGCCGCCTGCGTCTGGCAGCCATCTGCACGGTCTGTGTCAAACCCTTCCTGAAAGAAGTCAATCAAATGAATGATCTGCTCAAAGGCATTGGCTTCGTTAAGGATGAACTCGCGCACGTGCCAGCGCAGTAGCAACACAGGAGGCGGCGCATGGATAACCTTCACATGGACGCGCTCGTCATCGGCGGCGGGATCGCAGGTATGCAATCTGCACTCGATCTGGCAGACCAGGGCTTTCAAGTAGCGCTGGTCGAAAGAGAAGCCAGCATCGGCGGAAAGCATGATCACGCTCAGTAAAGTCTTCCCGACGCTCGATTGTTGCTAGTTGTATCACCACTCCGAAAATGTCGGCAGTGGTGCATCATCCGAATATCCATTTGCTTACCTATTGCGAAGTTCAATCTGTGCAAGAGCACGGCGCGGGCTTCGATGTTTCCATTTTGCAAAAGCCGCGCTATGTGGATGTTTCCAAATGCACAGGCTGTCGCGAGTGTGAATACGCATGCCCGATCACTGTGCCCAGTCCGTTCGATAGAGACCTGGGATCCTATCGCGCCATCCGTGTGCCGTTCTCGACCGCGGTGCCACAAAAGGCAGTGCTTGATCCAGAATATTGTTTATGGTGCGGTAAGTGCGAGCAGACCTGTCCCGTTGATGCAATTGATTTTTCGCAGCAGCCGGAAACCTTCAACATCGAAGCCGCTTCTATCATCATGGCAACAGGCTTCGACCTGACCCCTGTCAGCACAAAAAAGGAATATGGCGAGGGCAAACTCCATAATGTGATTGACCCGCTGATGATGGAACGCTTCCTTGCTCCCACAGGTCCCTATGGTCGTGTCCTGCGTCCTGGCGATGGCAAGGAACCTGGCTCCATTGCCTACGTTCAATGCGCAGGTTCACGCGACGAAACACTCGGCATCACCTATTGCTCGCGTGTCTGTTGCATGTATGCCATCAAACAAGCCATGCTGATTTCGGGCGCGCTGCCAATGGCTGACATCACCATCTATTACATGGACATCCGCACCTTCGGCAAAGGCTACGAACAGTTCTATCAGAACGCCAAAGCGATGGGTGTCGAATTCGTGCGTGGCAAAGTGGCGTTGATCAAAGAGGACGCCGACCAGAATCCCATTGTCAAATTGGAGATGACGGACACGGGCGAAATCGTTGAGCGGACTCATGATCTGGTTGTGCTCTCGCAGGGCATCATCCCCGCTTCACACCCGACCGTCAGCCTGCCTCTCGGTTCTGACGGTTTTATCTCCGTCCCAGCCCCTGACTCCGCTCCATGCGTTACCGAGCGACCAGGCATTTTCGTTACTGGAACCGCCGCCAGCCCAATGGACATCGTGGACAGTATCATCTCTGCCAGCGCGGCGGCGGCTGAGGCTTCGGCATATATCCGAGAAAACGGAAGCAAGTCCGATGTCCAGAAACGAAGCGAAGAGGTGGCGTATGCCTGAAAATCAAGAACCGCGCATTGGCGTCTACGTCTGTCATTGCGGCGGGAACATCAGTGGCGCAGTCCAATGCGAATTGGTTGCCAAAGCCTTGAAGGGACTGCCCAACGTGACCATCGCGCGCACGGACGAGTCGCTATGCTCGGACGCGGGGCAATCAATGATCGAGCAGGACATCAAGGAACTGGGCATCAACCGCGTGGTGATCGGCGCGTGTGCTCCGATGCTGCACGAACAAACATTTCGCGGCACTGTGACGCGCGCGGGATTGAACCCTTATCTGTATCACCACGTTGGTTTACGTGAACAAGACTCGTGGGTTCACGGTCACGATAAGGGAGCCGCCACCAACAAAGCCTTTCGCTTGATGTCAGCTGGTTTGGCGAAGGCACGCTTGCTGCAACCGCTCGACCCGATCCGACTCAGTGCCGAGAAACACGCACTGGTCATCGGTGGCGGTGTCGCAGGTTTGCGCGCCGCATTGGATATTGCCCGTCAAGGTTTGCGCGTGACACTAATTGAAAAGTCACCCTTCCTCGGCGGACGCATGGCGCAACTCGAAAGCTGTTTTTCCCACCGAAGAAGATGCTCGCAAGTTGTTGCAGGACTTGATTCAAAAAGTTGTGGCGCATCCGAATGTCACGATTTTTACGGGTGCGGAAGTAACTGGTGTTTCTGGTTACGTTGGTAACTTCGAGATTCAAGTACAGCAACATTCGCGCGGCGTGACAGATGAAAACGCCGAAGCATTGATGTTCGCTTGCTCACAGGAAACTCCCAATGAGTTCAATTATGGCTTAACCCAGCGTAGAGTAATTTATAAACCATATGAGGGTTGTTACCCGAACACGCCCGCGGTGGATTGGGAAACTACAACGGCGAACCCATTTCATTAAATGGCAAGCAAGTTGTTCTTAAGGATGAACCGAAAGCGTTTGAGTTGAACATCGGTGCAGTAGTTGTCGCCACGGGCTTTGATCCGTATGCACCGCCGCAAGGCGAATACGGCTTTGGCGAGTTGCCGCAGGTCATTACCCTGCCGCAGTTGATTCGTCATCTGGCTTTAGCAAAAGATGGCAAATCCTTGCAATGGAACGGGCGCGCCGTCCGCGATGTGGCGTTGATCCACTGTGTTGGTTCTCGTCAAGTGGATGGCGTTCATCAACCACAAGAAGATGGACAGGTCAACAATTATTGTTCGCGTGTGTGTTGTACTGCATCGTTGCATGCGACGATTGAATTGCACAAGCGCTATCCGCAACTCAATATTTACGATTTACATCAAGACATCCGCACGTACGGACGCGGACACGAAGAATATTATCGCGACGCATTGGAAGATGGGGTGCGTTTCGTGCGTTACAACGGCGAAGAAGTTCCCGAAGTCTCCCCTGCGCCGCAAGGTGATTCGCATCCTGTGTTGATCAAGGTTAAAGATATGTTGACCTACGGCGAAGAGCTCGAAATCCCTGTGGATTTGGTTGTGTTGGCGGTTGGTTTCATGCCACGCGATCTGCATGGCTTGGACAAGATGTTGAAAATCTCGCGCGGCAATGACCGTTTCCTGCTGGAAGTCCATCCGAAACTGCGACCCGTTGAGACGGCGGTCAATGGCGTGATTTTGGCTGGAACCGCACAGGGACCGATGAACATTCAAGAGAGTCTCAGCGCAGCTTCGGCAGCCGCAGCAAAAGTCGCTTCGTTGCTCGGACGCGGCAAAGTGGAACTGCCTCCATTCGTCGCTGCAGTTGATACTGCGAAGTGTAACGGCACAGGCGCGTGCGTCGATGTGTGTGAATACGAAGGCGCAATTGCATTACAGACATTCGAAGAAAATGGAACGCAAGTGAAGCGCGCGGTTGTCACGCCTGCCAATTGTGTTGGCTGTGGCGCGTGCGTGGCAGTCTGTCCAAATCAAGCCATTGATGTACAAGGCTGGACACTGGCACAGTACGATGCGATGGTCGAAGCCATTGGCATGGAAATGCCCGCTTTGGTGGAGGTGACCGCATGACCACACAAACACTTTCGCGGGGTGAAACACTCAAACAATTACGCACAACTCACGCTGAGTCAGTGAAACGTGCGCAGGCGTTACTGAAAGAACAAAAACATATTCAACAAGAAGTCTGCAAGGTGCTGCGTGAGAGACCCAAGACCGTTCCCGAAGTTGCTACAGAGACGGGTATCCCGATGCAACAAGTTCTCTGGTATATGGCATCCTTTAAGAAGTATGGACTCGTAGTTGAGAATGGGATGTGCGGCGATTATCCGCTTTATCAAAAAGCCGAGGAGAATAAAACATGAACCGCGTTGACCCAACCTTACTTCACGAACTCAAAGAATACGGCGCGGTGGGCATCGAGAAATGCTTCAACTGTGGCAATTGCACGGCAAGTTGTCCGCTGACTGATGATAAGCATCCTTTTCCGCGCGATATGGTGCGATTCTCTCAAATGGGTTTGCGAGATCGAATTATGGAAAGCACGGATGCATGGCAATGCTATTACTGTGGCGAATGTTCACAGACCTGTCCAAAAGGCGCAGAGCCTGCTGAGACGATGATGTCCATTCGTCGCTGGCTAACGGCGCAATATGATGTCTCAGGACACGGAGCCAAACTATATCGTTCCGAGCGGGCCATGTTCCTATCCATTTTACGTGGCGTGATTCTCAATCTGTTTCTGCTGGCGTTATTGTATGTGTTTGGCGTCGCGCATCTTGTGACAGATCGCGTCGAACTCAATGCTGCCTTCCCAGTCATGTGGATTTGGGCAATGGTGTTGATCCACTTTGCTTACTTGGGTACTGCGCGTCTTCTTGAACATGTTCAACATGGTGCGGCATGTGCTTGGCAAAGAATTCACCGAAAAGAAGATTCCGCTTCTCACATACGTCGGCGAGTTCAAAACTTTTATCATGCATTACGTCACACAAAAGCGCTGGAAAGATTGCGACGAAAAAGCCAAAACTCCCTGGCTGAAACACATCATCTTTATGTCTGGCTACTTGACCATGCTAACGTTGATCGTCCCCTTGCTATGGTGGTTCCAAACCGACAATATCTACCCCATCTATCACCCTCAGCGCTTGCTTGGTTACTACGCATTTCTCGTCATGTTCCTATTCTCGATTGACGTTCTGTGGAGCCGCGTACACGAAAAAGAGGAACGATCATCGATTCTCACATCCCAGCGATTGGATGTTCCCGATCTTCCTCTTAATTGGGGCTGTCACTGGCATCCTTGTACATATTTTCCGCTATCTGGGCGCGGTGGATGCGGTCTGGGCATGGCCCACTTACATCATCTATGTCCTCCATGTGCTGGCTATGATTGCCATGTTGGATACGGAAGTTGGCATTGGTAAATGGATGCACATGATGTACCGTCCGCTGGCAATGTATCTCGAAGCAGTCAAAGAAAAAGCCAGAGAACAATCAAAAGTTACTGCGGGAGCGTTGGCTTCTGCGGACTGAATAAAGAACAAAATCAAATTTTCAAAAGGAGATATACAATGACCCAAAAAATGGCAGTCGTCTGCAATGGCGATACCGCGGCAAACATCATGCCGACGTTGATCTTTTCCACCTCCGGGCTTTCCCTGGATTATGATGTGCACGTTTTTGTCTGTCCAGCGGGTGCACGCTGGTTCCTCAAGGGGGAGTTGGAAAAACTCGGCACACCCAAGGGCATGCCCAATCCCGTCAAACTCTTCAATGATATTCTCGAATTGGGTGGCGAGATCGTATTCTGCGAACTGGCGCTGGAGAACAAGGATATCAAGCCTGAAGACCTGCGTGACCCGCGCATCAAGATCAAGAAGGCTCCGCCTTATCTGATGGATGTCGAAGGTGCAGCGCAGACTTACGTATTCTAAAGAGAATATAGTACTGGGGTAAAAATACAGGCTGGACAATAAACTGTCCAGCCTGTATCAATTTCCGCACACTGCTAATGTTTCTAGGTGCTTTGTTCGGGCAACTTCAACAGGTCTTCATTCTCAGGAGCATGGACGAAACTCCAGAAGGCATCACGGGGACGATAGGAATCGCCGATTCGTTTCCTGACCATATAAATGGTTCGCTGTAAAGTAAGATCAGAAACAGGGATCGCTATAACATTGCCGCGTTCCAGTGGGTAGGTAGCCGCCAATTCAGAGACGAAAGCCACGCCATATCCATCGGCAACAGTTCGTACGATTGCCTCGGCATTTCCCAATTCCATAAAAATATTCAGGTCTTCCAGGCTAATATCATGCTTTGCCAGTTCTTCGAGAACTACACGCCGCGTTCCTGAAGTAGGTTCGCGCATAATGATCGGTTCTTCAAGCAGTTCGGACGGCTCAATGGAAGTGCGCCTGGACCATCGATGATTAGCTGGTACGATCAATATAATGGTATCGTGGAAGAATTCCTGAATTTCCAAATTTGCATCTCCCACCTCTCTACTCAAAACACCTAAATGGGCTTCACCATCCAAAAGGTCTAGCGCAACTTTTTCAGGAGCGCAGGCTGGGATGTGCACATGTATTCCTGGGTAGCGTAATCGAAAACGCGCCGCCAGTTGGGGCAGGATATATTTTCCGGCAGTTGTACTGCAGGCGATCCGAAGTTCGCCTGCAACATCCTGTACTGAAGACATCATAGCCTCAAGATTGGCAGTGTCATTCAGCAACTTGCGTGCCCATGGCAGAAGGAGTTGCCCTGCCTCGGTCAATTGCAATCCTGTATTACTCCTGATGAATAAGATGGAACCTAGATCCTTCTCCAATAACTTAATCTGATGACTCACTGTGGGCTGGCTAAGATGAAGTTGCTTGGCGGCCTCAGAGATGTTCAGCTTTTCGGCCGCGCACAGAAACGTTTCGATCTTTTGGATGTCAATCATAATATGCTCCTGCCCGAATGTGCCTCTTCGGATAATGCTATTTTTGCAGGTCCTACCGAGAGCAGCATAAGTGCGGTCATCAATATGGCGGATGATAAGCACCAGGCGCAAGTAGCGCCAATGACGAAGGGCTCCAGGAAGGTGAGATAGATCGAAAAGAGCGTGCCTAGGGCAGTCATGGCGAATATCGATATGGCGGCTAGGTCGGCGAGACGATCACGAGTAAATTGGGTGACCAACCAGGCAATGAAGATCGTCACGTATCCAAAGAGACCCAGTACGCCGATGGGAAGTATTCCGAACAAGCGGGCATATTCACTCTGTTGCACTGTGTTGCAATCTCCCACGGGTCCACAGACCGCGGATACTTGGGTGATTTCCACATAGGTCAAGTAGCCAGCAACGCCAAAGCCGATGACACATAGCAGTGGAATGACCCATGCCCAATTTCCTTTTAGATGAATTCCATTTGTCGTTTTAAAAAGAGTGACAGTCCATGCAATGGCTCCGAGCATGCCGATGAGCACGAGAACTGATAGCGTGTTGCCAGCAGGATCGCGGGTAAAGGTGTCGAGCCAAGTAGAGGTTCCACCATGATCGATGACAATGTTGGGGATGGCTGTCGGTGAGGCATCTGCTGGGGAAGCAGTGGCAGGCACCGGCTGAGTTTGAAGCGTTTCAGACTGGGTTGAGGCGGCGGCAGTGGCGTTATCCGCCTCTTGTGCTTTGGAGATCATCTCTTGCAGTCCAGTGATATTGGGAAAATCTACACCCCCCTGTGTGAGATATGTTTCAATCAAGCCAGGGAATTTATTGGGTATGTCTTCGGATCCAATTAGATATGTGTCATCGATGACCAGGAATGGAACCCCTGCCGAGTCGAGATTGAATTTTTGTATGGCTGATAAAAAAAGAGTCTGCCCTTGTTGTTGGGTGACATCTATAGCGATGATCTGTAATTGGTCTCCATACTTTTCGACTAGGGGGATGATGGTATCGTTGATCACGAGGTGGCAGTGAGGGCATGTGGGTGAGTAGAATAACACTGCGCGCACCACAGGCGGATTGGGCTGTGCATGTGCTTGTATGACCGGGCTGATGAATAAACTGATGAGAAGTATGACGGGGATGATGATGCGATATCGTTTCATTTTTCACTCCGTGTCTCGTACCAGCCAGTATGCACATCCGTGCGCAGGTCGAAGTCTGGTATGTAGGGCTTTATATCGAGCAGTGGAGTTTCATCAAGTGTATCTATGCCTTCAACGGTCAACGTGTTTTCCTCCCGAAGTAATAATTTGACGATGGATAATCCAATCGCGTTTGGACGATATGGATAGCGTGTGGCAAATACACCATGCTCTTGGTTGTCTAAAAATGGTTTGACTTGCAGGGCGTAGCCTGAGGATGCATGGAAGAAATATATAAGATAGATGTGAGAGAGTGCCTCAATATCATTCAAACCTTCTGCGAACTCGGGGAATACCTCTACTTGCCCGATGGCTTGTGAGCGTGAAGCCTGGATAGGCATCTTTTTTTTCTCAGTGAAGGGCGAATGGATAATGCCAATGGGGTACATAATGATTTCTGTCACACTTTTATTTCCTTATTGTAGTCTGGATTTTATCCGCTCGCTTTGAGCTTTATCTGGATAATGACTCGGTGCAGCACTCCAGAAATGTGTGCCATAGCGTTCCACGATCTGTGCCCTGTCACTAGCTTCCAAATCTGCCAATGCTTCAATCACTTGTCCTGGTGTCCAACGGGTCAGCGTCCGTTCGAGTTCATCCTGCCGCATGGGGTGACGGGTAATAATACCAATAATCGCATTCACTACATTCTCGTATCCGCTCAAATCGAAACTTCCTTCTGCTGGATGCACCACCTCAGCAGTATTTCCCAAAATGGATATAGCCCGCATCAAGCCTTCGTCATTCGTTGGCTGAACCCAGGTTTCGACTGGCGGACGCGTCGGCAGGTTTATGTGCACAGCATCTGGCTTGACCGTCTCTAGTACCTTCGCAATGTCTTCAAGTGCCTGAGTGGTATCATTCATTTCGTGCACTAACATAACCTCTACCCATAGCTTGCCCTGATACTCTTTACGGAAGGCGACCAACCCATACACAAGCCGCTCAAATGTTGCCTGCGGATGAGGACGATTGATCTTGCGATAAAGTTTAGGGTTGCCAGCATCCAGAGTCGGCATGATGGCATCTGCAACGCTTAATTCCTGTCGGACTTTTGGCAGGTATAACAGCGAGCCGTTGGTGATGACCGCCACTGGCAGTGCAGTCATATTTTTTACGCCGCGAATTACTTCGCCAAGATGGCTATGCAAAGTCGGTTCGCCGGAGCCAACGAAAGTGACCCAATCGATCTCGCCGTCTTTATGTGACTTCAACACCTGTTCTGCCTCAGCGAGAATATTGTCCACTGGAATATATTCTCGCCGCTCATTTGTCAGCGGCATGGAACGTCCCAACTGACAATAGACGCAATTCCAATTGCAGGTCTTGAGCGGGATGGTGTCAATCCCCAGTGATTTTCCTAAACGGCGGGATGGCACGGGACCAAAGACATATTTCATTTTGACGATCGATTTCGTTAATGTAATTTCTCAACATGATCAACGATTTGTCCATTTGCATAAGCTATGACGGCTTCGTCAACATTGGCAATGTCCGTGACCACAGGTCGAATGTTGCGAGTTTGCATATTTTCATAGGCGCCCCTGCCCATCCCGCGGCATAAAACTGCCTCGCAATCGGTGATTGTCTCAGCCATGCGGCCATGTCGATTGTCGGCGGCATGGCCATAGCCATGTTGTTCGCCAGTCTCTTCATGACCATGACCCTCTGCCTGGAATTGAGCATGCCCTATTTTTTCACGCATTTCGTGGTCAGTGATATTACCATTCTCCACTGTGACAACCATATAATGGGATGCACGTCCGAAATGCTGGCTGATGGTTTTTCCATCGTCTGTAACTACTGCGATTTTCATGATGAGATTCTCCATTTGAATTGATTTTTCAGATCCGATGAACCTTGTGAACAAAATGAGTGATTAACACAAGTTCAATGATTATGGCAGGCGTAAGCGCCTCTGCCGAAATAATTGGGCTGCAGAAGCTCTGTTGAGCCTGGCACGAGAGCACAATTAAAGTTGACACACCAACTGGCAATCCACATGCCAGTGCAAAAAGCAAATACCAAAACACCAATCTTCTTCCGTTCACGGCGCACCTTGTTGCGGAGCGAAAAAATGCATCTCTGTTGGATGATCGTTTTCGTCGGCAGGAGAAATGACCAAGATGGAACGCGTTGGTTTGCCACCGAAGTTTCCCCAGCAGTGGGGCAGATGCGCTTCGAAAACCAAACTGTCACCTGCCTCCAGCAAATATTCCTGCCCTTCGACGATATAGGTCAGTTGCCCCTCCAGACAATATACAAACTCGTGTCCGGTGTGGACAATGGGGGGGGAGCCCGTATTGGTTCGCGGCTCAAGGGTTACAATCAACGGTTGGCCGCCCCTAAGCGTCAACCCGCCGCCCAGATCTTCCATCATCCCATAGGCAAAAGCGGTTCTCATTCGCTGCCCGACCTTTTGGAAGATTAAATGCCTTTCGGGGACTTTTGCCTCAAAAAACGCCGTGAGGGGAATTTGAAGTGCAGATGCCAATCTCTGCAATGTGCTCACACTTGGCGAGGTTTTTCCATTTTCGATCAAACTCAGCGTATTGACATTTAAGTGACTAGCCTCTGCAAGTGCGCGAATGGACAACCCGGCATCGGTACGCAATTGCCTGATACTCTTGCTAACATCCACATCACTTTCCGTGGTGGGCGTAAAGTTTGGATTTACTTTCTTTTTTCCCTTCCGATGTTCCACCATGATATATCATCCTCCGATAATCTTCTTCAACTAATATTATAGTCGTAATATCGAGTAAAGTCAATTTTTCAACTAAAATACTATTTGAACAAAATGGTCTGTTAGTTCAAGTATTGGAGGCAGGAAGTGTATATGGATGATTACAAACCTCCCGCTTCGTTTGCGGGAGGTTTTATCAGTTAGGCAAAAGCTGGTCGAAACGGAAACAGGTTTTGGGTTCGGAAAGAAGCGATTAGTCGCCAGTAGCTGGCTGTGTAAGTTTCAGTTCAGCCAACTCTGATTTTGGCAGGTCTTTGACTGACAAGGTCTCTGAGAATATTGGGAAGAAGTGTGCCACTAACGCGTAAACCACGATGATGCCACAGACTACACCAACTATCAGAGCAATCTCTACAAACGAAGGGAAGTAGGTCACGCCATTGAGCGGTCGTAACGCAAACCAGGTGACATCAAAGCGATTGAGTAGAATGCCCGCGGCGACGATCAATGCGCCATATAGGGAGTTCTTACGAGCGGTGCGCAGTTTCTTGTTGGCGAACCAAATCGCGGCGGCTAACAACAAACCCAGTTCGGTCAGATAAAGAACGCTCATCATGCCACTGGTCGCGATGAGATTCCACTTGGCGCTCCAGATGAAATCGACAAGTTTCAACAGAAGGTATAAACCGATAAACCACGGCATAAGACTGCCCAATTTCTCTAAAACTTTTTCGCTGAGCGTTTGCTTGAACATCCAAATGCTGACGTAAGAACCGATGATAATAGTGGAGATACCTGCCGATAACGACGAAACGAGGAAGAACTCTGGTTGCATCATCGAGTACCATAACGGATGCAGGCGGTGAACTTGAATGACGAACAACGAACCTAACGAAGATTGATGCATGGAGGAAAGCGTGACGCCAGCGATAACCATGCCAATGGTTATCTTTTCAAAAAATTTGATGATCTTTTCGCTGTTTTTGAATCTTTCCAAAATTACCGGGCTGAGTTCATAGGTCAAGATAGCGGTATAGATGGCGATACACCAACTGACTTCAAATAGCGCAGACGATAAGTTGGGATAGACTAGGAAATGCCAGAAACGGTCCCAACGACCCAGATCAAAAAACAAAATAACCAGCACTGAGTTATATCCCAGGAACCCGAAAAGCACTGTCGGGCGAATAGCAGGGTGTAGTTCATGCATGTGGAAAACGTACACCAGCATAGCCAAGGTGAAAGCCGCACCGGAAAATGCCACATTCGTCAGGTCGAAGCTGATCCATAGTCCCCACGGGAAGACGGTGCTCAGATTGGTTGTGTCCCCAAGCCCAGCATATAACCGATACAAGCCAGCGCTCATTCCCAATGCAGCGATGACAGCCAGTACGTAGACAAAGCGCGGCAAACCTTCCAGCGCCTTGAAACTTTTGATTTTAATATTGAGAGCGGCCATAGATTACTCCTTCTCCGCTTCATCGTGTTGCTCATCTGCATGTTCAGCAGTTGCCATTGCGTGTTCTTTCTTTTCACGATGTTCCAATGCTAGGTAAATTCCCGTCATTCCTATTGCGGCTGTCCCTGCAATGACCGGTGTGCCGATCTCTGTAGCCATGCGATTGAAGTGTGCTGGTGATTCTGTGGTCTCCACCGTTGGGAAGCCAAGCTGCTCGAATGGGATCGGGGAAATATAGAAAGTAGATGTGCCACCATTCTCGTGTTCACCAAAAATATGATCTACGTAGCGGTCGGGTTGACTTCGTGTGCGTTCATGTGCCATTGCCAGCATATCTCCCCTGAGACCAAACTGAATGGCGTCAGTGGGGCAGGTAGCGGCACAGGCGGGTTCCGCTTGTCCTTCTTCCAAGCGGGAGACGCATAAGTCACATTTTGTAATGAGGGCGAACTGCTGATCCCACTGAAAGTGAGGAACTTCAAAGGGACAGGCATACATGCAATAACGGCAACCGATACAGGCTTCGTCGTCGTAGGTGATGATGCCATCTTCATTTTTCTGTAAAGCGCCCACCGTACAGGCAGATACACAGGAGGGATCAACACAGTGCATACAGTGGTAAGGCGCTGTGTAGTGATTTAGATCAGGGAATTCACCCGTAACAGCGCTGTCTTTTATCCAGATGCGTGTGCTCTTCATCGGAACGTTATTTTCAACGCTGCATGCTACTAAACAGGCGCGGCAGTCAATACATCGTGACGCATCAATTAGAAAACCATATTTAGCCATTTTCTACTCTCCTAAATAAAGTGGTTTGGGCGTCGCTTCATTTGGTGCGCCTGCCATTTTCTTTACCGTTACAAAGGTCTGGCTGAGCGCTTGTCCGCCGCTGATCGGGTCGGTATATGTGACGTGGACAGCCGAATCGCTCGCTCCCACGCCGAAAGCTGTTTTCAAACCCTTGGACAGATGTCCGTAGCCTGGAGTCATGTACACACAATCGGGGCGAATGGCTTGCGTTGCCAGCAGCTTGATGTAAATCTGCCCGACTTCGCTCGTCACTTCGACCCAATCGTCGGTGGCAAGACCAAGCTTGGCAGCGATTTGAGCGTTCATCCACATGCGCGGTTCAGCCGAATATTTATGAAGGAGCTGGTTGTTTTGCGTCCCAAACTGGGTCTGTTGTGCCACTTTACCAGTCAATAGATAGAACTCATCTTCTTTAGGCATGGAAGGCTCCTCCCATGTGGGCCAGGGTGAAAAGCCTGCGTTCTTCAACGTCTCAGAATAGATTTCGATCTTGCCAGAGGGCGTATTGAATTTAATTTCATTACTCTTTTCACTATCTTTTGGCATTTCGGCATATCCTTTTTTCTTTACTTCTTCAAGGCTTACGCCGAGCGGTTTCAGTTGTTGTCGGATGTAATCTTCTTCATCTTCATACTGGAAATAGTCACCAAGTCCGAGTCTTTCGCCCAACTGTTTATAGATCCATAGCGCGGACTTTCCCTCCGCCTTGTGGTTCGATCACGGGTTGACGGATGAAGGCTTTATCACCAATAGGCAAGAGCGGATCGTAACGTTCGAGATAAGAAGCTTCAGGCAGAACGACATCTGAGAACCAGGCTGTATCGTTCATGATAATGTCCACCGTGACGATGAAATCCATTTTGCCGAAGGCTTCGAGGGTTTTGGTTCGGTCAGGCAGGGACATGATCGGGTTTTGGCGCGAGATGAACCAGCCGTGCGCCTGATATGGTTCGCCTGTGACGATGGCATCACGCAATTCCTGGAACACTCCCAATTTCAGCGGGACAACCGGATACTTCCATGAGACACCATCCAAGCGAGGGGCAGAAACGCGCGGATACGGTGGCTGTGTAGGCATACCCAGCCCGGCTTCCCTCCGCTGCGACTTCTGTAGAGAGACAACCACCCGGGGTAAGTACGTTGCCGCTCATAGCATTCAGGGTTGCAATCGCGCGCTCGGTTTGGAATGAATTGATGAAGTTCGATGTGCGCCAGCCAGGGTGCGCCATGGCTTTTTTCCCGGCTGCGGCATATTCACGTGCAATGCGGTTAATCGCCTCGGCAGGCACACCTGTGATCTTTTCCGCCCATTCGGGGGTGTACTTGCTCATCTCACCAGGCAGGTCCTCGCAGCCGACAACATACTTCCTGACGAATTCACAATCCGCGAGCTCGTTCTTGGTGATGACTTGAATCATCGCCAGCAAAAACGCTGAGTCTGTGCCTGGGCGGATGGGAATCCACTCGGTCGCTTTTGCAGCAGTCTTTGTGTAGCGTGGATCAAGATAAACCAGTTTTGCACCACGATCAACCGCGTGCGATAGTTCGGATGTCTCGGAAGTCGAGATGGCTTCCATCATGTTGCGTCCCACCATCAGGATGAACTCGACATCGTCATAGTTGCGTGAGGTTCTTCGATCCCGTATGTCAATGAGATAGACGGTAATCATTGCATTGAAACATAGTGAGCGCTGAGTACCATAATTGGGCGAACCGAAAGCGTAGAGCAATTCTCGAACTGCACTTGACTCAAGTTATGCGTGGACGAAAAGACCATCGCTTCTGCGCCATACTTATTCTTGATTTTGGACATGTTGCTGGCGACGATATCAACGCTTCATCCCACGACGCTTTGCGGAACTGCCCTTCGCCGCGTTTCCCTACTCTGACAAGTGGAGTCATTACACGGTCTGGATCATAGGTATTCATCAATCCCGACTGCCCACGTGGACAAAGGTTTCCGCGCGAGTGTGGATGTTCGGGATTGCCGTCCAACTTGACAACGCGCCCGTCTTTTACCTTAGCGATCAAGCCACAGCGCCACACGCACATCTCGCACATGCTTGGGATGAAACCGTCACCATTTGCATTGAGATGACCTGCTTCACGCGCAGCCTGTGCCGCCTTGGGGGGCAACATTTGTCCTACTGCCAGCGCACCTGCGCCCGCCGCACCTAGTTTTAGAAAATCTCGTCTTGAGATCGTTTGTGTCATAAAAATCTCCAATGCTCAGTTATCAGTTGATTACCGATCAATTATTTTGTTCACTGATGACTATTCTCTGATTACTGGCTCTTGTCTTTTCTCTGCCATCCTGCACGGTCGATCATATAGAATAGGAAGAGTGACATCAACCCAAAGATCAGAATGAAAAGGATAGGGGCTGACATTCCACATGTCGGGCATATTGACGCTTCCATAATTCGCAATTGCAGAAATTGCGGGCTGTACTTGTTGATAGGTCAAGCCATAAATGCACTGCACCAATAAGAAAACCGAGTAAACCGGGAACAATGTAATCCATTTTGCCTTCGCCGCCACCGGCGGCGCATGTACCTGGTCAGTATCCTGTGAGCGCCATGCCCACGCCAAACAGTAGTCCACCTACGATATTCCCAACGATGTAGGTCGCGGGTATGTTCGGGAAGGTGATCAACCCGAGACCACGCAGAGCGTACAGTCCGCTCATGGCAACGACCAAAGCAGTCATCATGAATTTCAACACTGCCATGTCGGTGAAGCGGAACACATTCACGATCTTGTTGTATTTTGTCAATCCGGCTTTATTCAGCGAGAAACCGAAGAAAGCACCGAAGACAAGGGCGAGTACAAAGTTCATAAAGTCTCCTTGTAATCCTAATATTGCTTTCGATAGATAATGAGTGCAGTGAGAATTCCCGAAGCGAACATTCCTATAATGAACAGAAACGCTGCGGGAGCCAGCAACATGCCGCCTGAGATGGCAAGTCCGCTTGTGCAGCCACCTGCAATGCCAGCCGCATATTCCAAAATGATCGCGCCGATGAAAGCCAGTACCCAGCGTTTCCAAACTTGCGGACCAAAGATGCGTTTCCATTGAGCGTCAGAATTTGCGGAATCCTTCTTGCCCCACATCAATGTTCCGCTTGTCGCCGCCCCGATCATTCCGCCGAAGAACACGCCTACTAGAAGGATCAAGCCCCAGGTGATGCCAGGCGGCATGATGAAATTGAAATACATATTGTCGAAAGCTTTGGGCGCAAGTGCCTTGCCGATCATACCGGCGAGATTTTCAAACGCGCCCGAAGCACCAAGTAGACTGTTGCTTGCCCATACCGCGGCAATGCCTACTACTCCGAGTAATATCCCTGCCACATATGGTGACCACTCTTCTTTGCGGATGTAATTCAAAATGAATTTCATGATTTACTCCTCATCTTTCCTGACAACAGTGTCTATCAGGTCGAGCACCTTGTCCGCTTTTTTGTTGTCAAGAACATTTTTCAAAGACTTGCGCGCATCAGCTTTGAGTCCTGCGATCTTCGGCAGCATCTCGACCACATCGGCTGGATATTCGCCATCTCAACCTTGCGCGTATCGCCAAATTTGACATTGACCAGCTTCTCATGTGTGATGACAAATCCGCCGCCACCGACTGCTATCAGACCGATCATCCCAACCAAGATCATATTGCCCCAATTGATGGGCTTTTTCCCCAGATACGATCGCGTCGTAATTTTGTGCATAATCGACAGCATTGGGATCGTCAACGACTACTGCATTACATTGATTTGACTCTACGCTGGGAGTGGATACTGCACTAACTGCCACCGCCTCAGACGCAGTTGAAGTTGGCGCGGCAGACCCTGAGCCGACTTCAACACCCAAAGCGGATGCGTATACCTGTGCTCGATCCTGCAAATCCGCAGCGTGACACTGTTGGCAGGATGCAGCCACATCGGAGAGCGGATCAACCATCCCTTCGTGTGCCGCGGTCTTGTCTGTAGCTTGCTGATTCCCTGCATGGCAGATGTAGCAGAAGTCGCCGAACGCGTGCGATTGGTGCCAGCCCGTTCCGTCTGTGTTCACGGGATCTTGTGCTTGCACTTCATGGCAGTTCTTGCATGAAGATGCCTGTGAACCACATTGTGCCTGTGCTGGCTCTACTCCAATGAACGCAATCCCGCTGAGCACCAGGAACAGAATTCCGATGGCAATGGGGATGATAAAATATTTCTTACTTTGCATAGGTTCCTCCTGAAGGAGAATGAATTTCTTCTGAAACAAGGTTATAGGTTGTGTTGTTCAAGATAAACTTCTTCCACAAGGCTGGCTTGTTGAGTTAGTCGATCCCGCATTGCAGAGCGGAGCAGGTCCATTGCCTGGATGATGCGGGTGTCTTTCAGGTGATAGGTAATCATGGTTCCTTGCCGTTCGGTATAAACCAATCCACGTTCGCGCAGAACTTTGAGATGCCTTGATGTAGTGGGTTGGGGTACCCCTAGCTCGTTAGTGATTTCCGTGACGTTGAGAGGCTGTTCATTAAGCGCGTATAAAGTGAGGATGCGAATGGGATCCGAAAGTGCTGCACAAAAGTCGGCTTCGAGTTGGATAATTTCCTGTTTTAATGTCTGATTTACCATCTTCTACTCCTATATGCGAATGAACGAATATTCGCTATATGGTACCATTGTGACGATATTTCACAATAGTGAGAGTTGTCATGATAAAGTTGGCGTAATGTCACGGGAGTTAGTGCAAAACTTTGGTAAATATTTTTGTGGACAATATTCCATGACTCTTTATCAACACGATGCAGTTTCCATCAATGTGGGGGAGCGGGTGCGAGAACTTCGCACAGCCCGTGATATGACCATGCAGGCACTTTCCGCCAAAAGTGGACTTTCCGTTCACACGCTGTCCACGATTGAGCGGGGAAAAGTTTCACCTTCGGTCAGTGCACTTTATAAACTTGCCGACGCGTTGGAAGTTTCCATTACGATGTTCTTCGATTTTGACAACAATCAAAAACAGGTTATTTTCCTTAAGACAGACGAGCGGACTCGAATGTCATTTCCGCGTGGATTGATCGAGGGTTTGGGCGGGGGACAATTTACAGGAAATGTTGAACCGTTTATGCTTACGCTTGAGAACAACGCAAACAGCGGTTCCAGAATGATCTCGCACACGGGGCACGAATTTGTTTTTTGTCTGCGTGGTCAACTTGAATATCAAGTGGAACACCAAATCTATGAACTATCCCCGGGAGATAGCATCCTGTTTGCGGCACACTTGAAACACCGTTGGAAGAATCCAGGCAGAAGGGTTGCCACTGCCCTGATTGTCATCTCATGTTTTGGCACAGAACGGAGATTACATGATATGCATCGCGGAACGGATGAATAGAAAACAAAAAAGAGCGACTCAAACGAGTCGCTCTTCGCTTCTTATATTGGACTTTGAAGCTGATTCGCTTCGATTGCTTTCCCCACCTTTTAGGTGTACATACCCCAATCCAATGCGGATGGGTCTTCCATCATGGAAAAATCCCACACATCCATACCCATTTCGATGTTGACTGGCATATCCAGTCCCTCGACAGCCTTGGCTTTTGTCATCTCGATCATAGCCGGTCCATATGGGCAGAATGGGGTGGTGAGAATCATATTCAAATGACCGATGCCATTTTCGATGGAAACGTTGCGCACTAGTCCCAATTGGATAATGTTCATCCCGATTTCAGGGTCAACAACCTCTGAAAGTTTTTCGCGAGCCTGTTGAACTTTGTCAGGATGGGTTTCGTGGATTGTCCACTTGATCTCGTTAACGGTTTCTTCTGTCATAGTTTCCTCGTATAATTAAAAAGTTAATGTGTTGCAATTACAGGATGTACAACATACGTGCAATGCGCGTTCCCATCCAGTATGCACTGGACTTTGTTTGCGGGAAGCGCAAGCATTTTCGAAATGAGAGTTTGGTCCACGGTGCAGACCTCAGGGTGTGCAACGCCGATTTGATAATAGGGGCAGGATATCTCGTGTATCTCATAATCCCCATTCTTCTTTTCCCATTCGACGGTAAACCCTTCCTGCGCCAGCATCTCCTTGACAAAATCCAGTCGTTCCTCCATACTAAGCCCCTTCATTTGTTCTGAGTATTCGTTTGCCATCTCTTCGGCAATTTGACTGAATATCTTTGCCACAGCCGGCGCGGGCATGGACTCTTTCATCTGGGCTAAAATCCGCGTAGTGAGGCGCAGATATTTCGTGGGAAATCTCTCCATCCCATCCTCGGTGAGGGAATATATCAAGCGAGGTCGCCCTACGCCGTGTCTTTCTTCCTCTGCCGCGATCAAACCTTCCATTTGAAGGTTTGTCAGGTGATGACGCACAGAAATGGGGTTGATGCCTACTGCCTCCGCGATATCGTTAATGGTGACCTTTGGATGGCCGAGAAGGGTCTGGAGAATCTTATCCTTCGTGCTTTTCATGAGTAGGAGTATAACAATTCCCCCAGAGTTTGTCAATATACTAGATAAATATCATAAATATTGACTTTTCAGAATGACCCTGCTATAATGACGCATAATTGACGAAATACCGCTAAGTGGTGTAAAAACGCCAGCAATGGCTTAATATATTGTTAGGAGCAAATACGAATGGCGCAACTTGAAATAAAGAATCTACACGTAAATATTGAAGATAAAGAAATTCTCAAAGGGCTTTCGCTCACCATCAATCAGGGCGAGATCCATGCCATTATGGGTCCGAATGGCGCAGGCAAGTCTACTTTAGCTTACACATTGATGGGACATCCCAGCTACACCGTGACCGAGGGTGAGGTCATTTTCAAAGGTAAGAATGTTTTGGAACTTGAACCCGATGAACGTTCCCGCGCGGGCATCTTTTTGGCATTTCAATATCCGGTTGCCATCCCCGGCGTGACCGTTGCGAACTTCCTGCGTACTGCTGTCAATGCCCGCCGTCGTGCTGAAAACCCTGAAGATAAAGGCATGCCCATTCCTGAGTTTCGAAAGATGCTCAAGGAAAAGATGGCAACGCTCAAGATGGATCAAGCTTTTGCAGGGCGTTATCTTAACGATGGCTTCTCAGGTGGCGAAAAGAAACGGGCTGAGATTTTGCAGATGGCAACTCTCCGGCCAGAGATCGCTATTTTGGATGAAACAGATTCCGGCTTGGATATCGACGCGCTGCGTATTGTCGCAGAGGGCGTAAACGCTCTCTCTGGACCTGAGCTTGGCGTGCTGGTCATCACGCATTATCAACGCCTGTTGGATTACATCAAACCAGACTTTGTCCACATCATGCTCGACGGACGAATTGTTGAATCGGGTGGACCAGATCTGGCTTTACACCTTGAAGAGCAAGGCTATGATTGGGTGCGCGAGAAGTATGAGGAAGTAGTGTTAGTTTTAGCGGTTAAAGAATTGGAGACAGTTATGTCTGAAGACACAAAAATTTTGGAAGATATTGGTGAATATAAATACGGTTTTCATGACCGTGATGACAATTACACGTTCAAATCCGAACGCGGACTTTCACGTGCGGTTGTCGAAAACATTTCGCGTATGAAACAGGAACCGCAATGGATGCTTGACTTCCGCCTCAAGGCGCTTGAACATTATCAGAGTCGCCCAATGCCGAAGTGGGGACCCTCCCTGGATGAGATCAACTTTGACGAAATTTTTTACTATGTCAAGCCAACTGAGAAAAGCGAAAAATCATGGGACGATGTCCCCGATGACATTAAAAATACATTCGACAAATTGGGTATCCCCGAAGCCGAGCGAAAATTTTTAGCGGGCGTGGGTGCGCAATATGAATCTGAAATGGTATATCACTCCATTTTGGAACACCTTGAAAAACAAGGTGTGATCTTCCTTTCCATTGAAGACGGTCTCAAGCAATATCCTGACCTGTTCAAGGAATATTTTGGGACGGTCATTCCGATCGAAGATAATAAATTTTCGGCATTGAACTCTGCCGTTTGGTCTGGCGGATCATTCGTCTACGTGCCAAAAGGTGTCAAAGTGGATTTGCCATTGCAGGCTTATTTCCGTTTGAACACTGCCAATGTTGGACAGTTCGAACGCACGCTTATCATTGTGGATGAAGGCGCATCTGTGCATTATGTGGAAGGTTGTACGGCGCCACAATATACGACTAACTCGTTTCACTCTGGTGTGATCGAGATTATCGTAAAAGAGGGTGCTCGCTCACGTTACTCGACCATTCAAAATTGGTCAACGAATGTGTTCAATCTCGTTACTCAGCGTGCCAAGGTGTTCAAGAATGCCTCGCACGAATGGGTTGATGCCAATCTCGGTTCGAAACTCACCATGAAATACCCATCCTGTTATTTGATGGAACCCGGTGCACGCGGTGAAATGCTTTCGATGGCATTTGCAGGCGCAGGTCAAACGCAAGATGCAGGCTCGAAGATGTATCACTTTGCGCCGAACACGACCAGCAAGATCACATCCAAATCCATTAGTAAGGCAGGTGGACGCGCTTCTTATCGCGGTATGGTCAAGGTGTATAAAGGTTCCAAGGGTGTAAAATCCAATGTGGTTTGCGATGCGTTGCTGCTCGACCCGCAATCGCGTTCCGATACCTATCCCACGATTGAAATTGATGAAGACGATGTGACCATCGGTCACGAGGCGTCTGTCAGCAAAGTAGGTGAGGAGCAGCTCTTCTATCTCATGTCCCGCGGTCTCACCGAGGAAGCAGCCACCAGCATGGTCGTTTCTGGCTTTATTGAACCGCTCATCAAAGAACTGCCGATGGAATATGCCGTTGAAATGAATCGCTTGATACAACTTCAAATGGAAGGATCGATTGGCTAGCATGGAAGAAAAACCAAAAGTTGTTGTTTCAAGGACTCGACGGGCTGCCTCTACCGCAAAGGATTTTAACTTCGCTGAATCCGATATCCGCGCGGGAGGTGGTTCAGTCGCTTCTTACCGCGCCGCGGCTTGGTCTGCTTTCAAAAAGCATTCTCTCCCCGTTACAACTGAGGAAGCCTGGCGTCGTACAGATATTCATAACCTGCCTGTTGATAAGTTTGTGCTCCCCAAAGAAGGCGCATTCAAAGATTTGCCAGCAGTGCGTGAAGACTTACTCAAGCCATTGACAGGCGACCAGCATGGTGGACAAATTATTCTCACCCCCGGCGGCGTGAAGGTTGAACTGGACGAGAAACTTGCAAAGAAGGGTGTCATCTTCACGGACTTAAAGACCGCTGAAAAAGAGCATCCTGAATTGCTTGCTAGAATGATTGGCAAAACTGTCAATGTGGAAGAAGGGAAATTCTCCGCGTTGGCTGGCGCTTTCGCACAAAATGGTGTTGTGCTGTATGTTCCCAAAGGTGTAATCGTTGAAGAGCCGCTGCACTCTGTATTGTGGGGGCCCGGTGCGAACCTTGCGCACATCTCGCATATCCTCGTCTTGGTGGACGAGGGCGCGTCGGTGACGTATGTCCACGAGTCTGGCGTCGCCTGATGAAACAGGAGCAAATTCGATGCACGCGGGAATCGTGGAAATCCAGGTTCTGCAAAATGCGACGATGAAGTTCGTCGAATTGCAATCGTGGGGACGTCACGTCTGGAACTTTAGTCATGAACGTGCACGTGTTGAACACAGCGGTAACCTGGATTGGATTTTCGGCGCGATCGGTTCACACATCACCAAAAACTTTACCGAGCTTGATTTAGCTGGCGAAGGTGCGCAAGGGCGCATGTCTGGTTTCTATTTCACAGACGGCGACCAGCATCTTGACCACGATACGCAACAGAATCATCTTGCTCCACATACCACAAGTGATTTGTTGTTCAAAGGCGCGTCTGAAAGGCAAGAGCCGTTCGGTATGGCAAGGCATGATTTATGTTGCCCCCGGCGCACAAAAGACTGACGGCTATCAAGCGAACCGCAACCTTGTCTTGAGTGAGGGCGCACGTGCCAATTCCATTCCTGGCTTGGAAATCCTTGCGGACGATGTCCGCTGTACACATGGCGCAACGGTTGGTAAACTGGAGATGGAGCCGTTGTTCTATCTCAAGAGCCGCGGTATTCCCCAGGCTGAAGCCGAGAAGATCGTTGTCGAAGGTTTCTTTGACCCTATCTTCCAACGTATTCCATTCGAAGGTGTGCGTGAGCGCTTCCAACAGTATATTGCTGATAAAATGGCATGAGTGTCATTATAAAAAATGTAGAGTTGAAAGATAAGGTGTTCATGGTTGCAAAAACAAAAGCAAATCAGAAAGAGAAAGCAAGATCCAAAAGAGTGGTAGGTGAGAAATCAAAACCCGCCATACAGGCAAAATCGAAGGCAAAAACTACTGCAACAAAGAGTAAATCAACCGAAAAAGTGCGTGTCGTAAATAAGATAACAGCCCCCCCTATTTCAGTGAAGAGTAGCACTCGTAAACTCCCCAAAGGACCGCGTTTGCTTCCTCAATATGCCTTTATGAAGGCTCCTGGCTTGGGGCATGATTTTCAAGTAGGCGATAAAGTAGAAGTATTCTGTGACCACGAAAAGAGCAAAGAGCGTATTCGCGGCTGGGTTGCAGGCGTTGTTGTTCAAGTAGATAACAAAATGGTGGCTGTGCAATTCCGCTCAAATGTCTTTCTCACAGATGGCTGGATGGTGCCAGACCGCATTCTCTGGTACCCATTGGCGTCGGAGCATATTCGTGCAGTAGCCGGCGGCAGAAAATCTGTCAAACGCGAAAAAGCGATTCCGGATTATTAGCGGATGGGTAAATTCGTAAACAAGTAGACGTGTAAACAGGTCACTTGTTTACGTGTCTACTTGTTTCCCTGCCTATCTGTCCTATGTCCCTCAACCTAAACCAGATCCGCAAAGATTTTCCCATTCTCCAGCGTGAAACGTCGAAAGATGTTCGGCTGGTCTATTTAGATTCAACTGCCACTTCCCAAAAGCCCTTTGCAGTCATCGAAGCGATGAACGATTACTATCGTCGTTCGAATGCGAATATCCATCGCGGAGTGCATACGCTTGCCGAGGAAGCCACTGCGATGTATGAAGATGCGCGTGTGAAGATCGCAAAATTCATCAACGCTCCTTCTGCAAAGCAGATCATTTACACGCGTAACACAACCGAGTCGATTAACCTTGTTGCATATACGTGGGCGCGCGCAAACCTCAAAGCAGGCGACCTTGTTGTTCTGACCGAGATGGAACACCATTCGAACCTTGTTCCCTGGCACATACTTCAAGCCGAACGTGGCATCGAATTGGATTTCATCCCTGTGACCGAATCCGGTTTCCTTGATCTGGATGCCTATAAATCGCTTCTCAACCGGACCCCGAAGCTGGTCTCGTTTACACACATGTCCAACGTCCTTGGCACGATCACACCCGCAGAGGAGATCATTCGTCTTGCCCACGAAGCAGGCGCGGTGACATTGGTCGACGCGGCGCAATCCGTCCCGCACTTGAAAGTGGATGTGCAGGCTCTTGATGCGGACTTCCTTGCTTTCTCAGCGCACAAAATGTGTGGACCGACTGGTATTGGCGTGTTATACGGCAAAACTGAATTACTTGAAAAGATGCCACCGTTTTTGGGTGGCGGCGATATGATCAAGGAAGTGAAACTTCGTTCGTTTCGATCGAACTCATTGCCGCACAAGTTCGAGGCTGGGACTCCTGCCATTGCTGAAGCGATTGGCTTTGGCGTGGCAGTGGATTATTTGTCAGTCCTTGGTATGGATGCGATCGCGGCTCACGAACATGAGATAACAGAATATGCTCTGGAACGTTTGGAAGAGGTTCCGGGAGTGAAAGTGTTTGGTCCTGCTGCTCAATACAAGGGTGGGGTGGCGTCGTTCACGCTCGAAGGCGTACATCCGCACGATGTGGCGCAGATATTGGATAAGGATGGAATCGCAGTGAGAGCGGGACATCACTGTGCACAACCATTACACGAGAAATTTGGAATCCCCGCCACCAGTCGCGCTTCGTTTTACTTGTACAACACAAAAGATGAAGTTGACTTGTTGATCAATGGGATTTACAAGGTGAAGGAATTGTTTGGTTAGACATGGACGATCTATATCGTGAAGTAATCATCGAGCATTATAAAAACCCTGGATATCGCGGACATCTTGACCCGCATAATATCCAATTTGAAGATAGCAATCCTTTGTGTGGTGATCATATAGAGATTACCTTGCAAACGGATGATGATGGAAATGTTGCCGATGCCCGCTTCGATGGACAAGGCTGTGCCATCTCACAAGCTTCTGCCGATTTGTTGATCGAGTCCATTATTGGAAAGCCGCTTGAAGAAGTAAAACATCTCAACAAAGACGATGTCCTTGAACTGCTTGGTATTGACCTGGGACCCGTTCGTTTGAAATGCGCATTGCTTTCGCTCAAAGTGTTGAAGGCGGGTGTTTATGGGTTGGGCGAAGCCAGCGATGATTTGGTGGAATAAGAATGTTTGATTACACAAAGACAGAAGAATCTAAAGTTGAATTCGTGGAAATTGCCCCTGCCAGTGAATTGCCAAATGGCGAAAGGTTATTCCTTGAAGTGGAGGGAAAGGCAATCGTCATTTTCAATATTGCCGATCAGCTGTTCGCCATTGGCGATATTTGCACGCATGACGATGGTCCGCTCGGCGACGGTGATTTGGAAGGCTTCAATATCGTCTGCCCAAGACATGGTGGCGAATTTGACGTACAGACCGGAAAAGCCCTGCAATTGCCCGCGGTAGTGGATATCCCTGCGTATCCTGTGAGAGTTACGGATGGGATGATCCAGGTGGGAATGCCAAAAGATTGACCAGTGCGTAACCGTCTTCCGTGTTTTCAGAAGGCGTTTTTTTCAACGAAAAGTCCCCATAGAGAAAAATTAAATCAGGATGTTTCAATAGCTATATGAGCGGTGTCTTCTTTGGACCGGTTCTCAATCTTCATTACGTCGGGAATGAAGAAACCAAGAATCCCCATCAATACACATGAACACCCTGCGATCAAAAACCAGGGTTGTATGCCAAAGCGATCTGCAAACGGACCTGCGATGATCAAACCAATCGGTGAAACAAGCATGGCGGCGCTCGTGACAAAAGCAAAAGCTCGTCCCTGCATATCTGGAGTGATGACCGCTTGAAGCGTGGCACCAAACGAACCATTGATGATGGGTAATAACAATCCCATTGTTGTGTTGGCTGCAACACCGATCCAAAACATCTCCGGTGAAACGAGACCAACAACAACTGTGGTCATGCCCATGACAATCAATCCCGTCTGTGCAGTGACCACTTTACGTTTAAAGCCGCCCCATACACCCAGAATAAGCCCGCCAACCAATGTGCCTGCCGCAAAAAGCGACAACCATAAACCGAGTTGACTCGCTCCACCCTTGAAATGATTTGTAATAAGAAGCGGGGTCAACGGTTCAGTAGCGTTGTAGAAAAAATTGATAACCATGACCATACCGAGCAAAATGACCAGACCGCGCCACGCCATGATATAGCGAAAGCCCTCGGCAAAATCCTGCCAGAAAGTGGATGGTTCGCTTGAACTTCGTTCGGGTTGTGGGATTTGCGTAAAGAAAACAATGGAAATTGCAAGTAGGGCGGTGGTAACGTCAATGGCGAGGATTCCCTGCATCGGCAAAATTGCAAGTAAGTATGCTCCCAGTGGCGCAGAGATGATATTCATTCCACCATACAAAGCCTGGTTAAATCCTTGAACGCGTGCGAGTTGATCTTTGGGAACAAGCAAAACCACTGACGCCCCAAAAGCGGATTGATGAAAACCTCCCGCCACGGCTCGAATAAGTAAGACCATGTAAATGTGCCAGATCTGTACCTGTCCAATTGCAAATAAGATAGCCAATGCCACTGTAGCGAGTGCAACAGTTCCATCCGCAAACATCAGAAAGAGACGACGGTTACCGCGGTCTACCCAGGTGCCGATGAATGGAGAGAGGATCACTTGCGGCAACAACCCCATCATGGATGCAATGGCGAGTGTCGTTGCAGAATTTGTAGTCTGGGTGAGATACCAGATGATGGCAAACTGTACCAGTTGACTGCCCAGTATGGAAAATGCCTGCCCAGTCCAAAGTGTATAGAAACGTACTGCCCAGTTTTTGGGTATGGATTGTTGTGTTGTTGTCATAGGTTGTCGTATAAACGGAAGATTTTCCAAAAGTTTAGCATGGGAATCTTGATCTAAGACCCTCCTTGAGAGCCGTCATTCGAAAACAAATCTGAGCTGATCCCAATCTCTACACTTCGAATTTTCCAACAATTCTCAAAATATCAAACCCCTCTGCAAACGGACGTTCCGCCAGTGCACCGTGTCGCACCATGATGGAGCGCGTCAACTCACTATTGAAATAGTAGCGATCCCTGTAAGTTTCATATTTGGACAATGCTTCAATCTTTTTGTTTACATCTTCTTCTGTAACTTCCACGAGAAAATGAGGAAAAAAACCATTGGATGAACGCACAACATCAAAGCCCAATACAGTGATGCCGCGGAACGCTCGCAGAGCCTCGTCGGTCATTGTGTTGTGGTCTTGGTGTACATCCTGCTTTGAATGGACAAAGATCAGGTCTGGTTTAAAGTCCTTGCGGAGTTTGAGAAAGTATTCGAGTATCTCCTGCCTTGCATCTGGAAAGACACGCGTTGTAAAGGGTCCCAAAATGATCTTCTCTTTTGGAACGCCCAACACGGACATGGACTCAAGGTGTTCACCTTTAACGTTCTGAAGATCGGGGTTTTTTTGGTTGTCAGAAAGTGTGACGCATAGCACGTCTGTCTGCTTGACAATATGATGCAGCAAAGCGCCGCATCCCAATTCAATGTCATCAGGATGTGCACCTAAAAAGAGGACTCGTTTGCCAGAAAAATTCATTTTGTTTTCCCCGTCATTGCGAGGGCGTTAGCCCGAAGCAATCTCCTATGCACAAAAAGAGATTGCTTCGTCGGGCCTTCGACCATCCTCGCAATGACGATAAGTGATTTATTCATCCAAAACTGCATAAGCGCGGACAGGAAATGTCCCAAAAGCCTTAACCTTCACTGGCGCGGCATGGAAGCGAAAACCACTGTCGGGGAGGTTTTCCAGTCCGCACATGTGCTCACAAACAGGGATGTTGTTACCCAAAAGCGCTGTATGAGCCGGACGTGTACCATCGGTTGTATCGTCAATATTATAGGTGTCAATACCAACAAATGCCGCACTTGCTTTCACCAGATATTCTGCGGCATCTTTTGTCAGAAATGGATGACCTTCAAAGTATTGATCCGTTCGCCAGTGACGTGACCAATCTGTATGGATAAGCACGGCTTTACCTTTCACTTTAATGCCGTCAAATGCTTTTGCTGTAATTGTTCGCCCAAAACTTTGAGCATGAATTACAACCCCCTCAAGATCAGCCAGTGACTCAAGTGGAAGTTCGGACAAATCGATCCCATCCGCAAATCTATGAAACGGACTGTCTACATATGTTCCAGTATTCGATACCATCTCGATCTTGCCGATGACAAATTGTGTCCCTTCGGCATAATGGTGAGCGTAATTCTTCTCTCGACAAATAATCGCAAATAACTGGCGCGGGCAATCCCTTATATGTGATCATCCCATGCTCGACTTCATGACTAAGATCAATGAGCTTATTGGTCATCCATCCATCCGTTTCTTATTCGTTTATCCGCTTCGCCGAAGGCAATCCGCTATCTATTTAGTAGCCAGAATCCCGCCAACAACCTTGGTCATTACGAGTTTTCCATCGCGTTCAAACCAGCGCGTAGCCACATCGGTGATCTTGCCAATCAAGGCTTCGTATTCATCTTTACCGCTGAACATGGATGTCCACAACTTGCGGTCTTCACTTAGTGAAGCACGCACGTAATCGATGAACGGCGCAACTTCAGGGAAGGTGAGGTGATTTTCGAACTTATGTAATTCAGTCTTTGCAAAGATACGGTCAATGGTATTGAAGATGTCACCTTTGAAGCGTGAGGAGCCAGGCATCGGCGGGATGGTCGCATTTGTGGCTTCTTTGATGATGTCGTAGAACATCTGCTTGTTTTCGGGCAATGGTCCAGAGACGAAAAGCCGTCCGCCAGAGTTTCCCGAAACAGCATCGGGACTGCGAAGCACCCGATGAGCCTCACCAAACGTAAAGTCCAGATCAGAGGCGTAATAGATGGCGAAGGCGCTTGTGCACAGGTCAAAGGTATTGTCTGCAAAGTCGAACGGTTTGTTGAAATCCAAAAATTGAAACTCGATCTTCGAGCCGCGTTCCTTATTTTTTGCGCGGGCTTTATCCAGTAGTTCTTCTGAAAAATCTCCACCGGTAATTTTTGCACCGCCTTTTGTGTAATCATCAAACAGAAAAGAGAGTTTGCCCGCGCCACAACCGACATCAAGAATATTCATGCCCGCCTGCGGTTTGAGCAGATCGTTTGTCCAAACGTCGATGTTGGCTGAACCGTACTTTTCGTGAATGTCGATGCGCACAAGCAGGTCTTTTGAAGTTTCCTGATAATTGATTTCCATGCGTTTCTCCTGTATGTTACGAATTGTTGAAAAAATTATACCAAAAATAACTCAAAATTCAATGACTGAATTTTGAGTGTAAATAAAAAGGGCGCTGAGAAATTTCAGCGCCCTTTTACGTTATTTTCCAACAAAGGATTTTATTTCTTCCTGAATTACTTTGCACACCGCCGGAATGCTATCTTGCACGGCTTCGCTCATACCCATGCCCAAAGTCATTTGCCCGGCTTCGATGCCGATCAATCGAATGGGGATGTCTTTGCCACCCAATAGTCGACCCATGCCAAGTGTTTCCGCCACACCCCAGCCGTGTGCTGATTTTGCATCCGACGTAAAAGAAGATAGATTATTTTCGTTCAGGCGATGAATGCTTCCGGGAAGCGCTGAGCTTTGGACTGCATCTACAAGGATCGCGGCGTCGACATCTTTGATCATATCCAATAAAGCGAGTCCTGGTAATTCGCTCGCCTCAACCTGGACCTCGGGCCTGCTCGCCGTTTCAGGATACTTTTCCCTCCACTGACGGATCGATTCCAAGCCCGCGGCATCGTCCCCTCGCAGGCTTTGCCCGATGCCGATCACCGCGACCGTTGTCATTTTTCTTCCACCTTCAACTTCAAGAAGTGTGTTGCGCACGAAATGCACGGATCGTACGCGCGCACTAAGTGTTCGGCTGTGAGTGTTGCCTCTTCCTCAGGCATTTTGATGATCTGTGGAGCCATCTCAAATAGGTCGGCTTCGATGCGCGGCAGGTTTTGCGCCGTCGGTGGCGTGATCTTTGCGAACTGTATCAATCCATTGTCGTCGATTTGATAACGGTGATAGAGAAGTCCGCGCGGTGCTTCAGTTGCGCCGGTGCCCTCACCAGCCTTGAGTTTTAATTCAATGAAGGAGGGTCCTTCGGGATTGTATTCCTTCACCAACTGGATGGCTTCTTCATAGGCTTGTACCAATTCAACTGCGCGTGCTACGAGCGACATGTATGGATTCTTGATCGGCAGTTTGATGTTCGCCTCTTCCATTGCCTTGCGCGTGATGGGGAGTAATTGCTCGTGATTTAGATTTAGTCGTGCCAACGGACCAACGAGATAAGTGTTGCCATCAACAGTGTGTCCGTGGAGAGCGTTGGAACGTTCAACGTGCTCTTCGAGATACCCCTTCTCGTAATCGGCGGTGGAAAGCTTCCGTCCGTTGGATGACCAAATGTCGCCTTCGATGATGGCGTATTCGTCAGGGTGGTGAAGCGCCACGAATTCGTAGTCAATTTCCAGTTGCGGGTAGGGAAGCGTGACAGCCCATTTGACGCAGTCGAGCGAGGCTTGTAATCCCCATTCCAGATCGGGAAGTAGAGCCTTAATTTGTGCGGCATCGGGCCATTGATAAAATCCGCCAACACAAACGCTGACCGGGTGTACGGAACGTCCACCAATGACTTTCAATAATTCATTGCCGATCTTCTTGAGGCGTAACGCGCCCTTGACCACATCGGGAGCAACTGCCGCCAACTCCAACGCGGATTGTGCTCCAAGCAGGTCGGGAGCCTGTAGCATGTAAATATGTAGTGCGTGGCTCTCGATGTATTCACCGCAATACATCAGCCTTCTCAGTGCCCTTACTTGTGGTGTAACCTTGATTCCCAACGCGTTCTCTAATGCAAATGCAGAACTCATCTGATAAGCAACGGGGCAGATGCCGCAGATTCGGGCAGTGATGTCAGGGACTTCCTGTAGAAAACGGCCTCGTAGAAAGCCTTCAAAGAAGCGCGGTGGTTCATAAATATCCAAGCGGATCTCAACAGCCTTTCCGTTTTCCAAGCCAATATATAGACCGCCTTCACCTTCCACGCGTGCGAGGGCTGGAACTTCGATATTTTTCATTTTGTCACCTTGCCATTTTCCAGGATCGCATCAGCCGCCTCTTGGAAGGCTGGTGCATAACCACTAATGCCGCGGAACAGGCGTGCAGTACCGCCAGGCTGACGTTCCAATTTCTTCAGGGTGGTTGTCAACGAACTGATATTCATCTCGCGAGCGGGACCAAAACAACCGTAGCACCCGCGTCCCATTGATGGGCAGATTGCGTTGCATCCAGCTTGTGTAACAGGTCCCAGACAGGGCGTGCCCTTATCCACCAGCACACAAACCGTATTGCGGCGTTTGCATTCCAAGCAAACAGAATAGGGAGGGCAGGCTGGGCTGGCGTCCATTAAGGAGCGAAACGATGACTTCGAGGACTTGAGCCTTGTTTACAGGGCATCCCCACAGTTCAAGGTCAACGTGTACATGCTCTGAAATGGGAGTTGCAGTTTTCAGGTAATGGAGATATTCCGGGTGGGCATAGACTACGTTGGCGTACTCATCTGCGTCAGCAAAGTTTCGCAGCGCCTGAATCCCACCGCTGGTGGCGCAGGTTCCAAGTGCGATCAGTTTTGTCGCTTCACCGCGAATCTCTTTGATACGTTCGATCTCATGTGGTGTTGTGACGGAGCCTTCCACGATGGCAATGTCATATGGTCCTGGTTTTACCGCCCGTGTGGCTTCAAGGAAGAATGCAATATCCACAGCATCTGCCAATGCCAGGAGGTCGTCTTCCAGATTGAGTATCGAAAGTTGACATCCATCACAGGATGAAAATTTATATACAGCGATTGTAGGTTTGGTGTGACTCATTAGAACTCCTCGACATTAAAGAAGGACTGCAATTCGTCAAATCGGAAAACGGGTCCGTCCTTGCAAATGAAATAGGGACCCATCTGACAATGTCCGCAGGAGCCCTGTCCGCACTTCATGTTTCTTTCGAGGGAAACATAAATATTTTCCGGTGGGATGCGGCGCGCCATGGCTTCGAAGATGACGAACCGAATCATGATTTCAGGTCCACAGGTTAAAGATCGCAACCTTGCGTGGGTCAAGCCGGAATTGATAGAACCACATGGGCACCACGCCCACGCGTCCGTTCCAGTTGGCATCGCCGCGGTCTACAGTGACCTCAACGTCAATTTGCGCTTTTCGCCACTCTTCATACTCGTCAGGGAACATCAAATCACTGGATGTTCGTGAACCATACAGAAGGGTGACCTTTCCGTACTTTTCGCGATTACGGATGATGTGATAGATTGCCGGGCGAAGTGGCGGTAGACCAATTCCTCCACAGGCAATGAATACATCCTTGCCTTCCATTTCTTTCATGGGCCAGTATGTTCCAAAGGGTCCGCGTACGCCGACAACATCTCCAACTTTCAAGCGGCTTATTCCGCGTGTGACATTTCCAACGAACCGGATGGTATGTCCGATTTTTTCGTGGTCATTCGGGTCTGAACTGATGGAAATTGCAGATTTGCCAAAGCCGGGTAGGTACAACATGTTGAATTGCCCTGGCTCGAACTGGAATGCTTTTTGAACTGCCTGATCCTTAAAACTGAGCCAATAGGTTGAAATACCTTCTGCTTCGGATGTGATGTCTGTGATTTCTGCCCACTGTGGGTGAAGCAGTTTTTCGGGGTGTGACATGACAGCCTGCATTGTCATATTAGGGGTTGTCATTATTTCACCTCATTTCGCAGGGTGGCAATCTCTTCGGTCAAATCGATTTCTGCGGGGCACCAGGTAATACAACGCCCGCAACCTACACAGCCCAATGTTCCATATTGCTGTTTCCATGTACCGAGTTTGTGTGAGAGCCATTGGCGATATCTTGAATTAATGGTTGGTCGCGTATTTCCACCAGCTTGGTAGGAATATCCCGGGTTGAAGCACGAGTCCCAGACTCGTTCACGTTTGGTTTCCTGCCCATCGAGACTCAGGGTGTCTGTCGTATCCCAACAGAAGCAGGTTGGGCAGACTTGCGTGCAGTTTGCACAACTCAGACACCGTTTTCCGACCTCATTCCAGTAGGGGGCATCAAGATTATTTAGGATCAGGTCGGGCAGATCCTTTGTATCGAGCGTTCGCCTTATTTGTTGTTCCGCATGTTCGATTTTGTGTTCCACATTGGTGAGAGCATAGCCTCTCGCGTCTTCAAATGGGACATCGGTAAACAACTTTCGTGCCAGATCGGAACCTATTGTCAAAACGAAGACATCGTCGAGTTCTGTTAAGTTCAAGTCAAAGCCATCTTTCACGCGCGGACCCGTTCCCATGGAGGTGCAGAAACAGGTTTCCGCAGGGTGCGTGCAGTTGATTGAAATAATAACAGTGCGTTCACGACGAGCGCGATAGATTGGATCTGTGAAATCAGGCCGCATAAATATGCCATCCTGTATTTGGATGGCGGCAAGTTCACAGGCGCGTACGCCAATAAAGGCATATTTGGGTGTTTCTGTCTGTTGTGTTACATCATTCCACTCATCATTGTTTTTGCGTAAAGCAAATAATTCTGCACGCGGCGGAAAAAGGAATTGCTTCCATGAATGTGCGCCGGGGATAATATCGAAATAACGCGTATGACCCGTCTGAATCAATCGAAAGTATCCTGGCTTTTGGACCGTGCTATAACCTTGTGGAAGGTCGTCAAGACTTTCAATGGATTCTGTAAACAAGAGACTCATTCTTTATGCGTGGACCAATTGATAGATACCCCTCTTCCTTCAAGTGGGCTAAGATCAAATTGAACGCCGGTTTTTGAATGGTGATGGTGCTCCCGATTTCCGGGAGATGATCATTTGGCATGTTGTTCCTCCGGTGAAGCAAACATATCGATCAACTGTAAACGGGTGACTAGAAGACGGCTGGCTACAATATTTGTTAGACGACGCATTACGAGATATCCCAGGTCGTGATCCTCGTCGCAAACCTGTCGTAACTTTTGTGAATCTATGCAGGCAACAAGCCCGTCGGTAACTGCCGTAGCCCCTGCAGTTCTTTGGTGAATGGTGGGAGTAACGCTTGACCATCCAAATACGTCCCATGGCTCAACTGTATAGATGCGGACTTTGCCGCGGTGGGGGATGAATATATCTAATGCAACGCGCCCCTCGATCACTACATACAGGCAGTCCTCCTTATCGCCCTCGCGGAACAGTACTTCCTCCACCCTTATTTTTCGCAGTTGCGAAATTTCCATGATCTGTTGAAAGTGCTCTGGCTTGAGTTCTTGAAACCATGGGATTTTTCGCAGTTCGTTCGTCAAATCCTCATTGTTGGTCATTGGTACCTCCTTCTTCTTTATTAAATAGGATGTTTTCCGATAAAATTGTACTATTTTTCACAAATAGGTGTAGTGCGTTCCTTCCTGCTGATGTAAGATGCTTGTCATACAGTTTATTCTTCACAAATATGCTAAAATGCGGAGCAATTCGCCGGAGACTTTGTTATGAAAAAGACTATTCAACAAGTAAAAGGTACGCGTGAGTTTTATCCAGAGCAGATGGCGCTTCGCAATTATCTCTATGGAAAAGTGCGCTCTGCCTCACAGGCTTTTGGTTATCAGGAATGGGATGCACCATTCATTGAGACCATTGATCTTTACGCGGCGAAATCGGGTGAGGAGCTCGTCAAAAAACAATCATTCACATTCGAAGATCGTGGGGGAGATTTAGTTACGCTTCGCCCTGAGCTTACTCCTTCGCTTGCGCGTATGATCGCTGCAAAACAAAATTCGTTAACCTACCCTGTCCGCTGGTGGTCGTTTGGTCCATTCTGGAGATATGAGCAACCGCAAAAAGGACGCGCACGCGAATTCTTTCAATGGAATATTGACATGCTGGGAGTTGATTCCCCGGAAGCGGATGCCGAACTGATCGCGGTTGCCGCGACGTTTCTACGCTCGGTCGGACTTACCCCGGAGCGGGCTCTGATCTATGTGAATAATCGCCGCTTGATGGATTCCGAATTTGACGCGCTCGGAATTGTGCTCGACAAACGATTGGATGTGTCCAATCTCGTTGATCGCCGCACGAAAATGGAGCCCGCCAAATGGGATGCGTATGCCCTCGAACTTGGACTTACACAAAAACAACTTGACGGTTTGAAGGATATTTTAGGTAACCTGGATCTTTGGAAGAAAAGTGATGAACTGGTTCGTCTTTTTGCCGCTCTTGAGGCGCTAGGTGTAAAAGAGTACGTTAGGTTTGATCCGAACATTATGCGCGGTTTGCTCTATTACACGGGTACAGTTTTTGAAGCCTTTGACGTAAGCGGTTCATTGAAACGCGCCATTCTCGGGGGTGGACGTTACGATAATTTGCTTGCAGATGTTGGCGGACAACCTTTGTCGGGCGTGGGCTTTGCGATGGGTGACGTTGTTATTGGGATCATCTTGCAGGAAGCAGGTCTCTTGCCTGAGTTTGACTCCACGCCAGCGTCAGCGTTGGTCACGGTGTTCGACGAGACTCTGTTGCTAAAATCGTACGAGCTTGCTTCTGAGTTGCGGAAGGCTGGTCTTAATGTCATGGTGTTTCCTGAATTTGCGAAGCTGCAAAAGCAGTTTAAGTTTGCAGACAAAATGAAAATGAAAGTGGCGCTCGTGGTCGGACCCGATGAAGTGGAAAAAGGTCAGGTAGCGGTTAAAAATCTGGTTAATGGCGAGCAGGTTATTGTCACGCGTGAAGCGGTGGTGGATACAATCCGTAAAATTTCTGGGTAGGCAATTAAATATTTCCATACGTGTTTCGAACTTTATGCGCTTTAACGAGGTATATTTTGACGTGCAGTTCCGGCCATCGGGATGAATGTCATCGAAATGGTATGAAAAATCGACTTCCAGTCCTTTATTTAATAAAGGATAATCATGGTGAATAGGTTTTATTATGAAACTAAGTGAAATTATTGAGTATGCCAAAGGTGAGATTCTAAACCCGTCCGTATTTAGCGATGATGAAATTGTTGGCGGATGTGGCGCCGACCTCATGAGCGATGTGTTGACCAGGGCAAAACCTGGTGCGGTTCTGCTAACAGGTTTGTGCAATTTGCAGGTGGTGCGCACTGCTGAGATGGCAGATGCGTGTGCCATCGTTCTTTTGCGCGGTAAGCATCCCACACATGAAATGATCGAGCTTGCCACACAAAAGAATGTTACGCTCATCTCCAGTGAGATGGGAATGTTCGAGTTGTGCGGACGGTTATTTAATGCTGGTTTGCACAGCTTTGAATTAGACTGGAACGGTTTTCATGAGTGAAACGATTCAGGAACTCTATGGTCGTAAGGAACGTATCGTCACGGACCGAGATGCGCAGGAGATTACCCGCATCGAGGAATTGTCGTACGATCTGAAAACCGTTGAGGTAATAAGTTGTGAGATTAGGTGCCTGGCGCCGACGGACACGATGCGTGCAGTGTTCGATCTGTTACGTCAGGAGCGCATTTCTGGCGCACCGGTGATGGAGGGGAAGAACCTCGTTGGCATTATCAGCCAGGAAGACCTGATGCGCGCGTTCGGAGATGGCGAGCAGGATGCGCCCATTAGCAAATATATGACATCGAAAGTCATCACTGTGAAATCCTACGAGCCGGTGATCAAGGCGCTTG
>CAVSRF010000064.1:0-37218 GCA_963730175.1 uncultured Chloroflexia bacterium | reverse complement strand
TGCTTCCTATCACTGTTCAGTTGTTAAAGTTCGGGTAACAAAGCGGACGGATTTTACTCGCACCGCTTTGGCCGTCAAGACATCAACAGACGAAAATACCGATGTCATTGTCTTTCGACATCGGCTCGTCAGACTGCAAAACCAACAGGCTTGTGTCTCTGACTAGAGACTGCTCACTAAGTTTTCAATGATCTGTCAGGGGGACGAGATCTGTGTAACTACTGGCAAGGGATGATTATATGTTTTTCACCGACTTTGTCAATAGATATCAGACAACTCAACCTTAAAATTTCAGTAATTGAATAAGCGTAACTCTGTTAAATCAGTTGCTTGGTTTAAGTCTATTATCGCTTCTATGCCTTTACCGACAATCTGTGCTCTCTTACGAATAACATTTTTCTCCGCTTCAACAATGTTGCACGTTGAATTTTCAATGGACTACACTACACCAACTGCATAAACTTTTCATCCCCAAAAGATTGACACAATATATCTGCACCTATCTCTATGGCATGGTCCATTCATCATGCAAATCGTAAATGATGATGGTTATCCTTATGATGATATGTTACCGTGTACAGATAAATGGCAAGGCGTAAAAGAACAATGCTATACTCAAGACATATTGGTACCCCTACACAAAAAGCAGGTTGACATGAAAAAGGTTTTAATCGAACAGAAAAAATATATTGTTGATGATTTCTTTAAATTGGAAGAGGCTCACCTCCGATTCGAACAATTCAACGGCAAAATGAGTAAATCGGTACGTCGTTTCAGTTTGGAGAGAGGAAATTCTGTTGCAGTACTAGTGTTTAATATAGATACAAATAAACTAATACTGGTAAATCAATTCAGATACCCCACGTATAAAAACGGTCATGGATGGACTATTGAAACAATAGCAGGGATGGTCGATTCCGATGAAGCACCTGAAGATTCTGCACGCCGGGAAGTAGAAGAGGAAGTCGGGCTGAATATTTCAAGCCTTGAACACATCACCACTTTTTATCCGTCCCCTGGCGGAAGTTCAGAACAAATTTCTTTATATTACTCGGAAGTTTCCGGAGAGGATGCAAAATATAATGCTTCAGGCGGGCTTATTAGCGAAGGTGAAGACATAATGGCATTGGAAATGTCGTTGGAAGAGGCTCTAAATAAAATAAAGTCTGGTGAGATCATGGATGCAAAAACAATCATCGGGATCTATTGGATTGAAAATCACCGATAAAAGGATATGTAAATTTACTCTTTCAACTTACTCCCAGATGCATGAAAGAAAAAGCCCCGTAAATTTACGTGGCCCCTTGTTAATCCATATCCTGTCTTCCAGATAAAGCACGTGACAATGTATTCTGGTCTGCGTATTCCAAGTCGCCACCCATGGGCAGGCCACGTGCGAGACGTGTCACTTGAATTCCAAACTTCTTCAACTGAGTATGCAAATATTGAGCTGTCGCATCCCCTTCCATGCTGGGATTGGTCGCAAGGATCACTTCTTTCACTTCCCCATTTGCAACGCGTGCGATCAACTGCTTGATCTTCAAATCGTCGGGACCAATGCCTTCGATGGAGATAAGACTCCCTGCAAGACGTGATACTTTCCCTGATAGCCACCAGTGCGTTCCAAGGCAAGGACATCCAGCGCTTCTTCCACAACACAGATGACACTACCATCCCGCCGCGTGGACTCGCACACTTCACAGCGTTCGCGTCCCGCTTCGGTGATATTGAAACATTCCTGACAAAATGCCGTGTTCTTTTTGAGTTGTGCCAAAGCAAGCGCCAGATCATCAGAGACATCGTCAGTGGCGCGGAGAAAATAGAACGCCAACCGTGAAGCAGACTTGGGTCCGATGCCTGGCAAACGCTCGAGGGCGTTGATGAGGGATTGAATTGATTCAGGTAAAGCATAATTGTCTCAACATTCGAGGGGCGACAGCGGGACGAATTCAAGACTAAACCATAAATCGGTTCCGCTGTGCCCTTACATGACATATTGATTAGAAAGGCAACCCACCCGCCAGCGGACCCATCAACTTCTCTTGCAGTTCACGCGACTGGTCGAGCGCCATATTCACTGCGGACAAGACCATATCCTGCAGCATTTCAGCATCAGCATCTTTCATGAAATCAGGGGAAATTTCAACCGACTGACATTTCTGGTCGCCAGTCATCACAACTTTGATCGCGCCGCCGCCCGCCGTGGCAGTGACAGTTTCCACGGCAAGTTTCTCTTGCGCTTCAGCCATTTGCTGTTGCATCTTTTGCAACTGCTGCATCATGCCAGCTTGCCCGCCGCCCCTTTGTGGTCCTTTGTTAAATCCTTTAGCCATCTATTAGTCTCCTAGTCTTCTTGTCTCTTGGTCTTCTAGTCAAAGTCAGTGAGTCAATAACGATAATGGACTATTCGACTACTGACCAGCGGACTAGAAGACTAATCCTGCGTATCCACGATCTCGCCGCCGTGTTGGATGGCGGTTGCCACCATGCCGTCCTGCGCCACGTTCGCGGGGATCTTGCCTTTCGCATTCGTCACCACACAACGCACGCTCACGTCCGCGCCAAACTCGTCCTTGATCAACTTTTGGATCGCTTCGATCTGGTCGGGCTTGTCGATCTTTGAAACCAGCACGTCACTCGCCAAACCCAAAATCAACGTCTTGCCCTGCACATCGATCATCTTGACCGAGTTCATCAACGCCGAAAGATTTGCCTGTGCTTTTGGAAGACCTGACGGACATATGCTTCCACGCCTTCAGGATATCTCCCGCGCTGACAGCAGATTTTTCTTGTGGATGTGGAGCCGCTTCGGACTCAGCCTGAGGCTGAGTCTCCGTTCTGGGAGCTGATACAGACTTTCGGCTTGGGTTAACTCGGCGCGGCGATTTGCGGAGATTCAGTTGGAGAGTCGAGCACTTCTGCTAAAGCAAGTTCCAAACTCAAAGAGGGCTGCCAGCCGCCGCGCAAATCCACAGCCGCATTGTTGAACGCTTTCATCATCCGCAAGACATCGCTCGTCGAAAAGGACTTGGCGTGCGCCCCCATCTGCTTCTTGACATCCGCCGTGGCTTCGACTTGATTGGCGTTGCCCATTTGAATGAGCATGAGACCGCGCAGATACTCAACGATCTGACGCGCCAGCGAACGCGGATCGGCGCCCGCATCGAGCGCCTTGTGGATGGTCTCAAGCCCATGCGCAGGATCGTGATCCATGATGGACGTGAGGGTATCGAGCACGGTTTGACTCGTGGCAGTGCCAAGCACAGTTTGCGCGAGGGCGAGCGTGATCTTATCGCCCGTGGACGAAAGTTGATCGAGCAGAGAGATCGCATCACGCATCCCGCCCGCAGACTGACGAGCAATTTGAATGAGCGCATCATCATCCGCCTGAAGGTTCTCGGCTTGGACGATCATCTTGAGGTTGGTAACGATCTCCCCCACTGGCACGCGTCGAAACTCATGACGCTGACAACGCGAGAGAACCGTCGCAGGGATTTTGTGAATTTCAGTGGTAGCTAAAACGAAGATGGCATGTGGAGGCGGTTCTTCGAGCGTCTTGAGCAACGCATTGAACGCCGCCGTCGAAAGCATGTGGACTTCATCAATGATGTAGATTTTGTACTTGCCCTGTGAAGGCGAGAAGTTGATCTTGTCGCGCAAGTCACGGACATCGTCAACGGACGTATTTGACGCCGCATCGATTTCAAAGAGATCCATAAACCGATTCTCGTTGACCGCTTTGCAGGGATCACATTCGTTACACGGACGTTTTGCGGGATCAGGATTTGTGCAGTTAACCGCCTTCGCCAAAAGACGCGCCAGCGTGGTCTTCCCCGTCCCGCGCGGACCCGCGAACAAGTACGCATGACCGACACGATCCGCCTTGATCGCATTCGTCAACGTGGTCACGATGTGGCTTTGCCCCATCACCTCGTCCCATTCTTTCGGTCGGTATTTTCTATATAAAGCTTGAGTCATTATTTTATTTACTTACTCGGTGGTTGAGTAGGGCGAATGGTTTTCTCGCCCGTATCGAAACCACCAATTTTATCCATCACGACATTTTTGAGAGATTTCTATATCCGACAAACACAACAACAGCAAAGAGTATAAGCGAAAATAAGTTCCATTTTCCTGCTAAAACTAAATAAATTTGATCTACAACAGCGAAAATAGCACATGAATAAACAACCCACTTTTTCATTAACCAAAAACCAACTCCACAAATCAAGAATATTGATTCCGCCTATAGCAAACAATAAAGTATTACTGTTTTGAACACCCGCTTGGAGCAGGATATAAAATTGCAGAACACTTAGAATACCTGCAAAAACCGCAAACGAACTTATGATGGTTATGGAAGAAGGTCGCTTTGTTTTTGTCGGTTCATTATCCATGCTGTGCCTCTTCAATTATTTGTAAGAAAATAAAGAGTTTGTATTCAGGTTAATTGTGGTTTTGATACGGGACCCGGTATCGCTCGATCCTACTCAACCACCGAAATATTCTTGTTACGGCACCGTGTAAACCGCACGTACATTTCCACTCGGGTCCAGCAATTGCGCTTCCTCGCCCGATTGCCAAACGGGATCGGTTAAGCCCCAGTACAAGTCAATGACTGTGTTTGTCCCTGCAATAGTATGGATTTGCACCGCGCCGCCTGTGTTGAGAGTCAAATTGGGGAAGGTAAATACATTTCGATTTGAATCTTTCAATTGCCAGCCCGCAAGGCTTAGCGATTCGCCACCTGCATTGCGGACGATCACCCACTCGGCATTGACCGTCCCTGCGCCCACGATGCTCACGATCTCAACGGGAATGTCCACGTTTGGGTCAAACGATACCGCAGGTGCGCCGCCACTGCTACTTTGCACTTGCGCTGGCAACGCAGGCTGAACTGCCGAACTCGCTCCGCGCCCGATAGTCACGGTCATACCAGAACAGAATGCCGCCTATCACACAGGCTGAAACAGCTACATTCAAAAGCAAATACAGGATAAGTCTGCGGCGGTCCATCTTGGTCGAATCATAGCACAGAAACTCTATCATTGAAATTAAAAAATCCTGCACTCGGTTAAGTGCAGGATTCAAACTAGATCAAATCAATTCTAGGGAAGCTTCGTCATCACGAAATCATCATAAGAGATATTGGTATTCGTTGCTTCTTCACCACTCCACGCCAGCACAGCTACTTGTCCACTGGAAAAGGAAGAGTCCGTTACAGAATCGATCTGCTGTCCATCTACGTACAAGGTCAATGTGCTATTGCCACAATCTGCGCCAATACGATAAGAAGGGGCATCCACAGCGATCAAGTCAGAATGTGCCCATGCATTATTATTCGTCAGGAATAGATCTTTCTGTCCATCAACAGCTTTGGCAATCGCATACTGTCCCGCAGGTGTGATCGTCAAATAATAGAAATCATTGATTGACGCCTTATTACATATCAACCCAACAGCTGTAGTTGTATCTGTATCGTGATTGAGAACAGTCACTTCCATGTGGATGTTTTCATAATCCTGGGCACTGGGGGTACTCCATATAAACCAGTTCTTTTTGAAAACGATAAACTGCAAAGCTCCATCCACATATTCCACAGCGCTGTCCGTATCTGTGCCGGTTCCCCAACTTGCAGAAGAGAAATCATCACTAAATACAACATCTGTGGATACTGGAGCAGGCTCATCGGTATTGGCAGGGATGGGCGGGTTATCATTCCCAGGGCTTCCCCCTCCAGTCACCGCCTGGCAAGCCAGCGCGGCTAAAGCAAGACTCGTCATCGCTACAAGAACTCTAAAATTGCTTTTCATCTACATCTCCTTTTTTGGAATAGGACGAAATTTTACCTGCCGCAGCTAATAGGGCAATCAGACATACGGGGGATTTAATCGGACTCACGACTCATCGTCAGCGAGACCCAATCTCCCATCTGTCTCCGCTCGTTCATCCTTAGACCTTTCGCCTGCCCCGCCTTAATAATATTTTCCTCCTGCTCTTGCAGGATTCCACTCAACACGATCACACCGTCAGCTTCGATCAAATCCGCGAGACCCGCATCAAAGAGACGAATAATGATCGGTGCAAGAATATTCGCAACTACCAGCGGCGCTTTACTGAAGGGGAACTTGTTTTCGAGTATTTCATTGACCGAACCTGCGCCAAGGATCAACTCCTCCCCCACTCCATTTACATCCGCATTCTCGCGGGAGTTCTTTACAGACTCTTCGTCAATATCCACACCCAATACTTGACTTGCGCCAAGCTTGATCGCGGCTATCGAGAGGATACCAGAACCGCATCCCACATCAATGACGGAGGACGGAGGACTGTAAACCGGATTCTTTCCTTCGTCCTTTGTCTTCCGTCCTTGGTCAAAAACCGTCTCCAGCAACTCCAAACACAATTGCGTCGTGGGGTGTGTTCCCGTGCCAAACGCCATGCCAGGGTTGATCTTGATGGCAACTCGGCTCGGTTCAGGCGATTCCATCCATGCGGGGAGGATGAGGAGTTCGCTTCCCGATGAGGATCGGCTTGTAGTGTTGCTTCCAGGCTTCCATCCAGTTTTGATCCGCTATTTGTTTGTAGGTAGGTGCAGGCAGAGGACGGATCATCCCCAAATAGAAAAGGGACTCTTCGAGCTTCTGCCGCGTCTCTTCAAGTTGATCATTCACATCCAAATATGCACGGACGGCGATCGGTCCTGCTGGTGTACCCGGATCTTCAGCATCGACATACCTGACACCCTGCTCAGTCATCACACCATTGGGAGCAAAACGTGCAAACACATCCGCAACCGATTCGGCAAGCTCACCATCCACTATCATGGAAACTTCAAGCCAGTTCATAAATAACCTCTTCATAAATTTGTTTGATCAACTCAACATCCTGCGAACGGATATCGGGCAAGTCATCTGGAGAAAAATATCCAAACTCTGAAACTTCATCACTGGGATGAAATTCGCCGTCTTTGATATTGCATAAATAATACATGCCCACACGGTCGGGCTTCCATGTTTTGACGAATATAAATTTTTCAATCTCGATTTGCAGACTTGTCTCCTCCCATACTTCACGGACAACTGCTTCTTCTGCCGATTCACCGTATTCCAAACTGCCACCCGGCAAACCCCAAGGGTGAAAGCGATTATAGGTGGTTTTGACAAGCAGTATTTTCTTCTCTGCGTTGAAGATCACCGCGGCAGAAAACACCTGGAACAAAGGGCGTACAAGGCGGGACAGGAAAATTTGAAGCCAGAGTGGAAAGGCTTTCCAAATTTTCAATAATATGATTTTGAACATGAAGGCAATTATGACTTCAGATTTATAGATTTTGACCCGGGCTTTTTCCATGGTCACCAAACCCGCCTTGATGTGGGGACCGATCAATTCGACAAACTTCTCAAGGTTTTCCTGTGTATCCACGATCTCTACAACGATGGGCATATCTTCTGACAACGTGTCAAACCTGAAAGTATGGATCTGCCGCGTATTGGCGCCGTATCCCATCATGCCGCGCAGGACGGTGGCGCCTGCCAGTTCCTGTTCACGCGCCTGAAGGACGATCCATTCGTAGAGCGGTTTGCCTTTGTGCTTATCCGCTTCACCGATGAAGATGCGGAGTAGTGAGCCTTCTTGTGGGAGTTGCATGAGTGCCTCCTTTTGGAGTTGCCAGCTTGCTGGCGGCAGGAGCATACCCTAACGGGCACACGAGCTCCTGCATTCCAAAGCTATTTCCAGATCCAATACACGACCGAACGCCCCAGCCAGACAAGGAACAACCCCACTATAACATTTGCGCCGACATTTGCCAAAGCATTGAAGGTCTCGCCGTCACGCAGGAGGTTGATCGTATCGTTGCCAAAGGAGGAGAATGTTGTGAAGCCGCCAAGGATCCCGATGAATACCAAGCGCTCTTGATTCAGGTGTAAACACACCACGTGATTCGGCGAGTTGGGAGAGGAAACCGATCACAAAACAACCGATAAGATTGACAGTCAACGTACCATAGGGGAAGTCGATGCTTTGGCTGATGGATTGAGTCCATGTACCGAGAAGGTATCGTGAGGCAGAACCAATGGCTCCGCCAAGAGCAGCATATAAAACAGATAAAAGTGAAGGCATAGTAAAAGACCTAGAGAAAACGGGCTGTCTTTTGTTTGTAATCCTGATACTCTTTGCCGTACTGTTCTTCCAACCAAACTTCCTCGGTTAAAGGTGCAGCCAGGAGTACAAGAATCAACAAACCATGGGTTATCCATAACAACAACGAGTTGGCGATCAGGCTTACCCCAATGAATAACACGATATCCCCAAGATACTGAGGGTTTCGCGTAAAGCGATGTGGACCTTCCAGTACGAGTCCACTGCGGAGACCTGACGTATTTTGCACACCCAATGTCTGCATTCCCCATAACAGGAGTAAAACACCTGTAATAATCAAAGGTATGCCCAGGATAAATCGAGATGGCATCATGAAAAACCACGAGTTCCAATCAAGCACAAGCAACAAAGCGTTCAATAAAAAGATCATGTAGAAGCATGTCCAAGTCAACCTATGTTGCCACGACTGTTTTTGAGGCGGCGGCCAAATTCGTTTTTTGGGAAATGCAACTGACCAGATAATTCCGGCTAAAAGGATATAGAGAAATATTACATCAACGACAAAAATAATTTGAGTAGCGACATTAAGCATTGTTCATGCACCAATTCTTCCAAGGGATAACAGATAAAAGCGAAAGCACGGAAAAGTTTTCTTAAGCAGGATCAACTATCGGCTTAGAGTGAAGCGGAATGCTGAGCGACAGTCGAAGCATCATCCGCATGAGAATCACCGTTCAAATTACAGAACAACGAATCAGGCAGGCAATCCACACATTCAAGTTGAAGGGTGGCGTGAGAGATGTTATAGCGGTGATATACAACATCGTTGATCTTCCGCTGAATGTCCGCCCCATCACTGATGGATACATCGTCGGTAAGCACATGCGCAGACATGGTACGAAGGTTTTGTGTAAGGCTCCACACGTGCAGGTCGTGAACACCGAGCACGCCATCGACCTGCATCACATCCTGAACGAGTTCGCTTGTATCCACATCACGCGGCGTGGCTTCGAGCAGTATGTTCACGGCATCACGCAGAATGCCCCACGCATTATACAGGATGAGAAAACCGATCAACACACTGACAAATGGATCGAGCCAATTGGCATTCGTAAAATAAATGATGACGCCCGCAATGACCGCACCAATTGTGGATAAGACATCGCCCATAAGGTGAAGAAACGCCGAGCGGATGTTGAGATCGTGCTCGCTTCCTTTTTTGACAAGTAAAGCTGTCACCACGTTAATGACCACTGCGATCAACCCGACAACGATCAGTATCCCCAACTCCACTTTGGGCGGATTCAAAAAGCGATGATATGCCTCATAAAAAATACCAAGCGAGATTACAACAAGTGTAGTTGAGTTGATCAGCGCAACCAGGATACCCGCACGATGATAGCCATACGTTTTGCGTGAATTGGCGGGTTGGGATGTAAGCCGAATGGCATACCAACTCAAGCCGAGGGCGATGACATCCGTGAGGTTATGCGCCGCGTCGGTGAGGAGCGCAAGGCTGTTGCCAATGATCCCTGCTATGGCTTCGACGAATACGAAGCCAAGCGTGAGAATGAGTGACAATGCAAGGCGCGATGTGGTCTGTTTGGCAACATCGCCGAAGTGTGTGTGAGTGTGTGAGTGTGTCATAAATTATCCGTGTTCCACGTGGTCAAGACCCATTAAATAGAGTTTTGATACATGGTCATCATCAAGTGCGTAATATACCTGCCGCCCATTCTTGCGTGCTCTCACAAGTTTCATCTGACGCAATCCGCGCAGTTGATGCGACACCGCGGACTCGGTCATTTTGAGTTGAGCCGCGATCTCGCCCACGTTCATTTCATTGTCCAGCAAAACAGAGATGATGCGCAGGCGTGTCGGATCACTGAGGGCAGAGAACAGGTCAGCGAGGTGTGTGGAGGTTGATTCTTTGAGTGTCATAATTAACATATGAATAGTTGTTCATATATTCAGTATTATAGGATAAAAAAAGAGAGTTGTCAAATTTCAAAATTGACAACTCTCTTAAATCACAATAAAGCATCTATCTTTTACCGTAGATTATTCCAACCTTCCCTAATATTTTAGGATGCTTTAGGAGCATAGGGATTTCGATCAAGTCACTAATCGGTTTGTATTCGAAATGCGAAAGGCCCAATCCTTTTAGGAACTTCTCAAACTCTGTTTTTATTCCGTAATACTTTTCCTCATAAAAATAATCAATGAATGAAAAGTTGCCACCATGTTTCACAACCCGCAGTGCTTCCTGTAACACCAACCTCTTATCCGTCACAGACTGTACTTCATGGAAAGTCAGGTTACTGATGGCACCATCGAAAGTATCATTTGCAAAATCAAGTTTGGCGGCGTCACCTTTTTGAAAATGAACTCGGTCATTTACACCAACCAGTTGCGCATTCTTCTCGCAGACACTTTTTGAATACTCCCAATCTTCGCCCCAAAAATCCACGCCAGTGACTTCCGCTTCTTTATATTGTTGGGCAAGCTTCACTGCCAACACACCATTCCCCGAACCAATATCAATGATCTTACTCACACCGATTGCGCCCAGGTTCTGAATGATGAGGTTGTAAAATTTCTCCTGGAGTTTGCCACCCTTTTGAGAAAACATAATGTAGGCATAAAGTGGAAACAGAAAGCTGAAAAAGACAACAATGAACAAAATCGTCATGACGGTTCGATATACAAAACCAAAAGGGAGAAAGATCAAGAAACCCGCTCCAAGCGCGCACGAACCTAAAATGTACAATATCCTTTTGCGAATCCAATTGCCATAATCCAGTTGTGTTTGCATCGCTAATTCCTATGTATATACAAAGTGAGCGGACGATATGTCCGCTCACTGATTTTCATCTTTCAGTTTCATCCCCCAAACGCTTCATTCAACCAATCGATAAAACCCTTCTCCTGCGGCTTGACCGTGGTCCCCAACGACTCTGCCAACTTCTCGAACAACTGACGTTGTTCCTTAGTAAGTTTCGTCGGCACTGCCACATTGACGATCACCTTCTGGTCGCCGCGTCCGCTACGGCGCAGGTGTGGAACACCTTTGCCTCTCATGTGAAAAACTTTTCCGGATTGAGTCCCGGCAGGAATCTTGAACTTCTCATCACCATCGATGGTTGGGACTTCGATTTCTGCTCCCAACACAGCCTGTGCGATATTGATATCGAGATTCAGGATAAGGTCATTCTCACGCCGCTTGAAAAACTTATGCGGCTTGACATCCAGGATCAGGAACAAACTTCCCTGTGGACCGCCAAGCGTACCGGGTCCACCCTCACCCGCCAAACGGATCTGTGTTCCGTTATCCACACCCGCGGGGATTTGCACCTTCTTATTGACTGTCTTTCGTTCCAAACCTCCGCCGTGACAAGTCTTACACGGAGAAGAGATCGTCTCACCACGACCGTTACAAGTTGGGCATGTCGCGCTCTGCACCATCTGACCTAAAAAGGTCTGACGTACCTGACGCACTTCGCCCTGCCCATTACAAGTGGCACAACGCACAGGCGTTGTACCCGGCTCTGCACCGTTACCATTACACCGCGAGCAAGTCTCTTCACGATGAAATTCAATTTCTTTTTCAACACCAAAGACAGCTTCTTCAAAAGTCAACGTGACCTGCATCTGCAAGTCGCGTCCACGACGCGGCGAACGACGCGAAGAACTTCGTCCCGTCGAAAAACCGAACTGTCCAAAAAGCTCTTCAAAGATGTCGCCAAAGTCTGCGGTGTAGTCGTGGAACCCGCCGCCCATGTTACCAAGTCCCTCTTTGCCAAAGCGGTCATAGCGGACGCGTTTATCTTTGTCCGAAAGCACACCGTAGGCTTCGTTAATTTCCTTGAACTTTTCCTCGGCGCCGTCTTCCTTGCTCACGTCGGGATGATACTGACGCGCAAGTTTACGGAACGCGGCTTTGATCTCATCATCGCTCGCGTTCCGTCCAACGCCAAGGGTTTCGTAGTAATCGCTGCTCATAATTAAACCCGTCATTGATCCGAGGTTCAGCGAGTGCAAGCAATCTCCTTTGTTGTGGACTGCTTCGCTCCGCTCGCAATGACGGAATATTATTCCTTTACTTCCCCGTCCACAACTTCAGGTCCATCCTCATTTTTGGATGAAGAGCCCGCTTCGCCCTCAGGGACATTTGGTCCCTGCTCATAGACGGAGGAACCGATCTTTTGAATTGCATCACCCAATGATTGAATGGCAGCGCTGATTGCCTGCACATCCTCACCCTCAGCAACTTTCTTAACCTCTGCCGATTTTGCCTCAATATCCGCTTTGACATCGGCTGGGACCTTATCGCCGAATTCCTTCAAAGCCTTCTCTCCAGCGTACACTGTGTTATCTGCGTTGTTGCGTACTTCGATCAATTCCTTTTTCTTGCGGTCATCCTCAGCGTGTGCTTCCGCATCCTTGCGCATCTTTTCCACTTCCGCGTCTGATAGACCTGAGGAAGCCGTGATCGTAATATGCTGTGAACGACCCGTCGCCTTATCCTGCGCGCTGACCTTCAAGATTCCATTCGCATCCACATCGAATGTCACCTCGATCTGAGGGACGCCACGCGGCGCAGGTGGAATTCCATCAAGAATAAACTTGCCCAACGATTTGTTATCCGCCGCCATGGGGCGTTCACCCTGCAACACATGGATTTCCACTTGTGTCTGGCTTTCACTCGCAGTAGAGAATACTTGACTCTTACGAGTCGGGATGGTCGTATTGCGTTCAATCTGAGTGGTGGCAACTCCGCCCAATGTCTCAATGGACAATGAAAGCGGCGTCACATCGAGGAGGAGAATATCTTTCACTTCGCCGCCAAGCACACCTGCCTGGATCGCCGCGCCGATGGCAACCACCTCATCGGGATTGACTCCCTTATGAGGTTCCTTACCAAAGAATGCACGGACACGATCCTGCACGGCAGGCATACGCGTCATACCGCCGACCATCACCACTTCATTGATGTCGCCCGCATTTAATCCAGCGTCAGCTAAAGCCTGTTTAAGAGGAGCAATCGATCGGTCGACAAGATCCGCTGTAATTTGTTCGAGTTTGGCGCGGGTAAGAGTCATCACCAGATGTTTGGGTCCAGTGGCATCCGCAGTCAAATAAGGCAGGTTGACCTCAGTCTGCATCGTGGTCGAAAGTTCGATCTTGGCTTTCTCAGAAGCCTCCTTCAAACGCTGCAACGCCTGACGATCCTCGTGCAGGTCGATGCCATTGTCCTTTTTGAATTGCTCGATGAGGTAGTCCATGATGCGGATGTCGAAGTCATCGCCACCGAGGAAGGTATCACCGCTCGTAGCGCGCACCTGGAAGACGCCATCACCCACATCGAGGATGGAAATATCGAAGGTGCCGCCGCCGAGATCATAAACTGCAATAATTTCGTTCTTCTTTTTATCAAGTCCGTATGCCAGTGAAGAAGCGGTTGGTTCGTTGATGATGCGAAGCACTTCGAGACCAGCGATCTTGCCTGCATCCTTTGTGGCGTTACGTTGCGCATCGTTGAAATACGCAGGGACAGTAATAACAGCCTGTGTGACCGTCTCACCCAGATACGCCTCAGCATCTGCTTTGATCTTTGCAAGGATCATCGCAGAAACTTCGGGGGCACTATATTCTTTTTCGTCGAGCGTTACACGTACGTCACCATTATCCGCGCCATTCACCGCATAAGGGACGCGTTTACGAGTGCGCTCCACTTCAGGATCATCAGCTTTGCGACCCATGAAACGCTTAACCGAAAAGATCGTGTTCTGCGGATTAGTGATCGCCTGATTGCGCGCCACGCGTCCCACCAAACGCTCGTGATTTTTATTGACCGCCACGACAGACGGAACAAGCCGTTCCCCTTCTGCCGATGGGATAACAACGGGTTCGCCACCCTGCATCACCGCCGCAACGGAGTTTGTTGTACCAAGATCAATACCAATGATTTTTGCCATGAAATAAGTTCTCCTTTTTAACGTTTGCACGTTCGAACGTATAAACGTTGAACGTTATTGCGCCACCCTCACGAGGGCAGGTCGTATTACGCGTTCGCCGAGCATATATCCGTTTTGGACGACTGCGATCACATGTCCACTTTCGACTTCTTCGCTGGGTTCGTGCGAAATCGCCTCGTGGAAGTTCGGGTCGAATTCAGTGCCTTCAGCTTCGATTCTTTTTACGCCTTCTGAATCAAGCATATTCTGCAATTTGCGGGCGATCAATTCAATACCATTCGCCCAGCCATTATCCTCGGGGCGGTTTTGCAAGGCGCGCTCCAGGTCATCGAGTGCAGGCAACACCTTCTTGATGATATCGCCCTTCATGGACGAGTACATCAACTCATTATCGCGCTCGATGCGCTTCTTGTAATTCTGGAAATCAGCAACAGACCTGCGCCAGCCTTCGACGCTTTCCGCCAGCTTGGTCTCGGTATCTTCGAGTTGACGTTTCAACGCGTCGACCTCATCCGGAACCTGCTCACTGATCTCAGGCGTGGCCACAGCTTCGGCTTGAGTTTCATTAATCTCCTCTTCGGGTTGATGTTCTTTTTCTTTATGATGATGCTTCTTCTCAGCCATATGTATCTCTCACTTATTCGCTTTATTCACCAACAATGGTGTCATTGACCAGATCACTTAATAAACCAGCGACGAACCTCACCGCCGGGATCGTTTTTGCATAAGACATTCTCATGGGTCCCAGCACACCCAGCGTGCCTGTTGCCATGCCGGGGACCCCATAACGTGCGATTACCATCGAACACTGACGTAGTTCTTCCCAGCCGCCTTCGCCACCGATCAGCACTTGAAGTCCGCCAACATCGCTATTCGTTGAGGTGCGGTCAAGCAGATCTTTCAATGTGGAGCGCTCACCAAATATCTTCAAGGCACGCCGTGCATCGTCCGATTCATTAAACTCAGGTTCGGATAGTACATTCGTCAAGCCATCTGTGTAAATTTCACCGGAAAGGCTGCTTCCAGCCCGACGCATATCCTGTGTAATCAGTAAAAGGATATCCCGGTCCAGTGCGTCAGAACGAGCTGGGAGCGCCGCGAAGCTGTCCACGGCAAGACCAGCTAAAAGTCCAGTAAGACGCGAGGCAGTCTGGCTGAGTCTCTCCTGCGAGACGGGTTCAGCCAATGTCAAAATCTGTTGGCTGACCTCCCCTCCCATCATGACAAGCACCATAAGGATCTGTCGTCCCTGGGTTGAGATCAATTCGACATGCTTGAATTTGACCTGCTCTGTATGAGGCGCGGTGATGACCGACACACCCTGCGATTGATTCGCGAGGATGGATACCGCGAGGGTCATCCATTGCTCAACATCCGCACCCGATTGATGAAACTGGTGCGAGATCGTGCGTTGAACCGATTGAGGCAACTCTGCCTGATACATCATTTGGCTGACAAAGTAGCGATAGCCTTCTTCCGTGGGGACACGTCCCGCAGAGGTGTGAGGCTGGCGCAAATAACCCATCTCTGTAAGCACCGCCATCTCGTTACGTATGGTGGCAGAGGAAAGGTCGATGTGATAATGCTCCGCCAGACGCTTCGAACCAACAGGCTGTGCCAATTCGATATAGTCGCGAATAATAAATAGAAGAAGGGTTTTCTGGCGCTCGGTTAATTCTGGCATGTCCTTCACACAGTTAGCACTCTCAAAACGAGAGTGCTACTCATTCAGGAACAATAATAACATGTGCGAAAGAGGCTAGTCAATAAGAGGAGTGTAAGAAAATGCCCATCACTGTTGTAAGCGATGGGCACATGTCGTTCAAGTTAGGGTTTTGGACGCCACGCAGGATCAAAGTCTTCCGCGGGGTTGTCCGTAAGGCGTGTACGACTGCCGCCGGTAATGGTCATCATGTAAATATCCCTATTGGATGCGCCGGGATCCAATCCTTCAGCAACGAGCCATAAACCATCCGGGGAATATTCCACATCTTCTGTAGGTACAGGTAAGTTCAATCTTGTGACGCTCTGATTGGCATCAAATTGAATACTCATCACCCATGGCGGGGAGAATCCGCTATTACGACGCTGATTAAAGAGAAGGACCTTTCCATCGCGCGACCAGGTCGGCGAAAAATCCCATAGTGTTTGTCCACTGCGGATCAATTGTTCGTTACTCTGTCCAATATCGGTCATAGTCCAAACTTGATAAGTATCGACGCGCTTTACCAGATAGGCAATTTGATTTCCCGTCGGAGACCAGGCGGGCTGGCTATTCTCAACATTCACGTCTGGCTTCGTCAGGCGGGTGACCACCTGGGAATCAACATCGAGAGTGTAGATCTGTTTGTTGCCATCACGTAGGGAAGTAAAGGCAATACGTTTTCCATCTGGCGACCAGGCAGGATCAAAATCGGAGCCAGGGGAAGTGGTTATTTGTTTGATAACCAACCCATCCATATCCATCACATACAGGCTTAAGTCGGTGTAGAAATTTTCAAAGAAATCGCTCCGTTTTCGACACGGGGAAATAAACGCAAACTTGGAACCATCCGGCGACCAGGTTGGCTGGCAGGCGCCGCCATCAAGATTGGTAATTGGCGTAAGGTCTGTTCCATCTATATTGACAAGATAGATCTGCGGAATATTCGAACGTACAGATGCAAATGCGATCTGACCCAAACCACCTCCCACCTGAGTAGGAGCAGACAAGGGTGTGCTTTCAGGTGTAACCGTCACTTCTGCAACAGGAGGCAGGGTTTGAGTAGGCGCTACAGTGGGAGAGGTTGTTGCTGTTGAAACAACCACTTCAGTGGAGGCGGGCGTCTCAGCAAGCAAAGGAAGTTCTGTTTCCGTTGACGCTGGAGGCGAAGCTGGCGTATTCGATGGAGCAAGCAATACCAACGGCACATAGGTCATCATATCAGGTGGCACGAGTTCAGGTCTAAACCTCACTACACCGACAACAGTCGCGGCAAGGAGGAACAACAACCACAAAAGAGCGGGAACAAAGCGGTTCTTTTTATTTTTCTTTCGAGGTTTAAAGACCGGCAGTTCCTCTTCTACGGGAGCGCTATTTTTTCCAGAGGGATGCGATTGCGCTTCCTTTTCGATCGCATTTTGCTTTTGTGAATCCCCTTCTTCGGGCGGGGGAGGTTGAATAACATAATCACCAGGCAATCGCTGGGTTTTCGATTTGGAGCCTAATAGCGCGCGCTTGAACTCATCCGCATTTTGAAACCTGTCGGCAGGGTCGACACCCATCGCTTTTTCGATTGCCGCGGCAAGACGACGTGAGATTTTACTGTTACGCTTGCGCAACGGAGTCAGTTGTGTATTATCCATTGCACGCGCCAAGCCATCTTCAGGGATGATACCCGTCAGAGAGGCATAGATTGTGGCTCCCAATGAATATATATCGGTACGTGGGTCTGTACGAGCTGTGCCATATTGTTCAGGAGGCGAGTAACCAGGGGTCATGGCGCGGGCGCCGGTTGTTGTCGCCTGGCTTCCGTGCAAAACTTTTGCGAGACCAAAATCCACCAAAAAGATATGTCCCTCAGATGTGATCTTTACATTACCTGGTTTAATATCGCGGTGAAGTATGGGGGGCTTGCGCGTGTGAAGATACATAAGCGCGTCACAAAGCGCGGCGCCAAGCAGTACGGCATCATCCTCTGTGATATTGCCCTGACGCTCCATGCGCTGGCGCAGGTCTTCCCCTTCTATATAGTCCATAACCAAATACTGCCCCTGATCGCCAATCACAAAATGATCGGTTACACGAGGCAGGTTGGGGTGTCGAAGGTTGGCGAGGATAACCGCTTCCAGGCGAAACTGGCGGGCATATTCGTCCGTTGTGAATAGGTTTTCCTTTACAGCAACATCCACGCCCAGGTTTTCGTCCACTGCACGATAAACAGACCCCATGCCGCCCTGGCCCAGGATCTCAACAATACGATACCGTTTATGTAATAACGCGCCGCGTTCAAGTGTCATTGATATAAAAACGCTCCGATGAAAAAAATAGCACTAGATTTGGGATTATATCAGAGCCTACGCCCATATGTTGGATACATTTTTTTATTGATACGAAAACACAACTCGATAAGCCCGCCTCTTCCATGGACCCGGGACTGATTCGGCTTCGATTTGCCGGGGAAACAGCGCAGGCTGTGAATTAGCCCATTAATGTAGAATCAGGCTCAGGGCAGGTGCGAAGCGGGTTTTTATCCTGCATATAAAAACCCCTCTAAAGCATCTGATAACACCGAATTATTTGATGTACACTTTTGCCATGAAAAAATCGCCGGGTTCGCCTCGCTGGTGGGATTGGTCTGCAGTTATTCTGCTTTTAATCCTCCTGCACTTGGTGGCAACTCGTCTTGTAATTACTACTTGGACCCCATTTCTTTATCTGGTACGGACCATTACATACATTGGATTTGTGATCGGCGTGGCAATGGGATACAGCCGATTCCAACGGCGGACGGTGAGATGGCTGACCTTCCTATATATGATCGTCCTACTTCCCCTGCAGTGGACATGGATGATCGACCAGCAGGCTTCCTTAGAGGAACAACTAAATAGTGTAAGTGGGCGATGGTTTTTGTCTCTTGGAAATTTCTTTACGCACCGCTCGGTTGAAGATCCACTGTTCTTTGTAGTGGTGGTGTCGCTCATATTCTGGGTGATTAGTTCCTGGGCCGGATTCGCTCTTGTGCGCAATCAAAATTATCTTGGGGCAGTCCTTCCATCTACGATCGGTCTACTTGTCATCCAAAATTACGACAATACGGTTTCAGGGCGACTCTGGCTTATTGGTCTCTTTGCGTTCGTCGCCTTGCTTTTATTGGGAAGGCTGAATTACCTGCAAAATATGCGGTCCTGGCAGGCGCGGCGTGTATTCTTTTCACCAGACAGCCACATCGATCTAACCAGTAGCATGGCAATTGTCGCGGGAGCGATCATTATCGTTTCGTGGACCGTTCCAGCATCCGTCTCCAGCTTGAACGCCGCTGTGGAAAATTGGAACCGCATCACCAACCCATGGAGGGAGTTCACACATAACATAAATAACGCCTTCGACGCCCTCAAATCGACCGGCAATAGGAAACGGACAGAATTCTTCAATTCAGAACTTTCTCTTGGCACGGGCTTCTCATTATCAGATACCGTTGTGTTTAATGTACAAGTACCTGAAATTCCCGACGAAGACAACCCACCGCGTTTTTACTGGCGGGGGCGTATCTATGATACCTATCAAAACGGAACATGGCACAGCAGAGAAACGACCCAAACAAAATTTAGCCCGGCTTCGAACGCGCTTGTTGTTCCCAATACAAGCGGACAGTCTCGTTTCCGTTTCACTTTTTCCATAGGGAATGATCCTATTTCATTATTGTACGCCCCCTCTCAACCCATCTGGGTCAGCCGCGCTGGTTCTGTTGTAGTTACCGCTACAGAAACAGGCGACGATGTTTCTGCCTGGTTCGCCTCTCCGATTCTTCAAGGAGGTGAAAGCTATCAAGTGGAAGCCGCGATCAACAATCCAAGTGGCAATAAATTACAAACCGCGGGGACAAACTATCCCACATGGGTTACAGAAAAATATTTACAGATGCCTGAAGATTTTTCACCCCGCGTTCACGAACTTGCCATGCAAATCACAGAGGGTGCGCAAACTCCCTATGAACAAACAACATTGATTACTCAATACCTGCGTCAACAGATCGAGTATAGTGCCACAGTTCAAAAAGCGCCCAATGGTACAGACCCTCTCGAATGGATCCTTTTTCAATATAAGAAGGGATACTGTGTCTACTATGCATCCACTGAAGTGCTGATGCTTCGTTCATTGGGAATTCCCGCGCGTATCGCAGTTGGATTTGCACAGGGCGAATACTCTGCTGAATCAAACCGTTACATCGTTCGTAAACTGGACGCCCATGCCTGGCCCGAAGTTTATTTTCCCGGCATTGGCTGGGTGGAGTTTGAACCGACGGGAAGCCAACCCACGCTGAGCAGGCCGGTACTTGAAAACCAGAATAATTTAAACTCGCTCTCACCTTCAAATCCGATAGAGCCGGTGGATAATCCAGTCATCCCCCAAGAACAATTAGATGAGAAAAACACGATGACCGAATCAACAACGGAGGTTCCGCTCAATCCAAGCCTCTACCTGATCCCGTTATTGATTATTTTTGCCGCGCTGATAATTTACTTTAACCGCCGTCATACAATTCCTGTGGTATTACGCACCGCCATCGAACGGAGCGGAGCACAAGCGCCGAACTGGATCATTCATTGGGAATATTGGGTAAGCTTGTCACCCATTGAAAGATCGTTCGAAAGCATTAACTTTGGTCTGCGCCTGCTGAAAAATACCGCACCAGTTCATGCCACCCCCATCGAACGTGCAGACGCGCTTGTAAAGTTATTACCCAAAATTGAAAATCAGATAAAAACTCTTCTGGACGAACATCAAACATCCCTTTATACTTCCAAAGAAGCAGATGCCGCCCGGGCGCGGCAAGCTGCTTTCAACATACGTATACACGTCCTGACCGAAAAAGTTCGTTATATTGTGGAAGGTACCCCCACCCAAACCACATAGACCGTCCTTTCCATGCTCGAGTCATGAAAAGGACAGAGGACAAGCAATGGCTACAGCAAAACACAAAACCATCACCATCAATGACCAACTTTTAGCAATTACACAACGAGCCGCGCAATTGCGCGGCTCGTTGGATGCCAAACGATCTCCCGATGCAGTGGAAGGTATAAAGGAATTGGAAAATTCCCTTAGCCGGATCAGCGAACTCCTTATCCCGTTTGAACAACGCTTTAGCCATTTGCAGGCACTGGGAGGTATCGGACAGGTTATCAACTCCACATTGGAAGTGGATGAAGTTTTACAGATCGTGATGGATACCATCGTCCGGCTCACGGAAGCGGAACGCGGCTTCCTCATGCTGCGCGACGAGCAAGGCGAAATGACCACCCGCATCGCGCGCAACTGGGAACAGGAATCCATCAACAAGAGTGAGTTTGCCATCAGCCGCACGATCATTGAAAAGGTGATCGAAACCGGAGAGGGCATACTCACCACCAACGCACACGAAGACCCGCGTTTCGGCGGACAGGAAAGCATCATCGCTTTCAACCTGCGCTCCATACTATGCGTTCCCCTCATTGTCAAAACGAACATTATCGGCGTGATCTACACGGACAACCGCATCCGCTCGGGCATCTTCTCAGAATCGGATCGCGACCTGTTGGTCGCGTTCGCCAATCAAGCCGCAGTTGCCATTGAGAACGCGCGCTTGTTCTCCTCCCTCAAACGTACACTCGAAGAAGTGACCGAACTCAAGAACCTCATGGACGATGTGTTTGCGTCCATTGTGTCAGGGGTGATCACGGCTGATGTGCAGGATCAGATCACCCTTTGTAATCGAGCCGCCGCGTCCATTTTGGGACAAACCACGGCAGAGATCGTCGGCAGAAAATTGAATGATGTCATCCCGACTTTTGCGGTTGAGATCCAACCCCATATGGCGTTGGTGCGCGACAGCGACAAACCCATTCTTGGGCTTGAACTCAGTCAAATCCTGCCACTACGCGGCAACGTGGACTGGCGCTTGAATCTCTCTCCATTAAAAGATGCTGGGCAAAAGACACAGGGTGTCGCCATTGTGTTGGACGACTTGACCGAGCGCAAGAAACTCGAAGCGCAACGCAAACTCTTCGAGCGCATGGTTTCTCCGGCTGTGATCGAACAACTTGACCCAAACAGTTTACAACTCGGCGGCAAACGCCAGGACATCACCGTGTTGTTCGCAGACGTGCGCGGCTTCACCTCCTTTAGCGAATCTCAGGAACCTGAACAACTCGTTTCGATCTTGAACCGTTATCTCGGCGCAATGGCTGAGTCCGTACTTTCGCAGGAAGGCACCATTGATAAATTCATGGGCGATGCGATCATGTCGTGGTTCAATGCCCCCGTGCCGCAAAAGGATCACACCTTGCGGGCTGTAAAAGCCGCGTTGGCAATTCGTGATGCTTTCGAAGGTTTATATAAAGTACTCCCCAAGGAAGCGCATCTCGCTTTCGGCGCAGGCATCCATTATGGTGATGCGATCTTAGGTTTGATCGGCACCGACCGCAGAATTGAATACACCGCCATCAGCGACAGTGTCAATACGGCAAAACGTTTGCAGGAAAATTCGGCGAAGAATCAGATCATTATCAGCCGCGAAGCATATGCGCGCGTGGAAAAGGAAATCGAAGTCAAACCCATCGCCCCCGTATCAGCAAAAGGGAAGACGGCTCCGCTCGAGGTGTATGAGGTGTTGGGGTTGAAATGAGATTTACGAATTACGATTTATGATTTACGCAATACGAAATACGTATTGCGTAATTGTTTAATTCCGCACCCTGCTAACAAAGCTCATCAACTGCTCCATCCCCTTCTCCACCGGCTCCACTTCCATAAACTCATTCTTCGTGTGTGCGCCGCCACCTCGCGTCACGCCCAGCACCAGCGCGGGGTAGCCCATACTCAACGGGATGTTCGCATCCGTCGAACCCGATATAAGATGCGGTTCCAATCCCTGCTCGATCAGACATTCCTTCGCCAACTTGACCAGCGGATGATTCGGACTCATCTCCCCCGCAGGACGCGCCCCGATCACCTCCGCTTCAAAACGGACCCCGGGCCTGCCCATTGATTCAATCAGCATTTCCACCCCTGAAACCAACTCCGCCAATTCGCCCGCGCCTTCCGAACGCAAATCCAACTCCAGCCACGCCTCAGCCGGGATGACATTGATCGAAGTGCCACCCTTAATCTTCCCCACATTCATCGTCGTCCGCGGACTTCTTGGAAGTTTCAGCGAAGACAATCCCACAACCAGTTTTGACAATTCCAACACAGCAGACGGCTGACCATAATCCGACCACGAATGTCCGCCCTGTGTCCTTGCCGTAATACGATAACGTTTGACTCCCACCGCGCGATGATAGATGTGTCCCAACGCCAAACCTTCCACGACAAGATAAGCAAGCACTTCTGCACCAAAACGCTTCACCACCGCTTTCATCCCGCACAGATCACCCAATCCCTCCTCGCCAACATTTGCCACGAACCAAATATCTCCTCCCACTCTCCCTATGGAAGAGGGCTGGGATGAGGGTGAAATCTCACGCAACATCCATATCAACCCAACCAATGCCGCAACGCCCATTGAATTATCCCCAATACCGATACCATATACCTTGCCGTTTTCACGCCTAACGCTCAAATCCATATCCACCGGAAAGACCGTATCCAAATGCGCCGAAACAATGAGCGGCTTGGCATTCGTCCTTCGTCCTTCATCCTTCGACCATCTTCCATACACATTCCCTGTTACATCAATTGAAACATCCTTCAACCCTTCACTCTCGAACAAATCGCGTATAAACTCCGCCCGTTTTGACTCATGAAAAGTCGGCGCGGCGATCTGCTGTATCTCAATGGCAAGGTCAATGATGCGGTTGATTGTGTTTGTCATGGTTATATTTTACCGCTCCACATAAAGCAGGGCGGGGAGGCTCCATTTTCTTTCACCTTTCAAACTTCCCTTACCATCCCCCGCAATACGTTCAGGCGCGCCTCTGCCAGTCCAGGCATCACATCTAATGGATAGAACGCGCCCGCACCTTCCAACTTCAACGAAGCGGATATGTTCCCATATAACACACCTTCCAAGGGATCATAGTTTTTACAAAAGCCGGCGGTAAAGCCTCCGCCAAAAGCATCGCCTGCGCCCATCGTATCCTCTATACGCGCGGGGTACGCGGGAATTTCCCATTTACGTTTTGAATCCACATCGTATAACAACTGTCCACGCGCGCCACATTTGATCACAACAAATTCACAACCATATAAGGAAACCGCCTCTGCCATTTTCCACAAGTCATGCGTTTCACTCTGGAATAGATTCCGCATCTCTTCTTCTGATGGCAGGAAGGCGGTCACGCCATTAAGCAAAGCTGGCAGTTCGCGGCGAGTTGTCGGGGTCATGGTTGCAGGCGCAGGGTCCAGAATGAACGAGTGGACGTGTCCGCGTTTGAGTCCCGCGATCAACTGGGTCTGTGTAACCAAATCCATCGGACAAAGGTACGCGGCGCGCGCGGTCAAGTAATCGCTGGGGATGTCTGTCACGACCAGCTTACGCGCTTCGTCCTCTTTTCTATCCGCCTGATACCCCAACAGGGATTTAGGAAATGTCAATTCGCGCCGCGCAAAATGCGCCACAGGGTTGATGCGATTCGATTCGAAGGATTCGGTATATGCAATGAACTCGCGCACATCCAAATTTTGGGAAAGGATGTGGATGCCACTCGTATCAAAGCCGCGCGACTTGCATTCATTCAACCAGGCACGCGGATAATCATCGCCTACGCGTCCCACCAACCCGACGTTTGATTCCCACATCCGAAGCCCCGCCCCCGCATAGAGCAAATTTCCGCCCGCCACATCCAGCCGAGGCTGACCTGTGGGAGGCAGTAAGTATTCACGCGCAAGTTGACCGAAGACCAGAAAGTGAATATCCATATGAGCAATTATAGTGCGTCACGCCACACTTATATCGCTATTTCATAAAAGGCGACATGAATGTTGCTCTACAATTTTTTACGGACCCCATCTTGGTTGGTAATCACAATAATCATTATTCGTTAAACGACGTAAGTCTGTGCCATCCACTCGAATGACGTATATCTCGCATCCGTTATCGTCACCATAATTATCGAAGTAGGCAGTGAAGGTCACCCATTTTCCATCCGGCGAAAAAGAGGGTCCCTGACTGTTGCCACCACTCGGTGTTAGTTGACGCGTATTGGAACCGTCTGCATTCATAATATAGACTTCGCGATGCCAGGGTTCGCCTGAATAGGTGGCGATGAACTGACCATCAGGCGACCAGTCGCTTCTGCCGCGAATGGCGGGCAGGTTGCTGATCCTTTGCAGGTTTCTTCCTTCGTCTTGACCGTGTAAAGCTGAACGGGATTACTCTTATCGGAGGCAAAGAGGATCTGTTTACCATCCGGCGACCAGGTTGGGTCCCAGCCGAAGATGCCAGGGATATTACCTACGTTCTTTCCATTGCGATCCATAAGGACAAGTTGGTATTGGTCTTTGTTGGACTGGCACACGCGCAAATATAATTCTCGTTCCATCAGGGGAAATTTCAGGGGCAGTTTCATTACCCAGTAGATTTGTCAACCTGTCCACACTGCCGCCGTTGATATCCAACTCATAGATCTCGTAGTTGTTTGTTGCTAAAAAGGCGGAATAAACCACACTTTGTCCATCAGGCGCGAGGGATGGATAAAAGTGCTGACGTTTATCATCGGTTGTGAGTCTTCTGAAACCGGTGCCATCTGCGTTCATGATGCAGATCTGATTGCTGGCTTGCACTTTGAATATCTGGCAGGTGAAAACGATATGACCTGTCAATCCGTCTGCTGATGAGGGGGAGGGAATAGAGCCGTCACCTTTAGTGATGGCAGTGGGTGTTACGGAGGTGGGCACGGAAGTAACGAAACTAAAGTTGGGCGTGGCTGATGCTTCAACAGGAGCCGGAGTCGAAGCTGTCAGCGGGGTGGCGGCTTGTAAGGTGGCAAACAGGTCAGGGGTCGGAGTGGAGGCGGCTGGGAGGTTGCATCCAGCCATCAGGGAAAGAAGAATGAGTATCGTCGGAAAAAATCTGAATTTATTCAAAGTCCATTTCAATGGATTCAACATGGAATTCCTCACCGGACAAGATTTTCGCGCCATAACTTCCACAGTTGGCGCAATGGATGACCCCATTTTCGGGATGATATTTTTTAAAGCAGGACATACATTGCACTTCGGCAGGGATCATGTGAAAGTAAAGCGTTGCATTCTCTGCAACGGTATTTTTGCCCAATTCGTTCCAATGTTTTTGGATGGAGGCTTGATCGAGTTCGGAAATTTCACCAAAAGCAAGGTGAACCTTTTTTACCCGCGTTGCCTTCGATAAACCCGCCTGCTGAAGTACTGCATCGAAAATGGTTTGTGTGGAATGAAGTTCGCGCATTTATAAAAAGCCACCTCAGGCCGGTCTATAAGCCGCATTCTGTCCAGCGGATTTCTCCGCCTGTGCGATCATCTCTCTGGGCGGTGCGTCGCCGCGCCGCTCGATGCGACCTACCCGGGACTGGCTCTCTTATCACATAAGAGAGCACGTATGAAGACGAGCCGCCTCCCGCCATCCGCAGATGGCTTCGTCCCTGCTTGGTCTTGCTCCCGGCGGGGGTTACCTGGCCATCTGTATTACTACAGATGCCGGTGGTCTTTTACACCACCTTTTCACCATCACCCCCTCACCCCTTGCGAGGTGAGGGTGGCTGTTTGTTTCTGTGGCCCTTGTCCGGCAGGTTAACTCCTCACGGAGGGGTCCCCGCCCCGGGTGCTATCCGACGCCGTGCTCTATGGAGTGCGGACTTTCCTCGATCCCGACAACGCAGAACCGCGATCGCCCAACCGACCTGAGGCAACTTCATCATACACGTAAGGCAGGGGAGCGTCAACGGCAATTGTAGGGTGATCGCATTTGGATTTTTTCATCCGCTAATCTGCACGAATGTTCCAGAAAGAGTAGCACAAATTCGTGAGGAGTAGCGGATTCACAAACAAAAGGTTGAATTTGAGTGCCGAAAATTTTCTAACGTGATTACCTAACGGCAATTGACAGTTTTGAAAATATGCGAATTGTATTGGAGAATTCGGGAAAAGACATTAAAAATAAGAGACGAGCATTAATTCGAAACCATGGAGCTGTTGTGAGTAAATTCCCCGGGAAATATATCATCGGTCTGACCGGAAACATTGCAACGGGCAAGAGCGTTGTCCGCCGCATGTTGGAACACCTTGGTGCCTATACCATTGACGCCGATGCACTCTCGCATCGCGTCATTTCAAAAGGTGCGCCGGGCTATCAACCCGTCCTTGATAAATTTGGTTCATGGTTGCTGGATAAGGACGGACAGATAGACCGTGTAAAACTCGGCCGTCTTGTCTTTTCGGATGGACAGGCACTTGCGCAACTGGAAGATATTGTCCACCCGTATGTGGGTCAGGCAGTAGAGCTGCTTACCAAGCGCGCCAGCCAACAGGTTGTGGTGGTTGAAGCGATCAAACTGCTTGAAACGAACCTGCGCAGTATGTGTGATTCGATTTGGGTGACAGATGCCTCACAGGAAGCCCAGGTTGAGCGATTGGTCCGTAAACGCGGTATGAGCCGGGATGACGCACAGCAGCGTATCTATTCACAATCTGCACAAAAGGAAAAGCTCACCTCTGCGAAAGTCATCATCACCAACAACGGGACTTATGATGATTTATGGAAACAAGTCAGCGAGGAATGGAAAAACGTTTCTCCCTCCCAGCAGGCTGGTCCGTCCACACTGATCCAATCCAAACCTGAAGCAGGCTCGTTCTCCCTGCACCGCGGCAAACCGCGTGATTTACAGAAGATTGCCGAACTCGTCACAAAATTGAGTAAAGGCAAACGTACCATGAACAACGAAGATGTGATGGAAGCGTTCGGAGATAAAGCTTTCCTCCTGCTTCAAATGGACAATGATCTGGTGGGCGTGGCAGGTTGGCAGGTGGAAAATCTCATTACACGTACCCTTGATCTTTACCTTGATCCCAAAGTCGCGGCAGATAAGGCACTCCCCCTCATCATGGGCGAAGTAGAACGCGCTTCAGGCGACCTGCAGTGTGAAGCATCGCTCGTCTTTCCGCCGATAGAACTGGTTGGCTTCGATTCGGTCTGGAAACAGATCGGGTATGAACGCCGCTCACCCGAAACACTTGGCGTACAGGCATGGACGGATGCCGCTGTCGAATCCATGCCAAAGGGTTCTGCATTGTTCTTTAAACAACTCCGCACAGACCGCGTCCTGAGACCGATATAACCCTGGATTTCGGGAGTTTCCTGTGTATATCAAACCGTGAGATATTCAAACAAGGCTTCTGAAATTCGAAGACTCGAACAGGGCGGCAAGCGAAGTTCATCAGTAATCAGAACCGATAACAGGACTTGATAACTAAGGCTATATTTAGCAAACTGCACTATACTGATGGCGCACTGACTCATGGCGAATTTTCTAAACAACATCCTCTTTATTTTTCAACGTCTCAATTGGCTAAGCGTTCTTGATATTCTGCTGGTCACATTGATCTTCTTTGTGATGTTGTATTCGCTTCGGGATACACAGGCGATGATCCTTTTACGCGGTGTGATCTTCCTAACGGTCGCGATCGTGTTGCTGACCACGCTGGTTGAACTCCCTGCTTTTTCATGGCTTGTCCGAAATGCGTTACCCGCTTTGCTTCTCTCGGTGCCGGTGATCTTTGCGCCTGAACTCCGCCGCGCGCTCGAACGGCTGGGACGCGCAGGCTCAGTGCCGATCATATCCACAATTTCAAAACTACCCGATATGGATTTACAGAAGGTCATTCGCGCCATCGTGGAAGCCTCGGCGCGCACTCTCTGCAAGACAGCACGGCGCGTTGATCGTCATTCAACGGCAGGATACTCTTGAACAATACATCGAAACCGGCGTACAAATGAGAGCCGATGTCACCCCGGAACTATTACTTCAGATCTTTTATCCCGATACGCCCCTGCATGACGGTGCAGTCATCGTTGCGGATGGACGCGTGGTCGCCGCGGCTTGCGTCATGCCGTTATCGGCAAGCGGCGTTCTCAATCGCTCACCAGAGCGTCAGATGGGGCTTCGACACCGCGCCGCTTTGGGTGTATCCGAGGTCAGTGACGCCGTATCCGTCGTCGTGTCCGAACAGAGCGGTTCCATATCCATTTCACATGCAGGGCGAATGATTCGCCGCATCGATCCGGAAAGGCTCGAGAATATCCTCATTGCGTTCTTCCGTCCCAATTCGACCACGCCACAACGCATATGGCTTCGGCGTTTTTTCCCTTATTTATTTCAACGAAAGGATGAGTAAAGTAAATACTCTTTTGCTCTGCTCAACTCAAAAATGCGCTGGTTTGCTAAAAATGTACGCACCTTCCTTTTAGCGCTGATCCTTGCGACTGCAGTCTGGATATCCGCTGTAAGATCGGCAGACCCTGATGAAGTGCGCATCTACCCAAGCAGTATTCCACTTGAGGTCGTTGGGCAGGACCCATCGCTCATCATTACGAGTGAAATCCCCACCTCTGTGGAGGTGACCTTGCGCGCGCCCAGTTCGGTTTGGGAGCAGTTGACCGCGCAGGAGCGTTCGGTGCAGGCGACCTTGGATCTTTCTGGACTCAGCGCGGGCAAACATACTGTGGATGTTCAAGTCAGACTCCTCCTCCGCCCTGTACAGATCGTTCTTACCAACCCCGCGTCTGTTACCGTTAAACTGGAAAAGAACGCCACCCGGACCTTGCCCATCGACCTTTCCCTCAGCGGACAACCTGCCGTTGGCTATCAGGCTGGTGAGGTAACTCTTGACCCGAAGGATGTGACGATCTCTGGACCCAAGTCAATCGTTAACCAAGCCGCAAAGGCACGCGTCCTTGTCAGCCTTGAAGGTGTTCGTGAAAATATAGATCATGAAACCACCATCCAAATTTTGGACGACAAGAATAAGAGCGTTCAGGGCTTATCCATCACACCCGAATCAGCTCACGTTACCGCACCTGTCAGCCAGCAGGGTGGGTTCCGCGATGTGGCAGTCAAAGTGGTGGTACAAGGACAGGTGGCGGCTGGGTATCGTCTTGAGAATATTTCTGTGTACCCGCCTGTTGTCACCATCCTTTCCACAGATATTGAATTGGTCAACAGCCTGCCCGGCGTTGTGGAAACACAACCGCTCGAGCTGAAAGATGGCAAGGAAGATATCACGACCCGCCTTGCATTGAATTTGCCGGAGAATATAACACTCGTCGGCGCACAGACCGTGCAGGTGACCGTGGGCATCTCTCCGATTCAAACAAGCCTTACCCTCGTGAATCAAAAAATCAACGTAATCGGCTTATCTGAGGGGCTAGCCGCACAAGTTTCACCGCAAACGGTGGATGTCATCATCTCTGGACCGGTACCTGTGCTCGAGGCGTTGACGCCGCAAGATGTCATCATCTCTGTGGATGTAACCGGGCTTGACCTTGGTACGCATCAACTTACCCCCAAAGTGGACACGTTGGTGGATAACGTACTGGTAGAATCCATTTTGCCGGGGACGATAGAAGTGGTATTATCACCCCCCGTCACACCGACCATCACACCGTTCCCGACGAAGAAACCTTAACACTCGCGCTGAGCGGAGCGAGCCTAAAAGGCGAGTGAAGACGAAGCGCGAATAACCTGAAAACTTATAATTCCCTGAAACCTGCGCTTCGACTGCAGGTCTCGATATGGGCTTCGCCCTACTCGACCATCCGCTCAGCGCGATAGAAAACAGAAAGAAGTTATGCCCAAACCAATCGTAGCACTCGTTGGCAGACCCAACGTTGGAAAAAGCACTTTGTTCAACCGCCTTGTCGGCGAACGCATGGCAATCGTGGATGAAACGCCCGGCACCACGCGTGACCGTCTCTTCGGGGAAGCCGAATGGAATGGACGCTCATTTCACGTTGTAGATACCGGCGGCATCGATCCAACTCACGGCGGCAAGACCCCGCTATCCATCGGCTCGGCGGATTTTATTAAGGAGATCAAGACCCAGGCGCAGGTAGCGATCAATGAGGCGGATGCAGTCCTCTTCGTCAATGATGGCGAAGCGGGGGTTACATCCCCAGACTTGGAAGTGGCAAGTATCCTCCGCCGGTCACAAAAGAAATTACCAGATGGAACATTCTGGCCCCCGATCTTTGTTGTGGTCAATAAATGTGAGAATGAAGAGAGGCGGAGTAATGCGTCTCAATTCTACGAGCTGGGACTGGGCGACCCCATCGCAATTTCTGCGGTACATGGGACAAGCACCGGCGACCTGCTCGATCTATTAGTGGATTCGTTCCCTGAGGAGGGGAAACAAGAGGAAGATGAAAGTATAAAGATCGCGTTGGTGGGCAAACCGAACGCGGGTAAGTCCAGCTTGTTGAACAAGTTACTCGGCGAGGAGCGCGCCATCGTAAGCCCAATTCCAGGGACGACGCGCGATGCGACCGATACAAAGATCGTAGTGGATGGATTGGAAGTGACGTTGATCGACACCGCCGGCATTCGCAGACGCGGCAAGATCGATCATGGCGTGGAGCAATATAGTGTTCTGCGTTCCTTCAAAGCGATTGAAAGATCAGATGTAGCGTTGCTGATGATCGACGCAACGACCGGCATTACATCACAGGATGCACACATCGCAGGCTTCATTCTCGACCAATGGAAATCGTGCGTGGTGATCGTCAACAAATGGGATGCCATCGAAAAAGATTCCTACTCGATGGAAGATTTCACAAAGAAGATCCGCTCGGATTTGAACTTCATGGACTATGTACCGCTGTTGTTCATCTCTGCAAAGACCGGTCAACGCGTGGACGCAGTCATGCCGATGGCATTGCAAGTGCAAGAGGAACGTCTCGCACGCCTAACCACATCCAAGATCAACGCGGTCATCCACAACGCACAGGACAGACATCCGCATCCATCCCACGGCGGACGACAGTTGAAGATGTTCTACGGCACACAAGTGCGGAGCGACCCGCCGACGTTCATGATCTATGTCAATGAGCCGAAGTTGATGCACTTCACATATATTCGTTATCTGGAGAATCAGATCCGTGAGGAGTATGGTTTCTTGGGGACACCGATTCGGATCGTTACAAAGGGGCGGAGAGAGTAAGTCGGAGCGGCGCTCCGACCTATTCGACCTACCTTTTGTTATGAAGGAATATTACCGACGCCATCTCCCCCACTGGCAACCACAGGGCGCGGTTTTCTTCGTTACGTTCCGATTGAAAAACTCGTTACCGTTTGAAATTATTGCAGCATTGAGGGAGGAAAGAGAACGTGCCAAAGTCGCGTTGAAACAGTTCACCAAATCCGAAAGAACACAGCAAAACTATCTCGATGAACGCCATTATTTTGGCAAATGGGATGCGTATCTTGATAAGGCAGAAGTTGGTCCGCGCTGGCTTGCACAGCCCGAGATCGCGGACATTGTGAAAGAAAGCCATCCAGTATAGGGATGGGGAAATATTTGACTTGCATGCCTTCTGCATTATGCCTAATCATGTTCATGTAGTGTTCGAAATATTGCGTAGGTCGGAGCGGCGCTCCGACCTACCATCTATCATGCAATCTTTGAAGAGCCGTACGGCACGACAGGCTAATATTCTGCTTGGCAGAGAAGGCGCTTTCTGGCAGGATGAAAGTTATGACCATGTGATACGGGACAACGATGAATATCTTCGCGTTATCAACTATGTGTTGGAAAACCCTGTGAAAGCCAGGCTGGTTTCAAAATGGGACGATTGGCAATGGACGTATTGCAAGCCTGATATTATTGAATAAGTTGTACAGGTCGGAGTAGGTTGGACTGGCAGTCCGACCTACTTTTTTACTATGCTATACTTGCTGTATGGACGAAATTCAATTCCCCAAGTTAAACAAAACCGCCTTCTCTGTTCTCTCTTCTTTTGAGGAAGCGGATAAGCAGGACAAAGAATATTGGCTCTCGCGGACACCGCTTGAACGTTTGCAATATATGGAACTTTTGCGGAGGATTTACTATGGCTCCAACGCTACCGCCCGACTTCAAAGAGTTCTTGAAATTGCTGAAAGAACATGAAGTTCAATACCTGCTGATCGGGGGATACGCTGTCGGGTATCATGGATACGCCATATCATTTATGACGGTAAAGTAGAAAATTGAGAATTAAAAAATGAACGCCGACAAGCGTTCATTTTTTGTTTCGTTTTGTTCAGTACATCCAATAGGACTTGAACCAGGAACCTAGCGGACTGAGGGTCAAGTCCTATTCAAGTACATTTTGAATGTATAGGTTATTCTCTCTTCCAACGCTTTGTTGGGCGCATTTACCATAGATTCACTCGTTGCCAACCAGTTTTGATCTTCTGGCGATACAGGTAGAAATCAAATGCCCCCCTTTTACTTTTGCTTTGAAAAGGTACTATTACTTCAATATGGAAAACGTTGTCCCAGGCACCTCAATTACAAATCGTTCAAGTTCACTCACTAAATGGTCAAAGACCGACTCTAGCGCAGGAGGTTGATTGGTTATATCGGAAAACGCAATTTGATACTCGTTTGATAGGCTTACACCTGAAATAACAATATCTTCTCGCTTCAAATAAATTTGAAATTCTTTGTCGCTGGATGACAATGTATCTATGAGTATTGAAAAATCATTTGCCTCAGCAAATTTATGTAACTGATCGAAAAATTCCTGTTGTCGATTCAAGTCAATGGTTATTGACACAACTTTTCTAGCTTCCTGCGTATTGTCATTTATGAACGGGAAACCACATCCCAATATGACTATCAAAAACAGAAACCCTGCTGTAACTCTGACCCAATTGATTGACATGATGAATACCTTAGCGCCCAACTAGCGTTTAGACGGTCAGTTCCAACTAACTACTTATAGACCAACCGTTCCAACTACATCGTCCCTTTGTGGGAAACGCCTAATTTAATTAGGACGTTAGGCGGTCAAAAATTAAAATATCCTTTCTTCTTCAAAAGCTCCTCGACTTGGACTTGAACCAGGAACCTAGCGGTTATCGGTTCAAGTCCTATTCAGGTATATTTTTATTCATCTAGTTACTAATTGAAAAATTTATGCAATTTCCTTAATCATTAGTTGTTCACAAAATCCCAATATACTCGCTACAGACTTCTCTTTCAATTTTATCCCACTGGGCGTGTAAGGCGTTGTTTCGAAAATTAAGATATGAATTAGCTATACCAACTTGGGACCCTTGTAATAAACTTTTGTTCTTAAGCTCTGTATTACATCCTGCAATTTTTCAATGTGTGGGATACCATTTAATATTGCAATTCGACGCAGAGTATCTTCAAAAAGAGCAGCTGCCAGTACAGAAGCTACATTTTTAGCATCATCTCCCTTTTGGTCAAACACGGTTCGAGCAAGTTGAAGAAAATCCGAAAGCACTTCTCCGGTTATAGATTTCTGAAAACTTTCTATTATCCCGTTACCTATCGCTGACTTCATATTTTGGAGAACCCCTATAGTTAATTGTCTGCGATGTTCAATAGCTGTTGAACCTACAAACTTTTCACGTATAGTTTCTTCTTCCCTAATAAAACTTTGAAGTTGTACACTTGCCTGCCCATACAAGATTATCATAATATCTAAAGCACCATGAAACATTTCTTGGATTCGAAATTCAGAATTTGTATCGCTCCCGAATGACAAAGATGATAAATCATCTATGCGTTTCAATAAATCTTCTTTATTCATAACATCAACATTCCTTCAGGACGGATTGCAATGAGGTACGTTCTTGATAATAGCCATAGTATAAACCATACAATATAGAAAAACAGTCCCGCAAATTGCGGGATTGCTCGCATCCTTCGCATCCGCCAATTCAACTTTGCTTGGGAAGCGATTATCACGGCTGTCAAAGTCACGTCTATGTGCCAGCGGATGTGTGTCCATTTCGATGACCCAAAGACCTGACAGGTCTTATCAGGGTGACTATTAATTGCAGCTCTCGCGTGGATATGGTTCACGATCGATCAGACTCATCGCGGAGACCTGTCAGGTCTGCCATATGAATTTATTGAAGATGCTATAATCGCTTGGAAATCAAATCCAAGTGGAGTATCAATCTTTGGGGACAATAACTCAGATTATGATAAAAGAAGAAGCGAATGGCTGAAGACACAAAAGAAAAGAAAACCTTTCTTTCCATCGAATCCAAATGGCTGGTACTGGCGGCGATCGGTATCGGCACGTATATGTCCGCGCTCGATACGAGTGTGGTCAATACCATTTTGCCGGTGGTCACGGAATATTTTCATACAAACATCGCCACCATCGAATGGGTTGTCACGACCTATCTTTTGGTCGTCAGCGGATTATTACTTTCCGTGGGTCGTCTCGGCGATATGCGCGGCAACAAGAACACCTACGTGACCGGCTTCGTCATCTTCGTGATTGGTTCAGCCGCTTGCAGTTTATCTCCCGCACCCATTTATTTGATCCTGTCCCGCGCATTTCAAGCCATTGGCGCGGCAATGTTGTATGCCAACTCCTCCGCCATTCTCACCAAGGCATTCCCTGCCGAACAACGCGGTCAGGCGCTTGGCTTGCAGGGCACCATGACCTATCTCGGGCTTACCACGGGACCATTTCTCGGCGGCTGGCTCGCCGATACCTTTGGCTGGCACAGCGTTTTTTACATCAACGTGCCGATTGGTCTGATCGCGATTTGGTTAAGTTTAACCGTTATCCCACGGGATGTTCCTTCAGATAAACGTGAACAATTTGACTTGTCCGGCGCTTTCACTTTTTTGGTTGGACTCGTCACGCTGTTATTCGCATTGAATCAGGGACATAACTGGGGCTGGTCATCGCCGATCATCCTTGGATTGTTCATCGCTTCTTTTCTGACCCTCAGCCTGTTCGTCTGGATCGAAAGACATGTCCCTGCCCCGATGCTTGACCTGAGTCTCTTCAAGCGACGCGTCTTCACCATCTCGACGATCAGCCCCATCATGAACTACATCTGCATTTACAGCATACTTTTCCTGACGCCTTTTTACTTAATCCAGGCGCGCGGACTCTCCGCTTCGCAGGCGGAACTCATCCTCACCGCACAGCCCATCATCATGGCATTGACCGCTCCACTTAAGCGGCACGCTCTCTGACCGCGTGGGTTCACGCATCCCCACCACACTTGGACTATTCATCTTCGGCGGGGGCTTGTTCATGCTCAGCCGATTGACATTGACCTCACACTACAGTTTCGCCGTCATCGGTCTCGCCATCTGCGGACTGGGTACCGGCTTGTTCGTGGCACCCAACAACAGCGCGTTGATGGGAGATGCGCCGCGCAACCGTCAAGGGATTGCATCCGGTGTGCTTGCCCTCGTTCGCAACGTTGGCATGGTGCTCGGCATCGGCTTGACCGGCGCCATCTTCACCACCATCCTCGCACATGGAAATCAAGGTGACTTATCCGTGCTCGTCCATGCCTTCAATGTCAGCCTGATCTTCACCAGCGGAGTTGCCATACTAGGCGCGGTCATATCCTATGGGCGCGGAGATGATCGTCCAGTAAAGAAAGCATAGAGTGGGAACTATAAAATGACGAAGTCCGTTTTGTAGACAACCCAATCAGATAATCATTCAAGAACCTTTTGGGAGGCATTTCATGAAACGAATCATAATCATACTGCTCACAGGAACTTTGTTCCTCACCGCTTGCGGACAAACTCCATGCCTAACTCAACCTACGTCAATTCCTGTTATTGAACAAACATCATCCCCATCTCCTCTCCCTACCTCCACGCAAACACCCATCCCCTCCGCAACACCAACCGCGTCCATCACGCCTCTACCCACCATCCCCACCTTCACACCGACATTCGACGCTTCAACCATTGTCACGGTCACGCCCGCGCCGAAGGCAGAGTGCCCAGATATTCAAAGTGATGTAAATATAAATTTATCGAATTTCGATGATTACTACCCTGAACTTATAGCAGCACTAAATCAAGGACGTCAATTGAGACAATCGCTGATGCTTTTGAGAAGAAACTTGACCAACATTATTTTCCAGATGGAAATATATTGTTCCACGAGAAAATCAGGTATGAAGCAGTTGATGTAACCAACGACGGCATTCCCGAAATAATTTTCCTAGGAAATGCGGGAAGTCAGCTAAAGGCTCTGATTTTGAGTTGTAGTGAAGGGAAATACAAAACTTTTATTCTCACGAATATCCAGGAGAATATATATATTTATTGTTCAGTGATGCAAATCAGAATGGTATCGTCGAGATTATCGTATGTGATGAAAGGCTCAACGGAGGAATTGGTTCAATTTATCGGTTATTGAATGGCTAATAGTTCATTCAACTCTATCATCCGTTGATGGCTCAGACTAAGCTTGTC
>CAVSRF010000063.1:0-147384 GCA_963730175.1 uncultured Chloroflexia bacterium | reverse complement strand
GAGATGCGTTTCCGGCTGAGGTCTTTTCGGAAAATGACCGCGTCTTCATTGAAGAGAACTGGCCCCAAAAAACGAGTTGGTACGAATGCAAAATAGACGACCTCCCCATCTACGCGGGACATGCCGCGTTCACAAATCTGATCTCTGAAATCCTGCCCTTTGATTTAAAATCTGCGCTGGCATATTCCCCCGCCATGCTGGCAGGCTGGTGTGCGGAACTCTACCAGGTCGCATTGAACGACGCCTCAACAGAGGCGCTTCAGAAATTGCGAAAACAAGCCTTCCGCTCTGCCACCAAAAGAAGATTATTTATGCGTGAAGAGATGATGCTGAACGACGATGTCCGCGTGCTTGATAGAACTTATAAACTGCTATTGCTGCCCGTATGGATGATTAGGAATGTGAAGAGTAAAACAGTTGAGGCGATGGTGAACGGGCAAACAGGTCAAACATCAAAGATCAAACAAAAATCCATTTTCAGTTTTTGATACACCCTGCTTATGCCCACCAGTATCACTCCCCCACCCAAAGATGACGAAGTTGAATGCGGAAATTGCGGCGCGTATATTTATCATGACTTGGTGAAGTGCCCCAATTGCGGGGTGTATTTAGTTGACCCATCTCCCTCGCTAGACGAAGACGAGATACCTTCCAATCGACCGAAGAACAAGTTTGCGCTGTGGGTTGAGTCCATGTGGCGGAAGTTGCGCGGGGAACCGCATATCGCTGAGGAGTTGTTCACAGGCGCGTTGAGGGAGGCGGCTTTGTTTGATGACTTGCTCAAGAAGGTGGGAGGGGACAGGGCGGTTGTGGAACGTCTCATTGAGTTTGAACGCGGACAAAAACCAAATGCCACACGATTGGTTTGTTTGCAGAATGCTATTCAACGTTGGGAACGGGAGAATAATTAGCGGAGACCAAGTCGGTCTCCGCTTTTGATTTCTTTACAGGTTTGTTCTAATGTCCGCCTGGCGCCGCGCCTTGCATGCCGCCGCGTCCGCTCCATTTGCCGGGCCAGCCGGGGAGGAAGGCTCCCACGATCAGCGCTAAGACTGATGCAAAAAAGGTCAAGAGGTATGAGTTCTCGAAGCCCTTAATGCTGGAGTCGCAGGCAACCTTGAGAGTGGATAAAATTTTGTCTTTAGCCGCGGCAGCTGCCGTCACTGATAAAGAGGCGAGAGAGGCGTCCGTGCCCGGGGGCAGGTTCTCCTCCGCATTGACTCCGGGAGTCCCGCATACTCCAAAATGCACATCGGATGAAACCTGTGCCTCCTGCATCTTATCCTGTTGCACCTTGATCGCCGCAGGAATAGACGAAGCAAAAATGGTCGCCAGTACAGCAACCGAAACTGCCTGCACCACAAAGCGAGTACTGTTCAATAGGGACGAACCGCGCGGCAGTTGGTTGAGCGGGATACTGCTAAGCGCCGCGACGAAGGAAGTTTGAAGCGTAAGCCCAACAGCCAACCCGCGCAAAAGCAAGAGGAAAAAGATATAAGAGATGGTCGTCGTCGCATCGATCTTGGAAAGTTGCCAGGTATTGACGCACAAGATCGTGAACCCGACGATCAGGTTCATGCGTGGTCCGATCTTATCGTACAGCCGCCCGGCAAGCGGCGTTGCAATGCCTGAGGTGATGGCAACACCGAGGAGGATGAAACCGGTATTCAAGGCGCTGTGCCCTCGATAGGCTTGCAAATAGATCGGCATCAGGAATTCCGCGCCGAACAAAGCCACCGTGGCAACATAACCCACCAATGCCGCATTGAGAAAGATGGGATTCTTAAAGAGACGCAGGCTTGCCATTGGCTCCTTGGCAACGCGTAACTCAATGAACGTATGCAAGATCAGAAAGGCAACGCCAGTCCCTGCAAACATTAATGTGGTGGAACCTGTCCAGCCATTGATCTCGGCAATGCTTGCGGCATACAAAATGGAACCGAAGCCAATCGCGGCAGTGATCAACCCCAACGGGTCAAAGGATGGCTTACGCTCCACTTGATGATCGACCAGGAAGCGTGAGCCCAGGAAAACTCCCAGAATGCCGATCGGGATATTGATAAAGAAGATCAGCCGCCAGAGATTGATATCCACCAGCCAGCCGCCCAAAATCGGACCCAAGGCTGGCGCAAACACTAATGCAACGCCGAAATATCCTAACGCAGTACCCTGCTCTTCGGGCGGGAAGGCGCGATATAACTGTGCGGGTCCCAGAGGTTGAGAGATGCCGCCGCCAAATCCCTGCAAGGCACGCGCCACGATCAACATGCCCAAAGTCGGAGCGATTCCGCACAGAAACGAACCAAGCACAAATAATGCCAACCCGAGCAGGTACATCCGCTTGATCCCAAAGCGATCCGCCAGATAACCCGAAACCGGCGTGGTCACGCCCAACGATAAAACATAAATACTGATCACCCACTGTGCATCCGCAAGGCTTGCTCCATATTCACGGCGCAAGGTCTGGAAGGCAATATTTACAACCGTAAATCCAAAATGATCATGAAGATACCGAACATGACCGCGATCAGCACCTTCCATTTTCGTTCAAGTCCCTTTGGTTTATTATCCATGACAGCTTCAGCGTTCATTATGCAATGACCTTTCCAGTCTTATAAGTTCCAATAAGGGCGGGATTATACACTGCTTCCCCGCAGATAAAACCTAGACATTAGCATAGGTTAAAGTCTTACGGTTGAAATCATTTTTTGCTTTCGGGTAAAATCACACCCTATGAATATCGATATGCTGAAAAAACATCCAGCCGAAAGCGCACGGCTCACATACAAACTAAAGAATGCAAATGTCTATGTATCGCCGGATGGATTCCACTTCATCGACTATCTCGACCCGGTGGAGGAAATCCCGCCTGAGATAGACGCTTCGCAACTGACCGAGGAAGTTGCTTCGTACATCGAGACGCAGTTACAAGCGAACGAGCGGAAATTCAACAACCAGGCGAACATCCTCAAGAAACATCTTTCACTCAAGGACGCCAAAGTGCTGGACATTGGTTGTGGCGGCGGGTTGTTCCTGTCCCTGTTGAAACAGGAGGGTGCGGAAGTCATTGGAATTGAATTAAGCGACAGCCGCGCACAATACGCAAAAACAAAACACCAGCTTGAAATTGACAAGCATCCCATCGAAAACGATTTCTGGCAAAGAGGCTACGCGAATCATTTCGACGCGGTCACATTGTGGGATGTGATCGAGCACGTCAACTATCCTCAACAGGCACTACAATCCGCGGCGAATGTGTTGAAACAAGGTGGACTATTGTTAATCGACACACCCTGCCGCGATAGTTTCTATCATCAGTTTGGCGAACTCACCTATCGTCTCACGAACGGCAAATATCCCACTTTTCTGAATGCGATGTATTCATCGCATTTATTTGGTCATAAACAAATATTTTCAACAGGCGAGATGAAAGAATTGTTCGAGTCGGTTGGTCTTGAAGTTGTTGACTTGCATAAGTTCCATGAACTTTCATTTCCGTATGAGTTCTATCTCAAGAAGCTCTTCAAATCAGAGGCTCTTGTCAGGTTGTTATTTTTTTTTTTTTTTTTTTTTTTTTTTTTTTTTTTTTTTTAGTCGGTCGGTCTGGAAGTTGTTGACCTGCATAAGTTCCATGAACTTTCGTTCCCGTATGAGTTCTATCTCAAGAAGCTCGTCAAGTCAGAGTTGCTTGTCAGGTTGTTATTACCGGCAGTGAGGGTCTTTTTCAAGGTGTTCAAGATACAGAATAAGATGTTGGTGATTGGAAGAAAGAAATAAATTATTCATGTCATTGCGAGGGCGATGCTTTTCCGCCCGAAGCAATCTCCTCATCCGGTTGGAGATTGCTTCGTCGGGCTGAAGCCCGTCCTCGCAATGACGTAATCGATAACAGGAGAAAAACTTTATGAGTAACGAAGAATACATTCCAAAAATCGCCATGACAATTCAAGCACACCCAGATGATCAGGAATTTTCCGTTGGCGGCACGCTTGCGAAATGGGCAAAGGCAGGCTGTGAGATCATCTCGGTCATCATCACCAACGGCGACTCCGGCTCGAACGATCCGGCATATGATGGAAGTTATAAACCCATCCTTGCGGAGTTGCGGGAGAAGGAACAACTCGCGGCAAATGCTGTGCTTGGGGTCAAAGAAACTGTCTTTCTCCACTATCCTGATGGAGAACTGGAACCGACGATTCCCTTACGAAAAGAACTGACTCGACTCATCCGCAAGTACAAGCCTGATGTCGTCGTGACAGGGAATCCCGAAGCCTGGTTATACGGCAATGACTACATCAATCATCCCGACCATCGCGCCGCGGCACAAGCCGCCACCACCGCGACCTTTCCGTCAGCGGGGAGTCGGCTCATGTTCGCGGACCTGCTACCGGCTGGGTACGAACCGCATGATCCGAAGCGGTTATATATCCACGGCACGGAAAAAGCCGATACGTGGATCGACATCACCGAGACCATCGATATCAAGGTCAAGGCGTTGCAACAACATGCAAGCCAGGTGCCTGTTGATGAAGTCGAAAAATGGATGACGGAATGGGCGGCAGAGGAAGCGAAGGACAAAGGTATGAAGTATGCCGAGAGTTACAGGGTGATGATCATCAAAAAGGATGAGGAAGAAAAAGCTAATTGAATTATAGACCCTAAAGGTTTGACAAACCTTTAGGGTCTTTTTTAGAATACCAAATAACCGATCAACGCGGAGACCACTGTAAGCGTGATGTTATCCACATCCTTGAATGGAAGGGACTCGACAAGCATACCGCCAAGTGCGATCCACGCAATGGGAAGTAGATACCCAACGAATGGGGAAGGGAAAATACCGAGGCTGACATAGATGAACAAGATCAGCGCTGTTAGCAAGGCTCCGCCCACGAACACACTCAGCGAACCCGCCACACTTTTCTCGCGCGACCAGGCTAACTTTGGAGATTTGATTCGCCGTCCGACGATATCCGCAATGCCATCGCCGCCGCACATCATCATGAGAGCAGTGATACCAATTGGGGAATCCTTCCAATAGATAATCGTGAGAACGACAAACATAATTCCATAAAACAATGGACCGCGCAAAATCTCTTTGGGGTTGCCTGTGCGCGTCATCGCTTGGACAGCGGCATCATCCTTCATGATGCCTGTGCCTACCAAAAGGAATTGCACCGTAATAAGCAATGGAACCAGTGCGGCGAGATAACGGGAGATTGTCACATCGGGAAACATGAGCCAGCATAATACGAATATCGGTCCTGTTCCAATGTGAATGAACTTGCGACTCAATTTGCTTTCGATCCAACCGCGATGGGCGAAATAGTCCATGATGCGGAGGAAGGCAAGGGCAATGAAAAGGGTGAGGATGGCGGCGAGGTAAGGGTTCATAAAATTTATCCTAAATGGTTTTTTTTATTAACACAAAATGGCGCGCTTCAGCACGGCACAATCGCAAGCTGGTATATAGTCTATATTATTTCCTTCCACGAAACCATCCTCGTTCTTCGACAGTGATCTTACGATGGCAATTGGCGCAGAGAACTTGACATTTATCAATCTCTGTCTGTATCCTTTTTATAGACCAACCTCCCGATACCAACCTGGTAATTTCCGCATCTTTTTCACCGACATGGTGAAACTCCAAAACACGGGGATCAGTTTCCCCACATTCCTCACAAGGATGGATAAGAAGATACTGGTAAACAAATTCCCTTGCAACTATCCGGGCTGCTTCTGTCCTTTCCCTTACTTGTTGTAAGTGACGTTCCTTAGCATCGCCTTCATAGTAAGTTTTATTGAAAGTGTGCTGGCAATCTCGGCATGCTTTGTTCCTGACTCCCAAGGACCTATATCTCCAATTAAACTCTTCCTCGTCTTTCTCCAAACCGCAGTGGTTACACTTTTTCTGAGTCATGATCTTCTCCGTATGCTATATCTAAGAAGAAAGCATTAAGATCTTAAATCAAATGAGCCTATTTTTTGAAAATAGGCTCAAAATGAGTGGGCCCAGAAAGATTCGAACTTTCGACCAATCGATTATGAGTCGACTGCGCTAACCGCTGCGCCATGGGCCCCGATAGCTATTAGCATTTAGCCATTAGCAGTCAAGCATTATTGCTAAACGCTAATGGCTAAACCGCTAAACAGAGCGGGAGATGGGATTCGAACCCACGAATATCAGCTTGGAAGGCTGATGCCTTACCACTTGGCGACTCCCGCGTGCGAGCGACATTTTACCACAATCACGCCCGCGTTTTTGTTGGTATTTTACGAAGCTTTCTTCGTCCGTACCGTCTTTTTTGTAGTTTTGGCTGGCGCTTTCTTCTTTGTTACTGCCGGTGCTTTTTTGACTGGTGCTTTCTTTGTTGCGGCTGGTTTGCGAGCCGGGGTCTTCTTCACTGGAGCCTTTGCCACGGGTTTCTTTTTAACGGTTGTCGTCGCTTCCGCAGTTGCCGCTTTCTTTACACGCGGAGATGGTTCCTTCTCCACCACAATTTCTTCCTGCGGCTCAGACGGCTCTGAAACAGGGACTGGCTGCTGCTCCGTAATTTTATATTCATCTTCCCAGCTCTCGGCAAAGGATAGTTTTATCGCTTTATAACGCACCATCAACATGACCGCACCGACAACTGCCATCAACGCCGAGACGATAGCCGAGTAACTGATGCCCAAGCCAGGGATCTTCGGCTGGTCGGGTCGGAAGAATATCTCGATCCACGTCCGTCCAAAGCCTGCGGCGATGAGCCAGCCTGCAAAGATGGTTCCGGGTTTCAATTGTTTTTCATAACGGCGTGCAAGCCAAAGCAGAAGACTGGCTGTGACAAGGTTCCATATCATCTCATAGGCAAATGTCGGGTGGAAACGGGTTGTATCAACAGGATATTTGGCTAGATCAGAATAATTGACAGATGCATTAACAAGCCGGTGTTCCGCGGAAATGGGAATCCCCCACGGAAGAGTGGTCGGCGGTCCATATAATTCCTGGTTGATGAAGTTCGCGATGCGCCCAATCGCCTGACCGATCAACATCGCAGGTCCGGCTGAATCTAAAAATAGCCATGCGTCAAGTTTATTTCTGCGAAGGTAGATTAACAAGACAATGGCGCCAAACAAAAAACCGCCAAAGATATGTAAACCACCTTGTGGAATATCGATGATCTGGATAGGGTTATCCATGTAATAACTGTTTCCGCCTATTGTTGCATTTACTACATACCATAAACGTGCGCCAATGATACCGATTGGCAATACCCATACCAAAACATCCCAGATGCTGTCACCATTCTCGCCGCGACGTTTAATTTCACGCTCGATAATTAAAGAAGCAACAATTACACCAAGCATTACAATGACGCCGTACCAGCGTAATGAGAATTCAAAACCAAATAAGTGGAACGTATAAATTACAGGATTAATCATGTATACCTCAATGAAATAATTTTTGTGAATTATATCATTCGAGAGAAAATGAGGATACAAGAGAGTATGAAAGATGGATAAATACGAGCAGAAATATTTTATTACATCCATAACATCTCTTTTGTGACAATTTACACATCTACGGTTAAGGCGAAATGTTTACAATCGGAGTCAACGTTTACCTTTAGCGTCAGAGTTTTATAGGATACCTAATATGCTCAAAATCAACCGCCAAACCGATTATGCCGTCCGTGTAGTGCTTGCCCTTGCCAAATATGGTGAAGGAGCACGTCTTTCCAGCGCGGATATTCAACAGGAAATGTTAATCCCCAAGGCATTTATGGGACGAATTGTTGCACAATTAGCGCGCGAAGGATTGGTTAATACGTTTCCGGGGCGCGATGGCGGGCTGATGCTCCCGCGTCCGGCTGCCCGAATCAGCTTGAAGGATGTTGTCGAAGCGTTCGAGGGACCGATCCTGCTTTCGGAGTGTATGCAAGCCAAGGGTGAGGATGACTGTCCATTCCGAACTAATTGCCCTGTCCGCTCGAAGTGGGGACGCGTTCAGGTGGCAATGATGCGCGAGATGGCGTCCATCACATTCGAAGATCTGGCAAAAGAGGCGGCTGGTATCCCGGTCGCCATACCGAGCCTGGTTTAGTTATTTCGTACGCCCGGAGGGCGCGTACATAAATTTTTTTCAAGGAGAGTATATGGACACAGTACTACTTTCACGATTGCAGTTTGCTCTCACTACCATCTATCACTGGCTGTTCGTTCCGTTAACGCTGGGGATGGGTTGGTTTGTGGCATTCATGCAAACCCGCTATTACCAGACCAAGGATGAAACCTGGCATAAGATGGCAAAGTTTTGGGGGAAGTTGTTTCTGATCAACTTCGCCATCGGCGTGGTGACGGGCATTGTGCAGGAATTCCAGTTCGGTATGAACTGGTCCGAATATTCACGCTATGTCGGCGATATCTTCGGCGCGCCGCTGGCAATTGAAGCCCTGCTCGCATTCTTCATGGAATCAACATTCCTTGGTATATGGATATTCGGCGAAGGACGCGTCCCTGAAAAGGTTCATCTTGCTTCGATCTGGCTTGTGGCGATCGGTTCGAATCTTTCCGCGTTGTGGATCCTGCTTGCGAATGGCTGGATGCAGCACCCGGTTGGTTATGTCATCAATGAAGCCAATCACCGTGCAGAGTTGGTGAATTTCTTTGCCTTGGTTGGCAACCCAAAAGGTTGGATTTTCTTCTGGCATACGATTGCTGATGGTCTATTGATGGCGTCCTTCGTGATCCTCGCTGTCAGTGGCTATCATCTTGCCCGCAAACAAAACATGGATTTCTTCAAACGCTCCTTCACCATTGCGTCCATTGTCGGTTTGGTAGCGAGTGTGTTGGTCTTCTTCGGCGGACATACCATGGGTCAGTACATGTATGAAACCCAGCCCATGAAATTTGCCGCAATCGAAGCACACTGGGAGACATCCCAACCCGCCGCATTCTCCCTGCTTACGATCGGTGATCTGAGCGGGAGACGAGAAGTCTGGTCAATTCGTGTACCAGGTGTTTTAAGCTTTCTGGCTTGTAACAATTTCACCTGCGAAGTGAAAGGCGTCGACAATCTACAAGCCGCGGATGTCCAAAAATATGGTCCTGGAAATTACATCCCATTGATGGTCGTCACGTATTGGACATTCCGCATCATGATGACCTTTGGTTTTATCATGATTGCCATGACTGCCTTCTTCGTGTGGATGATCATGCGCGGCGACATCACCAAAGCCAAATGGATGAAGTGGATGCCCGCCATGCTGCTCCTTCCGTATCTTGCCAACGCCAGCGGCTGGATCCTGACCGAGATGGGACGCCAACCCTGGATCGTTTACGGCTTGCTCAAGGTGCAGGATGCCGTATCCCCGAATCTCACGCCCGTCGATCTGCTCATCTCTTTGATCGGCTACACTGCTGTTTATGGCACGCTCGCGGTCGCCATGGTCAAGCTCATGGTCAAATACGCCAAAGCGGGACCCGATGCTGCCCTGCACGAATTTGTTGATGTTGCCCCCGCCCTCGTCGGCGCGGATGACTAACCCGGAGGCTCAATATGTCTTACGAATTTCTCCAAATCCTTTGGTTTATCCTGATCGCCGTATTGTGGATCGGCTTCTTCTTCCTTGAAGGATTCGATTTCGGCGTCGGAATGCTCCTGCCTTTCCTCGGCAAAAAAGATGAAGAACGACGCGCCATCATCAACACCATCGGTTCCACCTGGGATGGCAATGAAGTATGGCTGCTCACTGCCGGTGGTGCGACCTTCGCGGCTTTCCCGCATTGGTATGCCACCATGTTCAGCGGCTTCTATCTCGCCCTGTTCCTTTTGTTGATTGGTTTGATCATCCGCGGTGTTTCCTTTGAATATCGCTCCAAGGATGCAAATCCCGCCTGGCGCAATCGCTTCGATTGGATGATCGCAGTCGGTTCCTTCCTCGCCGCCTTGTTGCTCGGCGCCGCCTTTGCAAACCTTGCGCGCGGCGTGCCGATTGACGACAAGATGATGTTCACTGGCAATCTCTTCACCCTGCTCAATCCCTATGGATTGCTCGGTGGCGTGACTACAGTTGCCATCTTCCTGTTGCACGGCGCCAACTTCCTCGGTCTTAACTCGAAGGCGAATTGCGCGAACGAGTCAATGCCTTTGCAAAGAAAATGTGGATTGTGACTTCCGTGCTCTATATCGCGCTGGGTGTCTTCACCTATGCAGCGGGCTTCTGGGCACGTCGGCATGGTCAACCCCGGTATCGTTCCGATCGCCGCAGTGACCGTCTTGTTGGTGGCTGGTTACTTCATCAATCAAAAGATGGAAGGTTGGGCATTCATCATGGTGGCGCTCAACATCGTGTTGACGCAGGTAACGTTCTTCTCCATGATCTTCCCCAACGTGATGCTCTCCACCCCCAACCCGGCATATAGCCTCACCATCTACAATGCGTCGTCATCACAATACACGCTGACGGTCATGTCCATCGTGGCGCTGATCTTCGTCCCGATTGTGCTCGCCTACCAAGGGTGGACGTACTACATGTTCCGCAAGCGCATTAGCTCGGACAAGAAAACACTGGTCTACTAGAGACAAACGCGGAGTGAGAGAATTCACTCCGCGTTTATTTTTCCAGTTACCACCTATGTCACTTTTGTGACATAACTGCATCAAATATATAGTATCAACTATAAAAAGGAGAAGCTATATGGCAAAGGTTCTCGTTATTGGCGCAGGGTTCGCCGGGCACACGACGGCGCTGTATTTAGGTACCCAACTCGGTAGAAAGCATGAAGTCACGGTCATCAGCAACCGCGATGTGTTCAGTTATCTCCCCTCATGGGTTTGGGTTGGCGTGGGTCATATGAAACCCGAAAAAACCATCTTCAAACTCAAACCTGTCTATGATCGTAAGCATGTCAAATTCGTCCATGCCGCGGCAAAAGAGATTCATCCTGACGCTGGCGATCAATATGTTTTAGGCGAAGAGGTCGGCACAGGCAAGGAAATCCGCCTCGATTACGATTATCTTGTCATTGCTCCCGGGCCTGTACTCAACTTTGCCGGTACGCCCGGTCTCGGACCTGATGGCGGATTTACCAATTCCATTTGCTCGTTGCCCCATGCAATCAAGACGCGCGATTCGTACCTTGCCTTAGTTGAACGTATGAAGAAAGGCGAGAAGGTCAAGATCGTAATTGGAACAGGTCACCCTTCCGCGACTTGTCAGGGTGCGGCATTTGAATACATCGTCAACATCCACAAGGATCTGGTCAAAAAAGGATTGCGCGATAAAGCCGACATCTTATGGCTTTCGAACGAACCCGCTTTGGGCGATTTCGGAGTCAATGGCGTGCAGATCAAGCGTAATGGTCATGTGATGCGAAGCGATGAATTCATCCGCGCAGTCTTCAACGACCACGGCATTCGTCATCAAGTGCAAACCGGCGTGACCAAAGTCGAGGATGGCAAGATCCATTGGCAAAATTACGAAGGCGAAGAAGGCACGACCGATTTCGATTTTGCGATGCTTATCCCGCAATTCAAAGGACAACCGTTCAAATATATTGGCAAGGATGGCGAATGATGTTTCATCCAAACTCGTCAACCCGGCAGGCTTTGTGCTTGTAGATGGAAAATACGGTCTCCCCTACCCCGAGCTTGCGCAAACACCCGAAGCCTGGCCCGCCCAATATAACAACCCCACCTACTCAAATATCTTTTCAGCAGGCATCGCCTTTGCGCCTCCCGGACCCATCTCGAAGCCATTTACCAACAAAAATAATCTGGCAATTACCCCTGCTCCGCCGCGCACAGGCATGGTCAGTGGCATGATCGGACGTGTCGTTGCCATGAACATTGTTGACCTCATCGAAAGAGGCACAATGACTCACAGCGAACGCATGACCGAAATGGTCGCGGCATGTGTCGCCAGCATGGGTGACAATCTCTGGGATGGCAACGCAGTCACCATTGTCATGCGTCCCGTTGTTCCTGATCGTAAGAAATATCAAAACGAATACGGACGCGATCTGTTCGTCTCACACCTTGAAATGGGATTGAGCGGCGCGTGGATGAAGTTTATGCTCCATCACACCTTCATCTGGAAATTCAAAGGTCGCATTGGCTGGAAGCTGATCCCCGAATAGGAGTAACCATGAACACACAAGAAGAATTCTCAAAATCAGAAAAGTTCTGGATGAATAACAAACTTTATCAACTCTGGCGCTTCATTGTGCTCAACATCAAAGTGTATACCGTCGCCATACAGAGTAAATGGAAATAACCATCTTATAGACTGTATAATTGGAAGGTTGACGGACTACATCCTCAACCTTCCAACTTTTTAACCCACCTGAAACCTGGCACTTGGAACCTGAAACTCCCTCATGCATCGCCGACTTTTGACCCTCACGCGTGACACGCGCTTCCCCCTCCTCTTAACGATTCTTTCTGGATTTATAGCGGGTCTGTTGACGATTGGCCAAGCCTACCTTGTCAGCAGTACCGTCAATGGAGTTTTCCTTGATGGACAAACACTTGCGCAAGTTTCTCATTGGCTTCGATCTCATTCTCTTCATCATTGCAGGACGAGCCTTGCTTACATGGATTAACGAAATCGCGCCAATGCTGTCGCTGTAAGAATCAAAACCGACCTGCGTGAGCGGCTCTTCACCCACATCCTCAAACTTGGACCCGCCTACACACGCGGACAACGCACAGGCGAACTCACTACAGCCGCCATCGAGGGCATTGAGGCGTTGGACGCATATTACAGTCAATATCTCCCCCAACTTGTCATCACTACGCTCGTCCCCATCAGTATTCTGATCTTCGTCTTCCCCATCGACTTGCTCTCAGGCTTCGTTCTTCTCATCACCGCGCCGCTAATTCCCTTCTTCATGATCATGATCGGCAAAGGCGCTGAGATTGTCACCAAGCGACAATATGAAACGCTCTCACGTTTATCTGCCCACTTTCTCGATAGTTTACAAGGACTGACCACACTCAAACTGTTCGGTCGCGGCAAGGCATACGCTAAGAACATTGAAAAGGTCAGCAACCAATTCCGAGATACAACCCTCGAAGTTTTGCGGATCACCTTTCTCTCTGCGCTTGTCCTTGAACTGCTTGCCACTCTCAGTACCGCCGTGATTGCCGTTGAGATCGGATTCCGCCTGCTCTATGCAAAAATGGAATTCCATCAAGCATTCTTTATTCTCATCCTTGCACCTGAATTCTATATGCCCCTGCGTATGCTCGGCGCACGCTTCCACGCAGGCATGTCTGGCACGACGGCTGCAAAGCGTATTTTTGAGATATTGGATATGCCAATTCCAGAGTCGAAAGTCGAAAGTCACAAATCTCAAGTCGACGACCTTCGACCATCCAATTTTGACCTTCAATTTGGAAACGTCTCCTTCACTTACCCTGGTGAAACCACTCCAGCCCTCCAAAACATCAACTTGGAAATTCAAACAGGACAACAGATTGCATTGGTTGGGAAAACAGGCGCGGGGAAGTCTACGCTGGTCAATCTCCTGCTAGGCTTTATCCAACCCACATCGGGGAACCTTCAACCTTCAACTTTCGACCTTCAACCCTTCATCGCTTGGGTTCCCCAGAAGCCACATCTCTTTAACGACACGCTTGCTACAAATATCCGTCTCGGTAAACCTGATGCGACTCATGAAGAAGTGGTCGAAGCCGCCAAAGCTGCACACCTGCATGACTTCATCGAAACACTCCCCGATAAATATGAAACGGTTATCGGCGAAAGCGGAGCGCGTCTCAGCGGCGGACAGGCACAACGTCTCGCCCTCGCCCGCGCTTTCCTCAAGAACTCCCCCATCCTCATCCTTGACGAACCCACCTCCAGCCTCGACCCCGAGACCGAATCCCTGCTCGAAGAATCCACACGCCGCCTCATGCAGGGGAAAACTGTTATCACCATTGCCCATCGTCTCAACACCATCTTCAAGGCAGATAAGATCATTGTCCTCGAAGGAGGGCGCATCATTGAACAAGGCACGCACAGTGAACTTATCAAGCAGAATGGTGCATACGCCGCGATGGTTCGGACCTATGAAGTTTCAGATATACAAGTTGAAAATCAAAAATCAAACATCGAATCTGACCTTCAACCTCCAACCTTTGACCTTCAACCTTTACCCAACACTCAATTACCAATTGCCAGTATCAAACAATCTTCTGTTCTAATTCGTCTACTGCAATTTCTCAACGGCTCCTGGAATTGGGTCGCGCTCTCCATTCTCCTCAGTGCGCTCACCATTGGCTCCAGTGTCGCGCTCATTGGCACATCGGCGTGGTTGATCTCCACGGCTGCGCTTCACCCGTCCGTTGCTGATCTCGGCGTCTCAGTTGTCGGCGTGCGTTTCTTCGGTATCACGCGCGGTATCTTCCGCTACCTTGAGCGTCTCGTTTCGCACAACGTCACCTTCCGTCTTCTTGCCCGTCTGCGCGTCTGGTTCTACGAAAAGCTTGAGCCCCTCGCCCCCGCCCGCCTGATGGAATACAAAAGCGGAGACCTGCTCGCCCGTGTCATCGGTGATGTTGAAACATTGGAAAACTTCTACGTGCGTGTGATCTCGCCATCGTTGACCGCCATCGTCGTTATGATCGGCGTATCCATTTTCTTCGCCTCTTTCTACCCGACAATTGCTTATGTCCTAATTCTCTTTTTCTTCACCTTGGGTCTGGTCCTGCCACTTCTCGCCCAAGCCTTCAGCCGCAGACCCGGGCAACGCCTCATCACCCAACGGGCTGACATCCAATCCCAACTCGTAGATGGCATTCAAGGGCTAGCAGATCTGCTTGCCTTTGGCCGCGGAGAAGATAGAGCCAGGCAAATTGCTTCTACTGGAAAACAATACGGAACCACGCAAAAGCAAATGGTGCGCATTAGTGGAATCCATTCCGCATTGGGAACATTACTTACCAATTTTGGTTTGTGGCTTGTTTTGTTATTGGTTATTCCACAAGTCACAGCAGGGAATATCAAAGGTGTGATGCTCGGCACATTCGCCTTAATGACATTTGCCTCATTTGAAGCAGTCCTGCCGCTCCCTCTCGCCGCACAGATGTGGAACTCCTCCCGTGAGGCGGCAAAACGTTTGTTTGAAGTGGTGGATGCGGAACCAGTTGTCAATGATCGAGTTATCAGTGAACAGTTATCAGTTACGAATTATCGCGAAGCATCCCCGCGGGATGAATTACGAGTTACTGATTTAACTTTCGCTTATCCCAACCAAACCATACCTGCCTTGCAAGATATATCCTTCACCATTCCTGAAGGAAAATCCATTGCCATTGTTGGTCCGAGTGGGGCTGGGAAGAGCACGATAGCCAATCTATTGCTTAGGTTCTGGGATTACGATTCTGGAGAGATCAGTTTGGGCGGCGAATCGCTCAAGTCGCTGGATCAGGACGAAGTCAGAAAGAGATGCGCTTTTGTCTCGCAGAACAGTTATTTCTTCAATACATCCATTCGGGAGAATTTGCGTCTGGCGCGTCCATCCATGAATCAGGATGAAATGGAATCTGCTGCTCGTGATGCACAGATCCATGATTTCATTACAAGCCTTCCAAAAGGCTACGACACGTTTGTTGGAGAGCAGGGTTTACGCTTATCAGGCGGCGAACGACAGCGGCTGGCAATTGCACGTGCATTGTTGAAAGACGCACCAATTCTTATCCTCGATGAACCCACTGCCAATCTTGACCCAATCACCGAAAAGCAGGTGCTGGATACACTCTTTAAGATCATGCGAGATAAAACGTCACTTCTCATTACGCATCGCCTGGTTGGGCTTGAGAACATGGATGAAGTTTTGGTGATGGATCACGGCAAAATCGTTGAGTTTGGTAAACATAATGAACTCGTGAGAAACAACGGCACTTATCGCCGCCTGTACGATTTGCAAAATAAAATTCTGCGCGATTGATCTTGCTTACAAAAATGAAGGTTGGTTTTACAAAACTTCTTGCCTCACCCGAACGAACGTGCTATAATGCCAATCACTCCCCTGTGACTTGACAACCTCTTAATTGCGAAATCCGAATGCAAGGCGATGTGACAACCTGCACGGGCGACGCGTGACATGAATTTGATCGAAAATCCTCACTCACCAAAAAACTAAGGGACAATCCCAGTCAGCCCAATAAGGCGCTGGTTTAATTTGCATTAAATCCAACATTCCAAACTGAACGGGAAACAAAAAATGAAAATACTAGAACTTGAGAACGAACCTCTTTCAAAATTACGCGGCATGGCGAAGGCGTTAAATATTCCCAACGCCAACCGCTTAAAGAAAGAGACCCTTGCCATGATGATCCGAGAGGCAGAGGCGCAGAAAGAAGGCATTGAACTGCGCGGCGGTATCCTGGAGATCATGAGCGAAGGGATCGGCTTCCTGAGAGCCACGAACTATAGGATCAGCGATCAGGATGTGTACGTTTCGCAGGCGCAATTACGGCGGCACGAACTACGAGCTGGAGATTTGGTGATCGGGCAGGTACGTCCTCCGCGTGAGAGCGAACGACACTTTGGATTGCTCAAAGTTGAATCGATCAACGGCGTGGACCCCGAAGAAGCATCCCACCGCCCGGTTTTCGAAAATCTGACACCGATCTTTCCAGATAAACGATTTGATCTCGAAACCGACCACGACACCCTGGCTCCACGTTTGATCAACTTGATCGCCCCTGTAGGCAGAGGGCAGCGCGGACTGATCGTCTCACCTCCAAAAGCGGGGAAAACCACAATTCTCAAGCAGATTGCGAACTCAATTTCAACCAAATATCCTGATGTGCATTTGATCGTAACTCTTATCGGCGAACGCCCCGAAGAAGTGACCGATATGGACCGCTCGGTGGACGCCGAAGTGGTTGCTTCCACGTTCGATGAACCGGTTACAGCACACGTCCGTACCGCGGAGCTTGCCTTAGAGCGTGCTAAGAGATTGGTGGAGATCGGTCGTCACGTGGTAATCTTAATGGACTCGATCACTCGTCTGGCGCGTGCTTATAACCTTGTGGTAAACCCCTCGGGGCGCACACTTTCAGGCGGTATGGATCCTTCGGCGTTGTACCCACCTAAACGTTTCTTTGGTGCGGCACGTAACATTGAAGAAGGTGGCTCGTTGACCATTATTGCGACCTGTCTTGTGGATACCGGTTCCCGTTTGGATGATGTTGTTTATGAAGAGTTCAAAGGTACCGGAAACATGGAATTGCATCTCTCTCGCAAACTACAAGAGCGACGCATCTACCCAGCTGTGGACATCGAACGCTCATCCACGCGTCGCGAGGACCTTTTGCTTGGTCCTGATCTGTTGCAGCGTGTCTGGCTGTTACGACGAATGTACATCCAAATGATCTCGTCACAACCACAAGGCGCAGGTATGGATCAATCTGTAGCCACCGAAGCCATTGTCACACGTCTTGACAGGGCGCGCAACAACCAGGAATTCCTTGAGAATCTTGGGAGAGATGATTAACTATTAGAATGTCAAAGTTTACGTTGTTCTTGAAACATAACCTATTCAATATTATCAGTTGGTTTGTGACCCTCGTTCTGGTGGGGGGAATAGCCGGTGGCGCGTTCTTGTGGAAACAATCGACAACCGTTGAGCAAGCATCCATCCCTGAGCCGACTGCGGCTCCAGAGGAGAAACCGCCTCAGGTTGTCATGCCAGCTTTGGGCGGTCCCGAAGCGTTTGCATCCATTGAGAGGGGTATCCAACTCAAGACGAATATCCCAGCAGATAAGCCGCGTTATAAACCTGTCGAGTATCGCGTCACACGCGGCGATTTGGTATTTGCAATTGCAGAATCTTTCAAGCTCAAGCCTGAAACTGTCTTATGGGCAAATTATAAAGTTTTGCAGGATGACCCTCATAGCCTCAAACCGGGACAGGTTTTGGAAATTCCTCCTGCAGACGGTATTTATTATCAATGGAAAGAGAACGATACGCTTGCCTCGGTTGCCAAGGAATTCGACGCAAATGTTGATGATATTTTGAATTATCCGGGCAACGATATCGACCTGGCAGATCCAAAAGTTACATCAGGCTCATGGGTTATGATCCCTGGCGGGCATAGAGAGTTTGTACAATGGCTTGTACCCACTGTAGCCAAGGGTGCATCAGGGACTTCGTCCACCAGTCAGAGTTCATGTCCGAATGGCGGCGCAGTAGGGAGCGGTGCATTCGTATGGCCCGCAGACAACCATTTCCTTTCAGGTAACGATTACTGGTCCGGGCATCTCGGTATCGATATTGCCGCCGGCGAAGGCGCACCCGTCTATGCGGCAGACAGCGGCGTTGTGACCATGTCTCAAGGTGGATATAACTACGGTTATGGAAACGTTATCCAGATCGACCATGGAAACGGTTATTCGACAGTCTACGCCCACTTAAGCGTGCTTGGTGTGGGTGTATGTGCAAGTGTGAGCGCGGGTCAATGGATCGGTTCCGCCGGCAATACCGGTAATTCTCAAGGAGCCCATCTTCACTTTGAAGTCCGTCAAAACGGTGGGTTTATCAATCCACATTTTGTATTACCATGAACCAGAACGAAATTAAAGAAATTCTTTCCGGGCTTCCCCTGGGCGGTATCCGATATTTTGCTTCCATCGGTTCGACCAATGATGAAGCGCTTGCGTGGGCAACCAGCGGTGCAGATGATATGTCGCTGGTTATTGCTGATGAACAAACACTGGGACGAGGACGTTATGATCGTCCATGGATTACGCCGCCTGCCACAGCACTGGCTCTGAGTTTGATATTGCGCCCATCTATTGAGGAGCGCTCGCATCTCACACGGATCGTTGGGCTTGCCGCGCTTGCAGTGAGCGATGCCTTGCAAACACGTGGGCTAAACCCGGAGATCAAATGGCCGAACGACGTTCTCCTGAATATGAGAAAAGTCGCCGGCGTTTTGATCGAATTGGTGTGGTCAGGTGACAGCATTGAATGTATTGTGGTTGGCATCGGTATAAATGTTGAGAAGGGTGCTGTACCTTCCACAGATATATTACGGTTCCCAGCCACCAGCCTTGAACACGAGCTGGGGCAGTCACCCGACCGTGGAGCCTTGTTACATGACATACTCGCAAATATCATTGCTCTGCGCCCGCATCTGACAACAAATTCATTCATCGCTTCGTGGCAGGAGAAACTCGCTTACAACGGCAGGCAGGTTCAGGTCGATATGGGAGGCGACCAATCTGTTAGAGGGAAGATCGTTGGGCTTGAATCAGATGGAAGTTTACGAATCCGTGATGAGCATGGCAAATACATAACAGTACGATTCGGGGATGTGCGCCTGCGTCCCTTCGCATGATATACTTCGCAACGAGGTAAAAAATGTTCGATAATTTACACGAATCTGCCAAATCCCCCTTCTATGAAGAAGAAGCAAACGATCTTTATAAGGAACCCGCTTCCAGACCACTGGTATCTGCATCGGTTCGCCGCAACGACCGTTTCCTCGGAATGACAGCTCAACAACGTTTTATCGTTTCGCTTATGTTGATGTTTATGGTATGTATTTTGGGGACCCTGGCATTATTTATTACAGGTAGAATGTCACTGTTTTAAATAAATCGGAGCGGTTCATTAACGCTTCAAATCTTTAAACGCAACACGGACGAGTTTTTCAACTCGTCCGTGTTTTATTTTCTATATCAACTGCGGTTGTGGTTCCACCTTTTCATCACTGCTCAATTCAGCGCCTGCCCTCTTCAAATCCTCTGCAGAGATACGGGCAACCGACGCCACACTGTCGCCGGGCTGCGGCTTGATGAGATGCACACCTTTTGTGGCGCGTCCCGCTTGCTTGACAGTCTTGTTCTTGATCCGAATCGCCACGCCATTGGATGTAATGATCGTCAGATCGTCGTCCTTCTGAACAACACGTGCAGCAACGATCTTGCCGATCTCTTTCAGAGCTTTTTGGTCAATCGTAGAAATACCGTTCGTGGCGCGTCCCTTGGGTGAATATTCCTTCAAGGGAGTTTGTTTCCCAAAGCCGCCGGATGTGACAACTAGAAGAGCGCCATCTTTTTCTACAACATCCATACTGGTGACAGCATCGTCCTTCTTAAGTTTGATCGCCTGGACACCAGACGCCTGTCGTCCCATCGAACGGACTTTGCTTTCACTAAAGCGCAATGCCTGTCCATTTTCGGTAACAAAGATTACTTCGTCCTTGCCGCTGGTAACACGCGCCCAGCCTAACTGGTCACCTCCATCCAATCCCATGGCAATCAAGCCCGAAGGTCGTACTGCGGCGAACTCTTCCATCACGACACGCTTAACTTTGCCGCGTACAGTCGCCAGCATACAATATCCATGCGCAGAAAAATCTGAAACTGCAATTGCGGCGGTCACACGTTCATTGGCATCCAATGAAAGCACGTTGACAAGCGGGATGCCCTTCGCAGTACGATCCGCATCGGGGATTTGGTAAACTTTTTCAGAATAGACCTTGCCCTTATCCGAGAAGAACAGCATCGTATCCAGACTTCGGGCTGGGATGAGCGCAACTACCTCATCTTCATCCTTGGTTGTATGCCCCATAACACCGCGTCCACCGCGGGTCTGTGAGCGGAAGGCAGATGCCGCAACACGTTTGATGTATCCACGCTCGGTGAGGCTGATCAGCACTGCTTCATCCTGAACAAGGTCGGCTTCGCTCAACTCTTCCGTGGCATCAGCAGCAATGCGTGTGCGACGGTCATCACCATATTTTTCGGCAAGATCGCGCATGTCATCCTGGATCAGTGCAAGGATCTTTTTGGGATGAGCAAGCAAATCTTCGAGATAGGCGATCTGCCCCGCGACTTGCTTATGCTCTTCTTCGATTTTCCAACGTTCCAGGGCTGCAAGGCGGCGCAATTGCATATCAAGGATTGCCTGTGCCTGGAGTTCACTCAACTTGAAGCGTTTTATCAAACTTGTTTTGGCTACATCCGCATCTTCTGATTCGCGGATCGTTTTGATAACGGCGTCAAGGTTATTTAGAGCGATCAAATATCCGTCAAGGATATGCTGGCGTGCGCGCGCTTTTGCCAGATCAAAATTTGTGCGACGGACAATAACAGTCTGGCGATGTTCGATAAAAATCTGTAAAGCCCGTTTAAGTGGCAGTGTGCGCGGCTCGCCATTCACGAGCGCCAGAAGTTGCACTCCGAAAGTCGTCTGTAAAGTTGTATATTTATAAAGTTGATTCAGCACCTTCTTCGGTTGAGCGCCGCGCTTAAGCTCGATCATGATGCTCATGCCCCGTCGATCAAATTCATCACGCAAATCAGAGATTTGATCGATCTTGTCATCACGAACAAGTTCAGCAATACGTTGAATCAAATTTGACTTATTGACCTGATAAGGGATTTCTGTGATGAAAATATTGTGCCTGCCACCCTTTCCTTCTTCAATATGTGCCAAACCGCGCACAACAAGACGCCCCTTGCCTGTGCCATATGCGGATTCGATCCCCTCACGTCCAACAATGATGCCGCCTGTCGGGAAATCTGGTCCCGTAATATGGTGCATCAAGTCATTCAACGAAATATCATCCATCTTTTCATAATTTTCGATGAGGAAGATGATTGCACTCGTCAATTCTCGAAGGTTATGAGGCGGGATATTGGTCGCCATGCCAACCGCGATACCAGATGCGCCATTGAGAAGCATATTCGGCACACGAGCAGGTAAGACCAACGGCTCTTCGAGGCTTTCATCAAAGTTAGGTCCGAAATCGACTGTATCTTTTTCAAGATCAGCCAGAAGTTCCTCAGCCATTTTCTGAAGACGGGCTTCGGTATAACGCATCGCCGCCGGTAAATCGCCATCCACTGAACCGAAGTTACCCTGTCCGTCCACAAGCAGATAACGCATCGAAAAATCTTGCGCCATGCGCGCCATACTCTCATAAACCGCCGAATCGCCGTGCGGGTGGAATTTACCCAGCACCTCACCTACAATACGAGCAGATTTCTTATAAGCCGTATTCGATCGAATACCCAACTCGTGCATGGCGTACAAAATACGGCGATGGACAGGTTTTAAGCCATCGCGCGCATCAGGAAGCGCGCGCGCCACGATCACGCTCATAGCATAATCGAGGTAAGCCTCACGCATCTGGCCATCAATGTCAACTTGTTGGATGTTTCCAGTTTGGGTAATGTTTTCTTCTGCCATTGCTTCTCTCTACAGTGGGGTTTCGGCATAAAAAAGACACGAAGAAGAGATACTGCGACTCCGCGTCTTAACTAATGAAGAAGATGCCTAATTTAGCCTAATTATACCACGCTATTCAGGCTTTAGGAGACGGACAACCGCATCGCGCGGGATCTTAGCCTGCTCCAGTAATTCCCCATGCTTTTTCTCAATCTCAGCAACTAAATCAGACCGGGACTGTAATATCTGAGACATCATTACAACCGCGTCAGAAGAAATGTTCTTTTCCGGGTCAAAAATATACCTGGAAAATCCCATTTGTTCCATAATTCCCTTATGCTTCCAGTCAAACGCATACATTAGCATGGGACAGCGCCCTAAAAAGGCCGTTATAGACCCATGAACCCGTGCGACAAATGCTGCGTGACACTTCCCATACACATTTGCCACGTCTCGAGGAAAAATCTCTTCATCAATAAGAAGAGCCTGGCTCCCATATTGTGCGATTTCCATGATCTCATGTGCGGCTTCCCTGTCATCGTCAGGTACCACCGTGTTCATGGGCACGAAAACCGGTTGATAACCATTTTCCCAAAGCCAATCGAGCACAGCGGAAAAGGCTTCTATTTCTTTTTGATTATCCAGGGCCAGCTTAGGAACATAATGTGTATGCGCTTCCCCATCCTTCCCGCGCAATGGACGTGGTGTCAACGCGACAAGTGGCCTGGAAGCCTTCCAACCTGCCCTGACCAGCAAACCCTGAGCTGTCTGGTCATCATTCAAACGTAAAGCAAACACAAAGTCAGCAGCCTCTTGCTGTCTGTTGTCATCTCTGCCACATTCTATAAACAATTTCCGAGTATGAGCATCCCTATAAGTCACTACTGACGCATATGACAGAACATAGCTTAGAACCCATCGTGAAAACTTTGAACGAATCCTTAAGCTCGAAACAGCCCAAATAGCGCAGGGAACCCTGAAAATTCGCGCCAATGTAACAAGCATGACAATGGCAATCGAATGGTTTATCTCATCATAAAAGGGAACCCCACCGCCAAAAATGAAGACATCAGCCGTAAAGAAAAACTTCACGATTTCGATGAACTGTCTTCGGGAATGAGTGGGGTGGAAAATATGAGTAAAATCCCGATTGGTATATTCAAGCACCTGTCCTGGATTGGCTGTAACTACTATAAACTCAACATCCTTGAGAGCTTCGCCTAACATATCAGAGATTGAAAGGAGCAAAGTCTGATCGCCCACATTCTTGCTTCCATACCAGCCGCCCCATAGAATTATTCGTTTCATATCCATGTTTTCATTTCACCTTGTCCGCTTTCATCAGTTCTTTTTCGTATTCATCCACAATATGAGTTAGGTCAAACTTGCGGGAGATATCCAAACTTTTTTTTCGGGCATTTAATGAAGCCGGATTAAACAACGAAACTACTTAGACTCTCAATAAAACCTTGAACATCTTCCTATCGTGCAAGAAACCATTATGCCCGTCTTCCACAAGATCGATCAAGCCGCCCACACTACTTGCCACAATTGCCAATCCAGCCGCAAGGGATTGTAAACCAATCATTGGGATGCCTTCGGATTTCGATGGCAGAAGCAATATGTCGCTAACACTCAATGTATGAATAACTTCATCAGGAACCAGCCAACCAGGCAAAGAAAAGCGATCGTTTAAACCGAGAGCGTTTATTTGTCGTATCGTCTCCTCTTTTAGCGGACCATCCCCAATCAAGACACAATGCCAATCCAACTCTCTCACGCCATTTCATATTTGAGGAAATAATAAAAGGTTTTTCTGGGGCACAAAACGCCCCGCAAATACAATTTGGGGCGGAACATTCAATTGCAATCAGTGTTGTATATGCATTCTATATCAATTCCATTTGGAATCACTTTTATGTTAACCGGGTAATGGGACAATGCCAAACGGCGTGTATGTTCACTTATGGCGGTAACAGACACGGCGTCCTGCCAGATGCGAGGGGTAAAAGGATGAATCCACCGAAACCAACGATCCGTCTTTAGGTACTCCTCCAGGCACGTCACCCAGATGAGTGGTCAAAACATATGGAAGACCAGTGACCTTATGTAATATCCAGGCTAAAAATCCGGCAGGACAGCAAAATGTACATGAAGATCTGCAACCGAAAGCGCATTATCAACCACAAGCTGGCAAAAAAACCGACAAAAAGATAACCACTCATGCAAGGAAATCCGCGACAAAAGGTTTTCGGCGAAAGGAGGCAAACGGTTAATACAGCCGTCCGCCTAGCTATACACATCAAGCCCCTTCAAATGAGAAGCAAACATGTACCTCATCCCAGTTTCACAAGGCGGGCAATATCCTGCGCTACACGCCCTCCACCGCCACCGATTGGAGGAAATTCATGAATAAGGACTAGTATTCTCATTAGTGTTTGGTGCCCATATAATTTTTTGATTTTCAAAGCCTGCAATTCGCCCAACTACAAACTCTAAAGAAGAAGGGGGTAATTCAAAATTGGAGGGCAAAATTTTGATATCAAAAACCGTATTTAATGATTCGTCCGAAAATTCAATTTCTTTGATAATTTTTTGTTCTGCCAGATCATATATAAGCAGGATGTTTCCAGCGCCTATGGCCAAGCGTTTGTCTGGCAGTTCAAGTACGCCACGTAAAAATTTATCGGTAATCTTTGTTTTTGAAATAATACTGCCTGTCAGATCAAAGTGTACTATTGAACCAGCAGATGTATCCAGGTAAATACCTGTATTATCTCTCATTATACAAATAGAGTGACTAGGATTGTAAGTAGTTGGAAACCGTAGGATCAGTTTCCACTTTATCACTAAATCAAATCGCACAATGGCTGACGTACCCCTAATCCCAAAAACTCGGTGGAGTATACGGTTTACTTTCAAAAAGAATCCCCAAACTTTAATCTTAAGCATCACTTTTTTTATCGTTATTAAAAACGAATATCGGTTGCCAACAATCAGCCCAAGCGAAAGCAACAACCCACCATCCTCAACAAGAGCAATACTATTAAGATGAGTTCGGTCATAAACATCTGAGTTGAAATATGGACGTTTACGAAAATCACGTTTGCCAGTAGTGATATCTTCAGGACGAAGAGCCTGTTTTGTGGTTCCATTCAACTTTTTCATCAGTTCGGTTTGCTCACGCACCGGGTAATATTCACTTAACAAACCATCCATATTGAATTTCACCAGTAAATCATTTGCTGTCGATGTTACCCAAACGCCATCTTCAACATACAAGATCTCATGTAACACGGAGACAGACGGGTGGGTGAAAATACGCAAAAGATTCCATTGATGGTCAAAGAAAAATATAGATGAATAATTTGCCACAGCCAGTTCACCGTTACAAATACTGATTCCACACATCCCTCGCATCCCGCCTCTTGGATTGGTATCGCGTATCCGATACGGCGGTTCAATACCCATTGTTTGTTGAAAGATCTCATATGTGTCCAAATCGACCACATACAACCATCCGGACACATCGCTATGCAGCACTTCCCGATGATTGGTTGAAACGATAAGCCGCGTCATATGGATAATAATTTCTCGTACTCTTTCACATGCTCTTGTATGGATTTTTCCAGGGAAAATGTTTCACGCGTATATTTCATACCAAGCTGTCCCTTTTCCCGCCATGTGTTATTGTTCAATAAAGTTCTTAGCCCATTTGCGTAATTATCATCAATGACTCGATATCCAAAATTAGATGAAAAACCATCCGGGTCAATTTCGCTTAGGATCGCGCAACCATGTGCGGCGGCTTCGATAAATGTCGTCGGCAGGCTTTCGCGCGCAGACGTATTTATAAGAATCCAGCTTTGGCTCAATAAATCTGACAAGCCGTTACCGCCAAATTGATTCACAAAACCACGGATATTAAGATCTGGAAGATTCCCGTAACGGGACCTCAATTCACGTTCCCATCCTGAATCACGCCCCGCTCCTACTGCTTCAAACTGGACATTCGGGAATTGACCTGCCAAATCAAAAAACACCTCAGGACGTTTTCTACGATCCAGCCGTGCGACAAAACAGACCAATGGAGTTTCAGATTTTTTGACAACCTCTGTAAAAGGGATCGGTGATGGCAAAAACTCAGGGTCATGAGGAAGCTTGTACTTTTTGCGAGCTTTAGGTATCAGCATCTTTGCCGCTGTAAACCACCGATCTGCCTTACAAACTGCATTATGCACAAGAAAATTATCTTCATAAATGAGGTTGGAGATTACCTGGGCATAACTCAATGATGGATATATGAATTCGATCCACCAATCTTTTCTATCGCGTGTATCACGAAAAGTGACGACATGCTTTCGATCGGGCATGGCGCGTTGTGCCAGGTACGTACCAAAAGACGGTTCCTGCGAATGGTAAATATCTGCGTCGGCTTGACGGAACAACTCAAGAGCAGAGAACGGACGGCGGGGATCGAATTCGAGGACGCGGATGCCATCAAGCATCTCTACAGCCCCTTGCCCTGGGCGACGCGGGATGACAGCAGTCACTTCAATACCCTGACGGGCAAGCTCACGTCCGATCATGCGCGTGCGGATCGTCCAAACCCTCCCCTATTTTCCCCAGGCAAAAATTTCAACACTGATCAGGCATATTCGCATTATGGATTCCACTTTGAAACAATCAATGAAACCAATTCTATCACTCCCCCAATCAGGCTGAGGATCACCGAACGGATATAAAGCAAAAAGGAAAACGCCGCGGCAAGATCAGCATTGACGCCAAAAGCTGAGAGCACCAAAACCACACTCACTTCGCGCAGTCCCACACCACCAGCCAGAGTAAAGGGGGCAAGAGAAGCCAAAAAGAAAATGGAACGCATCCAGCCAAGGTCTACAAAGGATACGGGAATATGGATAGATAAAGCAAGAAAGACATAGGCAGCCAATCTAAATATACTCACTACTCAATCCAACAATGACCAACAACATCAATTCATAACCCGAGAGGCTGGAATATACGCGCAGGGAGGTGGAAAGCCTGCCACAGAGCGAACTGAACTTTTGAACCCAGTTTCGATGATTATTTTTCGTTCTTTCCTGAACCCAGTTCAACATAGGGGGGCTATATCGTGTGGTAAGAAGCCACATCAGCACAACCAGGAGAAGGAAACCGAATAAAATCCAAGGCTGATTGAATGAACTTCGATTGACGCTACCAATCAACCAAAAAAGACCAAAGACCATTGCAGTAAACACATTAAATAAACAATTCACCGCTACCGCTGTCAGCGCCTCGGCAGATTTTCCGCCACCTGAAAGTTTATACCAACGTAATAGACTACCCAACGCAGATGCAGGTGAGAAAAAAGATAAAGCTTTAACTACAAAGTTAATTTCGAACAACTTTAGCGTAGTTACTTGTATTTCCTGTCGATGGATCAACATCCATAATTGGACACCCCCAAAATAAATAGTCGGTAAGCCCAGCAGGCAGGACAGCCAAAAAAAGGAGGGCGACGCCTCCTGGATGGCTTCAAGTATCTTTTGAAATGGGACAAATGCCAAAAAACTCACTATGAGCACTAGAAATAACAAGCCTCTACGACCTGAATAATGCGTGACTTCATTTATAACCTTATATAGCATGAAAAATACCCCCATTTTCAGCGGCTTAATGGAAAATGATGTGTTTTAGAGCAACACGACTCTGAATTTGAGTTATGAACACCATGAATTTCTCGCAAAAATTACCTGCAATTGCCAGAACCAAGAGATGGATATTTTGGGACATGGAACTGATCAATGGAATGATCGAGTTAACAAAAAACTCGCTTTTCAGCGAGTTCGTAGTAGTGCCGAAGGAGGGACTTGAACCCTCATGAGCGTAAGCTCACTACGCCCTGAACGTAGCGCGTCTGCCAATTCCGCCACTTCGGCATTTCGTTTAGCGGAGTGAATTTTATCTCAAAGAATGGTTTTGTCAACCTGGGCAATAACTCACAAGATGCACACGATTTTTTCACCATTTTGCAACATCACAGTTATACAATCGTATATATTTATGGAACAAAAAGCTAAATCCATCGTTATATATATGACCTTTGCAGTTCTGAAATTTTGTTGTGTGACCATTACGTTTCAGTACTGTTAGGGGATATAACTTTTTGAGCCTGAAGATGTTAATAGGTGTATAGAGAAAGGAGATAAATCATGTTTGTCGTTGCAGTTGTAATCTGCTTGCTCGTGTTCGCCGCACTAGCCAGCGCAGACCTGCTCATCTCAAGCATCAACTCAGATGAGCTGAACAACATGGGTGTTGAGAAGAGATCATGACAGTAGATACCCATAATCACTAGCCCGATGCCATATCTCTCAGCATCGGGCTTTTTTATTTTAACGGGAACAATAACAAGGGGAAATAAACATCTTAAATCAGAATCAACTGTCGGTTTGGAAAGAAGCGGGGCACTTTATCTGCAAGGTATAATGAAAGAAAAACGAGGCATCCATGGACTTCTCCCTTTCCCCTGAACATCAAATGACACAAAAAATGGTACGCGACTTCGTCCAAAAAGAGATCGCACCCGTTATCAAAGAACATGATCGCAAGCAGGAGCCGATCCCCTTTGCGCTCAAACGCATGGGCGAGCTTGGCATTTTGGGGCTCCCCTTCCCTGTCCGGTATGGCGGGCAGGGCATGGACTATCTCGCGTGGGGGCTGGCGTGCGAGGAGCTCGAAGCGATGGACACTTCGTTACGTGTGGCGATGTCGGTGCATACGGGGTTGAGTGCGATGAGCATTTTTCAATGGGGTACCGAGGAGCAAAAGGAAAAGTTTCTTGAAGCCGCTTGCAAGCGGCGAAAAGATCGGATGCGGCGCTTTCACTGAATCAGGCATGGGGTCGGACGTGGCGGCGATGCGGACATCTGCCAAACGGGACGGTGACTACTACATCCTGAATGGCGAAAAGATGTGGATCTCGCTCGCCTCAAAAGCGGACCTCGCGCTTGTTACCGTCAAAACTGACCCTTCCTCCTCCAAGCCTTCTTCTGCTTTATCTTCCTTCATCGTTGACCTGCACAGTGACGGCGTAAAGACAGGCGACCTACACGGCAAGCTCGGCGTGCGTGCTGGCGCAACAGGCTGGATCTCATTCACCGATGTGAAGGTACCTGTTGAAAACAGACTCGGCGAAGAGGGCGAAGGCTTCAAGATCACGATGACTGGCTTCGACCACGGACGTTACACCGTGGCTTCGGGCGCGACAGGCATCATCCGTGCATCGCTGGAAGCAAGTGTGAAGTACGCAAAGACACGCACAACCTTTGGCAAACCGATTGCGGAGCATCAACTCATTCAAGAGAAGATCGCCAAGATGTCACAGGATTATGAGATCGCAAAGTTGCTTTACTATCAAGTGGGATGGCTGAAGAACGAAGGGAAACGTTGCACACGCGAGACATCTTTCGCAAAGAAGTTCGCCACTGAAGCATCTTTCAGTGCGGCGACCGAAGCGATTCAAATTCACGGCGCGTATGGGTTCAGCGACGAATATGACGTGGAACGCTATTTGCGCAATTCCAAAGGCGCGATGATCTACGAGGGCAGTTCTGAAGTACAAACGCTGATTCAGGCTGGATACGCTTTGGGCGAACGGACAGACAAACCGTTACGCTGTGAAGCGCCCGCATACGATGCTGATATTTGGCAGAATTGAGATAAAGGTGACAGTTACCTACGAAGATATGGAGAATAGATGCTAACCCTTGCTTTGTCGTTGAACGTTTTGGGCATGATCCTTTTGCCCATCCTTCTGGTTGTTTTCCTCACGCGGAAATTCAGCCTTTCATGGAAACTTGCGCTCGCTGGCGCGGTGACGTTCATCGCGTCACAAGTTTTGCACATCCCAGTTGTATATGGATTAACCGCCCTATTCAAAAACGGATTCCTTTCCATCCCTGAAACATGGACAACGGTCTTCAATGCCATTGTCCTGGGTCTTCTGGCTGGCATCTTCGAAGAGACTGCCCGCTACATTCTATTCAAATTCAATCTCAAGAATGCTAAAACATGGAATGAAGGTGTGCTCGTCGGTGCGGGACATGGCGGCGTGGAAGCTTTCCTATTAGGCATTCTGTCAGCGTTGACCGTTGTCAACATGATCGTCATGCGCAACGCGGACCTTGCCGCGCTTGGGGTTCCGGCTGATCTGATCGAAGCCACAAAAGGACAAGTGGCGGCATTCTGGTCAACGCCTGTATATATGGCATTCCTGGGGCTGATCGAACGTATTTTCGCAATCTCTTTACATCTATCCCTCTCGGTGATGGTGTTATACAGTGTGGCGTATAAGAAACCCATGTGGTTTTGGATCGCATTGCTCTGGCACGCGTTGGTCGATGCTTCATCCGTTTATTTACTGCCGATCGTTGGCGCAGTCGCATTGGAAGGGGTTGTCGGCATATTTGCCGTTCTTAGTTTGGGGATCATGTTTGGGATAAGATCAAAATTCGTTCAAGAAGAACCCGCCCCAACAGGGATGGAAGCGCAGTAATCCACACTTTTATAAATCAGGAGAAAGAATGGACGATATCCAACCTCTTCACACAAAAATTGAAAAGACGATTCAGGCGACGCGTGGCTTTATTGTGCTGGAAAGTTCCACAGGGTTTCCAAAAAGTGAAACCAATCTCTATTGCGTTTCTGCAGAAGGAAAGATTCTTTGGAAGGCGGAAAAGCCCGACCCTTATACTCTTTACACACGTGTCAAGCTCAACAATGATGGCGCGACGATATCCACCTACACTTTCAGCGGTCACGCCTGTGAGTTGGATTTGGATACGGGCAAAATTTTGAGTAAGACAAGTATTCAATAACATATGTCATTGCGAGGGCGATAGCCCGAAGCAATCTCAACTAACCTTCAAACAGGAGATTGCCACGCCCTCACTCCGTTCGGGCTCGCAACGACACCAAAAACGATTATGACCCAACCTTCCCTCGGCTTCGTTCTCCTCTTCCTCCTCTTCAGCGGACTGTTCCTCTCGAACTCGTACAAACTCTGGTTCAAAACGGACGAGTACTACCAGTCCCTTTATAATAGCCTTACCCGTGAGCCTTCGATCTATCCTTTTAGAAATTTCTTCCTCAAGCGGCTCGAAAACAAACAGACTTGGATTCTCTGGCAAAAGATTTTCAGCCTGCTCGGAATTCTGGCAGTCCTCGCGGCGGATGTTTTGGTGGTGATGGCATTTGTATACTTATTAGGAAATCAACTATGAAAAAACAAAGAGCAAAAAGCCAATCTAGATCTGATAATTTTCAATGCCAAAACAGAGAAAAAACTTGCTTTTGAAAGATTTTTAATCAAGATGAGTTTGATCAAATATCATTAGGGCTAATTTCCTATGATATGGATGATAAATGGTTTATCTTCATGGAAGACATGCAACTTAATTTTCATCGAAGTTGGACAGGTATTGTATATTATCAAATTCGATTTGAAAAAAGAGATTGCAGCAATACGTAATAGTCGAAGCATAGGTTAACTAGAAATCAAGAAGAATATCGAAGTGATGATGACAATTATGATATTGCATTATTATCTTATTTAATTGATAACTTTCTACTTGGAAGAAATAGACCTTTTCCCTTGCCTGAGAATTTACCAAAAAATATCCCAAATGGGGTTTACCAACACAGTGTCTCAGGAACAGCATATCCTGAAATAAATACAAAGAAAGATTTAACCGCTCATCAATGAAATAATCAAGGAGGAACACTTTGAAAATCATCGCATGTATCAAACAAGTCCCAGACTCGGAGGCGAAAGTTAGAGCCGACGGTGGGCAGGTTTCGTGGGGGGAGGCGCCGCTGGTTATCAACCCGTTCGACGAGTACGCGGTCGAAGGCGCGCTTCAGCAGAAGGAAGCCAACGACGGAAGCACGGTCACTGCCTTGTGCATCGGACCCGAATCCGCCAAGGACGCGCTCAAGCACGCGCTCGCCATGGGTGCGGACGAAGCCGTCCTTGTTTCAGACCCTGCGCTGACTGAGATCGATTCGGTCGCGGCGGCGCGTGTCCTTGCCGCGGCGATCCAAAAGATCGGCGATGCGGACATGGTCGTGTTCGGTCGTCAGACGCTCGACAACGGGTCAGGTCTCACCACCGCACAGGTGGCAAGAGTCCTCGGGTTGCCGCTGCTTGGGTTGGCTGGGCAGATCAAAGTCCAGGATGGAAGCGTACACATTGATAGAGTCATCGAAGAAGGCAGAGTCACTGTCAGCGCAAAGATGCCCGTCGTGTTGAGCGTCGTCCAAAGCATTGGCGAACCGCGCTACCCGTCGTTCATGGGCATCCGCAAAGCGTCGAAGGCGAACATCCCCATTTGGTCGCTGGCTGATCTCGGCATCGATGCGCCTGCCGTTGCAGTGACGCGCACAGAGTTGATGAACCCGCCCGTGAACGAAACCAAGGTGGAGATCATCGCGGGCGAAACACCCGAAGCCATCGCCGAAGCGCTCGTTGAAAAGATCCTTGCGGAGAAAGTGCTATGAAAACTTTTGTTTATGTTGATCACTTCAAGGGCGAGATCCAGCCCGCTTCGTGGGAGGCAATTGGGCTCGGCAAAACGCTCGGCTCGGTGAGCGCGGTGGTGTTTGGTTCGGGCGTGGATGCGGTGGTGAAAGCGGCTTTTGAATATGGCGCCGATGAAGTCTTCGTTGCGGATGATCCTGCGCTGGAGGATTTCCGCGCTGAACCGTATGCTTCAACCTTTTCGGCGCTCGCTTCTTCTTCAACGCCAGACCTGATCCTGTTTCCGATCACTGCTCGTACCCGTGAGCTTGCTGCCATGTCTGCAGTGGACTTGAACACAGGCGTATTGACCGACATCTCCGCGCTCGAAATGGTAGATGGCTCGTTGGTTGCAACCCGTCCCATTTACGAAGGCAAAGTGTTGGAGAAGACCGTTTGCTCTGCCAAGCCTGTGATCGCAAGCATTCGTCCGCGCTTCTTCCCCAAGCCCGAACGTGACGAAAGCAAATCAGGCACAGCGACAAAGGTCGAAGTCAAGTCTGATGCGTTGACAACCATCGAAGGATATTCTCAATCTGAAGCTGCCGTTAACCTCGGTGACGCACCCGTCATCGTCTCTGGCGGACGCGGCGTTTCGAACAACCCATCCCTCACTCCGCCCGATGGCATTGAGCGAACAGGAAGCCGAGATCTGGCGCGCTCATCAAGGCTTTGCATTGATCGGCGACCTCGCCAACGTGCTCGGCGGCGCAGTCGGTGCCTCACGTGCCGCTGTTGACGGCGGATACATCCCCTACGCCCATCAAGTTGGGCAAACGGGTAAAACCGTCACCCCTGACCTGTACATCGCCTGCGGCATCTCTGGCGCGATCCAGCATCTGGTTGGGATGAGGAACGCCAAGGTCATCGTCGCCATCAACAAAGACGCCGATGCGCCCATCTTTACACAAGCTCGCTATGGCGTGGTCGGTGATTTGTTTGTATTTGTTCCCTTGTTGACAGAGGCGTTTAAGAAGAAACTTGGCAAATAACGCGTAGAAACGGGCAACCGCTCATCCATATAAAAATAGCACAATGCACTCAAATGCATAAAACATAAAACGGGCTCTCCAGCCCGTTTTCTGTTTCATAAAGGGCTTTCATATTTCTGCAAATAATCCATGGATTGTCTCGCCACGGAATCTGACAAATCACATCTAAATAGAAGTAGCTATCAATTCTTTTAAGCCATATCTGGTTCTCCTTTGATACGTCGTAACGATTGAAACGCAATGAGTTCATCTCACACTACGACACTGAATCATAAGGAGAACCAATGAACAAAAAGGCATTGAATGAAAAGGGTCAGGCGCTTATTCTGGTCGCCTTGGCTGTTATTGGGATATTTGGCATGACCGCGCTCGCTGTAGATGGCGGCGCCGCATTGCTCGACCGGCGCAATGCCCAAAGTGCCGCCGATTCAGCGGCGCTCGCCGCAGCGCTCGCCAAAAATAAAGGCACCGATTGGATGGCAAAAGGACTGGCTCAGGCAGAAATCAATGGCTATCAAAATGACGGCAAATCCAATATCGTGCATGTACATTGTCCCCCGGAAGATGAACAGTATGCAGGCAATGATGAATACATGGAAGTAATCATCGAATCATCGATCCAGACCAGCTTCGGTCGCGTTTTGGGAATTGACGCAGTATATAACCAGGTAAAAGCCATCACACATGTGACACCCGAAAGAGTTGCTCCTTTATATTCCGGTGCCGCCATGGTGGCGTTAAAGCCGGATGGGCGAGGCGCATTCCGTTCACACGGGACCAACTCCACGGTCCTGACCGGCAGCGGAATCTTTGTCAACTCAAACGATAGCTGTGCATTCGAACAGGTTGGCAATAGCGCGATCGATACAATCTCCGGCATACAGATCGTTGGCGATGCTTGTTTGCATGGGTCTGTTACACCCGCAAATTCGATCACCCCCGGAGCATCACCGGTGGCATATCCGCCTGCCAATTTACCAGCTGAACCCGTCTGCACACAAGCCGCCATCCAAAACGGTAACACGCTTTCACCGGGAAGCTGGTCGGGAACTTTTCCTCCAAAAGGGGTAACCTATTTGCAATCAGGCACATACTGCGTGGACGGAATGTTCATGGTCAATGCACACGATACATTGATCGGAAATGAAGTTCTGATCTACATGCACTCTGGCAATGTTCATTGGGATGGCAAAGCCCAGATCAATCTCACAGCGCCTCTTTCTGGACCCTATGCCGGGCTGCTGATCTATATGCCGATGAGCAACAACGACGGGATGATCATCAACGGAAACTCTGACTCGAGTTTCGTCGGTACATTCCTTGCTCCCGCATCAGATATACAGATTAACGGAACGTCAGGAAGCGATGGATATAACAGCCAAATCATTGGCTATACCATTGACCTGATCGGCACCGCGGACATGCTGGTTGATTACAATCAAAGCGAGAATTTGGTAGTAAATTTCTTGCCCACACTTGAGTTAACAAAATAACATAGAACATGAAGGTGCGTCGCACCTGACAGAAAAGACCTTCAAGCAATTGGCTCGAAGGTCTTTTCTGTTATGGATATTTGATTTCTATGTTTTCATTGTACAAGGTTTAGGATGCAAATACAATACATAAAATGCACTTTTGAGTAAGTAGCAACGTTACTTTTTTCCATAGTCCAAGAGTTGTAAAATGCAAACGGAATTATGCCCGAAGCCAATCTTCGGCTTTCATACAAGGAGAAAAGATGGACAAGTCCCCGCATAAAAGTGATTTTGTGAATGTGAATGGCATCAAATTGCATTATCTCGATTGGGGTGGAGAAGGCGATGTTCTTTTGTTTTTAGCTGGTATGGGATGTAACGCACATCATTTGACAATTTTGCTACCACGCTTTGCAGATAAATTCCACGTTATCGCACTCACCCGTCGCGGACATGGAGAATTCTGATCATCCTGAAACTGGTTATGATATTGATACACTGACAGAAGATATTCGACAGTTCATGGATGCGCTTGGAATTGAGAAAGTTATCATGGCGGGACATTCCATGGCAAATATTGAACTATCCCATTTCTCCGCGCTGTATCCGAGAACGAGTCTTAAGCTAATATTTCTGGATGCCGCCTATGATCGAACATCAGTGTCCTATAAAAACTTTGTGGAAAACAGTCCCTGGAAAAACATCCAGCCTCCAGGATTGGATGTTGACTACTATACCGAGCAGGATTATTTCGCTGCAACAAAAAGAGCTTATCCATCTTTCGCCATGATCTGGAATGAAGCGATGGAGGAACAATCCTTTCATGAACTCATCAAAACATCCAGTGGCAAAATAGTCGACAAAATGAGTGACGCGATCAGTAAAGCTATCACAAACACTTTGACCAGTTATGTGCTGGAAGATTTAAAAATAAAAGCTCCCGCGTTAGCCTTTTTCTCCTTATCTAAAGGGCTCAATACTATTTCTGATGACTGGATGACGGAAGAACAGAGAATTGAGATTAAATCTCATGTAGAAACGAGAGAGAATGACTGGACTAGAGAGAGTATCGAACTATTTCGGAAGAATGTTCCTCATGCAAGAATTGTGGAAATCCCTGATGGGCATCATTATTGTTTTATTGCGCAGGAAGAGTTGGTTTATGAAGAAATGAGGAAATTCCTTCTCGGATAATTACATATAGGCATTACAAATCCAAGGGTCTTCCAACCAAGTAGTTTGAAGGCCTTTTTTGTTTTGAATTTATAATGACAACACACTTTCAAACTCACAAACTGGAGCCAACTATGAAAAAATACAATCTCGGAATTATCGGTGCAGGGATGTACGGCAAGATATTGATGCGGGCTTTTCAAAAGGATGAACGCGCGAACATTACCTGGGTCAACAGTGCCAGCGAAGCGACGACCAAATCCGCGGCGGAGGAGTTCGGCGTGGAGAAATGGTCAACGGATTATCATGATGTATTGGCAGATCCATCTGTTGATGCGGTGGTCATTGCCATCGCCACCCTTTGTCCATGCGGAGCAATTGGAAGAGTCGCTCAAGGCAGGTAAACATGTCTTGCTGGAAAAGCCAATTGCCGAGTTGAGAGAAAGCCTTCAGCGAATTGTCAAAGCCGTTGAGGACGCGCCAAGCCTAAAGGTGCTGGAAGCGTCCTGTCGTCATACGCGGTTGGGGCGCAAGTTCAAGGTCGTCAAAGAAATGATCGATAGCGGAAAATTGGGCGAGATTTATCACATCCACCAGATTTGTTTATCGCGCACTACATTCATCGAATACAACCCGAACGGCGCGTGGGCGATGAACAAAAAACTTGCGGGAGGCGGTCCGATTGCGGATCGGGGTGTATATGACCTGTCATTTCATCTGGGATTACTGGACGATGTGCCGCAGTTGAAATCCATACAAAGTTTTACGCGTAACGACCTGCGTGATATGAGCAAGCTTGTAGCATTTAGTGATGTCGAACAACATGGCGCGGCATGGATGGAGTTCGATACGGGTCTCACGTATTATTATGAAAACGGCGGCGGTGTCCACAATGAAAACCCGAACGAGACGCGTGATCTATGGCACCAAAGGTGGTTTGCGATTCCAACACTTCCGCTGGGATTTGAATGTGGTGGAATTCTTTACAACCGAAAACGACGAACCACGCAAGGAAACTTTCACGGTTGATCTGACAGATGACCCTGATGATAGCCTGGCGATTACCACGCACTTCCTTGATTATCTGGATGACAAAGTAGAACCGCTCATGACCGTTCCGCTTGCGGCAAAGCACATGGAGATTTTATTCAAAATCATGAACGGATAATATCTACTCTCCAAACCCAGCAGGCGGAATACCCAGCGCTTGGATCAAACGCGCCCAGTAATTGACTTGTGCCGCTGTGCTGGCAAGGATGACAAATTCCCGTTCGGTGAACGCAGATTTCACCTGTTCTACCAGATCAGGGTGAAATTTCAACGGCGTTTGAGAGATCACACGCGTATATGCGATTGCCAGTTTTTCACGTTCTGAAAAACTTTCAACCCTTTCAAAATCACCGCGCAGAGACTGTGCTTCTTCATCGGTGATGCCCACATCGCGATGTTCATAGGAATTCATGTCAATGCAAAAAGGACAAGCCGCGGTGTACGAGGCTGTCATACGGATGAGCTTGAGCATCCGCTGGGTCATTTGTCCATCTTCGTGAGCGACAAGAGATTCCAAGACGCCCGAACCAATCGCAGCTTTGGGATACCACGCCAATATCCGTGCGGGAAGCATGGTCTTACCGGTGATCTTTTCTGAAATCCAAATGCCGAGTTTTAGAATCAATGGGATACGTTCTGGTTGTTTGATGAATGCCTGCATATTGTTCTCCATCATTGATTCTAACAAATTAGCCAGAGATATATGTCTCTGGCTAAAGGTTTAAAACAAAAGTGCGTGAAGAAAACCTTCGCGCACTTTTTATGGCATTCCAAGGAAAATATCTTATGCAGGAACTGTCGACAACCTATCCGTTTGATACGTTGCAGGCAAGCAATCCATTGAATGTACGCATTTTATTTCGTATCTGCATCCTTGCCCGGGCAAGACGGCTCTTGACCGTTCCCACTGGCACATGAGTGATCTGTGCCGCTTCCTCATAGGACATACCTTCCATATCCACCAGAATGACCATCAGGCGATAATCCGGCACGAGGGATTTGATGCACTGATACATGACAGATCGCAACTCGGATGTTTCCGCTCGTTCTTCTGGACCTGTGGCTGGGTCGCGCATCCAGACAGGGGATTCCACCTCATCGCCCTCGCTGGTGAACAATTCCAAGGGGATGCCGTTGTGGCGTTTGCCGCGTCGCAATTCATCGTAACTGGCATTGACAGTTACCCGCGCCAGCCAACTCTTGAAATTGCCGCCGCGGAACGACTTGATATTGCGAAATGCAAGGATCATCGCATCTTGTGTAGCATCTTCAGCAGAGCACTCATCATGGATGATTTGCAGGGCGACACGATAGAGCAAATCCTGATAATTCAGGATAAGGCTGTTAAAAGCCTCAAGGTCGCCTTGCTGTGCGGCAGTAATGAGCAGAGTTTCTGTAGTGGTGTCCATGCTTTAATCATATTCCCCCGTTGTTACGAGCTTGTCGCAGAGATGTTACAGTTCTGTAACACCCTGTCTGACAAGTTATCGCCGCGGTAAACGGATTGTAAACACCGTCCCACGCGGGTCAACCTGGCTTGAACGGACGCCCACCCCGCCTCCATGCAGAGTGGCTATACGATTGACCAAGGCAAGCCCCAGTCCGCTCCCCTCGATACCGCGCGCGTTGGAACCTCGATACAGTTCTTCGAATATTTTGGAGATGTCTTCGGCTGGGATTCCCACGCCCGAATCAGCCACTTCAATGACAATGGCTCGTCCATCCTCCAAAGCGCGGACTTCCACCGAGTCATTCGCGGACGTGAACTTGAGCGCGTTTTCGACGAGGTTATATGCCGCTAAAAGCAACAGGTCACGGTCACCCGTGATCGTGGGGAATGGCGATGGCACTTTAGGGATCAAGAGATTAATATCGCGCCCTTCATGGGCAGGCAAAACCTTCACAGCAGTTACAACATCATCGAGTAGTTCAGGCACATCGACAAGGAAGCGCTCAATCGTTCGCTCCTCCAGGTCCGATAGTTTTCGCAGGTCGGTCAGGAGTTCGCGTCAGGCGTTCCACTGCCCGGCTTGCATTCCCCACAGCGCGGTCTCGGTCTTCGTCTGATCGGGTCTCTTTTAAATTGACCAACGCGGCGCGAAGCCCTGTGAGCGGATTTTTGATCTCATGGTCAAGTCTGCGCAAAAAGTCACGGCGATTGTCGCGTACATCCTGTAAATAATCCGCATACATTGTGTGAGCCTGCGCGATTTGACGTTTATCCCAATAATAGAAAAACAGAAAAATACTCGAGACCAGAAAACCGACGATAAAAACAACCACCCCAATATCTTGAATGACCACGCCAAGCACAATCGCCATGAATCCAAAATCCATATTCGAGAGAGTGGATGAAGTGGCTGGTAGTAAAAGTCGGGCTATTATCGCGGCAACCGCCCCTATCAAAAACGGAAACGAAAATGGTAAATAAGATAACCACCTCTTATTGAACATGATTTTCCGTTATCCTTCCCCAAGCACTGATGCAATAAAACGATAGCCCTCACCAGAGAGGGTCTCTATAAAACGCGGCTCAGCCGGGTCATCATTCAACGTGCGGCGGAGTTCCGCCATGCGCGTGTCTACGGTACGCGTACCTGCAGGGTATTCCCAACCCCAGACAACATTGAGCAAACGTTCGCGCGTCACAGCTTCGTCGGGGTGTGTCATCAAATATTCAAGGACAGAGAATGCTTTGGGAGTTAATTCCAAAGGTTCTCCCTTCAGGGTCACACGGCGCGCACGGCGATCCAGTTTAAGATCATCGGCTGTGAGCAAGCCATGCCGCAGAGAGTGAACGTTCGCCGGGGCGGGCACGTCGCAATACGGCGCGAACGCGTGCCAGTAATTCATGTGGGTCGAAAGGTTTATTGAGATAGTCATCCGCGCCTTCTTCAAGAGCCAGTGCACGCTCAGATGCCTCCCCCACTTGTGTAAGCAGAATCGTTGGCGTCCAGATATTGGATTTGCGCAAACGACGTAATGTCTCGCGTCCATCCATGCGCGGCATGAGTACATCGAGAATAATCAATTCAGGGTGATGCTTTTGTGCCTTATCCAGCGCGCTCATACCGTCGGAAACCACCAGGACGTGAAAGCCCGCGCGTTCAAGGAATGGTGCGAGACTATCTGCGATGGTGGGGTCATCGTCGGCGAGGAGAATGGTGGGTCTATCAAGGGACATGGATTTCTCCCTCACCCCAGCCCTCTCCCTGTAGGAGAGGGAGTTTGAGGGGAGAGAAAAGCCTGGTCACGCGGACCAGGCCTCTCGTTAGTGTTGAAGCGGAGGGCTTAGCCCGTCCAATCGTAGGTATTAATGATCTGGTCAAAGACGGCAGATTCGGCAGTCGCGTCAAATTCTGGTGGAGGGGTGGTGTAGTTGCCGATGTTGGTCGAATGCAATACGAAGGTGAGGCTGACACAGGCATTATTGGACATACTGGAGTAGGCGACAAAATCATATCGATTGCCAGCCGCCGCACCGATACCGGTCTCCTTAAGAAATTGGATGCTATTGATCGTAACCGTTTCGGTTGCGGCAATAGGTCCACCTGGATCTGGAGCTTTGCACGGGTCGGCACCCTCGACCACACTGACGTTTAAATATTTTTCAGAGAGGTTCGTACCCGCGGTGAGAATCGGAAGTGTAATACGTGCGCCGTTGTCAGTCTGATCTGAGATGGGACTGTTGGCAGGATATTTGAATTCAAAACCATATTTCGTGTTCTGAAATTTATCCAGGTTGCTACTGGGGCTTGACGTCGCTGTGGCAGTGGCTGTTGTTGCTGTAGCCGTTAATGTGGGGGTGGCAGACGGTGAGGAACTGACCGTTGGACGATAGATGCGCGGACCTACCCAGAGTGCGCGGTCGCCCGTAGGCGATCCAGCGGCAAGTACGGTGAGGATGAATTTCACATCCTTGCCCGCCAAAGCGGTGAGGTCTATATCCACGTTGAAGAATTGAGGCGGAGTATCGACACGTTCAAGCCACGGACCCCAGAAGGTTTTGATCGGGTCAGTTCCGGTTTGATAATCAAGACGGAATACAGCATAACAAGTTGCGGCTCCGTATGCGCAATTGACCGTGGATTGAAAACGGTCTCCATTTTGCACCTTGAACGAAGGATAAATGCCCTGAATATATCCATCCTGAACATTCTGCGGGAAGGTTATTAAACCTGCACGCGAATCAGTCGTTCCCGTTTCAAGTTTTGGGTTGCTCACTTTCAATACAAAGCCCTTGGCATCGCCATCTGTTCCCGGGCAGGGAAGTGCAGAAGAACCGCTCGCACCGCTATGCCATGAAGCCGCACATGCGTTCGCGGCAAAATCATAAGCCGTATTAGCCAAAGGCGTCGGTGTGGCAGAAGGCGTGGCTGTAGGTCCGCCTGTTGTTGCAGTTGGAGTAGGTGTATTGGTTGCTCCGCCGGGGGTAACAGTTGCACCACTGACCTTGATATCCACCCACCACGGTTTGTTGGCTTGCGAGCCAATGCCGAAGAGCGCACCGTTCGCATTCTTGAACATCCAGTAGCCGCGATAAGAACCGGCTGTCGATGGAGCGGTCATATTGATGGAGATATCAATCGTCTGCCCAAGTGCAACATTTTGTGGGAATGTCGCAGAGGAAGCCGCGCCCATCTTCTCGCCGCTAAAGAATACCAGTTGATAGGATGTACTCCACGCACAACTGCCAATGTTCTTCAAACGCCATGTCTTCGTGAATGTAGCGCCCGGAGCAAGGGTTGTGCCATCCGGAATGTTCACATCCGCAATAAATTGAACCTTATCGCAAGAGGAAGGAGGAACTGTAACTGTAACGGGACCAGGTGTGGTCGTGGGCGTGGCAGTTGGCGGTGTACCCGTAACTGGAGGCGGAGGGCTTCCTTTACGAGTGATCACTGGGTTCACCCACAACGCACGGTCACCAATGGGCGAACCATAGGAGTTAACCACCAATGTGAACTTCACATTCTTGCCAGCCAAAGGAGACAGGTCAATACTGGCGGTGTAGGACAACCCTTCATATCTTTCGCGGAAGGTCCAATAGGTTTTGGTTACACCGTCAATTTCATAATCGAGGCGATAAGCAACATAACAATTGGTTGCACCATATTCACAACCAACAATGGTATGGAAACGGTCACCGCTCTGCACAGCAAAAGCGGGATACGTAGCCTGAATAAAACCATTGGTGATGTTACGCGGCGCCACCAACAAGCCAGGCTCGGAGGATTCCTGTCCGCTTTCGAACTTGAGCTTATCCTTCTTTAGAGCAAAGCCTGCGGAGTCGCCATCGGTACCGGGGAAGGAAAGGGTTCCCGCACCATTGCTCCAGGTTGCAGCACTGGCATTGGCAGTGAAGTCATAAGCGACATTGAGTCCCGAGGAACCATTTACATTGATTTCGACCCAGAAGGATCTATTGGCTGTATATCCGATACCAAATAAAACACCTGAAGTATTCTTAAACTTCCAGTAACCAATGTAATGACCAGCCGTGCTCGGCGCAGTCATATTCACAGTCAGGTCAACAGTCTGACCCGGTGCAACATTGGATGGGAGTTTAATCGAGGCGGGGGCGCCCATCTGTGAACCGGTATCGAACACCAGTGAATAAGATGTTGTCCATGTGCAGGAGCCGACATTCCTCAACCGCCAGGTCTTCGTAAAGGCAGTATTCGCGTTATATACCGTGCCATCTGGCACGGTCACATCGGCAACAAACTGTGCCCAATCACAGGTCGCCGCGGATGCGCTTGTAGGCAATGCCAGTGCGGGAACAAGCGAAAACACCAACGCGATCAACAACATTGTAGATGTTATTTTCATTCGTGACTTCATACTATTCTCCTCTTCTCCATCCAGCGTACTCAGACGTTCAAATTATATAAAAAGTTCCACTAAAATTGAGTATAACGTTAGTTTAACGATTATTCAATATCATATTAATGACTCTTTGTACTTATAATTGCCCCATGCCCCGTACCATCCTACACCTTGACCTGGACGCTTTCTTCTGCTCGGTGGAAGAAACGCGCGATCCCAGCCTGCGCGGGGAGGCATTTGCAGTGGGCGGCAAACCGGAGGAACGCGGCGTGGTCGCCTCCTGCTCGTATGCCGCGCGGCGAAACGGCGTCAGAAGCGCCATGCCGATGAGCAGAGCGCTCAGACTTAGCCCGGGGCTGATCATCGTTTCGTCGCGTCATCGCATCTATGGAGAGGTCTCGCGGCAGGTGATGGAAATCCTCCATAACCAAAGTGGATTGGTGGAACAGATCTCCATCGACGAAGCCTTTCTCGACATCTCGGATATTCAGGATGAACCCGAACGCCTCGCGCGTGGACTTCAGGCTCGAATCCGCGACGAATTGCATTTACCCAGCTCCATTGGAATCGCGTCGAACAAGCTCGTAGCGAAGATCGCAACCGAGGTCGGGAAGGCGCTCGCATTACAGAGAATCAAAGCTCAAGGCTTGGCAGAGCCTCCCAATGCAGTGACAGTTGTCCCGTCGGGAGAAGAAGCGGCTTTTCTATCCCCATTGCCCGCAGACATGTTATGGGGTGTCGGTCCCAAGACATTCCAACGATTAAATGATCTGGGCATTCACACAATAGGTGATATTGCAAAGTGGCCCGAGAGTGAATTGATCCGTATGTTCGGCGAAAACGGGCGTGACCTATCGCACCATGCCAAGGGAATTGACAACCGCCCCATCGTGACCGAACGCGAGACAAAATCCATCAGCCAGGAAGTAACATTTTCAGTGGATGTGCGCGATGATAAAGTTTTACAAAAAACGATACGTGAGCAGGCATCGCGCGTGGCATCGCAATTGCGAAAGAATGAACTGGCTGGCTCGACGATCAAATTGAAGATCCGCTGGCCCGATTTCACAACACTGACACGGCAGATAACGCTTGGTCATCGTACCGATCAGGAGGATGAGATCGCAAAAGCCGCATTGGATTTGATGAACCTGGTGAGAAAGCCAAATCAGGCTGTGAGGTTAATCGGCGTCGGCGTAAGCGGACTTGGACAACCCGTCCGCCAGTTGGGGCTGTGGGATATGGATGGCGAGAGAGCACGCAAAGTACAAGAAGCACTGGACACCCTGCAAGAGAAATATGGAAAGGATGTAATCAAAAGGGGTAAGGTGAGTTAAGACATCAAAAGACGTGACAAAATAGATGAAAGTTGCATACCGCATATATGCCATAATTTGACATATATGCGGTTTATATTTGTAAAGGATGTGACACATGACCAACACCGCCACGCGCTTGATCACATTGATCTTTCTCCTACAAAACCAGCCCAACCAGAAAGCATCTGAACTGGCTGAGAAACTCGGCGTTTCATTACGCACGGTCCATCGCTATTTCGACATGCTGGACGAGATGGGAATCCCCGTTTATTCAGAACGCGGACCGTATGGCGGATTCTCACTCGTGCGAGGCTATAAAATGCCACCTTTGGTTTTCACACTCGAAGAAGCGGTTGCTGTTGTTTTGGGAACCGGCATGGTGGAGGAATTATGGGGCGAGTTGTATCGTGAAGCCGCACGCGGCGCGCTGGCGAAACTAGAAAACCTTCTGCCTGATGAACAAGTCCGTGAAGTGGCATGGGCACGAGGGTCGATTAATTGCGACTGGCATGAACCGCTCCGATCTGAAGGCGTTGACCCCTATTCTTGAAAAATTGCGTCGAGCTATTCGTGAACATCGAAGCGCGAGCATGAACTATCAGAGCCAGAGCAGTCAGGTCCCGCACCCGTCCCAACGCGGGCTCGACCCGTATGCACTCGTCCATCGCTGGGGTTGGTGGTATGTGATCGGGTTTTGCCATGTGCATCAGGAGGTCCGTACCTTTCGCGTGGACCGCATCTTTGAGATCGCATTGATGGATACAACCTTCGCCCAACCCAAAGACTTCAACCTGCAAACCTACATGAAGAACGAATTCCAGACACAGCCGCAGATCACCGCCCGACTGCGTTTTGAAGCGGCATTCGCAAGTCTTGTCTCTGGGAATTACTCCTATTGGGAAAATGTTGAGATAAACCAGGACGGATCGATGGAAGTCACATTCTCCGCGCCAACGCTTGAGTGGGCGGCGAGCACGACACTGGCATATGGACCCGCAGTGGAAGTATTGGAACCGCCTGAATTGCGCATCATGGTCGCGGAATGGCTTGAGACAACAGCAAACAAATATTTACTCGGAAAAGGATCAATCAAATGAAACGCAAAATTCTATTCATCTCATTGGGAGTCATTCTCCTTGTGATCGGAATCGTAGTGGGAGGGTTCTGGTATATGTCCACGCAACCGTTATACAAACCCGGCATGGTCCGCGCAGGACGAGTTCTCAGTGCGCCGCTCATTCCCCCGGCTCAGCCCGCGGACTCAGATACATGGCTGGTCGAACCGGGAATCGAATTGCATCACTTCGCGGTGGGAGAAGGTCGCAACGTTTTAGTCATCCACGGCGGACCTGGGATGCCATTCCTTCACGCCCATGAGTGGACTCGAACCGCTGACAAAGGAATTTCACTTTCACTATTACGACCAACGCGGATGTGGCGAGTCCACGCGACCGATTGACCGATTCGAGTCAACGAACATGTACCAGAACATGACGGAGCTTGATCGGACCCTGGGGCTGGGCGCGCAAATCGCAGACATCGAGCGCATCCGACAAATTCTGGGCGATGACAAATTGATCCTGATCGGTCACTCGTGGGGCGGATTCCTCGCATCACTCTACGCGGCGGAATTTCCCGATCATGTCGAAGCTCTGATATTGATTTCTCCAGCCAATACATTAGTCATGCCTCAGCCCGATGCCGACAGCGACCTATTCGCCACAGTCCGCGCCGGGCTGCCTATAGAACAACGAGCTGAATACGATAAGTTCATGAAAGAATATATGGACTTCAACTCACTCTTCCAAAAATCTGAAGCAGACTTGATCGCAATGGATGAAGAATTTGGAAAGTATTATATACAGGTAGTGGATATACCCAATAACATGCCTCAACAGGGAAAACCTGGCGGTTGGATGGTATGGGCACAATACATCAGCATGGGACAGCGGCATGATTACCGCGCCGCGTTGCAGAAAGTCAGTGCGCCGGTATTGGTCATCCATGGGGCAGATGATCTCCAAAGTGAGTCTGCAACCCGCTTGTACGCTGAGACTTTTCCAAATGCTGAATTTGCCGTGATTGATAATGCCAGTCATTTTTCATTTGAGGAACAGCCTGAACAGTTTACATCCATCGTGAAATCTTTTCTTGAAGAACACGTAAAGTAAAACACGGGAGGCTATCATGCCAAAACCAACAACAAAAAAACAGATCATTGAGTCGACGCAAAAGGAAAGAATAGCCCTGGAAAAATTACTTACAACATTAACACCTGAACAAATGACTGAGCCGGGCAAGATCAGTGAGTGGGCAATCAAGGATGTGTTGACACACCTAATCGAATGGGAAGAAATGGTCGTTAAGTGGTATAAGATGGGAGCAAAAGGAAAAACCCCAGCTGTGCCATCTGAAGAATACAACTGGGGACAGCTTCCACAACTCAATCACACCATCTACATCAAACACCGCGATAGGTCACTGGCGGACATCCAAAAGGATTTCAAGTCTTCCTACAAAAAGATCATGAAGGCGATTGAAGGTATCCCCGAAAAGGAACTCTTCACGCGCGGACATTTCAAATGGACAAATAACAACGCTTTGGCGGCATACTTCATCTCTGCCACCAGCAGTCACTACCGTTGGGCACGGACGGTGATCAAAAGATCCATAAAGAAATAAGAAAGCAGTCAAATTCGTATAAACGGAGAATCAATATGAAAGCTCTCGACCTAAAGAAAGAACTCAAACATTTATATGCACCCTCAGCAAAGAAGGTTGAGATCTTGAAAGTTCCCAAAATGCAATTTGCAATGTTGGATGGCGCCATTGAAAGGGAGAAAGAACCGCGCAACTCGCCAGGGTTTGCAAATGCAACGCAAGCCTTGTACAGCCTTTCTTACACATTGAGATTTATGTCCAAAAAAAGCAAGACCGACCCAGTCGATTATCCTGTAATGGCTCTGGAGGGATTGTGGTGGGTGGAGGATGGCATCTTTGACATTAACACAAAGGACAATTGGTTTTACAGATTGATGATCTTGCAACCAGACATCATCACAAAAGATGTTTTTGCAGAAGGCTTGGAGCAAGTTCGCAAGAAGAAAGGCAACTCCCCTGCCCTATCCAAACTAAGGCTAGCCAGCTTTGAAGAGGGCTTGTGCGTCCAAGTGATGCACATTGGACCGTATTCCACTGAACCCGTTACTATTGAAAGAATGAGAGTATTTGCGTCAGAGAATGGTTATCGTGACATTGTTGGACCGAACGGTAAGCATCATGAGATCTATCTCAGCGATCCGCGCAGAGCCGCGCCCGATAAGATGAAGACAGTGCTACGGCATCCCGTGGTCAGGGCATAACCATGGCATATCACATCGACGCGGAAAAAATCAGCCTTGGCGATTTGCAAAAGCGGATCGAAGCCACTGACCTTGTTCCCAGCCGCGCACCCCTTTTGGATGGGCTGGGAACAAAGATGAAGTTGCTCGAAAAGCAAGGCATTGTCACGCTTGCCGATCTGCGAAATGAACTCAAGACTTCCAAGCGGTTGGAAACGTTGGCAAAGTCAACGAGAATTGGGACAGACTATCTCACCCTGTTGAGGCGGGAAATCGAAGGCTGGTTCCCGAAGCCGTCCGCGTTGAAAGATTTCGACTGGATGCCCAAAAGCGAAATCGCCAAACTTGAGCGTAATGGCATCCGCGACGCCGCCGCTTTGCATGAAGCGACGGACAGCAAGTCAAAGCGGACCGCGCTGGCGAAGTCCACGGACGTTGACCTTGCCACTATCGAAACCTTCGCCCAACTAGTGGACTTGACCCGGGTGCAGTGGGTCAGCCCAACCACAGCGCGGATGCTGCTCGAAACCGGCTGTGACAGTTCCACCAGCCTGGCAAAAGCCGACGCCGACGAGTTGTGTGAGGCACTGGCGCAAGTCAATGCTGGAGATAAATACTTCAAAGGTAGAATTGGTCTGCGCGATGTGAAGAGGCTTATCGTCGCCGCGAGTTATATTCGAACTGGTTGAAACTTTTTCAAAAAGTTACTTCGCGCTCCCGCAAAACCATCGGGACGATGTGAGCGCAGTCGAAGCGTATTTACAAAATTGTCCTTCGACTGCGCTTCGCTCCGCTCAGGACGAAAAGTCTCAGTTATCTCTTCGAGGAAAACGATGAACAAGAATATTCAAAAACACGTCGAAGACCTTGCCTCCACCGACGACAAGATTTGGCTGGACGCATTGCAAGCCACGTTGAAACTGACCGAGTCCAAAGTGGATTGGGTCTACGAAGTCTGGGATTTGCTGCTCGAAAAGCTGGATCACGAGAATTCGTATCAGCGGTCAATCGGAATCATGCTGCTGTGCAACCTGGCAAAAAGCGACGCCGAAAATCGCCTTGCAGACTCGTTTGACCGCTTGCTCGTCCACACCAAAGATGAGAAGTTCATCACATCAAGGCAGTGCATCCAAAACATTTGGAAAATCGCGGCGGCGAACAAGTCCAACCGCGAAAAGATGTTGAAGCATCTCGAAAAACGCTTCGTGGAATGCGCGGGCGAAAAACACTCCAACCTGTTGAGGCAGGACATCATCCAGTCCATGCTGGCGGTGTATCAAGTGGACAAGGATGAAAAGCTCTTGACGCGTGTGCAGGCGCTTATCGCGAAGGAACAGGAACCGAAATACCGAAAACAGTATGAAGCCTTGCTCAAATCAAAATGAAAACAGACGCTAAAATCCCAGCAGACATGCTGGCTCCGTGCGGGATCACCTGCGCCGTCTGCTATGTGCATCTCAAGGAAAAGAAACCCTGCCTCGGTTGTCGTGGGCTGGACGCCAGCAAGCCCGAACATTGCAGGAAATGCAAGATCAAAGATTGCGTCACGATTTAGGGGATTGATTATTGTTTCGAGTGCCCGACATTTCCCTGCACTACTATCAAGCGGCTCGACAAAAGTTACAGGCAGCGGTATCAAGTCAGCCTGATCGAGAATGGCTTACGCGCCAAAATTGTCGGAGTGGAACAACATCTGCTCGAAGAAAAAGAAAAGTGGACGTGCGCCCAATGTAATGGCGTCATCTCGCTGCATGACCGCGCCTGTTCGGAGTGTGGAGATGAGCTATAACCAAACGGGGGAAAAGATATAATATCCTCAACAGTCCGCATAAAAGAGGGTTAATTATAGGTAATTGGAGAATAACATGAATTGTTTTTATCATCCCGACAAACCAGCAGTTGGTCTCTGTAAACACTGTCAACGCGGACTGTGCTCCGATTGCGCCACGCTCGTGGATGATTTGCTTGCTTGCAAGAATCGGCACGAAGAACAGGTCTATGCACTGGAGGAAATGGCAAGGCAAAACATTCTGAAATCAAAACGGGTGAAATCCGATTATTTACGGAACACAATCTTCTATGAAATCGTTGGAGTATTGTTCACTGTGTTCGGCATATCCCAAATCCAATGGCTGGGATTGCAGGCAATCGTCTACGCAGTGATCGGACTGGCATTGCTCTACGCAGCGCTGGCAAATTACATGGAAGGCAGGAAATATAAATAATGGGCACATGGATTTCACACCTCCAAGTCACAGAAAACTTATTGGCGCACTTCCCAGAAGTGGACGTGGTCACTTTCACTTTCGGCAACCTCTCCCCCAATTCTGGAATCCCCAATGAAGATTGGACAGAGTTTGACCCTCCCAAAGAAGTGACCCACTTCCTGCGAAGAGGAGAAGGCGAACATGCCATCCATGACCTTGTGTATTACGAACAATATCTAGCGAACATCAAACCCAAAGATGATATAAAACTTTACAGCTTTCGTCTCGGCTATTTCTTTCATCTGATCTGTGACATCATGTGGGCGCGAAGAATTGCCACCACTACAAAACGGGATTTCAAGAAACTGTTCGACGAGAAGCCAAAAGAAGCAGTTGGCATTATCAAAGATGACTGGTATGGACTGGATCAACTTTACGTGAGAGACCATCCCGAAAGCAATTTCTGGAATGTGATCATGCCTAATCCAGACCCGCCATCCTATCTGCCTTTTGTAAAAGAAAAGGCACTCCACCAACAATATGCCCACATCCGCAAATATTATAGCGAGCAGGAAGATAAGTGGTTCCTATCCCTGCCTTACCAATATCTGAATGAAAAAACGATGACTTGCATGGTAAATGACAGCATCGAAGCAATATTAATTGTCCACGAAAAAGTGAAGGGAATGAAAAACTTCGATGGGTTGAGGAGCAGTGTCAGCTTGTTACCGGAAACACTGACCAGTCCTTATGAGCCGCCTTTAGGGAATTAGCTCCTCCCCGTCCCTCCCCAAATCTGAAATCAAAATTTAGATTGTCAATTCCATAACTGAATTTCGGATTTTGGGAGGGTGCCCGAAGGGCGGGTGGGGCTTGCAACTTCTTTCAAAACACTGCGTATGTCTCACTAGAAATCATTGAAAGGAGTGCAAACATGAACACCAACTACAAGCAATTGACCCGCAGTACATCCAACCGCATGATCGCGGGCGTGTGCGCAGGCTTGGCTGATTACCTCGGCATCGACCCGACCATTGTCCGCCTGTTAGCCGTGCTGGCTTTCTTCACCGGCTTTGGCGGGATCGCAATCGTCTACTTGATCATGGCGATCGTTGTCCCTGAACAGACCAATACGCAGATACAGTAATTGAAAAGACCAGGTTGAGAAGCCTGGTCTTTGTTTCAAGATATATAGTTGTCCCAATATTAGTTTTACTCAAATTGTGTAAGTCGTAAGAGTGCAAATCATCGATTGAGACAATGATATAATTCGATAATTTCGCCAATTCTTGTATGCTTCACCTTCAATCTGGATTTTATTTGGTCGTAAAGGTACAGGGTGATTACATTGAAACTCTTGGATTTTGCTACTCTAGAAAAATTTAAAGCCAATTATCAATTTTGTTTCACTGCCCTACAAAGGCATTATAATAGGAAAGAAAACAAGGAGCGGCGCTCCTCCTACAACAACAGCGAATATAGTCACTATGCTACTAGTGGCAGGGTTAAATGTCAAATGTCATTGAGTGCCTAAAAACAATATAACTCTACCTCGCCAGCGAAATAAACACATCCTCCAACGTTGGCTCACCAACAAGGATATCTTCACACTCACGTTCTTCGCCTTCAGCGCTTTCTGCAAAACTTCCTTCTTCATTCCTTTTTCGGTGATCGTCCTCAAATGATCGCCAGCCAACCCCACTCGTAACACACCTTCAATATCTGGCAACACCGCCAAGCCTTGCTCCAATGGTTCAGCGTAGACTTCCCACACATCGCCGGGGATAATGTCGCGCTTCAAATTAGACGGTGTATCCATCGCTAATAACTTCCCATCACGCATAACGCCGACACGTTCGCAGTATTCGGCTTCGTCCATGTAGTGTGTGGTAACAAGGATTGTTACGCCGTTTTCGGCAAGTCCGTAGATCAAGTCCCAGAAGGCGCGGCGGGCGGTGGGATCCACACCTGAGGTGGGTTCATCGAGGAAGAGTAATTTCGGTTCATGCACCAATGCGATGCCCAAAGCCAGTCGCTGACGCCAGCCTGCGGAGAGAGACCGCGTCAGTGTAGACTCATGTCCATTGAGTCCGACCAGATCGATGGTCCGCGCGATGCGGGCTTTTTCCGTAATTCCATACACGCCGCCGTAGAACGTCAGATTTTCCAGCGTAGTCAAATCATCATAGATCGCAAATTTCTGCGACATGTATCCCGCGCGCTTGCGCACTTCTTCCGTTTGCCTGAACGCATCGAATCCCAGCACGGTTGCATGACCTTCACTTGGTTCCAACAAACCCAGTAACATGCGGATCGTGGTGGTCTTGCCCGAACCGTTCGGTCCGAGATAACCGACCACCTCCCCTTCGTTGACTTCAAAGTTGATGTGGTCGACCGCAACAAAATCACCGAAGCGGCGTGTAAGATTTTCAACGTAAATAGCAGGCAAACTCATAAGTGACCTTTTCAGCATGTCACCCTGAGCGACAGCGAAGGGTCTCTACGATAATCGTAGGGGTTCTCACCTGCACTTGCGTACGGTGCAAGTGTCGCTTCGCTCAGAACGACACGCATAGTATTTATTTATTTTCCAGTTGCGACTTCAAACGAGCAAGATTTTCTTCCATCATGGTTTTGACACGACCTGTCATCATGCCTTCCGCAACTTTGAAAAATCCAGCGGGGTTGCCTTGTGCATTCAGGCTGATCTTTGTGCCGGTGCCAACGGTTTTGAATGTCATTATCATCGTAACTTGCATCGGTCCCGCGTTTACTTGAAAGCCGCATTTGGTATCAGGCTCATACGCCACCACCTGCATCTCGCCTTCGATGCGGCGTCCCATCATCTCGCCAACACTTTTGAACTTCGTACCCACACCCACTTCGCCGGGTGTGACCTGTTCCAAACTCACAACCGCCGAATTCCATTTCGACATGTTGTTCGGATCCGCAACAAACGCAAACACATCTTTCACAGGCTTGTCTATCAACGTACCAAGGTCAAGGTTGATCATGATTTTTTCCTTTCAACATATCCGTTGGTTGAGTAGCAAAGCGTATCGAAACCAACATGTTCAAGAAATACTTTTGTAACAGGATTTCTTTTGATTAGTGGTGGTCTCGATACGGACTTCGTCCTACTCGACCACCGTATTCTCTGACAGTGCGATAAAAACATCTTCGAGGACGGGAGGTACGATACGAAGCTCATCCACCTGACCGCCCTCGCTTCCTATCTCGGACCTGAGCCTGCTCAAAACATCTTGAGCCTTTCCCTCACCGACGCGTATGTGCAACCGATCTCCGAACGCCTGAACATCTTCCACATCTTCATCCTTATGCGCCACATGACGAAGGACATTGATCGGCGAACCACGCAACGCAAGGATGCGATTATTCAACTTGGAGCGCAAATTCGTGGGCGTATCTTCCGCGATGATCTTTCCGTCTCTCATAAATCCCACACGATGACAGCGTGAGGCTTCATCCATGTAAGGTGTAGAGATGATGACACTCACTCCTTCACCCTGTGTGGATAGCCGTATCACCAACTGCCAAAAATCTTGACGCGTAACAGGGTCAACGCCTGTGGTGGGTTCATCGAGCAACAACACTTTCGGGCGTGTGACAAGCGCAGAGGCAAGACCAAGTTTCTGCTTCATGCCGCCAGAGAGTTGTCCTGCGCGGCGATCTTTGAATTTCTCGAGTCCGACAAACTCGAGTATCTCGAGCGAACGCGGCAGCCATTCGTTGGATTTAAGTCCACGCACTTCGGCAAAGAAGCGGATATTTTCAAGGATGGTCAAATCCTCATACATCGAGAAACGCTGCGAGAGATAACCGAATTGTGAGCGTGCCTGTTCGGTCTGCCTGTTAATGTCGTATCCACAAATATCCACTTGGCCCGAATCTGCCTTGAGCGCACCGACGAGCAGGCGCATGGTGGTCGTCTTCCCGCTCCATCCGCGCCGACAAGTCCATAGATCTCGCCTGGGCTGATCTCGAGGGAAACGCCATCCACAGCATGGGTCTCGCCGAAGGATTTTCTGAGGTTGGTTGCGTTAACTAGTAGATTATCCATTGCAAGTTATCAAAATCTTTCTTGTAACTTGGGTTCGGTGCACCCTTCGCTCACCTGCCCAATCTGCAGTTAGCGGGTTACTTCGGGCGGCTCAACCACCATGCTGATCGCCTCTTACGAACAATGATTATTTGAACACCACGTCCGCGGGCATGCCGATCTTGAGTTTACCTTCGTTATCGGTGACCTTTAATTTGATGGCATAGACCGTTGAACTGCGTCCTTCCACGGTTTGGACATTGCGCGGGGTGAACTCAGCCTGATCTGCTATATGAACAACTTCAGCGGTGAAAGTTTGACCTGCGAAGGAGTCAACACTTACGGCGGCTTGTTGCCCCAACGAGATCTGTCCATAACGATCTTCGGGAACATAAACAGTAATGGTGATATTGCTCAAATCCGCCATTGAGAACGCAGTCGCGCCGGGTTGGACAAATTCACCGGGCTCCACATTACGCACGATCACAACACCATCCATGGGCGCATACACTTTCAATTTTTCGATTTGCGTATCGATCAACGCAAGATTTGCCTGCGCCGAATTGACCGCCGATTGTGCCTGATCTAGTCCGGCTTTCGCCTGGTCAAGTGCCTTGGCGGCAATCGTAACCTGCGGAGAATATTCACCTGTCTGCAATTGACTCAATGCGTCGAGAGCAACTTCATATCGCTCCTGTGCCACTGAAAGAGTGGCGCGGGCTTCCGTCACACGATCCGCAGCATCCGTATTCAGCAAGGCATCATAAGCTTGCTGGGCGTCGTCAAGTTCCGTCTTTGCATCATCAAAGGCATCGTTGGCGGCAGTTATGACGTCGCTATCTCCGCTGAGGGTTTTTGCAATACGGATCCTGATACGATAGGAAGGAGCATAGGCAGGCACATCCACCTTTACGTCTTCAGGGCTAACTTTACCGCCCGTCAACTGCGCATGGTCATAAACAGCTTTGTCGATCAGATATCCAATGCGCGCGTTGGCGAGACGGGTCTCTGCTGCGACGAATTTGGCATTGCTTAGGTCCTGAACAATCTCATCAAGATCGGTCTGAGCCTGTTGCAAGGTTTCGCGGGCTGAATCAAGCTCCGCCTGGGATGCGGTCAATTGCTCGCTTTTGCTGAAGTACCACAGCGGTTGACCAAACTGACTGGGTGCACGACCGCTCCAATCTGTCAAACGCTGGGCACCCTCCTGCGCACGGGCAGAGGACAATGTGGCATCGTATTGTGCCTGAGCCAGGTTATAGGCACTCTGAGCTGTCAGCAGGGCATTGTGGGCAGAATCCACTCCACGTTGTGCAACCTGCTGTTGAGCGGTGAGCAGGCTATCGTCAAGAACGAGAAGCGGAGCGTCCTTCTTAATAGACTGTCCTTCATCGACAAGGACTTCCTTCACTTTGCCCGCCATCTCAGGTGAGACGTTGACAACAACGGCTTCAATGGTTCCCGAAGCTTTGAGTTGTCCATTGTCAGTGGGGTTCAGCGAGCGAAAGCCGTAATAGCCAATTGCTGAAAGAACGATCAACAAAACAAGAATACGAACTGGAAGAGGGGGAAAACTATCTTTCATGATTAACTCCTTAAGAGAATTTATTTAATCCAATCGTTTACGGAAGCGCGTTGCGGCGGCTCCCATGATGACCACCGCAAAGATTGTTAATGCGATAATTTCATTTTGTAATGCCGCCACGCCAACTCCCTTTAACAGCAAGGCGCGAATAATGACGAGGTAATAACGAAGCGGGACAATGGCTGAGACATATTGAAGTAACTGGGGCATCGCTTCGATCGGAAAGAAAAAGCCCGAGAGGAAGATGGTTGGCAACATGGTGACCATAACCGTGATAAAGGCTTCCTGTTGGGTGTTGGCAATGGTGGAGGCGAACAAGCCAATGCCAAGACTTGAAATGATAAATAAACCTGAAAGAGCAAAGATTAGACCAATATCTCCCCTAATGGGAACCTTGAACCACCAGTGACCAATGACCAGAATTTCAAGTGTGTCGACAAATCCCAGGATGGTGTAGGGTAAAAGTTTTCCAACAATCAGTTCCCATGAACGGATGGGTGTCACGATCAGTTGTTCGATCGTGCCGCGCTCGCGCTCACGCACAATGGAAGATGCGGTCAATAGTGTGGTAACGAAATACAGGATCATACCGATCACCCCAGGAACATTGAAATATGCCTGTATCAGATCGGGGTTATACCAAACCTGTGTTCGTACATCGAGCGGCGGATTAAAGGAGGAGGGTTTTCCCGTCAAGGCAGCTTGTTCTGACAGTACTTTTGTTGCATACGACTGACCGATCAACTTAGCTGTGGAGAGGGCAGTCCCACCGACCGCGGCATCTGAACCGTCCAGTACAAGTGAAACTTGTGCCTTGCCTTCGAGAAGTTGCTGATCGTAATCTGGTGGAATAATGAGCGCGGCACGGATCTTACCCGACTCGATCAAGTCTTTATATTCCAACCCTGAATATACAGAATAATCTATGCTGAAATAATTAGCAGCACGGAAGGCTTCCAACAATGCACGAGATTCGGTTGATCTGACTCTGATCCCAGACCGCCAGCGAGATATTCTTCACATCCGTGGTTGCCGCGTAGCCAAGCAGAAACAATTCCATGATGGGCATCACGATGATCAGCATCAAGGTGCGCGGGTCACGGACGATCTGGATAAATTCCTTTCGAATAATAGACAATAAACGTGAGCTCATATACGCTCCTTTGATGGATTACCGTAGATACGGCGAATATCAGGTAGTTCGGTAAAGTAATAATGTACCCAAATATAAATTTGACTGAATGCTGCCACCAACAATGCCGCCTTGGAAAGAAAGGCAAATGCAATCACCCAGAGAATCAGAAAGCCAAATTTATACATGGCGTTATCGGTATATTTGAACATGCCCCGTTTTACAAAAGGTTTTGTTCGGTAGGAAGCATCGAAATGATCGATACCATAGGCACGGTCAATACCAAAATAGTGAAAGACCGAGTACATGGTGTAAGCAAATGGAAAAAACAAAATAACTGCAAGGATATAGGCAAAAGCAGGATTCAAATTTAGCGTATTCGCGTTCGAAATTCCAAGCAAAATAAGCGTGATCGGACGGGCGATAAACAAAACGGCAAAAACGACCTTGAAAACCGGAAATGCCCTTTCGCCAAACCAATCGGTCATTTTGTGATGATACAGCTCCGCACGCCAGAGAAGCGCAACGACAATCTGATGGAGAATCGGTGTCGCCACAGCGATCCAAAACCAGGTCTGCGTACTTATCCCCCACAACTGACCGGACAACACATCCCTAGTGGCAAGGAAACATACGCCAATAAGCAAAACAACGAGAAGCAGGTAGTGCTGTCCTTGTTTTTCGAACATCGTCATACCTCGCTTTCCAAAATACCGTGCAACATAATGTCTATGTAAACGTCTGCAGAATTTTTCGGCAACATTTTCTCGAGCACAGAACCAGACATTAACATGCCTGTAAGAAAATAAGAGAGGATCATCCCAAAAAAGGAACGCATTAACATGGCAGGATTTGTGACACGAAGATCCTTGCGTGATTTGACCAATCGCTCGAAAACCGGCAATATTTCAGGGGCAATCAATTTCAAAAGAGAAGCGCCATGCTGTCCATTAAACTCGATCAATTCGATAAGCATCAACTTCATATAGTAAGGTTCACTGCCAAGTTCTTTGATGACAACCTGCATTGCATTCCTAAGGAACTCTTCAAGGTTATCCGTTTCCGTAGCAAGGACAATGGGCAATATCCTTTTATAAGGGTGTTTATCAACGATGATGGCTTCGAAGATATCCTCCTTGCTTTTGAAATGATTATAGATTCCACCCAGTGCGAGCTCAGCCTTATCTGCGATCTGCCGCATGGACGTGGCATGGTAGCCCTGTTCCATGTAGAGTTCGAGCGCCGCGTCTTCAATCGTAAGGCGGGTACGTTCGCCCTTGCTTTCCTTTATAGTCATTCTTTTCTCCAGGCACAATATGATTCTGAAACGACGAATACCCCGTGAAAAACAGTTGCCACAGTTCCAGGTGTCACAAAATCCAACTGAACAAAACTGTTCCAAAATAGAAGGTTGGCAATCCCTAGAAAAATATGAACCACCACAGCAAAACCATGCCAGAATTTTTGTGGGTCAGCGGATGCTCGCCATAACAAGACTCCCATCAATACAGCCAATCCATGAGCCTCGAAAAATCCAATTGTATAAGGTGATCCTATAAACCGATCAGCCAATGGACCAATACCTTTAAAATGACTTAACAACTCAAATATCACCTGCAGGGAACCGATAAGCATTAGAAAAATTGCATTAGCTTTGAGAACTACTTTGTTTACGGACATATAAAACTCCAGAAATAAAATGAACGAACGTTCGTATTTATTTTACCCAAAACTAAATATCTGTCAAGAGGAAAATACATATGACTTTTAGAAAGAAAGAAACTAAAAAACGAGTTGCTGAATTAGAATCAACTAATGCTCCCAATCTCAAAAATCGAACAATTCACCCGCAAGCACTTGCGCTACAACATCACCGTCGGAATGATGGATGGCGGTCTGTTTGGCGTCGCCCTAGGATTTGCCTCTTTCAGTACGATACTCCCCCTCTTTGTCGCGTCGATGACAGATTCTGCTACATTGATCGGACTTGTACCCGCCATCCATTCTGCGGGATGGCTGCTCCCACAATTATTCACGGCAAGTCATACCTCCCGTTTGAGACGTTATAAATGGACAGTTTTACTGACAACTATCCACGAACGTGTCCCCTTTCTGGGTTTTGCTGTCGTTGCATTGCTTCTCCCAAAGATCGGGTTACAAACGGGATTGATCCTCACCTTCCTCCTGCTCACCTGGCAGGGACTCGGCGGAGGCTTCACTGCCAACTCATGGGTAAGCATGATCTCAAAGATCATCCCAACTGAATATCGCGGCACATTCTTCGGTACACAAGCGGGAGTCGCAAATCTTTTCATCAGTGGCGCGGCGATTGGAGCTGGTTATCTTTTAAATTCTTATGGGGCGCCAAACAATTTTGCCATCTGTTTCTTTATTGCCGCGCTCTTCTTTGCCCTTTCATGGGTTGCACTCGCATTCACGCGTGAACCTGCAGATTACGATAAAGTGATCGACGAGAATCCAACTCCCTTTTGGCACGGAGCGGGACGCATCCTCAAGCGCGACAAGAACTTCAACTGGTTTCTTATCGCACGTACACTTTCTCAATTTGCAACCATGGGGTTTTCGTTCTATATTGTCTATGCCTTGCGCCGCTTCCAAATGGATGCCATCACAGCAGGTTACCTGACCGCCGCCCTTACGATCGCCCAAACGGTTGCCAACGCGGGCATGGGGTGGCTGGGAGATAAATTCGGTCATCGCTCCATGCTCATCCTCGGAGCGGTAGCTGCGGCAGTGAGTTCACTTCTTGCATGGATCGCTCCCTCGCTATCATGGTTCTTCCCCATCTTTATCCTTTCAGGTTTCGCCAATGTTTCCATTTGGACGAATGGCATGACCATGGCAACCACGTTCAGCGGTGAACCAGAACGTCCCTTCTACATCGGACTCGCGCAAACATTGACTGCGCCCGCCACCATGATCGCCCCGCTTATTGGCGGATGGATCGCAGATACACAAGGCTTTGGCTTAACCTTTGCATTATCCATGATCCTGTCAGTTGTTATGCTTGGGATTCTGGTCTTCATCATCAAGGAACCACTTAAAATTTCTCAATCCAACCCTCTCCCCGCAGGAGAAGGAACATAAGGAGAACCATGACTCTCATTCAGGAAAAAGTAAACCAGGCTATTGAGATACTCAAAGAACAGGAAGCCGATATGTGGCTCACCTTCGTCCGCGAAACCAGCGGGGTACGTGACCCTGCTCTCGATCTGTTGATCGGTGCCAACGACCTCACCTGGCCATCTGCCTTGATCCTCACACGCAAAGGCGCAAAGATCGCCATCATCGGCAACCTTGAAAAGGATTCAATTCAACGTCTTGAAGTATTCGACGAAATTCTTGGATACGACACTGCCGTTAGTGGACTCTTACGCGACACGATCACACGCCTCAATCCCGACCGAATAGCTATCAACACATCAAAGAACAACGTCCACGCTGACGGTTTGACTCACGCCATGTACGAATACCTCAGGGAATATCTAGCGGGTACACCCTACGCAGGGCGACTCGTCAGCGCTGAACCGGTGATCAACGCCCTGCGCGGGCGAAAGACACCAGATGAATTGGCGCGCATTCGCAGAGCCGTCCAGATCACAGATGAGATCTACAAAAAGACATTCGACTTCCTCAAAGTAGGCATGACCGAACTCGAAGTCGGTGAATATATGCATAAACTTGCCAATGAATATAACGTAGGTCTCGCCTGGCCTGCTGACAATTGTCCCGCCGTCAACAGCGGACCCAACTCTCCTGTTGGGCATAATGGACCTACTGAGATTAAGATCGAACGCGGTCACATCATCCATTTTGATTTCGGAGTCAAATACAAAGACTATTGCTCTGATATTCAACGCGTCTGTTACATTTTGCGTGAAGGGGAAACGGAATCGCCTGTGGAAGTGCAACGTGGCTTTATTACCATCAGGACTGCCATCGAGAAGTCGCGTTCGGTGATGAAAGCAGGCGCAACAGGAAACTCTATTGACGTGATCTCGCGCAAGGTTGTTACCGATTCAGGTTACCCTGAATATCCCTACGCTTTGGGTCACCAACTCGGACGCGTGGCACACGATGGCGGCGCGTTGCTCGGTCCGCTTTGGGAGAAATATGGTGATGATCCAAACAAAAAACTCGAGGTCGGTCAGGTCTTCACGATTGAACCCGGATTGGCTGTTCCAAATTATGGGTATATCGGTTTAGAGGAGGATGTAGTGATCACAGAAAAAGGTGCGGAATATTTCACAGAACCACAAAAAGAGATTGTTTTGATAAAGGGATAAAACAGAACTCCGGGTTTTCCAAAAACCCGGAGTTCTCACATTTACGCTTTCGCAAAATAATTTTCTTCCACACCTGTCCACGTCTCATCATGCAATTTCATATATTTCGTAAGCAGTGGATGAACTTTTGTCATCTCTTCATACATCCGTTGTGCGACACGTCGAATTGAAAAATGCGCGTTTGCCGCCGAGCGCAGTTGACAGAACGCAAACGCCTCACGCAGATTGAACTCAGCCAGCACGCGACGATTAAATCCGTTGGGGACAATATATTGCGCGACATTCGGATTGAATTGATGTAGCTTCTCATATATTCTTGAAGCAGACTCCATCGCCGCCTCATACTGGGACCCGAAACCTGCCTCCGTTATCAAAAGCGGAGTCGCATACCCCAGCCGCGCTGTCAACTTTTGTGGAGTCTGCGTCATCATACGGTGACGTTTGAACTCGGCATACGCGCCCTGATCCATGATGAGATCAAAGGTATAGGTACAGTATTCCAATTCCCGTAACGGAACATCAAATTTACCTAACCGCCCCAAAAGGGATTCGGCTAAAGTTTCAAGTCCATTCAATGGAAGTGTATTGACGGAAGCCAAAGCATCCGTATAAGACACTTCACTAAACCTATACAACGCCGCCGCGAGGACTTTCTTTTCACCATCTTTATCATAATCGACCAGAGTGCACCATTCATTCGATTTCTGATTGATGATTGATGATTGTTGACTGTTGAATTCGTCAATCGTCTCCGTTAAGTATGGAACTGCGTCTGCATATTTCACCAACGTAGGCGTTTCAGCTTTTGAGACTTCCTTTACCCTCTCACCGATCTGACGGACTTCTTCCAACTCATGCGACAACATCTTGCGGATCATACTTTCAAGCACACGTGCATTCGCTGTCATCCCGACATTTGCCAGCGCCGCGGCGGGTAGGAGGAAGCGGCACACATCCACATACTTTGAACGGATACGGCGATCCCAAGCTTCATCTTTCTCATTCTCGCGGCGCGGAAAACGCTCTAAGACAACGGTCCGCACGGGGTTCAATGAATCAGCATAGGCTTTGAAAAGGAGATGGACGGTATCCACAAATTCATCTCGAAGCGGGTGTCCATCCAATTCCGGCGGAATCGTAAAGTCATCTGATTCCCATCTTTGATAGCGCGTGGATTTTTCAGTATAGGAGGCAAGTCGATTTGATTCGATACTTTCAATTGCAAGCCGTGAAACGTTTTCAAACGCAATGTGTAGAACAGCATGTTCCGCTACTGATGCGTGACCATACCCCACTACCCACTTCTCATGAAACTTGGCGGATTGTTCATCGCTGAGTTCAGCGGCAATATCACGGAACGATTCTGGCGAGCGTGATGTTTTTGCAAAAGCAACCGCAATGGTCTCTGGGCTAAGTGCACGCGGCGAGAGTAGATAAATTTCACGTTCGGGCATGGGATCTCCTTGGGAAAATCTGGGGGATTATATCAAACGAAGAGCGGCTTGATCGCCGCTCTTTTAGTAAGAATCTTCCTTGTTGCTATTACATCCTCTTCGTATTTTTTTCACGAGCGCATCCACCAATCGAATTTCAATTCATCGCGCAAACGAGAAACGAATTCCAACTTGCACAACCTCATCATAAATTTCCTCGTCAAAATCCAAAATATACGCTTCCACGCTCATGGTTTGCTTATCAGGCGTAAAGGTTGGGTTCGTGCCAATATTGACTGCGGCGCGAAACTTCTCGTGTCGTACATACGCCCAACAAGCATAAATGCCGCCGCTGGGAATTACCTTCTCGCGCGAGTAATTCAAATTTGCAGTCGGAAAACCGATCGTGCGCCCGCGCTGATCGCCATATGCGACCAGTCCCTGCAAAACATAAGGATGCCCCATTAAGCTTGGCGGCTTCAGCAACTTCACCTGCCGATATCAATTTACGGATTTCAGTGGATGAGATCACGCCGCTCTCATCGCCCAAAGCTGATACCACCTCGACAGTGTATCCAAGCTCACGCCCGATCTCTGTCAATCGCGTTGTGTTGCCTTCGCGGTTCTTCCCCAGTGCGGAATCATAACCAAGCACAAGATGCTCCAACCCAAGGCGTTCTTTGAGCTGATTCATAAAATCGAACGCGGTGATATTTGCCACATCCCTATCAAACGGATGTGTGACCACCACATCCACCCCCATATTCCCCAACAGTTTCGCACGTTCTCCAGGTAATGTAAGCAGTTTAATATCCCCGCGCCCGAACACTTTTGCAGGATGTGGGTCAAACGTCAAAACAACGGCAAGCGCTATCACTTGCATGAGCACCAGTCACAAGTTTATTAATGACCTCCTGATGTCCCCGATGGACGCCATCAAAGACGCCGACGGTCAACCAGGAATTTTGGAGGGAAACTTCATTGAGAGATCGGTAATGTTGCATGATAAAAAATCATTCCAGCGTCAAAGTAACGCCGGAATGATAACAGTCTTTCTGTTTGGAATGAAGGTAATTTCTATTGCAATTAATCGTTCGTAAAAAACACCTTCTTCGGTTGCCAGGCTGGAGTACCATCCTCACCGGTTATACATTCCATCAGCGCAACCAACTCGCCCTGCGTACTGACGCCACGCACCTTGCTTCCCAATTCAGCATCTGCTTCAGCCTTCACGCGGTGACCATGACGCACGCCTTCCACATCGTCCGGGCTGAGTTCGATGGCGGGCCAATCACCCAGCGCTTCCGCGGCAGGGATCAAGTACTGATACCAATTGCCTGCATGGAAGGCTTCCTGCAATTTACGTAGAGGTACCGCATCGCGCAGAGAGAAGCGTCCGCTCTTCGTACGGCGTAAGCCTACAAGATACGCGCCGCAACCGAGTTTTTCACCCAGATCATTTGCGAGTGAACGAACATAGGTACCCGAGGAGCAATGCACATCGATTACCACTTCTGGCGGCGCCCATTCGAGCACTTCCAGGTGATGGACCGTGATCTTGCGTGGTTCCAGCTCAACTTGTTCACCTTTGCGAGCCATTTCATAGGCTTTGCGTCCTTGCACTTTTAACCGCAGAATACGGAGGCGGGGTCTGCTCGATCTCGCCTACAAAGGTGCTCAATACTTCTTCGAATTGGGCTTCGGTCACATTGACTGGTTCAACAGATGGGGTGACACTTCCTTCCGCATCGAAGGTATCCGTCTTGCCGCCCATGCGAATAATTGCCTGGTATCGTTTATCAGAAGCCGAAACGTATTCGCTCAACCGTACCGCGGGTCCCACCAAAATAACAAGCACACCAGAAGCACGCGGATCAAGCGTACCCGTGTGCCCTGCACGGCGTAGATTGGTCCCATTACGGATTGCCTGCACCACATCGTGCGATGTCATTCCAACGGGTTTATCCACTACCAACACCCCAGATATCGCGTTTTTTACATCCTGACTATTCATTCTTTCCTCCTGAAAGGTTTTTTCCTACTTGGGTTTAATTATGACAAACTTATCTGAATTTTTGCTTAGAGACCAAGCATTTCGCGCGTGGTCTTAAGTACTAATGGCTGGACTTCGTTCAACGCGCCGGGGACATCTGCCCCAGCGGCGGCGGCGTGACCTCCACCGTTGAAGTGTTTTGCAACCTGGGACACATCTACTCCCGATTCCAAAGCACGCCATGAAATCTTAACATGATTGTCGTTTTGTTCGACGAAAATCATACCTACTTTGTTCCCGTCAATGGCAGAGATCATATTGATAAGGTCTGCATCATCGTTTCCTCCGTAGCCTGTTCGTTTACGATCTTCCAAAGTCAATATTGCCCATACAATTCCATTCTTATGTTCCATACTGGAAAGCCCCGCCCCCCAATACTTCGCCGCAACGAACGATTTCTTCACAAGCGAACGCATATACAAGTCTGGCATGTCTACACCGGTTTCCATCAATGTCGCACACAGACGCAATGCAGATGGATTCGTGTTCGATGTACGGAAACCGAGGGTATCGGTGATAATTCCTGTGAGTAATGCCGCGGCGATGGGCTTGGTAATTTCGTATCCCCACTCGATTAGATGGTTGGTCAATATCGCGGCAGTGGCAACTTCATCCGCTTCGATCAAATTCAATTTACCAAAATTTTCGTTCGTCTTGTGATGATCGATATTGATATCGGGTTGACCAAAATTCTCAAATACCTTCCCCGTTCGCTTGAAGTCTGCACAATCAACAGTAATAAATGTATCGTGTTCCCCATTCACTTCCTTTGTGATCAGTTCACTGCCTTCGAGATGCTTGAAGGATGAGGGCGCACCATCTGCAAGAACCATCTGTACTGACTTGCCCGCGTCGCGTAATGCCAGCCCCAATCCCAACAGGGAACCAATCGCATCGCCATCCGGTCGGACGTGCGATGCGATAACAATGCTTTTTGCGTTTACCAATCGTTCTTTGATAAGTCTGCTTATTTCTTCATCCATTCGTATTTTATTCCTATATAAGCTATTTCAATTTACTTCTTTTCGCGTAATTCTGCAAGTTTTTTCTCAATTCGATCTGCGTTTTCGGGGGTCACATCCCAGTGGAAACGCAGACGGGGAAAGGCGCGCAACTCGACGCGTGAGGCGAGGATCCGCTTGATGAAAGCTGAAGCAGACTCAAGTCCCGCGAGAACGTCTTTGGAGCGTGAAACACCCTCGATGGCAGAAACATAGATGTCCGCGTACGCCAATTCCTTGTCTATCTTTACGTCTGTTACAAAAATTTGTTTCAGGCGCGGGTCACTAATCTCGCGGATCAACATCTCCGAAAGTTCAAGGCGGATACGATCCGCAATGCGCTGAAGGCGAATTCCTGATGGCATGTGATTTACGATTCTTCCAGGATGTAGCAGATTAACTGGTCGCCAGGTTGAATATCCTTAAAATTCTTGAAACCCACGCCGCATTCAAAGCCCTGCCTGACCTCTTTCACATCATCCTTCTCATGACGGAGCGAGCCCATATCACCTTCAAAAACAATATCGCTCCCACGAAGCAGGCGCGCCTTTGGCATTACGGCGGAGTTCACCATCGGTGACTTTACAACCTGCCACCTTACCAAATTTGGAGGCAGTGAAGACCGCCAACACCTGCGCACGCCCAAGAACTTTTTCCTTGACAACCGGGGCGAGCATACCCTTGAGAGCCTTCTCGATATCCTCGGTCATGCGATAGATGATTTCATACAGACGAATATCGACGCCTTCTTTTTCTGCAAGTCGGCGGGCGGAAACATCTGCCTGCACGTTGAAGCCAATGAGAATGGCTTTGGATGCGGAGGCAAGCATGACATCGTTATCGCCAATGTTACCGGTTTCGGTGTATATGACTTTGACGCCGATCTCACCTTCACCAAGTTTATTCAACTCAGAGACGATGGGTTCAAGCGATCCCTGCACATCGGCTTTGACGATCAGGTTTAGTTCTTGAACATCACCCGCCTGAACATTCGAGAACAAGTCTTCAAGCGATACTTTCTTCCTTACTTGAGAACGCGACTTTGCCGCGTCTGCTCTTTCGGAGACGATTGCTCTTGCTTCTTTTTCAGAATCTACAACTTCAAATATATCTCCCGCAGAGGGGACATCCCCTAATCCCATAACAGATACAGGTGTGGAGGGACCTGCCTTCTTAACAGGCTTGCCTTTGTAATCAGAGAGCGCGCGCAATTTTCCATGTGATGTGCCGGCAACCACAATACTGCCTGATTCGAGTGTACCGTTTTGTACCAATAATGTAGCCATCACACCTTTGGATTTATCCAATTCGGCTTCGATGACGGTACCGATCACTTTACCTTGTGGGTTGGCACGAATATCTGTATTATCTGCAACAAGCAAAATTCCCTCGAGTAGATCGTCAATGCCCTGCTTCAGCTTGGCAGAGACCGGGATAACCATCGTGTTACCGCCCCACTCATCCGGGACGAGTTCCTGTTCGGCAAGTTGTTGTTTTACACGGTCAGGATTGGAATTAGCTTTGTCCACCTTGTTCAATGCGACAATAATCGGCACACGTGCAGCTTTGGCATGTGCGATCGCTTCCTTGGTCTGCGGCATCACACCATCATCTGCCGCGACGACCAAGATCACAATATCTGCACCCTGTGCACCACGTGCGCGCATTTGTGTGAACGCAGCATGACCGGGTGTATCCAGGAATGTAATGAGACGTCCCTTCATCTCAACCTGATACGCGCCGATGTGTTGCGTAATACCACCTGCCTCCCCTGCCGCCACTTCCGTCTCACGTATGACATCCAGCAGGCTGGTCTTTCCATGATCCACATGACCCAAGATGGTCACAACAGGTGGACGGGGCTTCAACTTCGCTTCAGTTTCATCCGCGATCGCCTGACGCCAGACAGCAACTTCCCCCGTTTCAGCCACAACTTCTTCAATGACTTCGGGAATTGCCTCAAAGCCATATTCGGCGACCACGATCGCAGCTGTATCAAAATCCACAGACTGGTTAATGGTAGCCATTACGCCATTCGACATCAATTTTTTGATGAGATCAATGGGGCTTTTTTCAATCATCTGAGCCAGATCGCGTATCACGATACTGGACGGTAATTCGATCTTATTTCCATTACTACTCATAGGACTACCTCCACAATTTACAACTTGGAATGAGTAATGCCCTGAATACAGACACACTACTCATAATTGCAGGCGAGTCCTGTGAGAAAATCAAACGATCACATGGCTTACTCGCCCACCCCTTCGCTTACCGCTTCCTGCGGTAGAGTGTTCATAAATTCTTCGAATGTTGCACGTTCTTCCATGGTCAAAGTCGTCTTCAAAGCGTGTGCAAGCGGACCTTTCAGCCCCCGTTCCCAACATTCATGGCGGTCATGCAGGTAGGCTCCTCTTCCAGCTAGCTTACTGGTCGGGTCCAATTGCACTCCACCTGCTGTTCGCACAACACGGATCATCTTTCGTTTGGGCAATACTTCACGACAGCCCACACAAGTCCGCTGGGGTACATGCTTCACACGTTGAACAGGTTTCTTAGCCATGCTCCTTCATCAAGAGATCTACTCTTCGTCCCATACTTCGCCATCGCCGCGTTTGTGTACCTTGCGGGCAACAACTTCACCGCGCTCTTCGTCAAACTCAAGAGCCACGCTCTTCTTTTTGCCTTTTTTGCCCTTCTTCTTGTCCATAGAGTCATCTTCCGAGTTGCTACCAGCGGTCTGGAAGATCTCGGGCTTCATAGCGAACAGTTCGTCCAATGAAACACCATCTTTGGCATGTTCATCATCTTCTGGTTCTTCGACGACTTTCTTCGACTCTTTCTTAGCCGGAACCTGCGTTTCAACAACAGGCACTTCCTCCACTGCGACAGGTTCAGGGACAACTGCCGAAGCCTCAGGCTGAGACTCAATCTCAGCAACGGGTTCAACTACCGGCTCCTCGGGAGGCGTCTCTGGCTCTGGGAATGTGATCGCGGCAATTGATTCTTCAATACTCTGGATGGCTTTCGGTCCAATTCCGGGTAATCCAAGCACACTATTCGGATCCAATGACATCTTCATCATCAAACTACCAACTGTTTCGATACCCGCCTCCACTAAAATATTGAAGACATGCTCCTTGATGCCTGCCTGTTCAAGAGGCATCTCGAACGCCGCAGCTGGGACATCTGCAAGAGCGGTCGCAACCTTTTCTTCTTCAACGCGCGCTGCCTCTTCCTTGATCTGGATCGTGCGACGTTCAACACGGTCTACAAATTGGCTGAGCACAGAATACTCTTCAGGGGTTACCGGACGGTTCTCCGCCTTCTTGGTAAGAATTTCTTCAACAGCAGGGATCTGTTCAACCGCCGCAGGGAGAAGCGCGGCAAGTTCTGCATCGTTTTGTAATTTGTGAACAGCATCCCCAGACGCCTCAGCCAGCGACTTGATATCGATACGCCAGCCTGTCAGTTTGGCGGCGAGACGCGCATTCTGTCCATCACGTCCAATCGCAAGGCTTAATTGATCTTCGCCCACAACAACAGTCGCTGTGCGGCTTCCTTCCAATTCGGAGAGGTAAACACCGCTTACACGCGCCGGACTGATGGCTTTGGAAATATAAACAACGGGATCCTGATCCCATTGGATAATATCTATCTTTTCATCGTGCAGTTCTTTGACAATGGCTTGAATACGCACACCCTTGATACCCACACACGCGCCGACGGGATCAACACCCGCCTGCGTAGCGCTCACGGCAACCTTGGCGCGCGCGCCCGGCTCACGGGAGATGGCGCGGATCTCAACCACACCGTGATAAATTTCGGGGACTTCATTTTCCAGCAATCGTCTCAGGAAGTTACGATGTGCACGCGACAAAATGATCTGCGGACCGCGCGGTCCATCTTTCACTTCCAACACAACGGTGCGAATGCGGTCATGCACTCTGAAACGTTCACCAGGGATGCGTTGATTACCCGGCAAAATACCTTCAGCCTTCATGTCCAAACCAACAGTGGTGCTGGCGGCATTGGACGCCTGCACGAGACCGCTAATGATCTCACCGACCTGGCGTTCGAAATATTGCATCTGATTGGAACGTTCAGCCTCACGGATGCGCTGTTGAATGACCTGACGAGCGGTCTGTGCCGCAACACGACCGAAGTCTGCGGGAGTAGTCTCCACAACAACCATATCGCCCAACTGCGCTTCAGGGTTCACCTTACGCGCCTCTTCGAGAAGGACTTCGGTCTTCGGTTCAAAAATATCCTCGACCACCTCCTTCTCGGCAAAGACCATCACCTTGCCTGTCTCGGGGTCGATCTTAGCTTCGACATGTTGCGCGGTGGACGCGTTGGCAGCCCGCCGATAGGCTGAAACCATGGCGGACTCAATCGCTCCAATAATAATTTCCTTGGAGAGTTGTTTTTCTTCCAACACCTCGTTAAAGGCAAGGTTGAACTCGTTCTTTGGCATGCTAATTACTCCGTGTATTCCTTATTGCTTGTCTCATAATTAAGTAAACTTTTCGTTGAAAATTACGAAGGAAAATCGAAGTTTCTGTTTACCAAACTATGCGATACTCTGTATTACAAGCAGAAAAGTGGGGGTTACCCACTTCTCGGTGTCTTCGGTAATCGGTTCCTCGTGCGACAGTATTTTAGCATGGGCGACAAAAAGATGCAAGATATAATACTGGCATGACTCAACGCAACTTCGACAAAGCCGCTCTACGCGGTGAACCTTCTTACGTTTGGCGGGCGGGACAACAACGCAGACTTGACATGATCGTCCAGTATGCGGGTGAACGCATCAAAGGGGAAATATTGGAAAATGGCTGTGGTGTGGGAATGTATGTGGAGCACATCTCCCCTTTTGGTGGAACTGTCATCGGATTGGAATATGACTTTGAGCGCGCTGCCGAAGCAAGGATCAACTCTCCCCACATCCTCAACGCCGCTGGGGAATTCCTCCCGCTTCCCTCTTCGACGTTTCGACCTGATTCTCAGCCATGAAGTGATCGAACACGTACAGAGTGACCGCTCCGCCATCCACGAAATGATTCGCGCCCTTAAACCTGGTGGACGCGTTGTCATCTTCTGCCCGAATCGCGGTTATCCTTTCGAGACACATGGAATCTACTGGAACGGGAAATATCACTTTGGCAACAAACTATTCGTGAATTATTTACCGCGCACCCTACGCGACAAACTTGCCCCACACGTAAGTGTCTACTCCAAAAGCGATATGCAAAAACTATTCGAAGGCTTGCCTGTCAAGTTCGTCGAACAGACGATCATCTTCGGTGCATATGACAACATTATCGCCAGGTTTGGAGCTTTGGGGAAGATACTACGCGGTATTCTGCAATTTCTTGAAAAGACACCCTTGAAGATATTGGGCTTGTCCCATTTTTGGGTGGTAGAAAAGCTATGAAGGTAACCAATGCTTGATCAAAAGCAGTTCGATCGGATTACGCTTGCCATGCCCATTCTTCAACGGGCAGATGCATCACTCATCAATGAGCTAAAGAGCGAGGCACAATTTGTAAAAATTTCTGCTGGACAGGATGTCTTCGTGGACGGTGACCGCGTAGATGGAATAGCTTTGCTAATCTCAGGCGTGGTACGCGTGTACAAGATCGGCGAAACGGGACGTGAGATCACGTTGTATCGTTTTGGTTTGGGACAGAGTTGCATCCTTAGCGCCAATGCCATCATGAGCCAGAAATCTTTCCCTGCGATTGCCACCGTCGAGGAGGATGCTGAAGCAGTGATGATCCCCGCCGATGCGTTCCGCGAGTGGGTGAACAAATATGACTTGTGGCGTGAGTTCGTTTTCAATTTGTTGTCGGAACAACTCTCCACGGTGATGGCGATTGTGGATGAAGTAGTGTTCAAACGCATGGATCGCCGCGTCGCTTCGTTTTTGTTGAATTCAGGCTAAAGGTCAGAACCCGATGCGTGTTACTCACCAGGAAATTGCCGCAGAGTTGGGAAGTTCTCGGGAGGTGATCAGCCGCATCCTTGAGGATTTTTCCAGGGAGGAATTGATCGAGGCGGGGCGAGGCACAATCGAAGTGTTGGATTTCGAAGGTTTGGAATCCCGCTCTGTTATGTGACTTTGTCACAGACAGCAAAGCAGTTCATCTCCTAGAATGTGGGTATCAATCAAACAAAAGGAGATTTTCCATGAAACGCAATATGTCTAATACTGACCGCATCGTCCGTGTCGTGATCGCCGCCTTGTTCGCCTACCTGTATTTTGGTGGCATTGTGAGTGGCGCTTTGGGAGTGTTGCTCGTTGTACTCGCTGCAGTGTTCACTCTTACAGCCATTGTGGCGTTCTGCCCGCTCTATGCGCCTTTCAAGTTCAGCACATACAAAGCATAGTTCAGTACACAACCAAACACGAAGCGGATGATCTCTCATCCGCTTCATTATTTATTATGAATATTACAGAATTTCAAAAAAGAATTTCAGAAGCAGATAAACCTGTTGTCGTGGATTTCTGGGCAAATTGGTGTATGCCATGCAGGATGACAAAACCCATTCTTGAAAAACTTGCCAAGGAATACGTGGGTGAGGTGGAATTCATGCCCATTGATGCGGACACTTCACGCGATGTGCTTGAACACTTTCAGGTTATCGGCATTCCTACTGTATTAACCATTCGCGAAGGTAACGTAGTTGGACGTGTAACTGGCGCGCAGAATGAGGCAGGGTATCGTGCAATGTTCAAGGCGTTAGCTGAAGGGACGGAAGTCAAAATTCCGATGTCAACGTTTGACCGAACACTTCGGCTGGGTACAGGCGCGTTGCTTGTAGTGGTCGGAATATCCACAGGCAATTGGCTTGTGTTGGGCAGCGGCGGCATCATCGCTTTTTTGGGTGTTTATGATCGTTGTCCAATATGGAGAGCGCTCACAGGATTGCTCAAACAACAGTTCTCAAAAAAATCTGGACTGGAATAAAGAAGAGACCGTCCCATCATAAAGGAACGGTCTCTTTTCTCGTTATGACTGAGGTGGAGGTGGTCCACCTCTGGGAATGGGCGGGGGATTATTTGTTCTTTGAAAGAAACAGAACGAACCGATCTGAACCACACATTCGTTCGCAGGTGGTTGTGGACGGCGCCGCGGACCATTATCATTTTGCCGAGGCGGTTCGTTTTCAACAGTTGGGCGTTCAGGTCTATCTACGCTTCTGTCGAGAATGATCGTTGTCTTTTCATTATAGAAGAAAACATTTGCCTGTAACTTTGTCAACGATGTATTACGGCGGACGATATCAGCCAGTGTCGTATCTTTGATCCTTTGAACAGTTTCCTTTGGAAGCACGTTCTCGTACCAGAAGCGGTCGCCGTCACGGAGACGGGTGAACTGATTCACGATGATCGTCGTATCCGTAAGCCCCAAACTGGAGTTAGGCAAATGATCTTCGGAAAGTCCACCGACCCATAAATCAATGTTATCTACACTTCCATACAAAGATTGTAGTTTGCTTTGAAGCATGGGATCGGAAGTGATCTGGTCAAAGGAAGTGACACGCGGCAGCCCATACGCCACACGGACGGTATTGTAATCGGGCAAGCCATGATCGCGTCCGCGTTGGATGTTGATGGAGGCAAGGTCAAAGCCACCCTGCCCAGGCTCGCCGAAGAGGAAATTACGCACATCGTCCACCACTTTGGTATCGATCTCCTGGGAATTGTCGGAAGCAAGATATTTCAAGACGGGGTCGATATCGGTCTCATCCAGAATATGCGGATTGAAGAATGAGTCACGCAGGTCCATTGCATCGCGTATCTCTTCGCCATCATTATCGAGGAATTCAATATCATTACCCAGCATACTATGACCAAACCGATAAGCGGCAGTGGAAAATTCGGTAGCGATCCCTGGGTTGACGTTTGCATCGTAACCTCGATACGCCGGGATGGCATTGCGTCCCAACAAGGATGGCAGGAATTCTTCAAATGTGATCTTTTGCAGTTCAGCGATCACGATACGACGGGCGTATTGATACAACTGCTCGTCAGTCCATTCAGGGTGTCGTTGCGAGGCTTCATTCGCAATGCGGTTATGTTCACGGACAAATAGAACTTGCAGGGAAAGCAACTCAGGGTTCTCGTTCGCACGGACATCTCCTGCAAGAAACAATTGATCATCTGGTATGCGATGGGCATCGTTGAAATTCTTGAAGCCTTCCGTGTTCAACATTGGGAGGTTGTTACCGTCCACTTTCAAGCGTCCACCGCTGAGCTCACGAAGGGCGGAAGCACGTTCTTCATCCACGCCATAGATCTGTGACCCGTCGATGAACGCGGTGATCGAGTTCAGTTGCTGACGAGGATTATCGGAAGCCGTACCCGTCCTCGGGTCGTAGTTGGAGCGAAAGACGGGAATAGTCATCGTGCCAGTACTATTTGGGTCGAACCATTCATCTCCAGTCGGCACTTGAACAGGAACTGACTCTATTGGCATGGCAGTATCGGTTAGGTTGATGTCATGATCTATAAATTGACCCCAGGCATAGACGAAGGCGGACAGGTCACGGTTATTGAGAATACCATCCTCCGGGCTGACCGAAAGCACATTACTCAACATGCGTGCGCTTGGACGATCTTCACCGGAAGGACTAGCGATACCATCCGCGTAATCCGCCGGGGAAAAACGTAGGTATTGTTCGTTGACACTCCCCCACTTGGGATGTGCGATATTGTTCCCGGTACCGTCCACTGACTGAACGTCTGTAATCTTGTTCATCAGGCGCAGCGTACACTGTAAAGTTGAAGGATTGTAAAACCGATGCGAGGATGAGAACCAGGCTGGAACCAATCTTTATAGTTGTTTTCATGGAAATATCCTTTACTGATCCAGAACGATCTTGGTAATCGAACCATTGGTTTCAAAATCGGTGGTAAAGGAAAGCACCGCTGTCCCAGCAACGTTACTGCCGTTGACCGTGATGACTAGGTGCAGACGTATATCCAGAGCCGGGATTGACAATCTCAAAACCGGTTACAACACCATCTGTTACGACCGCTTTGATAACAGCGGGTGTATGCCGCCATGTCTCACCAGCACTGCCGTTGTAGCGATAATAATTGGAAACGGTATCCAAATAATCGTTGGTAATGCCATAGGGTGCGAGCACGGACATGAGCAATTCCTTATTCATGCGGGCATGTTCAGTCGACGGCGTCATGCCAGCTCCCGCAGGCTGCACATGGCTAAATGCTTCGCGGAAGACTTCAGGCGAGACACCCAACATGGATGCGATCAACACAACCGGTCTGCCGTTATCGCGTGGATCGGTTTCATATCCGCCACTGACGACCACTTGATATTCACTGGTAGATACATTGTTCACTTCTGTTGTATTCTGAACCATTGAGTTCTGAATAGCGGCAGTATTCAAATTTCCTCCACATGCCGATATGAGCAATACCAGGGACAATAAAAACGAACGCGGACGAGCAACGTGCTTGAAAATATTTCGAATGTTCATGAGTTTCTCCTTTGGCGAATCAATTGATAGTTGCACTAGCTTTCATGTTTTAGTTTAGTTTTTCCTGCCAAAGATCGAGAGTGAAGCACGTCATCGATTTCCAAATTGAGCCATGCAATTGCGCACAAAGACCCATGACTGTTGTCATGGGTCTTCATGGTAAATCGTGACTACGCTCACAGCGCAGGTAAAACCCTTCATGATAAGATGTAGCCATGTCCACCCTGAATGAACAAGCCCGCATCTTGCGCATCGCCGCATGGATCTGGATCGGCTTCCTCGTTGCCATGCTCATCATGGACAGTGTGCTGCTCCTGCCTGTTCGCCTCATTCCTCGAGGGCAACAAGGTAATCTCTGGCCCGTGTTTCTCTACTACATAAGTAGTTTTTTCGTTGCCCTGATCTTTTTAGGATTCACCTTTTGGGATGGAATGCAAGACCTGCTGGGGAAATATCATTATCCATTGATGTTGCTCATCATCACCGTCGCCCCCATCTTAGTAAACTCCCTCGTAGTTCCACGCTTCCCGCCTGGTCAACTCTCGAATGCCGAGGGCTTGGCGCTCCGTCAACTGCCCATTCAATTTGTGGCGCTTGCCCTGATCGCATGGAAATACGATCTAGCAAGCATCCTTCTTTTTAGCATCGGCACATCTGCGCTTGATCTGTTTCTCACATTGCCAGGTGCGCTTCGACAAAATAATTTTTCTGTGCATGTCTTCATTGCCATCATCCGCACCATCAGTTTTATTGCCGCAGGTGTTTTCATCAACCAGCTTGTCGCGCAGTTGCGTGCCCAACGCGAATCGCTGCGCGAGGCAAATGCCAATCTCACGCACTATGCGTCCACGTTGGAACAGCTTACGGTGAGTCGCGAACGCAACCGTCTCGCACGTGAACTGCACGATACGCTCGCCCATTCCCTCACGGCGCTGTCCGTTTCACTCGAAGCCGCAAAAGCTTATTTCGATATCGACAAAGAGAAGACGCGCGAACTGCTTGACACATCGCTTGAGTCCACGCGCAAAGGTGTGGATGAAACGAGGCGGGCTCTCAAATCCCTGCGTTCATCAGACTTGGAAGACCTCGGACTCGGGCTCTCCCTGCAAAACATGGCACAATCCGCCGCCTTGCGCTTCAATCTGGACCTCGAACTTGGTCTGCCAGCCCTCATGCCTTCCCTCAGCCCAGACGTGGAACAGACCATTCATCGAGTTGCACAGGAAGCAATACAGAACATCGTAAAACATTCAGGCGCGAGTAAATTCTCACTGCGTCTCGACCATAGCCACAACACCACGCTGACCATCGAAGACAATGGAACTGGTTTCGATACATCCAAAGCACCGACAGGTCACTTCGGTCTCGTCGGTATGCGCGAACGCGCCGAACTCGCTGACGGCACATTGACCATTGAAAGCACAAAAGGCAAAGGGACGAAAGTGGTATTGAGAATATGAAAATCATCATCTGTGACGACCAGGCTGTAATCCGCGATGGACTTGAACTCCTTCTCAACCTCGAAAAGGATATGCAAGTCATTGGCTCTGCGTCTGATGGCGCGGAAGCCATCGAACTCGCCGCACAAAAACAACCTGATTTGATCCTTATGGATTTGAAAATGCCGGGCACCAACGGTATTGAAGCTACACGTCAGATCCGCGCAAAATTCCCACAAATAAAAATCCTTGTTCTCACAACTTACGATGATGACGAGTGGGTCTTTGATGCGATCCGTGCAGGCGCATCAGGATATTTACTGAAGGATACGCCCCGCCAAAAGATCGTCGAAGCGATACGCGGCACCATGGATGGCAAATCCTTCGTTGACCCATCTGTGGCGGGCAAGTTGATGAATCAAGTTGCAAGCAATCAAACCCAACCCGCATCTGTTCTAGCCGAACGCCTCACCGAGCGCGAATTGGACGTATTACGTCTCATCGCCAAAGGATTCAACAACAGCGATATCGCAAAGCAATTGCACTTGTCCGAAGGAACCGTCCGCAACCATGTCAGCGCGATACTGGAGAAATTAAACGTATCTGACAGAACGCAAGCGGCAGTCATTGCGATACAACATGGGTTTTAGCAGATTAGAGTTTCTTAAAAGCCAACAAAATCAGTGGAAAAACCAACTAAAATCAGCCGCAACTTAGAGAGTAGCCACCCTTTCAATGGGTCGGGCAGTCGTCAATACAGAGCGAACGCTCTCGGCTGTCCGTATGCGTGAAAACGCTATTGGCGAGACTAACACGATACAAACCGTGGAGTCTCCGCTTTTTATTTTCCACGATCAACTCAAAGGAGAATGTTATGGACGGAATGATCTGGCTGTGGATAGGTTTCAATGTATTTGTATTAATGATGCTCGCTTTCTGGACTTGGGGGTCTTTCACCGCAAGTCACATGCGGTCTCGATCAAAGAGGCAACCATTTGGAGCATCGTATGGATCTCAATTTCTCTATTGTTCAACCTGGGCATTTACCTGTTCTGGGACAAGGCTGGTGCCTCGGCAGTAGTTACACCAACGATCAGGCAGCGCTCGCCTTTTTCACAGGGTATATCATCGAGAAATCATTGAGCGTGGATAATATCTTTGTCTTCGTTTTGATCTTTTCAGTCTTTGCAGTACCAGCCGCATACCAGCATCGGGTTCTCTTCTGGGGCATAATCGGCGCCCTGCTCATGCGCGGCACATTGATCGCTGTTGGCGCAGCGCTACTAAAAGAATTCCACTGGGTCATTTACCTATTCGGCGGGTTCCTCATCTTCACAGGTATCCGCATGGCATTTCACCAAAACGAGGAAGTACACCCCGAACAAAACCCGCTGGTCAAACTACTTCGCAAAGTCATGCCTGTAACGGAAAATTATGAGGACGATAAGTTCTTCATTCGCCGCGCAGGTAAATTATTCGCAACACCACTCTTCCTCGTCCATCTTACTCATCGAAAGCACAGACCTGATCTTCGCCGTCAACTCGATCCCCGCCATCTTCGCAGTGACACAGGAAACGTTTATCGTCTGTATATCATCGAACGTATTTGCCATTCTGGGACTGCGCTCACTCTACTTCCTACTGGCAGGCGTGGTGGACAAGTTCCATTACCTTAAACTTTTGGGCTTTCCCTCGTACTTGTTTTTGTCGGCGTCAAAATGACCATGGTGGATGTTTATAAAATCCCTGTGGGGCTGTCGTTAGGCATCATCGCCACAATACTCATAACATCGATTATCGCTGTCACTCATCCACGCACAAAGGTCTCCAAAATTGGAAGAAACCTCAAGTTTAAAATAAAACGCTCCGTTTGTTAAAAAATGGAACGGAGCGTTCTCACTTTATTTCATTGGTTCTCTAAATCGTAAATCCCATCTTTGAATTCCCACTTCTTTTTACAACTTGAACATTCTAAATAATCGGACTTATCGATCAATGGAGATTGTCCACAATCGGGGCATTTGAAAAATTCCAAAACGGACAACTCCGCGTTCTCAACCCCAAACTGCCCTGATTCACCCCAGCGCGCCTTCACAAACACGCACGGCGAGAGCTGCCATAATGCACCTGTCCATTGGAAGATTGAATCCAAGAAAACCAAGATTCCTGTTGGGATAATCCGCTTTAGAATTCCAACACGGAAATGCGAAAACTGAGTATTCTCTCAACCGAAAACCCAACTCCTTCAGCCAATTCCTACAGCTTTTGGATGAAAATCGAAATTCAACTCAACAAACTCAACTGGCTCCAGCGTGAACGGATTCCACTTTTGCCTGCCGAGTAAATAACGAAGAATGGCTTTGAGATTCAATTTATTAGCAAATTCAAGAATGAAGGTGCCGCCTGAGGAGCACATTCCCGATCTGCCCCAATGCTTTCGGCGCATCTGCCATGTGATGCAAAACACGGATCATCGTAGCCGCATCGAACAAACCGTCCACAAACGGCAGACGATATACATCCGCAGCAACATAAATATACTGATCGGATTTGCCAAGCGCGCCTGTGCCTGCTCCAGTTGGGTGCGCGAATAATCGAGCAGGACTATGCGGTCAAAGCCGAGGTAGCGCGGCGTATTTCGTCCGCACCAGCCCCGAGTTCCAGCATGAGGCGTCCGTGCTTGGGCAGGAGTTGCTTGAGGGCAATCGCTTCGGTGCGGTCTTCGTATTCACGTCCGCCTTGATCCCAAAAAGAGGACTGATAGTCGGAGCCTTCGTAATCACAAACGGGAGGAGTATTTTTATCCATAATAGAAAAAGTTGGGCAATTGTACCCAACTCTTAAATTCATACACAGAGAATTTATTTTTTATTGGTACCACGTCCGATGGCTCGATAGTTGAAGCCCAGATCTTTCATGCGGTCAGGATCGTAGATATTGCGTCCATCAAAGATTACCGGTGATTTGAGTAAGTCTTTGACTTTTTCCAAATCAAGCTGTTTGAACTCGTTCCACTCTGTAACGACCACGAACGCATCACAATCCTCTGCCATTTTATAGATGTCATCGAAGATCTCAACCGCAGGCATGAATGGAGCAGCGGTTTCGCGGCCACAGGATCGTATCCGCGCACGCTGCGCCGCCTGCAATCAACGCGTTGGAAATATCCACAGAAGGCGCATCGCGCATATCATCCGTATTGGGCTTGAATGCCAAACCCAGCATACCAACGGTTTTTCCCTTCAAATTCCCCCAACATCTTTTCCACATGTTTGGTCACTTCTTTGCGGCGATCATAGTTGACATTCATAACGTCATTGAAAATGCGTGGATTAAGCCCGTTCTCTTTTGCCATGTATGCCAAAGCCTGCACATCCTTCGGGAAGCATGATCCGCCCCAACCCAAACCTGCATCCAGGAAGTAACGACCAATACGTGCATCATAGCCCATGCCCGCCGCAACTTCCTTCACATCCGCGCCGACGAGTTCGCACAGGTCAGCCAATTCGTTGATGAAGGAAATCTTGGCGGCAAGGAACGCGTTACTGGCATACTTGATCATTTCAGCAGTACGCAAATCTGTGATGACAATCGGCGAGCGCAAAGGCAGATGCAACTGCGCCACTTTGTTGGCGGCATCCAGATCCAAGGAACCGATCACATTACGATGCGGGCTCATGAAATCTGCGATGGCTGAACCTTCGCGCAAGAACTCAGGGCAGGATACAACCGCGAAATCGATCGGCTTGGGCTGAGCGTTTTTTACAATGTCAGCGACCCAGTCACCGGTCCCGATCGGAACCGTGGACTTATTGATGATGATCAGTGGGGCAGTCATCGTCCTCGCAATGGAACGTGCGGCGACATCCACATATTGCAAGTCCGCCGCACCATCCACACCGGAGGGAGTTCCCACCGCGATGAAGGCATATTCAGCGCCTTTCAAAGCATCCTAATAAGAAGTGGTAAAGGTCAACCTACCGCCTTTTACATTGCGGTTTACAAGTTCCTCAAGACCCGGCTCATAAATCGGCATGATGCCCTTCTTGAGATTTTCAACTCGCTTTTCATCCACATCGAGCGCGACCACGCGATTTCCCAGATCAGAAAAACAAGCCGCGGTCACCAAGCCGACATACCCAACGCCGACAACACAAATTTGTTTCATGTTATTAGACCTCTTCTATTCAAAAAATTTGTTCCGCACAATGAGGCGGAAATCAACCTGTTTCCGGGAATTTCAATTTTTCCCTTTACCCATCTCTTCAAATACACCGTCGATCACGCCCAAAAAGCCTGCCATGTGAAAAGGCTTGGTTAGATATCCATCGCATCCTGCCTTCATGGCGCGCTTACGGTCAAGAGGAAGCGTATGCGCCGATAACGCATATACGGGTATAAATTTTGTAATATCATCGGATTTCAATTTTTCAACGGCGAGCCACCCATCCATTTCAGGCATGCCCAAATCCATCAGGATCATATCCGGCATTTGCGCACGAGCCGCATCGACGCCATCACGACCGTTTACAGCAAGAAAAACATCGTATCCGGCGCGCTCCAAAACAAAACGCACAAGTTCGTAATTATCCATGTTATCTTCGACGACCAGGATACGTCCCTTGCTCATGGATTGAAATATACCGTGTTTCAACTGTTCGGGCAATGACTTACGCAGTGCCTTACTGGGTATAATCCACCTTATGAATTGTTATTTGTCATTGACGCCCGTTCCCCATTGCCCTGAATTGGGTTCGTTATTTTGTTGAACGCGGTAATGAAATATATATTGCATCCACCTTTGCCTGTTCCTGGATTTCCCATTAAGAGACTTGAAATTATCCCTGTTGCCTTTTCCTCGGTAAGAGATTTTCCCAACGCCCGGGCGGCGCCCCTTCGCGGACCTTGAGCCTGCGTACCGCCATCCGACAATGGTTCGGTCCGCTGACAGTTGCCTCGCCGCGCAACGCTTGCATGGAACCATCGAAGGGTGAAAGCCCGATCTCGTCCACGCCATGCGGATTCCCTACGAAGGCATGATCTCTGCGGATGCCTACACGGGCACACCGTTGGTTATTTCCACCTGGGGCAATGACTTTACTTTGCACGCGCCATCCACGCCGATGATGAGGCTTACACGCGCTGGGCAATGGAAGTCGCGGACGCAGTCCACGCTGATTGTCACCGCGATATCCGTCTCGCAAAAGAATGGGGCTTTAGCGGAGATAAGCCTCATTTGGTCCGCCAGGTAACGGCGGAATCCGAAGCGATGTTTTTTATCCGAATGAAAACCTGTGGAAGAACCTGATCATTTTAAAATCCACGCGGAGTCCGTCCGTATGGTCCGCAACGACTTTTTTCAAAGCAATTCCGCTTGTGCTGGCAAAACATCCGAATGCAAAGTTTCTATGCACCGGAATGGAAGGCGAATCGCAAGCCATGGAATGGACTAGGGAACTGAACATCGGGCACGCGGTTGAGTTGCTCCCGCAAGTGCCAAACGCGGAAATGGCAGACGTGTATCGCCGCACGCAAATCCTTTTTCGCCAAGCATTCACGACGGCACGCCGAACACCCTGCTCGAAGGCATGGCTTGCGGATGTTTCCCCATCGCAGGCGATCTGGAGTCCATCCGTGAATGGATCACGCCAAACGAAAATGGATTGTTATTTGATTCAACCAATTCACAATCGATTGCCGATGCAATTGTTACAGCAATTGAAAACAAAAACCTGCGGGAACAAGCCGCAGGCTTGAATCGGGAAATCATCTCCTCTCGTGCGGAATATAAAAGTAATATGCTAAAGGCGCCTATGTTTTTACGGGAATGTAAGCAGGTAAACAAATAACACGGCTCTTTCGCTACTGCAAAACCCGTTCTGGAATTTCGTCCTACCCAACTCGTGGACACAACTTCTTCAAGCGTGGTGTACACTGTCTTAAGAAGCAAGATGCTCCAGAACACTTCGTGCCTGTGCTACAACTGCGTCTTTCAATTCCATTGGCTCGTAATAACTTCGACAAATCCAGCCAGACCGAAAACGAGCATTTTCGCTAGCAGGTCAGCATCCATTGTCAGAGAAATTGTTGTCCATCCTTTATCATCTGCGTCTGCAATGAGTTCCCAACGCCCAGGCATTAGCCATTTGATAAACGATACACGCTCAGGGCGAATCCGAAGTGTACAACGACATTCAGAGGTAAATTTTCAAAGTTTTGCGCCTGTGCACGCCAGTATGTCGGCAGGTCAAAATCGGGGCGACGTACTAACGTCTCATCCAGCAGGCGCACAGAATGCATGCGGGTAACACGGTAAGTGCGCAGTTCCTTGTCCCGTTCAGCCAGCAAATACCATACGCTGGATTTACACACCAGACAACTTATACTGGGCTAAAATGTGCTCGGTTATTTTGCCGTCAAAATTCTCATACTCCACCTCAATAAGCCTGTCTTCATAAAACAGCCTGCTGAATATCGTCCCAGAAGGGTGAGTAGGAAGCATCATGCCACCACCATGTCGGGTCGATCATCAGGCGTTGTCGAATATGATCGGCAGTGGAATGCTGCGTATTCGGCAACGCAGCCAAGAACTTGAGCAAGAGACGTTCCCCTGGGTCGCCCAGACCAACATCCCGCAACGCGTCATTATTATTGGAGACGAACAGACTCTGCACTTCTAGAGTTTATTCAAACCCGTTAACCAGGCGATATTCTTCCGACGGAGAGCAATCCCGCCTCCATGCCCGCCTTCACTATAAACAGGCACCCCAGAAAACGACAATGCGGTGATATCCCGTAAGATCGTTCGGCGAGAAACCTCTAATTCTTCCGCCAGCGCTTTAGCAGTCATTTTGCCGTGTGTTTGCAAGAATATAGAATGATGGACAACAATCGGTCTGCTCGCATTGCCGTTTTTCCTCATTTTGGGTGACACAAGGTGTCACCCAATGGAATGTATTATTGAACTATATCAGAAAACAAAAGGAGAAACGAAATGATGCAAACAAAGAAATATCACTTGGATTTGGGAGACGGGAAGTTGTACTACGAGACAGCAGGCAAAGGAATGCCACTTGTACTATCACACGCAGCGTTCCTTGATAGCAGGATGTTCGACTATATTTGGGAGCCGTTGAGCAAAGCATTTCCGCGTGATCCGATACGACATGCGTGGTTTTGGGCAATCCAGTCCTGCGGCAGGTCCACTTTGCCGCCGTGACGATCTGGATCGATTGCTGGCTCACCTCGACGTAACACAAGTGCATCTGGTTGGATGTTCCAACGGCGGACAGATCAGCCTTGACCTGACTCTTGAACAACCTCAACACTTCGCATCTTTGACCCTGGTTGACTCTACCCCGAGCGGCTTTGATCTCCAAAGGCAGAGCCTCCCCGCCATATGCTTGAAATGTTCGACGCAATGCAACGTGGTGATATCAATCACTCAAACGAACTTCAAATCCGTATTTGGTTGGATGGCGAATATCGGGAATTTGGACAGGTCGATTCTTAAATTGCGCAAAAAGGCTTTGGAAATGAATCACATCCCCGTATCGCAAAGTACATTTTTCATAGCCGATACACAACCGATCAATCCACTTAATCCATCTGCAATTACCCGCTTGGAATTCAGTAAATTGTCCAACACTGGTTGTTGCTGGGTCACTCGATCATCCTGAAGTGCTGCGAGCCACTGATGAAATGAGCAACCGAATTCCCAATGCCCAAAAAGCCATTATGGAGGCTTGCGGACATGTGCCCAGTTACGAACAACCAGAAGTCTTTGTCAAACTCTTGCTGGGTTTTCTGCGTCTGTGAAACAATAAACTGTTTCCAGCTTTATATGCCATATCAAATCGTCACATCCATCACGCTGTGCATGGATGTGACGATACATTTATTTTCACATCGTAACCCGTTCTGAAATTCTTTCGTCCCCCCAACCCATGACTAGCTTGATCTGGCGTTGAAAACTTAAAGTTTATACGTGCTTACTCCACCTACTCACCGACCCGGGCGCTCGCAGAGTATCCAACTTCTGACGCAATTCGATCTTGCGCTCATCTGCCGCGTGGCGGACATCACCGAAGAAATTGTCTCCGCGCGCACGAAGTTGGTTGCGCAAGCCTTCACCCAGTTTCTGGGGCTATCAATTGCGATGGTCGAACCGACCAATCCCCGACCGGAGTTTCAATTAAAGCCAAACATTCTTCTCATATTCATTCCCCTCTTATATGTCATTGCGAGGAGGCGTTTATTGCCGACAAAGCAATCTCCTTATCGAGTTGGAGATTGCTTTGGGCTGTCGCCCTCGCAATGGCATGATTTCTATCAAATTTATTATAGATGAAATTCGAGTTTTGTGGAATAATACGGGGACCGTGGGTATCCCTGTAGCGCGACGGTACTTAATCTCAAAGCTGTCCACGTAGCGGCGACAAGGGACAACCGCAAAAAAACGACTCCTACCATTTTGGAGGATACCATGTCCACACTTGCTCCGGTTGCCACCAGTGCGCCTATCGCGCACAAAAAAAGTGACTACTCTCACCCTTCGTCAGAAGAAGGAACGCGGCGAGATCATTACCATGCTCACCGCTGCACGATTACCCAAGTGCAATGGCGTTGGACAAAGCTGGCATCGATACCATCCTTGTCGGTGATTTGCTGGCAATGGTCGTTCCGGTTACGAAAACACCCTGTCTGTAACGATGGAGGATATGCTTCATCACAGCTGTGCAGTGGCGCGCGGGGGAAAGTCCGCACTTCTCGTTGGTGATTTGCCTTTCATGTCCTATCAGGTTTCAGTGGAAGAAGCGGTTCGTCACTCGGGGTCGCTTTTTGCAAGAGGCGGCATGGACGCGGTCAAGCTCGAAGGTGGACGTGGACAAGTCGATGCCATCCGTGCGATCACAAGCGCGGGTATTCCTGTGATGGGACATCTTGGTCTCACGCCGCAATCTGTCAATCAATTGGGCGGCTTCCGCGCACAAGGCAAGACCGCACTTACAGCAAAACGTCTCGTAGAGGATGCACTACTACTCGAAGAGGCTGGATGCTTTAGCATTGTCCTCGAATCGGTCCCGCCAGACTTGCAGAATGATCTCGAAGAAGCTGTCCATTCCCACCATTGGCATTGGCGCAGGCGCGGGCTGTGACGGTCAGGTACTGGTCACGCACGATGTACTTGGGCTGTTCGACCGCTTCACGCCAAAGTTCGTCAAGCAATATGCAAACTTCCACAAGGAGATGCAAAGTGTATTCGCCGATTACATCGAAGATGTGGAGACCAACGCTTCCCTGCGCAGGAACACACGGTCGAGATGGATGATAAAGAGTGGGATTTGTTGCTGAAGGAATTGGAAAGATAACAACAGGTGACGGTTATTATTCACGAAATAACACGTCACCTGTATTTAAATCAAGTTCATAAAGCGACGGGAAATAATCATGGGAACAAAAATATCCAACAAAATTAGCATTGTTTTTATCGTCGTTGTTTTTAGCATACTTCTACTGGTTGACAGATTTATTGGGCGCAAATTTCACAATGGCGGGAAGATCAGGCTACAAATATCTGGCTTGGATATACCGAGGAATAACTAATATCCCTGTTGGTCTCATAAGTTCTTACGAACATTCCAAACCCGAACGGAATGATAATTTTAGGTTTCTTCTTAGCGTTTTGCCCAACCTGTTATCAGTGAGTTTTTTTCTGGGTATTTCTCAGATCATATTTATTATCCTGGTAGGATGGGGGTCCTTTAACATCGGGGTATCTTTTATTGGCAACAGTCCCTTCTCTTTCATCTGTCATTTTGCGTTCCACTTCTGTTGAATTTTGGAATCAATACACGATCACATTGATCAACATTTTGTTTATTTTTTGGGCAGTGAAATACCTGGAGAAACCTTCCCTTTGGAATCTGCCTCCGATCACAGCACTTGTCCTTTTAGCTCCCCACTTTACCTGGCAGGGATAGTAAACGCCATCGTAATGACGATGTTTACTATTGGAATGATCGTTTACAAACGTCCAAAAATGAACGGCTTTATTTTTGTCTCAATTATTAGTTTACTGCTCATAATACTTTCCCTATTTAACCTGGATACCTTTCATTCACAATATAAACCCCGAACTAATTACTGGATACAACAAGTCTGGACTAAGCCCGGTTGGGATGTTTCAGATGATATGGGAAGCTTTTTAGATCTCCAAATTATGCAACATTTCAATGGGCGGACAAATCAACTTTTTCGGCGGCATTCAAACACTCTGATCCAAATATACTTTCACCGTCCACTATATTTTTGCTAAAGTTGGTCGGTCGAACCTTAACTCTATTACAGGCAGTGCTTGCCTTTACAACATTTGCATGTGTGGTTTTTGTTGCTATAAGAAAAGGGTTGTCAGTCAAAAATTTCGAGATCAAGGTTAATTTTTCAGCTGCAAGAATTGTAATCATAGTCCGGACTTTTCATCAGTTTATCTTTTGCTCTTTCGCCCTTGTTAGGCGGACCCAACTGGATGGAAGGTGAACGAACAGATCAAGTCGTACAATTTCTTCCCCTGTTTCTATTTTTCATATTTCTTTTGCCTTTGGTAATCACCACCAGCGAAAGAACAGGACAAATCATCAGCAGAGCAATTTATGGTTCCATTATCATTTTTAGCCTGGTGAATTCACTATGCGGTTTTTTAATCATTCGAGATCATCGTCAGTATCGCGGTGATGTATTAACTGAAGCAGATGTACCTCTGATTGATATAATGCAGGCAATCGATTTTATTGCCAATGACTGGAAGCAGAAACAATACTCTGCTTCCGATATTGTTCCCATTGACTATGATCTTGGTGGTGGAAAATGGAATTGGGTACCTCAATTTGGTGTTGCGCTAACACCGTGGTATCCTGCCCCAATGACCATGGGTAGATGTTTTGATTACGAGTTACTTCGGCGCTATGGGTTGACCAATGCCCAGGAAGGAATACAGTTGAGAACGTTTGGAACAGGAAGATATTTGGTCACATACACGTTTGAAGACCCTCCTCAAATTCAGGGTAGCGTAATTACTCATCATATATATGGCCGTATACGGGTTAGCATAGTGGAAAGATAATCTGGTTTGGGTGAATAAAATGGAAATTCTCATCGTTGGCACAGGCGCGTTGGCTACACTCTGTACAGCACGGTTGATAGAGGCGGCACCAAGATCATCATGCTTGGCACCTGGCATGAGGGATTGGATGCTTTACGAAAAAATGGCGCAAGGCGGTCGATGCAAAGGGGAATGAAAAGCAATTTGAGGTACAAGCGCAAATGATCCCCGCGATTGTATCGGGGTGAAATATGCCATAGTAGTTGTCAAAGCCTGGCAGACGGAACGCGCGGCACATCAACTGAAAGTGTCTTGCGGAGGATGAACTCGTCTTACCCTCCAAAACGGACTGGGAAATAAAGAAACGCTTATTCAAAGTTTGCGACCGTATCGCATGGCAGTAGGGATTATACCATTGGCGCAACTCTTATAAGCGCAGGGTTGGTGAAGGAGGCTGGAGAAGGGACGATATCCATTGAACAGAATCAGGCTCTCGGTCCGTTGGAGGCGGCTCTTCGATCCGCAAAATTCAATGTGGAAATCGTTGAGGATGCCCGTTCATTGATATGGGGCAAATTAGTGATTAACGCGGCGATCAATCCATTGACCGCCTTGCTACGTGTCACAAATGGTGAATTATTGGAACGTCCATCCGCACGCAAGTTAATGGGAAGGCTGGCACAGGAAGCCGCGCTCGTTGCACAGGCAGAAGGTGCAACATTGCCGTTTTCCAATCCCATCGACACAGTAGAGCAGGTGGCGCGCAAAACAGCTGCAAACCGTTCATCCATGTTACAGGATGTATTACGGGGGGCACCGACAGAAATTAATGCCATTTGCGGTGCCGTTGTAAAAATCGCCCAAAAACACGGGATCAATACGCCTGCCAACCAGATTTGTTGGGAGTTGATAACCGCGCTGTCTGAGGGGTGACATTCTTCCACAAAGTTGGGGTATTTTGTTGTATTCGTCCATAATCGTTGCATGGTAAGATAACGTAAAGGAAACTTCATTATTTTTGGAGGCTTTATGCGTAAGTGGATCATCCTGTTTCTCGCGCTTTTTCTACTCATCCCTTTATCGGTACGGGCGCAGGGAACTGTTACATTGGATTCGCTAAAAGTCGACTCTGGTCTGAGCACGACCAGCCGAGCATGTTGGTGATTTATGATTTTGGTATCACATCAGATACATTGATACCCACCACGGTGGATATAAAAATCCCAAAAGATGGGAACATCACTGCGGTGGCTTTGAAGAAAATGGATCTTTATTGAATGCCGATTTCACGGGCCCCGTGGATGATGGGAATTGGCAGGTCATCACATTCCTTGTTAAATCCCAAACCACATATCATTTGGAATATTATCAGCCACTCACCCGTGAGGGCGATCTAAGGACATTCAATTATCAATGGACAGGGGACTATGCTGTAAAAGACTTCAGCATCGAGTTACGGTCCCGGCAGATAGCACGGGCACCAAAACGACCCCAGCCATTCCATTTGTACAGGATCAACCCACCCTCACTGGGGGCGCCATGATGAGTGGACTGGAAGCAGGGCAATCCTATCAAGTGCAACTGCAATATTCACGTACGAGCGATGAAACGGTGGTCGCCGCTACCTCCTCGCCGATTGAACCATCGGAACCCCTTAGCGCAAATACAGATGGACGCGTCACCCTCGATAAACTTCCCTACGTTCTTGGCGGTGTCGGCGCGCTCTGATCATTTCGGCTTTACTTTATGTCTTGGCGTGCCAATTCCCTACACCTGCCCAAACCACGCAAGCGGCATCATCAGGAAGAGGAAAGCGCACAGACCTATTGTCACGAATGTGGAGCACGTGCGCAGGCAGCTGACCGTTTCTGCCGCACCTGCGGAAGCAAATTGCGAACCTGATAAAACAAGACCAACTCAAAGGGAAGATGATGTAAAAAAATGCTAATTGGTATATCATTCATCATCCTGATATATTTCTTCTACGGACTTGCGTTTTTCAGCATGGGTCTGCTTGTTGCGCTCGAAGGCGGGCGCTCATCAGATATCCGCTTGCGCAAGGCATTACGTCCATTGGCAGGGTTCGGCATCATACACGCCATCCATGAATGGATCGAAATGTTCGATCTAATGGGACATTTTCACAGTCAACCACTTTACTGGGCAGCAAGCCTTTCATTCCTGGCATTCTCATACATCTCATTGCAGCATTTGGAAGTTTCCTGCTCGCCAAAACAGAGGTCTCCCGCCGTTTAATCCTACTCATCCCAATCGGATTGGAAGCGATCTGGGTATTCGGACTCTATAATTTTCGTGGACAATATTATGATGCAACGCTCTGGAATATTGCGGATGTGTGGACCCGATACACGCTTGCCATCCCCGCCTCGCTTCTGACTGCCATCGGGCTGATTGCCCAACAGAGAGCTTTTCGTCGCTCAGGCTTGGTCCGCTTTGGGCGCGACGCTTTATGGGCGGCTGTAGCGTTTGCCTGGTATGGTCTATTCGGTCAGCTCTTCGTACAGGCAACCCCCATCTTTCCATCCACATTCTTGAATCAGGATTTATTCGCCAGTCTGTTTGGTTTTTCCATTCAATTGTTCCGCGCCATGACAGCAGTTGCCGCGTCGTATTCGTGATCCGTTTTCTGCACGCCTTTCAAGTGGAAACAGAAGCCAAGATCGCAGAACTACAACACGAACGATTATTAGAATCGCAGCATAAAGAGGTTCTACGCGGGGAACTGTTCCGAAGTGTGGTTGCCGCGCAGGAATCTGAACGTCAGCGTATTGCACGCGACCTCCACGACGAAACCGGTCAGGCGTTGACAGCCATCGGCATGGGATTGCGCGGACTATCAGGCAAATTGAACTCACGCAACAAGGACGAAGCCCTGAGAACACTTCATAAACTCGAAACCCTCACAGCCGATTCGCTCAAGGAATTGCAACGCCTGATCTCAGACCTGCGCCCTCTCACCTTGATGACCTCGGTCTTTCTGCCACCGTACGCTGGTGTACAAACATCATACAGGAAGACACGTCCATAGCGATCAGGGTAGATATCAGCGGCGATGAACATGGGCTGGATGACGCCAAGAAGATCACGATATACAGGATCATTCAAGAATCCTTGAATAACATTATCAAGCACTCACAGGCAAGCCATGTAAATATCCATCTGGGATATGAAGAAAAAAACGTCCGCATCAATGTACGGGACAACGGAGTCGGTTTCGATCTGGACAAGGTAAATCTGGAGCGTTCCCAACGCCCATCGCTCGGACTCGCTGGCATGGAGGAACGTGCCGCGCTTTTGGGTGGAACAGTATCCATCCAGTCGTGCCCAGGCTATGGCACAGAGGTGGAAGCGTTGATCCCATATCAAAAGACTTTGGAGTCGGACAGTCTGCTGTCTAAATTGCAGGAGCGGTCCCCGGCACTCCAAAATAAAAGAGGTGAAAAATGACCACGAGGATCTTACTGGTGGACGACCATGCGGTTGTCCGTTCAGGGTTGAGGATGTTATTGGAGAATGAAGAGGATATAGAGATCGTGGGCGAAGCAGAAAACGCCGCTGGAGCAATGGAGGCGGCAATGATTCTTAAACCGAATGTTATTCTCATGGATATCGGTCTGCCTGACATGTCTGGCATCGAAGCGACGCGCGAGATCAAAAAAAAGTAGCTGATGTGTCCATCGTCGTGTTGACGATCCATGAGGATGAGGAATATTTCTTCAAAATGCTGGAAGCAGGGGCATCAGGCTATGTTCCAAAGCGCGCCGCGCCTGATGAGTTGATCACTGCCATCCGCGCCGCTGCAAATGGACAGGTCTATCTATATCCATCCCTTGCGAAGTTGCTGGTGCGTGACTTTCTAAGCGGCGGACGATCCGCTGACGAACATACAGCATCCGTACTGACCGATCGCGAACAGGAAGTGCTTGCCCATCTCGCAGAAGGTGCAAACAACGAAGAGATCGCGGCCGCATTGGTTATCAGTCCAAAGACCGTGGCACGTCATCGCGAGAACATCATGCGTAAGTTGAACCTGCATTCGCGTGCAGACCTTGTAAGATACGCGATCCGTAAGGGAATTATCAAAGCATAATAACCATGTCGTTGTTGCGAGGGCAGTGTTTTTCTGCCCGAAGCAATCCCCCAAGCACACCGACCGAAGTCGTTACGACATTCTTAATAAGAGACGGCGGGCGCAGTGCGCCCGCCGTCTCTTTCTTCCCCACTTGCTTCAATGTTAGTCCTTACGGACGTTGATGACCTTACTTTAGTGCTTCCAATGCGGCATCGAGCAGGGCATTGGCATAGCTAGGATTGTGGACACCATCGCTCTTGTCTTCTTCAACGAAGAGGTAGTTCCAAAGGGCACCCGCCTGAGCTTCGGGGTAATCACCGACAACGATAACGCCGTCTTTATCCATCAGTCCCTTGGATTGCAAAGCTGCCTTGACTTGCTCGAGTTTATCCTTGATCTCGGTCTGCTTGCCATTGATGTCAAGGCTCTGTGGCATCCGTGTGGCACTGTTGGCAGGTCTCAACAACCGGCACAAAGGTGTGGATGGCTTTATCGCCACCCAAGTGGCAACCTACGCAGGTGTTTTCCACTTTTTGGTAATGTGCGCTGGGTTTACCTTCAACACCAAGAGCGCCGCCGATACCGAGAAGCAGTGGGGATTCCGGACCATGATGACCACCCCAGTGCGTGCTGGTGACACTGACCATGCCATCTTTCGCTTCTGGGAACGCAGTGCGCTGTTGGTGGCAGTTGGCGCATAAGTTACCCATGCCGCCATCATAGGTGCCGTCAGCAGCAATAAGCTTGACAGGGTCAGTAGTCGTTAGAGCCCAGTCCTTATCGGTGTAGGTGGTGTGGATCTGGTGACAGGCGCGGCAATCAATGCGGCTCGGATTCGCATCTGCTCTACTCTTGTGCGGCTGTGTTACTGACGCCTGTGGCAATAGCATGGCTGAAGCCACCACCGGAGTGACAACCTGTGCATGTTGCATTTCCAGCCGCATGAGCGAAGGCGGGACCGCTTCCATGAACGGATGTTTCCCACGAAGTTACCTTGCCGGTGATCAGGTTAGTGTCATTGTGACAGGCAGTGCAAGACAGATCTGTAGCTGATACCGACTGCCCAGCAGGACCAGCAGGACCGGCAGGACCAGCAGGACCGGCAGGACCGGCAGGACCAGCAGGACCTGGCTCAGGTTTGCCGCCGCAGGCTGTAAGTAACACAGCAGCCAAGAGCAGTGTACCAATTATTACAAGCATTTTCTTTATATTCATCTTTGCAAATTCTCCTTTCAGTGTGTCTTTTGTCAGAGAGGCTTTTTTATTTTTTTGTCAAAGACACCTCCTCTGCCACATTAAAACTTTCAGTGAGGTTTTAATCTCTTGTTTATTCTATTCTAAAGTTAATTATACACTAAGAACGGATGTCACATACCATTTGGATAAATGTAATGGAATTTATAAGATAGGTCTAATTAGCAGGACTACATAGTTGAATGGGGTAAACACCCCACGGATACAGCTTGAGGCGGAATCAGGCATGGGGTGAGATTCGGCAATTGACCCACGAATCAAACTCCGGCTTGGGCTGATTCGCCAATCCAAAGATTGGTCGTCCGCCGAATATCTTTTCTTAATCCGTTCTCATATACTGTAGTCAGGTAAAGAAAGGAGCATATCATGAACGCATTGGCAATCGCCGTCATTCTGTTGCTCAGAGTTGCTGTCCCGTTAGGTATTTTGCTCTCGATCGGTGAGTGGGTACGACGCCGTGAAGAAAAATACTGGCTCCGAAAGTGAGATAAACATGGAAACGATCCTATCCCTACTCGCCATTCTGACAGGTCTACTTGTGAGACTTGTTATCCCCATTCTAGTGACCGCTGTTGTGATCTTTGCCCTGCGCAAATTGGACGCACACTGGCAGGCAGAAGCACAAACTCTGGTAACCATCGAAAAACAGGAATGTTGGAAGATCAAAGGCTGTTCACCTGAACAAATTGAAACTTGTACAGGGGCATCCTCTCCCCTGCCCTGTTGGCAGGCGTATCGTTCGCCCAACGGTTACTTGCGCGAAGAATGCCTCTCTTGCGAGGTTTTTTTGGACGCGCCCACGCCTGCATTGAACATTGAACCAAGGAGAATGTAGAAGATGAAAATTAGAATCGAGCGCTACCTAATCGCCCTCATGTTCGCTATGCTTGTCGCTGGCGTAACATTCGTCATTGCTAACGCGCAGGATGAAACTCCACCGCCGACAAATAACATCACCTATGACAAGTGTGTTAACTGTCACGAGGACACTCAGGAAACATGGCAAAATGGTCCACATGGACACGCGATGACTGATCCGATTTTTCTGCAAGATTGGAATGCGCAAGGAAAACCGGGAGCATGTCTCGTTTGTCACTCCACTGATTATGACCCTGCAACGGGCCTATCGCAATCTGATAGTGTTAACTGCGCAGCATGTCATAATCCAATTCCGCCCAACCATCCTCTTTGACACCATGCCTGTCAACACGTCCCCGGATTTATGTGGGAACTGCCACAGTGATCCCCGCTTTTCAACGGATAACTGGAAATTAAGCGTGCATTATCAACGCGGCATGGACTGCACCGTTTGTCATGACCCACATACTGCTGGGATGAAGATGGTCGAGGGAACCGCCCCTATAACAAATGGAGACGCATCGGCTCTATGTGAAAACTGTCATAAGGACGCGATGAACAACTTCCCCACATCTAAACATGCTGAGGCGGGAGTCACCTGTGTCAATTGTCACCTTGGTTTCAATGTAGGTGATGAAAACGCAGACAATATTGATTTCGCCACTGTTCACAAGGCTCCCGATCACAGTTTCCTGCCATCGCTGGATACGTGCAACCAATGCCATGCGGATCAAATGCATGCACCGGGTGAAGCAGTTGCCGCAGCAGCCATCAAGGCTGAAGAAGTTGGTGGAACTCCAACTCCTGCACCTTCTCCGGTAGTCTCACCGGTCCCGCCGGTCAGTAACGAACCTGCACCTGTCAGCCCGTTCGGATTTGCTGCCATGGCAAGCGTAGTGGGTTTGGCTGTAGGCATGGTACTTGCTCCGTGGTTGGAACGAGCCTACCGCCGCCTTTCCAAGGGAGATAAAAATGAGTGATAAAAAATTAACCCGACGCGATGTATTGAAGGTTGCTGGTGCAACGACGGCGACGGTCATCGGTTTACAGATGGTCAAAAAAGCGAGTGCAGCCGAACCCGTCTCCGAAGGTAACGGTCGCAAATGGGCAATGGTCATTGACCAGAATTTATGCACAGGTTGCGGATACTGCGTCATGGCTTGCCGTGCTCATAACGATGTCTCACCAGACATCACTTGGAATCCCGTTCTTGAGGCAGAGCCAATAGGCGACACAAAAGTATACCTACCGCGTCCCTGTATGCAGTGTGAGGATGCGCCATGCGTGGAAGTATGCCCCGTGAAAGCTTCCTACTACCGTCCCGATGGAATTGTGATGATGGATTATGACCGTTGTATCGGCTGTCGGTATTGCCAGGTGGCATGTCCTTACGGCGCACGCTCCTTCAACTGGGAAGCATTTACTGGACCAAATCCAGCCGTACCGGAATGGGGTGAACCGGAAGTCGCCCGCCGTCCGCGCGGTGTACCGGAAAAATGCGCCTTCTGTTACCAGCGCATTGACCGCGGTTTGGAACTTGGTCTCACACCTGGTGTGGATAAGGACGCAACGCCAGCCTGTGTTGTTGTATGTCCCACGGATGCGCGCATGTTCGGCGACATCAACGATCCTGAATCAAATGTCAGCAAGGTATTGGAGGAAAAATACGCGTATCGTCTGCGCGAAAATTTGGGTACAGAACCACGCGTCTACTACATACCCGCTGAAGCGAAGAAAGAGGCGTAATCATGTTGAAAAATTTACGCGAGAAACTTGTCATCACTCCCTGGATAATATGGCTCGGTGTTATGGGTGTCATTCTGCTGGGCGGTTTGGTGGCGGGTATCATGGTCTTTTGGAAGGGTTTGGTCATCACAAATTTGACCGATCTTGTTCCCTGGGGCTTGTGGATCACGATTGACCTTTCATCCATTGCATTAGGCGCGGGCGCATTTAGTTTGTGTGCGGGCGTGTATCTATTCGGTTTGAAACGTTATCAGCCCATCGCCCGAACAGCAACCTTTGTAGGTCTCATTGGCTACACCATGGCAACGCTGGCGCTTATCCTTGACATCGGCAGACCCGAACGCTTCTGGCATTCAATGGTCTATTGGAATGTACATTCCCTGTTATGGGAAGTAACGATGTGCGTGATCCTATATCTCACCGTGTTGATGCTCGAAGCCATGCCGATCATTGCGAACCTTGAGTGGTTACGCAAACGCTTCCCAAAGATCGCTGACCTGATGAGCCGCGTTCATCACTACGCACCCATTCTTGCGATCATCGGTCTGGGACTTTCGAGCCTGCACCAGTCGTCACTTGGTGCGACGTATGGCGTCATCAAAGCGCGACCTTTCTGGTTCAAGCCTGAGATGTCAGTTCTGTTCATGTTCTCAGCCATCGTCGGCGGCATTTCACTGACGCTCTTTGCATCCATGCTATCGTCACATTTGACAAAAAAGGCAAGAGTAAACGATGGGCTGATCGAGCGCGTGGCTCATTTTGTTGGCTACCTGCTGATCGGTTACTTCTACTTCCGTGCGTGGGATGTGCTGGCACAAACCTATGTCTATGATCCAGGTCGTAGTGAAGGTCTACGCTTTTTGACCACGGGTCCGATGTCTTTCAACTTCTGGATCGGTGAGATGCTATTAGGCATGATCGTTCCCATGATCCTGTTGTTATACAAGCCAACCCGCATAAATCCCTTCTGGCGCATGGTGGCATTGCTCTTTGTTGCCGGAGGTGTGGTCGCCTTCCGCTGGGATACGAACATCACTGGTCAGCTGGTGCTCATGTCCTCCATCCCAGGCGCGGCTGTGACGTACACAAAATACACACCATCGCTGGTTGAGTTCATGACCGGCTCAGCGATCATTGCTTATGGATTGACCGCCTTCTCGCTTGGCGTGAAATACCTGAGAGTTGTGGATCATACATTGATCGAGGAAGAACATGAGACAGTTCATGTGAAAGCGACCGAGCCTGTGAGTGTATAAAAAGTACGGGTAGATACGTAGACAGGTAAACAAGGTGAGATGAAAACACCTGTTTACCTGTCTATTTTTATTTCTGTATTTACAATGACCACTACACCATTGCAACCTGCTTCAACAAATTCAATGCAATGTGTGCAACTTCTGGCACGGCTTCCGCAACCGGCGGCGAAAGCTCCTCGCCAAAATCACGGATACACTTAATGGCAATACCGATCACGGTCACTTCCTCAGGCAGGTGCGCCCCCAAAGCCCTGCCCAGTTCGATTGCGTTCTGCAAAGATGTATCATGCGTACTGGTGATATGGAACGCGGAATAATTTGGCAGGTCGTTTAATCTGCGGGTCAAAATTGAGCCAACATCCTCTTCTTGAGATATAAATAAATCGATCAGGATCGCATGGTCATAACCGATCATATGCTCCATCAATCCGATCCCACCCAGCGAAAGATACTCGGTATCCACTGCTTCGGATGAGGGTAGTTGTTTTTTAATTTCATCGACAGCCCTCCACCCAACACCATCATCACCAAGAATTGGATTACCGAGACCAACGATTAAAGTTTTCATACGGATGAAGCTCCGCTTCTCTCCAAGCTCAAATCTGCTCCTGTTTAACAAAACTGTTTCAACACTTCAACAGGATTCCCTTTGGCGTCATGAATCGTGATCTCCAATGGCATCTGCCCGGGCAGGGAATGAGTCGCGCACCCAAAGCATGGATCGTAGGCGCGGAATGCCATCTCCACCATGTTGAGTAAGCCCTCGGTCACATTGCCGTTCTTGATGAGACTCGTCGCGGCTTTGTGAGTGGACATCTGGATCGGTGCATAATTATTGGTGGTGCCCACGATGAGATTCGCTTTGGTCACAATGCCCCGTTCATCGGTCCAGTAATGATGCGTGAGAGTCCCACGCGGCGCTTCGACAATGCCAATCCCTTCTGTTGGCATCTCGGTTGGCTTAGTGTGAACATTTGGTGAAGTAATCTCAGGGTCAGTCACCAACTCCACCCAACGTTCCGCGGCGTAGAGCAATTCGATCAAGCGCGCCCAATGTGTTGCAAGGCGTTGGTGTACGGGTTTGCCACCCAGGGTTGCATAAAACTTTTCATATTGCTCCTGAGCAAGCGGGGTTGCCATGCCATCGGATGCATTGAGGCGTGAAAGCGGAGTCGCCATGTACACACCGGAATCCATGCCATCCACAAAGCCTTTCCAGCCAACATTCTTGAGATATGGGAATTTGAGATACGTCCACGGCTCGACATGTTCAGCGATATGTTCGGCATAATCCTTCGGCGCATATTTGACAAACTCTTTTCCATTCGGGTCAACCACACGGACTTTGCCATCGTAAAAATTGACTTTATTGTTCTCGTCCACCATGCCCATGTAATAGGTTTGATGAGTATAGACATCACCGAGGACAAGATCAACATATCCCTTGTTTTCAAGCACAATATCGTTGAATATCTTGAGACTGAACTGAGCGAACTCGATTGCCCAACGTCCCATCTCTTCGATCTCTTTGCGTTGTTCTTCCGTGATACCTTTCGTCATCCCACCAGGGATGGATGAACACGGATGCACCTTGCGTCCACCGATCATCTCGACAACGGTATGCCCATACTTGCGCATTTGAATGACCTTGCCGCCGATCTCCAATCCAACCTTGTGGATGACGCCAAAGATATTTCTTTCGGCAACAGGTGCGTCGGGTCCCATCACAAAATCAGGACCACCCAACGCATAGAAGTGAGTCGTATGATCCGTGCAATAGAACGCGGAATATAACAACTCGCGTAACAATTTTGCTGTGCGCGGCGGGTCAACCTTGTAGACCGCGTCCCCAGCTTTGGATGCCGCCATATGATGCGCTTCGGGGCAAACTCCGCAAATGCGGTTCGTTATAAGAGGCATCTCTTCAATGGGACGTCCAACCACGAATCGTTCAAAGCCGCGTAGTTCGGGAATTTGGAAATAGGAGTTGGCTACATTGCCATTGTCATCAAGAAAGATCTCGATCTTGCCGTGACCTTCGAGACGGGTGATGGGATCGATACTAATTCTTTGCATAAGTTTCATCCTTTCGGAAGCGGGTTCCTACTTTAGCGACGAGCCACCTAACCTGCAGGTCATGCAAAAAATGTGCCCGTGCTTTTACATCTTCCATTTTGAGCGATGCATATTGGTAGGCTTCCTTCATCAATTTCTCAACAAGCTCCACAGACAATTCCTTCAAGCCTTCCAACGAATAGCCTTTTTCATGAAGATACTGTTCAATGAGTTGTTTTTCCAAAAACGCATTGCGATCTTCAGTGGGCTCCACATGATTGATTCGTTTGGTGGTCATGTCATCCTCCGATCTTGCAACAGTAGGGGCGACCCTACATGGTGGGCGAATGGACAGACCTCTTCTCAGGGCGCGTTGCCCCTACTTCACCTTCCATGCTTCTCTGTTTGCTTTGAGAAGTGATCCAGCTAAGTTGAAACGATAAACCTGCCCGGTTGGGTCAGGGATTCCATCCAATATTCTTTCGATCTCATCCGGCTCTTTTGCATCAATGACTGATGCAAAGGCTGTGATCAGACGAGCTCCGTAATCCATCACACCTTCAGCGGGACCATAGCAACCAATGCACTGCGCCCCAGCCTGCGGACAACGTGCATTGCACCCGCTTCTCGTGGCAGGACCATTGCACGGGATGCCTTGTTCAAGCAGACACAGGTCCGGATCGACCGGAGCCACATCCTGAATCCGTTTAAAGAACTTGATCGTCTTCACATTGCGAGCGCGTGGACATTCATCGCAGACAGTCGAATCACCCACACCGATAACTGATCCTTTTGGCGGAAGTTCCGCCTCGCCTTTGAGCACCTTGATGACTAGGTCGATCACTGCCGTGATCTGATGTGATTCAGGTGGACATCCCGGCATAAAGTAATCCACATCCACAACCTCCTCGAGCGGACGAAGGATTGGTGCAAGTTTTGGAATATGCAACTCGCCCTCTGGCACATCGAAGGTTGTACGCGGATAGATCTCATGCGGATTATCGGTTGTGAGAGTATTGAATGCTGTGCTGAACAATGTCCCCTACTGGGCTTAAATTTGCCAAGCCAGGGATACATCCCTCGCACGCACACGACCCAAAGGCAACCAGTATTTTCGATTTCTGGCGCAGAAGTTTTGCAAGGTGCTCATTCTCATCATTGCGGATGCCGCCATTGAAGAGCGTAAGCAGGATCGAGCCATCATCCATGGCTTCGACATCCTTGTACTTCGCATCCATCGCCACGGGCCAGAAAACGACATCGAAGTTCGCATCCACATCCAAAATCTTTTCATGGATGTTCAAGACCGCGATCTCACAGCCGCCACAGGAGGCAGCCCAATACATCGCAAATTTTGGTTTCTTGCCGTTGACTGTCATGCTGGCACCTCCATTTCGGACGATGGACGATCGACCGTGGACGATTCCACATTGTCCATCGTCTGTGGTCCATGGTCTGCCTTACCCCAATTCAGTGGACCTAATCTTACGTATCTCTTCCACGAACGCTGTTGTTTCACTGGCAAACTTCGCGCCTTCTGCCGCGCTCGCCCAAACGAGTTTCACACGTTCGCGTTCGATGCCCATGCCTTCAAGCACGCGTCGGAGGAGGAGAAAACGGCGCAGTGCTTTGTAATTCTGCTCAATGTAATGGCATTCACCCGGATGGCAACCCGTGATCATGACACCATCTGCGCCGTCTGAAAGCGCACGCAGAACAAAGGTCGGATCGAGGCGTCCGGAACACATCAAGCGGACAAGTTTCACGTTCGGCGCGTACTTCATGCGCGCCGTCCCAGCCAGATCCGCTGCACGATAACTGCACCAGTTGCAGGTAAAGCCAATGAGTGTGGGTTCAAATTGGTCTGTCATAGAATCATCTCCTTACGCGCCTACTGGTTCAAGATCACGGAGTAACAACCCATCGATCTGCGCCATGATCTGATCATCACTGAAGCCCGTGCCGCTGATCGCACCTGCAGGACAAGCCGCTACGCATGTGCCACATCCCTGACAGAGCGCAGGATTGATATAGGAAATCTTGTCATCCTCGATAAAGGAAATAGCATTGAATGGACACAGACCATTGCAAATGCGACAGCCTGAACATTGCTCCTGATTCACACTGGCTTTGATGGGTTCGAGCGCGACTTCTTTTTGCAAGATCTTATCCAGCACACGTGCCGATGCCGCCGCGCCCTGTGAAACACTGGACGGAATATCCTTCGGTCCCTGTGCGCAACCTGCGATGTAAATTCCTTCGGTCATTGTGGCAACAGGATCGAGCTTCGGATGTTTCTCAGTGAACCAACCATCCGTCGAACATGAGATACCGAACAGCTTTCCAACTTCCTTCGCATCATGACGCGGTTGCAGACCAATGGAGAGAATCACCATATCCACAGGAACTCGTCTCTGCTTGCCCGCCAGCGTATCTTCCACCTGGATGATGAGCTTATCCTTCTCGTGTTCGTTGCGAGTCGCATTCGTTACTTCGGCAACTTTGCCGCGCACGAATAATGTACCTTCATCGAGCACACGCTGATAGAACTCATCATAGGCTTTATATGCGGTACGCATGTCAATGTAGAAGTTATAGACGGTTGCACCTGTGCGTTCGTGAACGAGATGTGCAAACTTCAAGCCCTGCATACAACAGATCACAGAGCAATAGTTATTGAAGTTCTTATCGCGCGAACCCACGCAATGGATGATACCCACCGCTTTCGGCGTGGACTTCCCATCCCGCAAAACGATGTTGCCTTCCGTGGGTCCAGCCGCGTTGCTCATGCGTTCAAACTCGATGCTCGTAAACACATTCGGCAAACGACCATAACCGTAATTACTTACCTGCCGTGCATCGAACAGATCATAGCCAGTCGCAAGCACAATATTCCCGACATCGATATTGATCAATTCATCTTTCTGATTGAAATCAATCGCATTGGTCGGGCAGAATTTTTCACACGCCTTGCATGTTCCCTTGATAAAGTATGTGCAATTCTCCTTATCCATCACGGGGAAGTTCGGCACAGCCTGTGCGAACGGCGTGTACACCGCCTTGCGATATCCAAGCCCCGCCTCGTACACTTCATCGATCACTTTCTTCGGGCACTTCTCCTGGCAAATCCCACAGCCCGTGCACAACTCTTCATTCACAAAGCGCGCCTTCTTATTGATCGTCACATGGAAGTTGCCCACATAACCCGTAACGTTCACAACCTCGCTCCACGTCAATAGCGTAATATTCGGATGCGTCCCCGCCTCCACCATGCGCGGCGTCAGAATACACGCCGCACAATCCAGCGTCGGGAACGTCTTATCGAACTGCGCCATATGTCCGCCGATCGAAGGCTCACGCTCCACAATGTAAACGTGAAATCCCGCATTCGCAATTTCCAACGCAGATTGGATTCCCGCAATGCCGCCGCCAACGATCAATGTATTTGGATTGATCGGAACCTTGATCTCCTCTAATGGGGCATTCTCGATCACTCTGGACACCGCGCCTGCTACAACAGCCTTAGCCTTTTCCGTAGCGACAGCTTTATCCGTGTGCACCCACGAGACCTGTTCGCGGATCGAAGCCAGCTCAACGAGATATGGATTCAATCCCGCGTTCTTTGCCGCCGTGCGAAAAGTCTTTTCATGCAAATGAGGTGAACATGCCGCAACGACAACACGTGTCAAGCCAAGTTCTTTGATATCTTTCTCGATCAACTCCTGCCCGAGGCTGGAACACATAAACTTATATTCACGTGCGATGATCACGCCTTGGTGATTAAGCTTTTGCGCCGCCCAATTGGCAACATCCACCACATCCACAACGCCTGCGATATTCGTGCCGCAGTGACAAACGTAAACACCCACACGTTCCTGTTTATTCTCGTTCATTTCACCGCCTCCTTCCCCTCGTGCTTCGTCCAGCGACGCGGCATCGGCAGGCTCTCGTCTTTTCTGCGCGGTGTCGCTGGTGGTTGTGTGACAGGCACTTCCACACCAATGTTCGCCAGTGCTTCGCGTGAACTGACCAATTCCACGCCAATGCCCAACTCACCAGGTTCCTTGCCAAAGGCAAGTCCCATCAGTTGCGTGAAGAACAGGACAGGCATGTGATAGTCTGTGCCAAAGAAATGATTTGTCTCATCCTGGTAGGCATCCAGGTTCATCTGGCACATCGGGCAAACAGTGACCATCATGTGCGCGCCGCGTGCGTCCGCGTCAGATACGAGTCGGCGGATTAATTCGAAGGCAGTCTCAGGTCCGATCTGAGTCATGTGTCCGCCACAGCAACTGGTCGTGAGCGGATAATCGATCACGTCCGCACCCAGCGCCCGTAGCAGGTCATCCAATTCTGTGGGATGTTCATGGTCAGACCAGCGATGTTGATAATCGGGTCTCGGTAACATGCACCCCATGTAAGGCACAACCTTGAGTCCTGTAAGTGGACGAGTTACTTTGCTTCGAATGGCTTCGAGTCCAATATCGTAAACAAGAATGTCGATCAGGTGACGTACATCCAGCGTGCCCGCCTTGTATTGCAATCCGCCCGCCTTGAGCGCCTCGTTGACCTTCACACCAAGCGATGGGCGTTCCTGCATGTAGTGATCTGCTTTCGCAAGATTAAGGTAGCAAGCCGAACACGGCGCAACGACTGTACGAGTACCATTCATTTGTTTGGTTGCCAGTGCAAGGTTGCGGGCGATCAAGGAATACGCAGGGATGAAGTTGATGCCGAGATATTCCGTAGCGCCGCAACAATTCCAATCTTCGATCTCTTCGAATTGCAGTTCCAGCGGCTCGAGAATGGTATTCATCAATTCCATGTACGCCTTCGCGCTGGATTCCATTGAACAACCGGGATAGAAAAGATATTTGTTCATGATGTCAACTCCAACTGCTTGGCACGATGCAGGATCGTTTTTAGTTGATCCATGTTCTTGATCTTCTTCGGCGTCATCGACATGCGTCCCTTTGTGATCATGCCAAAGCCCATCGGCGTCATGCTGGGCAACCGCAACGGGAAGTGCTTGAGGTAATGCCGCGAAGCCAGTCCAAATTCATAACTGCGACCATACATCTCAACCATATCCACAAAGGTCTGTGAGAAATCGGGCGCAGTGGAATCACTGTATAGCTTGGCATCCACCGCCATGCTCTTGAGCGTATACATCACATCCACGATATGCACCTCCTGCGGGCAACGTACCACGCAGTGATAACAGGAGACGCATATCCAGGGCGTATTGCTACGTAACACCTCCTCACGCATCCCTGCGCGTAACATGGCAAATAACATACGCGGTGTGTGATCCATATCCTGCGCAACGGGGCAGGAGCCCCCACACGATCCGCATTGGATACACATCTCCAAATGCGAAACGCCCGCAGTTTTCATGCTTACTTCATTCAAAAGAGATAGATCTTCCTCGTGTGGAATCCCCGCTCGGACTCGTTCATCTGTCATCTGGGGCATATACGCCTCCGTGCTCTGCAACCCAACCTGTCGCGCCCTCTCAAAGCGACAGTCCAACGTCAGTTGCTGCTCGGTACGACAAGAGTCGGCCATTCGCAGTATTCATACAATACTTAGCCCCCATATATATTATTTGTGAATTTAATCACAATTTCGAGTGGATAATGTCACCTGCGAATACTACTAATTGTCACAACCCTTACCCACATTATTATCGATGTTATCGATTTAAAAAATGAGCCGCGCACGAAGCGCGGCTCATTAATTGTGGAATTCTTTGATTTACGAATTACTTCTCAGGTGCGCCAGCATCGATCCATTGCTTGACAAGGTCCAACTCTTCCGAAGTCAGGTTAGCAAAATGCTTGCCTGTGCTTTGCACTTGTACCAGCTTACTGTTGGCAGAATCACCAGGCACGATCACAGGTCCATTGGAACTACCTTTCATGAGACCGGCATAGGTCAGCATATTCATACCGGCAGTTTCCAACTCTCCATGGCAACCCGTACACTTTGCAGCAACCAGTGGACCAACATAGTTATCGAAAGTGGGCGGTGCGCCATCCGATGTTGGCAGTTCAGGGGTGGGTTCAGGTGTCGGCAATTGATTCTTTAGAATTTCCCTAAGCGCTGGTGCGTCGAATCCGGCATAGGAATATACATTTCCGTGGCAAGCCGAATTGGAACAGAAGGAAGTATTACTTGTACCACCCGGATCATCCATGGTGTGACATGCCGCACACGACGGACCAAACGCCTGATTGTGTAAACTGATCCAGTTTGGATTCAGGTGGGTATCTGGTTCGGGTCCACGGCTGATCTCAATCTTGGTGACAAAGTCATCTTTTCCAGCGACTATCGGGATCGAGTGACAAAGATTACATTCGAGACGGATCGCCTGTTTATCAGCATTCAAATGTTTGCCATCATGACAGCGGAAACATCCCGGTGAATAGATGTGTCCGAGATTATTCGGATGCGTTGCCCAATCCACTTGCTGGTCATTGAAAACGGTCTTATCGTAAATATCCTTGAGTGCCTGTACCGCAGCAGCGACCTTCTCTGCATGAGCGGAATAATAATCAGTGCTCTTGTAGGAGTCTCCCAATTTATCGAATGCAGCAAAGGCTTCATCGCGTGAGGCATATTTGACATAGAGTATATCGACTGCCTTTTGGTGGATTTGCGGAATGCCCGGGTCAATGGCTCCGCTGGTCATGGCGGCATCGACAAACTCTGTTGGGAGCGTAAACTTGTGCGTAATACGGTTATGACAAGTGATACAGTCTATGGGTTTGAGTTGGTCCGGTTTCAGGGTCGAAGGATCAAACCCGGAGCTTACATCCACATAATCCGTTGTTGTACCATCATCATTATGTACACGGATAAAGGGGATTTGCTGATCCAACGTATCTGTTGCATAGTATTCCACCGTATTGACAATGTGCCAGTGGATGCCGCGTCCAAGTCCCTCACGCTTTGCGCCACCACCTGTTTTCAGGATCAGGTAGATATTTTCCTGCGTATTATTCACGTCGTTTTCAAAACGAGATAATACCCGCAGACTGTCATCAGAAAAGGCTTCAGGCTCGTGGCATTTCTCGCAGGTATCACGCGCGGGGCGCAATGCCGTAGCACGAAGCGGATATTGATACAAATTGAAGACCTCATAATAGGTCTCTTTGATACCCTGAGTCTTTCGCATGAGCTGATTGACAAAGGAGGCGCGTCCGATGTGACACTCTTCGCAGGTCACATTGGCATGAGGGGACTGTTTATAGGCTGTATCCTGTGGGATCATGGTATGACAGGCTGTTCCGCAGAACACAGGCGAATTGGTGTACTCCCATCCATATACCCCGCCAGAGATCAGCAATAGTGTGAGTACCCCAAGAACTGCGTAAGGCATTATCAACACCCGGAACGGCGAATCCGGTGCAGGAAAGAAAAACTTTTTCAGCCGTTCTCCCAATTCCTTTAAGGAAAACTTTTTTTTCATGTACACCTCCGCAAAAAAGATAAAAGGTGCTTGCCCAAACAAACACCTTTTCATACTTGTTTTTATTTACTTTTCGGGAGCACCAGCATCGATCCACTCAATTACATGGGCAAGTTCTTCCGGTGAAAGTTTACCGAAATGATCGCCTGCTTGTTGAACAGCAACTAACTTGCTGTTGGCGCTATCGTTTGGAACGATTACCGGACCAGAGTCGGCACCTTTCAATGCGTCGGCATAGGTTGAGAGGTTCAATCCACCTGACGCGCTTGCATCATGGCAGAGTCCGCATTTGGTTTGGAATATCGCGCCGATGCCGCCGTCCCAATTCAAAGCAAAGGCAGAGGCTGGTTGTTGAGTACCAGCTATCGTTGGGGAAGGAAGCGGGGTTTCCGTCTGAGTCGGCGCGGGAGTGGCAGTCTGCGGTACGTATACTTGAATTGTTGGAATCTGTCGTTCCGTTGTGGTGAGAGCAGTTTGTTCAGCGTTGACAAATCCATACACGCCCCCCAACATGAAGATGGCAAGGACAGCCGCCACCGGGAAATATATAGCCTGCCGCTTGCGGAGCGTGACAGGGTCAACAGGGCGTTCCACCATGCCTGCCTTGATATCGGCAAGTTCAAGCGGATGTTCGTGAAGCATCTCTTCTTCATCCATTTTGCCTGTCCACATGGATTTGTTAAAACGTTTGATGTGAACACCATACATATGCCAGATGATGATGGCAAGGACAGCAAGCATTGCCTCCCCACCATGTGCGGCTTTGGCGGCTGGGATGACTTCACCGGGTAAAAATTTCACAGTAGAGAGCGGGTTCCACATCATGAATCCGGTTGCGCCCATGACGAGAGCACCCCAGACAAATGCCCAATATTCCATTTTTTCTTCGAATGTAAAACGTCCCATTTGCGGGGGAGATTTTGAAAAGCCAAGGTTGTACATGAATGCCTGTAAGGCATCCTTCGCATCCTGAAAGCTGGGCAACATGCTCATACGCGTATGGCGGACATAAGCCATATAACCAAAGTAAAGGATATGCCAGGCGGTGCCAAGCATCATGACAATGGCGGCAAAGTGGTGAATGGAACGAAGGTTTTCAATGCCGCCAACAAGATCCACGATGGCAATGGCTATCCCGGATGAAGGGAATTTTTGGGGCAAACCTGTAAAAGCGAGAGTCGTAAATGAGAGCAACATGGTCAAGTGCTCGATACGACGAATAAGCGGGAAACGCTCATAGGTGCGTACAGTCTTTTTGCTCATTTGCGTGATGCTCCTTTCCTACGAGTAATAAATCTTCGGTAAACATCACTCAGGACAAATACGATCATGCCTCCCAAAACTGCGGGGATGAAGAATTTATAGAACAGGTTGACATAATATACGAGAGGCCATGCCGTGGGGCTGGCTTCGTAATGGCTTAACCACGCATCGGTGAACGTTTCGGTTGTGGCGTTCGGGTGGCATTGCTGACATTTCACCAGCAGGTTCTTTTTGAACCGGATTCCCGCGTTGGGGTCATCGGGTCTGATGATGTCGTGAACGCCATGACAATCCGTACAGACCGGTTTGTTCGTGGGTTGATCGGGATAGGTCTCATCGAACAACTTCACAGTTGTACCGTGAAAGTCAGCGACATAGGTATTCAACACATTGGTCGAGATACCGTATTTATCCATAATGGATTTATCCGTATGGCATTTGGCACACAGGAACGGGGTACTGTTACGGAAGGTGTTTGTGGTTGGGTTCTGAATGTTATGTACGCCATGACAGTCAATACAGGTGGGCACATCCGTGTTCCCCTGTGTTAGTGCAGACCCGTGAACGCTTTTCTTGTACGTATCATAGATCGTGCTATGGCAACGGGCACACTTATCGGGAATGGTAAGTTTTGCTTCAGGTAAAAGTTTCCCGGTACTCTTGTCAGTCAGACGCGTTTGCGTATGAGGATTATGACAATCAGTACACACTGCAGCGTTCGTATTCCCAGCTGCGAGCGCCGTCTGATGAACACTATCCAGTGTCTTTTGATATTGATCATTGTGGCATTGCTGACATGTAGGATACATCTTCAGTGAAAAGTCTCGCGGGCTGCTGGCTGTCACTTCAGGATGAGGGAAACCTGTTATGTCCGTGTGACAGTCGACGCAGGCGATCTGTTCCGTTCCATGCACGGAGGCTGAAAACTTATTTGTATCAATTGTCAACGGAAGAGTTTGTCCACCAATTTGAGTTGACATCCCTTCCTTTTGATGGCAAGCCAGACATGTTTCGTTCGACGGCTTCTCACCCTGGGGCAAAGGCGCCGCTGAAACAGATGATGAAGGAAGGGTCAGCACAATAAGAAGTAGGAAAATGCCCAAGGCAATCCCTACCAACCCGACCTGTAATGTATGTTCTCTAAACCATTTACTCATTACACTCTCCTAAAATAAGAGACTAAACAATTCCGAATTATACCAATTCATACAATTATCCCATGTGTCATGGGGTAAGTACCCCAATTCTAAGAGACAATGTCACCTCTCGAAAGTGAAGAATATCATACAAATGATATGATTATGGGGAAGAATTGTCCAAAATATAATGGGGATATACGTTAACGCTTGGTCAACCAATACTTGATCTCACGCCATAAGGGATAGAGAGGTAAAAGATCTGCGCGATATCCTTTCCCCGCATATGCCTGCATAAGAGTAACAGCTTTTTTCAAAACAACACGGTCATATTCCAAAGGCAGAGACATCAATTCGGCGATGACCGGTTGCATGGGCTTTCCGGTCAATTGATGATACAGACGAAACTGCAACTGCCATGCTTCCAACTCTCCATACACGGACAAGGCAAGGACAAATCCCTGTTGCAAATGCTTGACTTCGTGAATGAGAAGAGTCAATACGCTAACATCTTCTACAGTAGTCTGATAGGAATAACGAATTGAATTGAAATGGATCGTCCTAAACACCGTCCAAAATGCGCCCACGTTTTTTCGGACTTTCCAGAAACTTACATGTGTCTTATGAATGCGTAAAAATTCTGCCGCGCTACTCCCCTCTTCTCCAATACTTTCAAGCGCAGCGAGCAAATTTTGCTTCCAAACAGTTCGTTCCATTTTTGATAGCACTTGATAGCCTCACGGATTACAATTGCATGAGTATACCGCTGGTCTCGCAGGGAAGTAAACTTTCCGAATTCATTTGGATGCCAAAATCTCCAACTATGAGTTCGCCTGATCATGCGGTACACGATAAATCATTTGAGGTGTTATGAGAAAAGTTGCCATTCTAGGAATTGGTCAAATAAAAATTGATGAACATTGGGATCTCTCCCTGCGCGAGCTTGGCGGTAATGCCGCGTTCGCCGCAATGCAGGATGCCGGTATGCAAAAAGTGGACTCGCTCTTTGTAGGCAATATGCTTTCTTCGTCGGTCAGTGGGCAAAGTCAACTGGGGACTTTCTTTTCGGATTGGATCGGACTCTGGGGACAGGAAGCTGTCAAAGTGGAAGCCGCCTGCGCTTCGGGCGCAGCGGCGTTTCGCGCGGGACTTATGGCTGTTGCCTCGGAAGAAATCGACTCTGCGCTGATAGTGGGCGTCGAAAAAATGACAGATAAAGTTGGACACGATATCACATCTGCACTAGCCGCGGCATCGGATGCTGATTACGAGTTGGAGCAAGGTATCTCGTTCGTGGGAATCAACGCATTGATAATGCGCAGATATATGCACGAGTACGGTTGGAAACACGTGGACTTTGCGCCATTCTCCATCAATGCCCATGCCAATGCGATGCACAATCCCTTTGCGCGTTTACATCAAAAGATCAATGCGGAACTATTCGAGAAATCGAGCATGGTCGCCACACCCGTCAACCTGATGGACGCATCTCCCATTGGCGATGGCGCGGCGGCAGTCATCATTGTCCCTGCGGAGAAAGTGACATCGGTGGCTGGAAGACCCAGAATAACCGTAGCAGGCTCGGCGTCCGCGACGGATTCGATTGCTGTCCATTCAAGAAAAGACCCCTTGTTCCTCTCCGCCGCATACCAGTCATCGAAACGTGCGTATGAGATGGCAGGAGTCACAAAGGATGATATTGATGTCTTCGAATTGCACGACGCGTTTTCGATCATGGCGGCATTATCGCTCGAAGCCTGTGGATTTGCTGAAAGAGGCAAGGGCGTACAACTCGGACTCGACAACGAGATCAGCCCGAATGGACGCGTGCCCGTCTGCACTCGCGGCGGATTGAAGGCACGCGGACATCCCGTCGGCGCGACGGGCATCTATCAAATCGTGGAGGTCGCTCAACAATTAAGAGGAGAATGCGAGAAGACACAGGTGGATGGCGCAAAAATCGGCATGACACAAAATATCGGCGGTTCAGGCGCAACCATCCTGACTCATATTTTGAAGGCAGAGTAAACCCTGTCGTGTGTTTGATGTGTGTGCTAATGGACAAATAAATTATTCTGCAAAAGTCCAGGATTGTTTACGAAGAAGGCGAGATCTCCCACAATGATCACGCATAAAAGGAGCAGTATCGGTAAAAAGGTCAGCGTGGTAAGAATGCCAGCCCGCCTGTCTTTTTTGCGTGCATAGGCGACCCAGGATGCGATGGCAAACCCTATGGGCCAGATCGGATATGACCAGACCACAAGGACAATCGCCCAAGCTTCTGGCGATACTCCCGAATCAAACGCCATAACGGATAACCCCGCCATGAGCAGCCAAAAGAGTAAAGATGCCAGCGCCAATAATTGTGAAACGATCAGCCAGATAAGGATCGGCTTGCGTGAGGGAGGTTTTACTTCCATAGTGTTTGTTTCTCTATTTTGATTTTCCCAAATCAGAAAGGTGGATTACCCGCTTGAAGCGGCGTCCCCGCCGCCGAGGACGGCGGCAAGAGCGGTTTTAGGATGGATGATAAATCAGAAAGATGGATTTTACACTAACAAGGCTCATACAGCAGTATAATGAATATATTCATCGCAGCAAATTTCTCCTTCACAGCCACATTTTATTTTTGTAAGCAAGCTGAATTTCATTAGAATTGTCTTATACTTTTCCTTATAAGCAAGGAGACTTTCCTTATGCCCGACAAACGAAAAATCAACCGCCGTGATTTTACCTACTATATGCAGGTTATAGATGATTCGACAAAGCAGATCATTGGCTATCTTGCAGACATCAGCACGGGAGGATTTAAGCTTGATTGTCAGAAGGAAGTTCCCAGTGAGCAGGATTTTCACCTGAGCATCCAACTCACAGCAGACATTGCCAACAAAACATCCCTGGATTTCATCGCACGCAGTAAATGGTGTCGCCACGATCACATTGACCCAACCACATTCAATGTTGGCTTTGAGATCATCCATATGGCTCCCAGTGATATGGAAATATTTCAGCGCATATTTGAAAGATACGGCTCAGAGAATGCACGTAAAGGCAATGACAATTATCTGTGGAGATAAACAATAGCAGTGTTTATAAGCACGGGCGGCTGGTATGCCGCCCGTTTTTTTATCCACAGGACCCCCACAAAAACGGCGGGACTAAAGTACTTTGCTTGTTGTAAAATAGACCTTATGAAATACAGAACATTACGCTCCATTGTTCGTTTCGTGATGAAACTGATCGCAGATATAGAGGTTCACGGCATCGAAAAACTGCCTGAGGGAAATCTCATCGTCGCCGCAAATCATCTTGGACGATTGGATACTGCCGTTCTGTTATGCCTCATAGACCGTGAAGATATCATTATGGCAATCGCTGAGAAATACAAGAATCATCCCCTCTTCGGGGCAATTGGACGTGCCGTCAACGGCATTTGGTTGAATCGCTTCGAAGCAGATTATTCTGCTTTGCGGCAGATCCTTGAGAGAATGAAACAGGGGGGCATGTTAGTCATTGCGCCGGAAGGTACAAGGTCCAAGACAGAGGCGTTGCAGGCGGGAAAAATGGGTGTGGCTTTCCTTGCCAGCAAAAGCGGATATCCTGTGATGCCAGTCGCGCTGACGGGTACAGAAGATCGCGCCATTGTTGAGAACTTGAAACACTTTCGTCGTTCGAAGATCGTGGTCAGGGGAGGAGAACCCTTTCATATAGAAGTTCCCAAAGGCAGTGGACGCGAGGATGCAATGCGGGAGGCAACGGACGAGATCATGTGTCGTATCGGTGCGATGTTGCCTGGAAGTTATCGCGGGGTATATACTGACTATCCACGTTTAAAAGAATTACTTGCCGAACCATAATCATGCTGAGCATTCTTCGCTTTCTCATTCGTTTGCTATTGAAGCTTGTTGCGCGTTTTGAAATCCGTGGAATAGAGAATGTTCCCCTCACGGGCGGGATGATCCTTGCATCGAATCACATTGGCATTGTTGACATTATCATGGTCTATTTTGCGATAGACCGCACAGACCTTTTCATTCCGGTTGCTGAAAAATGGGAGAAGATCGGTTGGATCAAATGGCTGGGGGCACAACTTAATTTCCTTTTTGTAGATCGCTACAACCCGGACCTGAAGGCTTTGCGAAAAATGATCGCTCTCATGGAAGAAGGGAGATGTCTTGTCATCGCGCCCGAAGGGACGCGTTCCCGCACTGGAGCGCTCATTGAAGGGAAACCCGGTGCGGCTTTTCTCGCGGCGCGTTCGGGATTCCCGGTCATTCCTGTGGCGATCACTGGGACGGAAGATAAAGTACTATTTGGCAACATCAAAAGATTACGCAGATCGAATGTCACACTTACGGGCGGAAAACCATTTATCATTCCTCCATTACCGAAGACAAACCGCGATGAAGCCTTGCAGAGTTATACCGATGAGATCATGTGCCAGATGGCGGCATTGTTGCCGGAAAGGTATCGAGGGGTATATGCGGAGCATCCGAGGTTGAAAGAGTTGTTGGTTCAATAACTCGTGGTGGTATATAAAGCAGTTGTGTGTTACATATTTGCACACAACGAATAAGTAATTTTCTTCGGGTAAAAATCACAACAAAAGTCACAGCATGGGGTAATGTGTATTATAGGTAAAATAGGGAATTATCGTCAGATTATTAATTCTGTTTATTGGCGTTAGAAACGCGAAGAGGTATCCATGCCCAACGAAAAGGATTTTTATAAGGAAATTATCGATAATCTGTATGATGGCGTTTACTTTGTAGACCGCGACCGCGTCATCACTTATTGGAACAAGGGAGCTGAACGGATCACGGGCTATTCTGCCGAACAGACCATCGGTCGAGCCTGCCGCGACAACCTTCTCAACCATGTCACTGCAAACGGGGTTGAACTTTGCCTGACCAACTGTCCACTGGCGGCTGTCATGCAGGATGGGAATCCGAGGGGAGGCAGAGGTCTATCTTCATCACAAAAATGGACACCGCGTACCCGTCATTGTCCGCGCCACCGCATTGCGGGATGAAGAGGGAAATATCATTGGCGCGATCGAATCATTCAGCAACAACAAGCCAGTAATCGAAACACGTCATCAATTGCGGGAGATGCGCCATATCGTTCATACAGACCGATTAACAGGCATCGGCAATCGTCAACTGGTCGAAGGACGGTTGCGTGCCATGATCGCTGAATGCGCGCACACCCAGGGTTCAGCAGGCTTGCTTTTTATGGACATTGACAATTTCAAACAGTTCAACGATATCTACGGACATATGGTCGGGGACAAGGTTTTGAGCATGGTAACAGCAACATTCCATCATTCATTACGCGCCACTGATACGATCGGGCGCTGGGGCGGCGAGGAATTCATAGCCATTCTGAAGGATATTGAAAATGACGATGCGCTCCGTCACATTGCCGAGAAGGTACGTACGCTGGTTGAACTTTCCCACCTTGACGTGAACGGTCAAAACCTGACCGTGACCATATCCATTGGAGCGACACGCTTACGTCCCGACGACACACCCGAGTCAATTGTGGATCGCGCAGACAAATTGATGTATCAAAGCAAAAAGGCGGGACGAAACCTCGTTACTATTGGATAGGGTGATATTGAGAGGAAAGCAGGGAACAATTTACCGGGACCGGTCAGCCTCCACTTTTGATTCAGGTGATTGGGATGAATGAAGCGCCAGACAGAGATTGGGAAAAATATGATGAATGTACCATTTATCTAAAAGTAAAAGGAGACTATACTACACTCACTTATGAAAGATAAATCAATACTGAGGGGATGGGCGGTTAGAGAAAGTTCGGCAAATCATCCATACACAAGCTAGCGCTTATTGGAGTCCCCAAGGAGCGAAGATATGAAAGCAAAATCGAAAGCGATTTTAAAAAACAGGGCTGGTACTAATAAAAATGAACAAAAGGATGAAGTTTTGCACAAACGCGGCGAGCTTTATCAAAGCACTCTGGACAATTTGATGGAAGGCTGTCAGATCATCGCTCATGACTGGCGCTATCTTTATCTGAATCCAGCCGCTGAGTTGCATAACCGCCGACCAAACCAGGAATTGCTGGGGAATAAATACTCGGATATGTGGCCCGGCATCGAATCCACACATGTATTTGCCGTTATTAAACGCTGTATGGAAGAACGGGTTGCCAGCCATCTGGAAAATAGGTTTGTTTACCCTGATGGAGCGATTGGCTGGTTCGACCTCAGCATTCAACCGGTTCCAGAGGGAGTTTTCATCCTTTCGATAGACGTCACAGAACGTAAACAGGCGGAAAAGCAAATCGTTCAAATGAAACGTTTGTATGCCACACTAAGTCAGGTAAATCAAACCATTGTCCGTGTGAAAGACCGTGATGAACTCTATCGTTCGATCTGTGATGTCGCTGTGAAGTTTGGCGAGTTTTCACTGGCTTGGGTGGGGCTGTTGGACGAAGTTTCAGGCGACGTCAGACCTGTGGCGGCAAACGGACTGGATATTACGCAATGGCACTTCCCGATTGTTAATGTCCAAACGGGCGTGGAGCAGAATGGATTGATTGCCACGGCACTGCGTACCTCCAGTGTGATCACCAGCGAGGATATGCCAACTGATACAAGACTACAATATCTATCCGACCAATTTCAAGAATATGGCTACCGCTCTTCCGCAGTCATCCCATTTCGGTTGCGAGGCGCTACAATCGGCATCCTCAATCTTGTATCCAATGAGACGGGTTTCTTCAAAGCGGAGGAGGAAATCCACCTGCTCGAAGAGATGGGCCTGGATATTTCTTTTGCACTGGACACGATGGAAGTTGAAGCGGAACACAAACACGCAGAGGAACGTTTTCGACTCGCGATCGAGTCTGCTCCCAATGCAATCGTATTGATCAACCAGGATGGACAAATTACCCTGGTGAACTACCGGTCTGAAAAATATTTCGGCTACTCTCGTGATGAACTCATTGGAGAAGGTATAGATAAACTTGTGCCAGAACGCTTTCGCGGCAATCATCCAGGTTACCGCACCAGTTTCCTTTCGAAACCACAAGTCAGGCCCATGGGTGCAGGACGTGACCTTTACGGGCTTCACAAGGACGGCAGTGAGTTTCCAGTTGAGATTGGTCTGGCTCCCATTGACACAACCCAAGGAACATTGGTAATGGCTACGATAGTAGACATCACCGAGCGCAAACGGGCGGAAGAGCAAGTCGTTCAAATGAAACGTTTGTATGCCACATTAAGTCAGGTGAACCAAACCATTGTCCGTGTGAAAGACCGTGATGAACTATATCGTTCGATGTGCCATGTTGCTGTGAAGTTTGGCGGGTTTTCGTTGGCTTGGGTGGGTTTGTTGGACGAAGTTTCAGGCGATGTCAGACCTGTTGCGGCAAATGGACTGGATATTACACAATGGCCCTTTCCAACGATCAATATCCGTAAGGGTGCCTTGAAGGATGGACTGACTGCCATCGCCATTCGCACTTCAAAGGTTGTAACCAGCGATGATATCCAAACAGATAAAAGAATACAAAACCTGTATGATCAATCTCAAAAGTACGCCTACCACTCGTCAGCAGCCATCCCCTTTCGCTTGAACGGCAAGACCATCGGTGTAGTCAGTCTGGTTGCCCCCGAAATTGGTTTATTCAAAGCCAAGGAGGAAGTAGACCTGCTGAAAGAGATGGGCTTTGACATCTCCTTCGCACACGACAGCATGGAAGCGGAGAAGGCCAAGATTTATATGTCAGCCATCGTAAAATCATCAAATGACGCCATAATCGCCAAGGACTTAAATGGCATCGTGACTAGTTGGAACCCTGCTGCACAAAACATCTTTGGATATAATGCTGACGAAATGTTGGGGCAACCTGTCTTACGGTTAGTTCCCCCTGAACGCGTCAGTGAAGAACAATATATCCTAAATCAAATCAAACAAGATCAGCCCGTGCGGCATTATGAAACAGTGCGCGTAAAAAAAGACGGAACTCTGATTGATGTATCCCTGACTGTATCGCCGATACGGAATGCCGATGGCAATATCATTGGCGCGTCAAAGATCGTACACGATATTACCGAGCGCAAAAAGACGGAAGCACAGATCAAAAATCTGGCAAAGTTTCCCGATGAGAATCCATCCCCAGTATTACGAGTGAATGACAAAGGCATTATTTTATACGCCAACCAAGCCAGCCGGGGTTTGTTTGAAGAATGGGAACCAGAGATCGGCGGGAAAGCGCCGGAGTTCTGGGCAAAGAAAGTAATTGAGGTATTTGACACCCGATCCCAACAGGTTGTTGATGTTATCCTGGGTGCGCGTGCATTTTCTTTCGTGATCACTCCCATTGTAGAAGAAGGTTATGTAAATCTTTATGGGAGGGAGGTTACTGAAAATAAACGGGCAGAGCAGGCATTAAGGGAAAGTGAGGCACGTTTCCGCAACGCCATCATCAATGCACCGATCCCCATGTTGATCCATGATGAAGATGATAACAACCTGACCATTAGCGCAGGCTGGACAAAATATTCAGGCTATACACTCGAAGACATCCCGACCATGGGAGATTGGACCCAGCTCGCTTATGGCGAACGCAGCGGTTTTGCAAAGGAATACATTGACAACCTGTTCGAAATCAATGAAACCATTAGTAACGGTGAATGGATCGTCAACACGAAAAACGGAGAAAAGCGTATCTGGGAGTTTTACACCACGCCCATCGGAACATCAGGCAGCGGCAAACGCACTCTCCTTCAGTCTGGCAGTTGATCATCACAGAGCGCAGACAGGCAGAGGAAGAAATTCAGAAACTGAACACGAGCCTGGAACAGCGCGTCGTCGAACGCACTGCGCAACTTGCAGCGGCCAACAAGGAACTGGAAGCCTTCTCCTATTCCGTTTCGCACGATCTGCGCGCACCCTTACGCGGCATTGACGGCTGGAGTCAGGCTCTGCTGGAAGATTACGGTGCACAACTGGATGAACAAGCGCATCAATATCTCGACCGTGTGCGCTCCGAAACCCAACGGATGGGAAGCTTTGATCGACGATCTTCTGCAACTCTCGCGTATTACACGCGCTGACATGAACAGAATGCAGATCGATCTCAGCGCCATCGCCCAGTCAATTGCTTCGCGTTTACAGGAAGGCGAATCCCAACGACAGATTGAATTTGTGATCCAAAGTGACCTGAGTGCCTGGGGGGATCCACGTTTGCTGGAAGTTGTGCTGACCAATCTGTTAAACAATGCCTTCAAATTTACCAGCAAGATTCCACAGGCACATATAGAATTTGGACAAACTGAAATGGATGGGCAACGCGCCTTCTTCGTACGCGACAACGGAGCCGGCTTCGATATGGCTTATGCAAAGAAACTATTCAGTCCGTTTCAGCGCATGCACAAGGCTTCTGAATTTCCAGGCACAGGGGTGGGGCTGGCAACTGTCCAGCGCATCGTTCATCGTCATGGTGGGCGCATATGGGCAGAGTCTGCGGTTGATGCAGGCGCAACTTTTTACTTTACCCTGGAGGAGAACAAATGACACCGAAAATCATTTTATTAGTGGAAGACAACCCCAGCGACATTGGCTTGACCCAGCGGGCGCTCGCCAAAAGCCATATTAGTAACGAGTTGGTGGTGGCTGAAGATGGACAGGAGGCGCTCGACTACTTGTTTGGAGCGGGACAACATACCGGTCGGGATGTGAACGAACTGCCGGCGCTGATCCTGCTCGATCTCAAATTGCCGCGCGTGGATGGGCTGGAGGTTCTCCGTCGGGTGCGTGCCGACCCACGCACGCACCGCCTGCCCGTTGTCATTTTGACCACCTCCAGTGAAGAACAGGATATGGCGCAAAGTTACGACCTGGGCGCCAACAGCTATATCCGCAAACCCGTTGATTTCATACAATTTGCAAATGCAGTGGAACATTTAGGTTTATATTGGCTGGTGATGAACGAACAACCTCCGCTCTGATTGTGAGGTAATATGGCTATACCGCTCGCTGTTTTAATTGTTGAGGATACGGAAAGTGACGCTCAACTGATCCTGCGTTTGCTGCGCAATGCAGACTATGAGCTTACTTCCGAACGTGTTGAAACCGCGCAGGAAATGCGCGCCGCGCTGGAGGAGCAGAGCTGGGATATTGTCATCTCGGACTATCGCCTGCCGCAGTTTGACGGCACCGCCGCCCTCACGCTCTTGCAGGAGTTGCGTCCTGATATTCCGTTCATCATCGTTTCAGGTACTATCGGTGAAGAGACCGCGGTAGCCGTAATGAAAGCCGGAGCGCACGACTACCTGATGAAAGGCAATCTGGAGCGCCTGGTCCCGGCTGTGAAACGGGAACTCGCCCAGGCTGAAGTGCGGCGAAAGCGCAGGCAGGCTGAAACCGAATTGCGCGTTAATGAGGCGCGTTGGCGCGCGCTGATCGAGAGCAGTGCCGACGCGATCGCCATCCTTGCCATGGATGGCACCATCCTCTACGAAAGCCCATCCGCACAACGCATATCAGGATATTCACCCGATGAGTTGACAGGGCGCAATATCATGGAGGAACTACACCCCGATGACCAAGCCATGGCTGCCGAATTCTTTAATCGGGTCCTACAGCAGGCTAGTGTGCCGATCTCAGGGCAGGTGCGTGCAAAGCATAAAGATCAGACGTGGCGATGGGTTGAGTGTACGGGTACCAATTTATTGGATGATCCCATCATCCATGGGATCGTTCTAAATTATCGCGATATCACCGAGCGCAGGCAGAACAGAAGAAAAGATTATCGTTCCAGGCGAAATTGTTGAGCGTGAGTAGGCAATGTCAGATTTCATTTGCCACAGACTTGACCGGCCGTGTGCTGTATCTGAATACCGTGGCTGAGCAGTTGTACGGCTGGTCTGCTCCAACGCTCTTGATAAAAATACTATGGACAACAGACTTTGATCATTTCCACAGGAACTGGCAGCCATGTATTTCGCCGACGACCAGGAGGTGCATCCGATCCGGTCAACCTTGCTGCAACAGAAGAACCCACGGTCGACGGAGCTGGAACCACAATGGAAGTACATTCCCACCTTTGTCAAATTACCGATCCGGGATGCCAATGGCAGATCTATGGACTGGTTGGCATCTCCGATGATCACCGAGCGCAAGCAGGGCAGAGAAGAAAATAAACCGCCAACTGAAACGCTTGAACGGGCTGCGCGACATCGATCGAGCCATAAATTCCAGTTTCGATCTTCACATTACGCTGAACATCGTGCTTCAACAGGTTATTTCACAGTTGGGTGTGGATGCCAGCGCGATCCTATTGTTGAATTCGCCCCTGCAAACGATCGAATATGCCGCCAGCAGCGGGTTTCGATCCAACACCATCCAACATACTCAATTGAAATTAGGCGAAGGTTATGCGGGCCGCGCCGTTCTTGAACGCCGAACGATCCACATTTCGAATTTGAAACATACGAGTGGCACGTTTGCCAAATCACTGATATTGGAAAGTGAAGAGTTTGAAGAGTACTTTGGCACGCCACTGGTCGTGAAGGGCGTGGTAAAAGGAGTGCTTGAAATCTACCATCGCGCCCCGCTCACGCCAGATAAAGATTGGCTGGATTTTATGGAAGTACTTGCCGGACAGGCCGCCATCGCCATTGACAATACACAATTGTGGAAACAGGCACAGCGCCACGCCCGGCAACTTGAGCAACGCGTGGCTGAACGCACCGAGGAACTCAACCGAACGAATATCGAATTGGAACACGCCAACCATGCCAAAAGTGAATTCCTGGCAACCATGAGCCATGAATTGCGCACACCGCTCAACAGTATTTTGGGATTGTCCGAATCTCTTCTTGAACAAAGACGCGACCCGCTCACTGAGCACCAACAACAATCTCTGCAGATTATCGAATCCAGTGGACATCATTTGCTGGAGTTGATCAATGATGTTCTCGACCTCTCCAAGATCGAAGCTGGAAAGTTCGATTACTACCCGCAGATCGTGGATGTAAACAACGCTGTGCCATTCCAGCCTGGCATTCGTCAAGGAACAAGCCATGCGAAAATCCATCATACTCAACTATATAGAGGATGATGGCGTTTCCAATATTTATGTTGACCCGCGGCGGGTAAAACAGATGCTCGTCAACCTGCTGAACAATGCCGTCAAGTTCACCCCCGACCATGGAGAAATAAGTTTGGAGGTCCATTCCGATGAGGAACGAGACCTCATTCAATTCTCAGTGATCGACAACGGTATTGGCATTGCAGAGAGTGATCTAAAGCAGTTGTTCCAACCTTTTGTGCAAGTGGACAGCAAGCTCAATCGTCAATTTCAAGGCACAGGCTTGGGACTGTCCCTCGTACAAAAACTGGCGGACCTGCATGGCGGCAGTGTGGAAGTGGAAAGTGTGGTTGACAAGGGAAGCCGCTTTACGGTTAATCTTCCGTGGGGGAGGGCTGTCGTCGCCCAACAGGAAGCTATTGAGAAGGGAGATGGGCTCCCGACAAACAAGCCAATGGAGAAGTCAACCATCTCAACACAAGAGCCATCAAAACCCGGGGTTGTTCTATTGGCAGAAGATAATATGGCGAACGTCTTAACCATTGGCGAATATTTGAAGGATCATGGTTATGAAGTGTTGATCGCACATGATGGCATTGAAGCGATCAAAATGGCGGAAGAGTCCAATCCCAACATTATCTTAATGGACATTCAAATGCCTGCGATGAACGGACTGGAAGCGACACGTCGTCTGCGTGCGGATACACGCTTCGATAAAACGCCGATCATTGCCCTGACCGCCCTAACCATGCCCGGTGACCGGGAGCGTTGCATCGAAGCCGGCGCCAATGAATACATGAGTAAACCGGTCAGCTTGAAAGGTCTGGCAAAAACCATCGGAGTGCTGCTATTGGCACGATAAACTAAATCAGACCTCTCGCAAAATAATTTGGGCTTTTTGTTTTCTTGAGCAATCCCATAAAGCTTCTCCATATTGAGGGCAATCCATCGGTAATGGATGTAGAAATCTCATCAACCGTACTGTAACCTATTACACATAGATAACATGCTATACTGAATTACTTGGATTAACGTGACGTTCTCTGCCTTGCCAGGTTAGACAGGTGGACAAAATGAAGCCGCAAGCAATATTGATCAAAGTATCGGGGAATTCAATGATGTATTTTTATCCATTCCTGATATCACTTTATCCCTTCCTGATTCATTCATCTGACTGGAAAATAAATTGGCTGCCAAAAAGAAAACCACTGAAAAGTTAAACACCGCAAAACCGAAAAAGCTGACTGCAAAAGTTGCCGGCAAATCATCCAACTTCCCCATCGTGGGCATCGGCGCTTCGGCAGGCGGGCTGGAGGCGTTGGAAGCTTTCCTCGCCAATGTGCCGGAAGAGAGCGGCATGGCGTTCGTCATCATCCAACACCTCGACCCAACGCATAAAGGCGTGCTGGTGGAACTGCTCCAGCGTGGCACCAAGATGCGGGTTTTTCAGGTCAAGGACCGGATGCGCGTCGAGCCGAATTGCGTCTACGTCATCCCGCCCAACAAAGATATGTCCATCCTGCACGACATCCTCCATCTGCTCGATCCGGTTGCGCCGCGTGGGTTGCGCCTGCCGATCGACTTCTTCTTCCGCGCGCTGGCAGATGACCAGCAGGAGCACAGCATCGGCGTGATCCTTTCGGGCATGGGTTCAGATGGCACGCTCGGCTTGCGCGCCATCAAGGAAAAAGCGGGCGTGGTCTTTGTGCAGGCACTGGACTCTGCCAAATTCGATAGTATGCCGCGCAGCGCCATTGACGCCGGACTCGCCGATGTAACCGCGCCCGTGGAGGAGTTGCCGGGCAGGATACTTGCCTACCTTCGACATGTGCCGCTCATTACAAAGCCCAGGTTTGGGAATGATGAATCATCCCAGAGCGCGCTTGAAAAAATAGTGATCGTGTTACGCGGGCAAACCGGGCACGACTTTTCGCTCTATAAAAACACCACGCTCTATCGGCGCATCGAACGGCGCATGGGATTGCACCAGATCAAAAAGATCGCCAATTACGTACGCTACCTGCAGGGAAATTCACAGGAGGTGGAACTGCTCTTTCGTGAGTTATTGATCGGCGTGACAAATTTTTTCCGCGACCCCGAAGCCTGGGAGCAATTAAAAGTGGAAGTCCTGCCGCCGCTATTGGAAGATCGCAATTCAAACCGCACCTTGCGGGCATGGATTCCCGCCTGCTCTACCGGCGAGGAAGCCTATTCCCTGGCGATCCTCTTCAAGGAGGCGCAGGAAAAACTCAAACCTGCCAGGAATATTACCCTGCAAATATTCGCCACCGATCTCGACAAAACTGCCATTGAGAAGGCACGCGAGGGTATTTTTCCAGACAACATTGCCGCCGATATTTCAGCCACGCGGCTGGAGCGCTTCTTCACAAAAGTGGAGCGCGGTTATCAGGTGGCAAAGTCCATTCGTGAAATGGTCATCTTTGCCCCGCAAAATATCATTATGGATCCGCCCTTTACACGGCTCGACATCATCAGTTGCCGTAACCTGCTCATCTATCTGACACCCGAATTGCAGAAGAAACTTCTGCCGCTCTTTCATTACAGCCTGAACCCGGGCGGCTTCCTATTTTTAGGAAGTGCGGAAACCATCGGCGGATTTACGACTCTGTTCGCACCGCTGGCGGGGAAAAATCGCTTATACCGACGGCTCGCCTCTGCCTTGACGATGGAACTGGTCGAGTTTCCAACTTCCTTTGTCGCCGCCCGAGCGGACTCTCCCACTGCGCCACTCAAATCACCTGCCAACCTGCAAACGCTGGCAGATCAATTGATCCTGCAAAAACATTCCCCAGCCGCCGTGCTGACCAATGAAAAAGGCGACATCCTGTACACCAGTGGGCGTACAGGAAAGTATCTTGAACCCGCCGCTGGCAAAGCCAATTGGAATATTTTCGCCATGGCGCGTGAAGGTTTGAGCTTTGAATTAACCAGTGCATTCCAGAAAGCGCTTCGCCAAAACGAAACCATCATTCTCAAGAATTTAGTGGTGGGTACCAACGGCGAAAGACAGATTGTCAATATCACCATTGAACCTCTCGGCGAAAAGAACGCCCTGCAAGGCATGGTGATGATCGTCTTTACCGATGTAGATACGAAGCCCAAAAGAAAAACATCAGGCAAGCCAACCAAGCGCGCCGAACGTGTGGCAGAACTCGAGCAGGAACTGGAAAGTGCCCGCCACGAAGTGCAAAGCATACACGAGGAGATGCAATCTTCTCAGGAGGAACTTAAATCAGCCAACGAGGAAATGCAATCCACCAATGAGGAGTTGCAGTCCATGAATGAAGAGTTGACCACTTCAAAGGAAGAGTTGCAATCCATGAACGAGGAAATGCACACAGTCAACCAGGAAATGCAGACACGGCTGGATGAACTCTCCCGCATCAATAACGATATGAAAAACCTGCTCGATAGCACAGACATCGCCACCTTGTTTCTGGATAACAACCTAAACGTGCGGCGCTTTACAAGCGAGACCAGCAAGATCACTCAATTGATCCCCACAGATGTGGGCAGACCCATCACCGACATTGCTTCGGCTCTGCTTTACCCCGAACTGGCTGAAGATGCACGTGAAGTCCTGCGGACACTTGTAAAATTGGAAAGACAGATTTCCGCCCCCGATGGAAATTGGTTCACGGCGCGCGTCCTGCCATATCGTACACTCGAAAATATGATCGACGGCGTGGTGATCACTTTTACTGATATTACGGAGAGCAAAAAACTGGAGGCGGAATTGAGAAGTAGAGATAAGGATCATTCATGAAAAATAAAACCGCTTCCACACCCAACGGCACCGAGCTGCGCCGCAAAGCGGAAGCGAAACTGAGCGCGCGCAGAAAAAAAACGCCGCACCCACCTGCGACAGAGGCGGATACCCTGCGTCTCCTTCACGAACTGCAAGTGCACCAGGTCGAATTGGAAATGCAAAACGAGGAACTGATGCGTGCACGCACCGAAGCAGAAGAGGCGTATCGCAAATATACCGACCTGTATGACTTTGCCCCCGCAGGTTATTTTACGCTCACGCGTGAAGGCATAATCCATGAGGTCAATCTGGCGGGTGCAAATCTGTTGGGTGTGGAACGCTCAAATCTGATCAATCGGCATTTGGGGTTGTTTGCCTCCGTTCAATCGCGTGCATCCTTTACGGCTTTTTTTGAGATGTTGTTATCAGGTGAGGGCAGAGAAACCTTCGAATTGGCATTCCTGAAAAACGGGAACGAGTCGATCTGGGTACGTGCAGAAGCCACCTGTTTCGAGGGCGGGCAGGAGAGCCGCGTTGTAATGGTGGATATCACCGAGAGCAAGCAAATAGAAGAAAAATTGCTTTTACAAAGCGCAGCTTTAGACGCCGCCGCCAACGCCATCGTCATCACCGATCACGACGGCATGATAAGGTGGATCAACCAGGCTTTCACTCGGCTTACCGGCTACACTTCCGTCGAAGCCGTCGGCCGGAACCCGCGTGAACTGGTCAAGTCAGACAAACAAAATAGGGCATATTACAAACAGTTGTGGGATACCATCCTCGCTGGAGAAGTCTGGCACGGCGAACTCACCAACCGCCGCAAAGATGGCAGTATCTACATCGAAGAGCAAACCATCACCCCATTACGAGATGCGTCGCGGCAGGGTCACCCACTTCATCGCTGTCAAGCAGGATATCACCCAACGCAAAAAGGCGGAGGAAGAACTAAGAAACCTCAGCATACACGATGCGTTGACCGGTTTATATAACCGCGGCTTTTTTATGGAAGAGACGGCGCGGCTCGAACGCGGACGGGATTTCCCCGTCAGCATTGTGATGGCAGATGTAGATGGCTTGAAAAAAATAAACGACAAGAATGGACATGCTGCTGGCGATATTCTTCTCAAACGCGTTGCGCAGTTATTGACGACTGCCTTTCGTGCAGAAGATGTGGTGGCACGCATCGGCGGGGATGAGTTTGCCGTACTTCTTCCCGGTACTGACGAGACGGCAGCGGAGATTTCCCTGCAACGGGTACGGCAGATGATCCGCGAAAACAATGCAGGCAACACAGGAACACCGATCCATGTTTCGCTGGGTGTGAGTACCGCCCAAAAGACGACACTCCTTTCCGTCGCTCTCAAAGAGGCGGATGAAAACATGTATCACGAGAAACAGAGCTACCATGACCCCTAAAAATATCCCTGCGGACAATAAGACGAGGGATGCCGCTGAATTACGGCAGAAGGCGGAACAGAAGTTGCTCGCGCGCAAGAAGAAGGATGCGGCGGCATCCAATGAAGCTGATAGCCGGCGACTCCTTCATGAATTGCAAGTACACCAGATCGAGTTGGAGATGCAGAACGAGGAACTGATGCAGGCTCGGGCGGAGTCGGAAGCGGCTCTTAATCAATATGTCGACCTGTACGATTTTGCCCCGGTGGGCTATTTTACCCTGGCGCGTGATGGCAGGATCCTAAAGACGAATTTGGCTGGGGCAGATCTGCTGGGCGCTTTACGTAGTGACCTGATCGAACGACGCTTCGGAGTGTTTGTGTCTGTTAAGTCTCGTCCCGCTTTTAGCGCCTTCCTTGAGAAGAGAGTCAACAATCGGGGCAGTGACACCTGCGATGTCGCACTGATAAAAAACGAAAAAGAATCGCTGTGGGTGAGCATCAATGCGTTCTGGTTCAAGGAGAAACAGGAATTCCGCGCTGTGATGGTGGATATCACCGAGCACAAGCAGGCAGAGGAAGCGTTGCGTAAGAGCGAAGAGCGCGCTAGAAGCATATCGAACGCCATTCCTGACCTGGTGTTTCGTTTGGACCGGCAGGGAGTGTATTTGGACTACAAAGCCGACGTGAATGATCTGTACTCTCAATCTGAAAATATTATTGGCAGGCAAAATCGTGATATTACTCCGCCTGAATTCGCCGATTTAATTGACAACCAGATCCGCACTACGTTGGAGTCCGGCAAGACACAGATATTTGAATTCCAGTTGCCCATCCCCGATAAAGGCGTTCGTAATTACGATGCGCGCATGGTTGCTAACGGACCAGACGAGGTGATCGCATTCGTGCGCGACATCACCGAGCAGAAGCAGATGGAAAAAGCGTTGCGCGAGAGTGAGGACAAATTCAAGTACTTGTTCGATCATTCGATCATCGGAAAATCACTCACCGATCTTTTCGGCGCGATGGAAGTCAACAATTCCCTTGCCAAAATGTTGGGGTATTCCCGGGATGAACTCAATAGCCACAATTGGCGGGATATTACCCACCCTGATGATATTGAATTGAATCAAAGAGCGCTTGTCCCGCTCCTGGCTGGTGAACAGGATTCGGTCCGCTTCATCAAAAGATATATCCACAAGAATGGCTCCATTGTTTGGGCGGATGTGAGCACAGCCTTGCGTCGTGACCAGGGCGGTGATCCGCTGTACTATATATCCGCCGTGATCGACATCACCGAGCGCAAGAGGGCAGAGGAAAAAATTCGGCTTCAGAATCAACGACTGAGCATCCTGCGCGAAATTGATACTGCTATCCTGGCAGCCGATTCACTGGAAAACATTGTGGGCGCAGCCCTGGGTCATATCCGCCAGTTGGTGAACTGCCGCCGCGCAGCCCTGACATTGTTCGATGAGGAGACAAACGAAGCAGAGATTTTCGATGTGAAGGAAGACAACGAAACATCTCCACAAAAAGGAACGCGCCTGCCACTGGCGTTGTTCCAAGATATGGGTGAGACGCTTTCCAAAAACCAGTTGCTATTGATCAAAGAGCTGGCAGAATCGCCGGTGCCTCCACCTCAATTCCAGACCTTATTACAATCCGGCATTCATTCCGTATGTATCCTGCCCTCTACTCACAAGGTAAGATGATCGGAACGTTCGGCATGTTTTCTGAAACCCCTGACTTCTTCAATGAGGGGAAAATAAACCTCGGACGTGAAGTTGCCAACCAGGTGACGATTGCCATCTCGGAAAACCGCTTGATCGAAGATTTGCGCATCCTCAATACCGAGCTTGAACAGCGCGTGGAAAAGCGTACCGAGGAACTCAACCAAACGAATATCGAATTGGAACACGCCAACCGCACAAAAGATGAATTCCTGGCAACCATGAGCCATGAATTGCGCACACCGCTCAACAGTATTTTAGGATTATCCGAATCGCTTCTCGAACAAAGACGCGACCCGCTCACTGAGTACCAGCAACAATCCCTGCAGGTTGTCGAATCCAGTGGACACCATTTACTGGAGTTGATCAACGATGTCCTCGACCTCTCGAAGATCGAGGCTGGAAAGTTCGATTACTACCCACAGATCGTGGATGTAAACAACCTGTGCCGTTCCAGCCTGACATTCGTCAAAGAACAAGCCATGCGAAAATCCATCACGCTCAACTATAAAGAGGATGATGGTGTTTCCAATATTTATGTTGACCCGCGGCGTACGAAACAGATGCTCGTCAACCTGCTCAACAATGCCGTCAAGTTCACCCCTGACCATGGAAAAATAAGTTTGGAGGTCGATACCGATGAGGAACGGGATCTCGTTCAATTCGCTGTGATCGACAATGGTATTGGCATTGCAGAAAACGATCTAAAGCAGTTGTTCCAGCCTTTTGCGCAGGTGGATAGCAAGCTCAACCGTCAATTTGAAGGCACGGGATTGGGGTTGTCCCTCGTTCAAAAACTGGCGGACCTGCACGGCGGCAGTGTGGAAGTGGAAAGTGTGGTTGGCAAGGGAAGCCGCTTTACGGTTAATCTTCCGTGGGGCAGGTATATCATCGCCCAAGAGGAAGCGATTGAGAAGGGTAATGGGCTCTCAACAAACAAGCCCATAGAAAAGTCAACCACTTCATCACAAGAGTTATCAAAACCCAGGGTCGTTCTATTGGCAGAAGATAATATGGCGAACGTCTTAACCATTGGCGAATATTTGGAGGATCATGGATATGAAATGTTGATCGCACATGACGGTTATGAAGCGATCAGCATGGCGGAAGAGTCCAATCCACACATCATCTTGATGGACATTCAAATGCCTGCGATGAACGGACTGGAAGCGACACGCCGTCTGCGCGCGAATACACGCTTCGATACTACACCGATCATTGCCCTGACCGCCCTAGCCATGCCCGGCGACCGGGACCATTGCATCGAAGCAGGCGCCAATGAATACATGAGCAAACCCGTCAGTTTGAAAGGGCTGGCAAAAACCATAGACAGACTATTAGAAAAATAATTAACTCACCTTGCACACAACCGTGATTCCCTGAGCGGAGCGAAGGGTCTCTGAGATAATCGTAGAGACCCTTCGCTACACCTGCCCCACCACCACAGGTGCGGGTCGCTCACATCGCCCCGACACTTGCCCCAGCACGCAAGTGCAGGTGTGTCCTTCGGGAGGGCGACATAATCCTGAAGCACATGAATTGCGTAAGGTGATTAATTAAATTACCATTCCTTCATCTCTCTTCAAAAACTGACCCATCCCTCTTTTGCCTTTCCACTCATCGCCATCCACGATCAACTTGCCACGCAAGAAAACTTTTTCGGGGTAACCCGTCAACTCCCAGCCTTCATACAAGTTATAGTCCGTGCGCTGGTGTGACATCGCCACGCCATATTTCACTTTCTTCTCCGCGTCCCAGATCACAATGTCCGCATCCGAGCCTTCGAGCAACGCGCCCTTACGCGGATACAAACCAAATATCTTCGCGGGGTTCGTGCTCATGTATTCGACGAATTGGTTCGCTGTGATCTTTCCCGTTCCTACACCCTGCGTCCACAACACAGGCATACGATCCTGGATGCCCGGCAAGCCATTCGGAATTTTCGTAAAGTCATCTTTCCCCAACTCCTTACCGGGGATGGCGATCTCGCTTCCTTCATAGACGATGGGCTGGGTCCCGTCAAAAAAGAATGGGCAATGATCCGTGCCTACTGTCTGCAAAATTCCATCGGTCAGCCCCTCCCACAAACGCGCATTATCCTCCTTCGTTCGCATCGGCGGAGAACAGATCCATTTTGCGCCATCGGGCTGACGCAAATTATCAATCGTAAAAAACAGATATTGCGGACACGTCTCCCCCATCACTTTGACGCCGCGCTCGCGGGCGTACTTCAACATATCCACTTCGCCACCCACGTTCATGTGGACGATATACACGCTCGCATCCGCCGCGGACGCCATGCCTGCCATCCGCAAAGTAGCCTCTACCGCCCCCCAAGCGGGACGCGTCAACGCGTGCCATTCAGTGGAGGTGTGTCCAGCCGCCAATGCTTGTTCTGTCAGCGTATCGATGACATCGCCATTCTCACAATGTGCCATGACCAACATGCCGTTATCTCTGGCGATCTGCATGGCTTTGAAGATACTGCCATCGTCAATGCGCAGGCGTCCATTATAGGCAGTGAAAACTTTGAGCGTTTGAATTCCCATATCACGCAGGGATGGAATTTGCTTGGCAATGCTTTCGTTGAATTGAGTTAGGTTCATGTGGAAGGAATAATCAATGGCGGCTTTTTCGGCTTTTTGCAGCCAGAGGTCAACAGAGTATTTAAAACCTTTATCTTCTAAGACTACAAAGTCCATCACCGTCGTAGTCCCACCGAATGCCGCGGCTTTGTGACCGGTATAGTGATCGTCGGAGGAGACAGTGTCGAACATGGGCAAGTCAAGGTGGACGTGTGGGTCCACGCCGCCGGGGAGAATCAGTTTTCCCGACGCGTCGATTTGTTGTGCAGAATCAACTTCAAGTCCCGGAGCGATGCGGGCGATCTTTTCGTCCTCGATCAAAATATCGGCTTGAAATGTTTCTGTTGCGGTGACCAGAGTCCCGTTTTTGATTAAAGTCGTCATGAGTTTATAACCTCCAGAAAATAAGCATCCCCGCAATCAATGTGAGGAAGACAACGAGTAACAGCCCAAGCCCAACACGGAAGAAATCGCTGAAGCGATAGTTTCCGGGTCCCATCATGATGAGGTTGACGGGATGAGCAATGGGCGTGAGAAAAGATGCCGAACAACCGATCGCCGCGGCAATGGCGACGGCATGTGGATCCGTGTTGAGATGAAATGCCGCGCTAATGGCAATCGGACCCACAACAAAGGCGGTTGCCTGACTGCCCATGAACTGGGTCATCATGGCAGAGAGTAAAAATGCAGAGGCGGCAAGCCCAAGAGGTCCGATACTCCAACCACCTATCAGGCTAATTACGCTGCTGCCAACCAAACTCGCCAAGCCGGTATGGATCATGCCAAGGCTGGCAACGTACATGCCCGCGATAAAAAATATCACCTGCCACTCAATGGAACGATAGACTTCTTGAAGAGGCAGTAACCGAACCAGAATGGCAAACAAAGCCGCGGCAAGGACTGCCAGATAAACAGGCACACCGGTCAGAGCCAAAACGATCGCGCTTAAAAACACGGCAATACTGATCATTGCGCGCTTACGCGGAATGGCACGCGGCGTGGGGTCCATTTCAAGGATGACGACATCGGGGTTGACGCGCAAATCGCGGATGCGTTCGGGGGGACCGATCATCAAAAGTGAGTCGCCCATTTCAAGCGGTATATCTCCCACATCCGTGCGATAACTGTGATCGCGGCGAAAAAGCGCGGCTACGGTAAAGCCGTATTTGCGGCGGAAGTTCATTTCCTTGATGGTCTTACCCACGTATGCAGAATGAGGCGCAAGGATCAATTCGAGAAAAGTCACATTAAAGTTGGTAAGTGTTTGAATTTGCGGATTAATTTCGAAACCAAGTTTAGCTAATTCATCAACACGTTCCCTGCGCCCGACGATAAGAAGCATATCATTTGCCATAACCCTTACGGTTGGCTCCGGCGTGAATTCAATCTCCCGCTCGCGGCGGATGGCAACGATGGAAAGCCCAAAGCGCTCACCAATACGAGTCTGTTTGAGAGACATACCCACCAACAAACATCCAGGTGTGAGCCGAGCCTCCCAGAGCCGTTCACCAAGGGAATAAAGATTTTCCAGTTCGTCGCCTGCGCGGCGGGCAATCGCCTGCTCGGGTCCGGGTTCGCGATCTGGCAAAATTCGGCGACCTATAACGGTCAGGTATATGATTCCGGCTACAGCGATCAATCCGCCCACGGGGAGAAAAGATAATACGCCCAGCGGAGGTTGGGGCGGGGTGGCAACCGAGAGCAGGTTACTCATGACAATATTCGCAGTTGTAAAATACGTTGCCATACCTCCCAATGCCGTTCCAAAAGAGATCGGTATCAACAATTTGCTTGGCGATACCTTTGATTTCTTGGCAACCTGTATTGCGCTTGGAAGAAGTAAGGCTCCCACCGCAATGTTATTCATAAGCAGGGATAAGGACGCAGATGCAAATGTAAACAGGAAAATTAGCCGCGCTTCAGAACTCCCGCCCACGGTGGCAAGACGCTGTCCAAACCAAAGCATGACGCCATTATGAGACAAGGTCTGCGTGAGGATGAAAAGTCCCATCAATGTGACAACGACCGGCTGGCTGAACCCGGAGATGGCAAGAAGCGTTTGTTGAGGAGAATTCTCGTCTCCCAGAATACTGAAGCCGAGGTATTGAGCCATCCCCAAGGCGACGATCATGAAGAGCGCGGCGATATCCACCCGCCAGCGATTGAATATCACCTGCAGGAGTGGGAAGGCGATCATTGCAATGACGAACCACATTTCAGGGGTCATAAGTTAATCCAGAGAGGAAGGGTCAAAGCCCAGAGCGATGAGCGTTGTCATAATGTCTTCTAGAGTTTCCAGAACAATATCATGCCTGCCAGAAGCATCACGAAGGAAATTATAGTTAATCGCCAGCCTATATGAAAGAAATCACTAAAGTGATAATTGCCAGGGACGATCATCAGGATATTCACAGGATGTGCAAGCGGTGTAAAAAAGGATGCGGAACAGCCAATGGCTGTTGCCACTGCGATGGCTTGCGGGCTGACCCCCATTTAAATCGCCGCACTGATCGTAACGGGACCTGTAACCAAGGCAGTCACCTGTCCCCCCATAAACTGTGTGAGGACCGCGGTCAAAATATAAGCGCCGGCTGCCAACCCCAGAGGTCCGATGGGATCGACAAACTTGATCATCGCATTGCCCAGGAGGTCAGCCAAATGCGTTTCCACCATGGCGTCGCTAACAACATACATCCCTGCGATCAGAAAAACAGCCTGCCATTCCACAGTCCGATAACTTTCCTCCATTGTTAATCTTCCAGTTAATAGAACGAACACAGCGGCGGTCAACATGGCGAGAGAGACGGGAACGCCTGCGATGGTTGCTCCAATCGCCGCGATCACAATAAGGATGGAAGAGATCGCCTGTTTCGCATCGACGGGCTGGTCACTTAAGTTGGGCTCGAACACAATGAAGTCTGCGCTGTGATGAAGATCGTGTATACGGTTTTGAGGTCCCACGATGAGCAATGAGTTACCGGGTTTGATTGAAATATCTGCTACATCGGTACGATGGCTTTGTTGTCCACGCAACAGGGCAATGGCGGCAAAGCCATAATGACCACGAAAGTTAATCTCTTTGAGGGTTTTGCCAATACAGGATGAACGCGGTGTTGGCGTAAACTCTGTGAGGGTCAAACCAAATGTGGTGAGCGTATCCTGTTCGGGTCTCAGATGGACACCAAGCTCCGCCAGCTTCGAAACCCGCTCATTATGACCGACGATCAGAAGCGTGTCATCCGGCTTTATGATCTCCGTCAATTGGGGAATAAAAAAGGCGTGGTTTTCATGGCGCATGGCTGCAACAACAATACCCAGCTTCTCGCCAAGTCCGCTGGTCTTTAGCGTTTGTCCAACCAATGCTGATGCTTCCTCTATTCTGGCTTCCCAAAGGCGGTCGCCCACTGCATATATCTCTTCCAATTCATTCCCAGTTAAACGTGCCAAACTTTGTTCTTCTGAAGGTTTGCGATCCGGGAGCAGACGTTTTCCGAAAAAGCCAAAAAACAGGATACCGGCAATCGCTATGATTCCGCCTGTAGGCGTGAAATCGAGGATGTGCAACGCGGATTGAGGTGGATCCGCATTCTGTAACAGAGTGCTAACGATGATGTTTGCAGTTGTAAAGTAGGTGGCGGTCCCACCCAATAAACTTCCATAAGCCACAGGGATGAGCAATTTACTAGGATTGATACGTGTACGGCGGGCAACCTCCATGGCAATTGGCAATACCAATGCACCTGCCGCCAGGTTGTTCATAAAGAGGGAAAGGAAAGCCGTAGTGGCTACAAAAAGTGCGATCAATCGACTTAGATTGGTCCCACCAAGTTTAATCAGTCGATGTGCGATCCAACGAGTTACCCCACTTTTTTCCAGTACACGCGTCAGTATGAATAATGAAATCAGGATCAAAATGATCGGCTGACCGAAACCCGAGACAATATTTTGTGCGGCATCCGGAGTATGGGCTGGTCCCAATATTCCCAGCCCAAGCAATTGAAAAATTCCCAGTGAAGCCGCCATGAGTAGCGCAGCCAAATCAATACGAAGACGATTTGTTATTACGAATGCCAAAGGTATACAAACAACGGCGATCAAAATCCACTGTGCATCAGTCATTTGTCCTTGTATATTCTCCTTTTAGATGTGATGAAAAAAATTCATCCCGCCTTCAGTGAATTTTCGTTCATCACATGTTTTCAGTCAAAGAGTGACGGATCATAAGATGCGGGAGGTTCTTTGATTCCCAATAAAGCTATCAATACTTCAGGTGGAATATCTGCTTCTGGCAGGTCGGTTTTATAGAGTTGCTCGTTCTCGGCGCGTTCACGCAGGGAACGCCAGAGCAACTGTCGTTCATCTCCGTTTACGACCAAATCATTGAGGGATTTTGCTTTTAGCAAGTATTCACCGGTTGTATAAAGAAAAGTCAATCGCTTCCATTTATCGGATTTGACCGGCTCTTTCAACTTTTCCAATGCGCCGATCTGGAGTTTGTAATATTCCTCTTTTGCACGTGGATGATTCGCTTCGTCTTTGAGCAATTCACCACGGGTGGTGAGTTCATGCCCTTTGACTTGCGAGACGAATTCGATCTGTCCGCCACGGTCACCAAAAGCTGAGGGCTGGTAAAAAGCCAGATAGTCCACCGCGACAACTTTGGGCGAAGTCCGAAGCGGGATTCGGTACCATCCGAGAAGTCGTGCAATTTCAAAATCACGCGGGGTGGGTAAAAGACAAACTAAAATGAGCGATGAAGGTGTAAGTGACATGATCCGATTTTATTTTGGGTTCCAGACCGTTACTTTGTTTCTGCCATATGCCTTGGATTGATATAACGCCATGTCAGCAAAATCGATATGCTTTTCCAGTTTGAGAGTTGCATCATTTTGTGCAAAGGTAAGTCCAACACTAATTGTCAGTTGAATGCTTTCACCATTATATTCAATTACAGATGTTTCAATATGTTTTCGAATCCGTTCTGCAGTTTCCAGCGCGGCTTCATGATCCACCTCGATCAGGAGGGCAATAAATTCTTCTCCTCCATATCGGGCAAAAATGTCCGAAACGCGCAATAGTTTACGACATTCCCTTGCCACATGTTTGAGGGCATAATCTCCCGCAAGGTGACCATTCTGATCGTTGACTTGTTTGAAATGATCAATGTCAACCAACATGACCGTCAACGGATAGTTGTAACGCTGAAACCGTTGATATTCGATCTCAGCAAGCTCAAAGAAGTGGCGACGGTTGATGACACCTGTAAGAGCATCCGTACGTGCGAGACGCTCCAATTCCATCTCGGAAAATTTACGATCCGTAATATCGACAAGCACAATAACGTGCCCAACGGAAATATTCTGTTTATCGTAAATGGGTGAAATTTGAACCAGGAAAAAGCTTGTTCCATCGTTATCACTAAGTGAAATTTCCTGTTCGATCTGTTGAGTAAGTTGGGGTGAATATTCAAGCCTGGGCCAATCTTTCAGAACAACATCCATTCGCTTGCCAATCATGCCTTCACTTTTGGACCCGATCAACTGTTTCGCATACGGATTAATTTCCACTATAAGCCCCGTGGTGTTCAACACTAGAATACCCGAGTTGATATTTTGCACAATGAGGTCGTGGGCAATGGGCAGAATCTCGAGCGTGTTGAAGCGAAATATGGCGATAAAGAAAAGGATAGCGGAAACCAACAGGAAAACAACGATATTGTCGAGCTTCGGGATCAAATCCAACCCCAGAAAATCTTCAGGGATGCGAACCGCAAGCGGCAAAAATCCCACCTAAAACCATCAACACCGCCTGTGTCCGAAAGAAGGACGGTACACGGATATAGTGAATAACGTATATCACCACACTCCCGAAGATAAGCAGGTATGTCCCTACTGCATAAACCCAGAAATAAAATCCATGTTCTGCCTGAGTCTCAGGAAAACCATCCAACATTGTTATTTCCGTCCAATACCAATGATGGAATGTATTGGTAAATACAACAACAATGGTTACAAAAACATATATTCCCAGGAACCATTGCACTGGCGGGGTAAGCCATTTTTGGTTGTTGGTGTAGTACAACGAAAAGATAAACCAGACCACAGGTCCGGGCGCGCTCCCCAAATATTTCATCATTGCCCAAAAGATCTTGCCATCCAGCGTTGTGCTAGCCAGCTCAAAGGCATAGCACACTGTCCAGATCGTCAATGTGAAAGTCAGCAGGGAGAACTCCCCAGCAACCACAACTCGTTTTCGCAAGCGGAAGGAATACACGCAAAGATAGGCTAATATCCCAGATGAAATGATGAAGGGTAAAACATAGGGAGTATATTCAAACATTAAGGGTCCTTTTGCGTTGGCATAAATCCATTTCAAAGATAACAGTCACCTTAGCTTGAGAGTGCTACGCTAAGGTGACTGTTATGTGACTTATGCCAGCCCAACTTCCCTATTGAACTCCACAATCAACTCGTCGATCTCATCGGCTTGCTTTTGGACATCCGTCCAATAATTGGGTTCATACCATTGTTGTTGGATCTCATCGTAGGTGCGTCCCTGTTGCTCGACCCAGGTATAGTATTTGAGGTTATGTACGCGGCGGCGGTCTGTATAACGGAGTTCAAGCATGTTATCTGTCGATTCACCATGCAGGTAACGGGCAAAATCTGCGGCGGCGTCACGCTCAGAGTATTCGCCCAATTCCTGGTGCATCTCGTGCAGGCGGGAGCGATAGAGTTCCATCGAGTTGGTCAGGACAGTGATCATCACGTCGTTCTCGTCCATCTCGTAATATTTGGCAGCTTTGATGCACGAAAGAACGTTCGAGATACCAGAGAAGCCCAACAGTTCGAGATTCGATATGACAGATTCGGGCACACCTTGTTCGACGAGATAGGCACGACCATTTTCTTCGTTGAATAAACGTGAAATATTTACAACGGCATTATCGTCAATGGCAGTGACCATATCCGTGTTCTTTGTGTTGTGGATCCACGGCACGTGTTTATCGCCAATGCCTTCGATGCGATGTGCGCCAAATCCGTTTTCGAGCAAAGTAGGACATTGCAACGCTTCACTCGCCACGATCTTGGAATCGGGGAAAAGTTGTTTTAGATAATCGCCGCTGGCGATTGTCCCTGCCGAACCAGTGGCGGATGCCATGCCGCGATAACGATCATTCGGACCCATGACCTGCTTCAACACTTCTTCCATCGCGTGCCCGGTCACTTCGTAGTGCCAGAGATAATTGCCAAACTCTTCGAACTGATTGAAGATCATCAAGTCCTGTCCCGAATTACGAAGTTCTTTGCACTTATCAAAAATTTCTTTGACGTTCGATTCGGAGCCGGGTGTTTTGATGGTTTCGCCTGCGACTTTGGACAACCACTCAAAACGTTCCTTCGACATACCTTCGGGCAGAATTGCAATCGACTCACATGCCAGCAAGGCGGAGTTGTATGCGCCACCGCGACAGTAATTCCCTGTGGAGGGCCAGACTGCCTTTTGAGTTGTCGGGTCAAACTGACCTGTGACCAGCCTCGGCACCAAACAGCTGAATGCGGCGCCGACTTTGTGCGCGCCGGTTGGGAACCATTTGCCAACGATGGCAATGATGCGCGCCGGAACACCCGTCAGCGAAGGAGGAAGCTCGAGAAAGTTGACCCCGCCGAAGGTCCCGCCTGAAGCGAGGGGTTGGTTATGCCAACTTATGCGGAAGAGATTACGCGGATGAACATCCCAGAGTCCGATACCTTTCAACTCATCCTTTATTTTTGCAGGAATCTTCGCTGGGTCTTTCATTTGTGCATAGGTGGGAATGATGATGTTACGTTCCCTTGCGCGTTTGATGGCGTTGGCACGACGGGATTTTTCAATGGTTAGATCAATTGTAGTCATGGTTTTCTCCTGATTTATATATATTGTAGCGTACAACAAATTCACCCACAATATGACTTAACTCTGGAAAGATTTTCATCAACGGGGTTTACCATATCCAGTACAAGCCGGTCTTCCTCCCAGGGCGGATAGTATTCTTTTACTTTTTCGATATCTGACCATTTCAGTTCATGCCAACCGGGGATATTTCGCTTACGAATGCTCAACCGTGAACGATGTGTCGATTCGTCAGAGCAGACACATTCGATTACGCGCCAATCTGCACTGTATTGTTTTGCCAGATTCTTCCATGCATCTCTGATCGTTTGGCTGCTGGCGACGCTATCCAAAATAACAGACTGACCCAACATTAGTTGACGTTCAGCCAGAACAGTCATTAATTCGTAACCTGCCCATCCCAAGGACTGTTGCTCTTTTGAAGATTTCAAACCGCAACGCAACAACGTTGCCTCCAGCCAGTCTCTCGCAAAGACCGAGATCCCAGCATGTTTTGCAAAGGATTCAGCCAACGTACTTTTCCCAGTTCCAGGCAAGCCAGAAAAGACGATCACTTTCATAAAACCTCCAAATGGGATGACTAGTATCCTATTTGTTTTCCGAGTGTTACGGTGTATTGTAACGTCACCATATGGTAGAGGCGACACGATTTACGATCTGACCATTCACCCTTGTACAATCGACAAATTAGAAGAGGACAAATGAAAACACTAAGGACAGGTACGGCTTCGGGTTGCGTGATTTGGTTGATCGTTTTCTGCCTAATGGGAACTTGCGTCATCCCTATCGCAGGAATGATCGGCACATTTACATCATTCACAGAGGCTCCCATAAAAATGATCGGACCCATGATCTGCCCAGAAGGGACAACGCCGCAATCGCATACATACGCAACCACGTCCACTGACGATTTTGGCAATCCTCAACCTGCAACAGGATTCTCCCTTCAATGCGTGGACGCAAACGGCAACGTGGTCAAGGAAGATCTTGTCCTATACGCATTTATATGGATCAGCATTATTGGAGGAATTGGATTAATCCTTGCGGGTATTCTTGCCTTTGTATTTGCCGCACCCGCAGGTGTATTAATAGCAAAATTATTCAATCGGAATAAGAAACCTGATCAAATCATAAACATCGAACTCTAATAATAAACCCATGTTTCTGTAAACTGATTTTAATGTATAGCCTTTGTTTTCGTTGTATGATGTGTTCAAGAGAAAGGAGGTCGCTATCGAAACACCACCTGAAATGCACTTCCACGAAAGGACTGGGATGCCCTAACCTGGACAAAGCCCTGCTTTGAGCCAGACGTTCTCCTAACGATAGGAAGGCGCAATCCCCCACTCCTTTCAGCCATCTTAATAGTAAGATCTATTCGACGGATGGGCGTACCCTTGAACAGGTGCCTCATCCGTCTTTGTTTAATCCAATGCCTTGCGTATACGATCCAAACCCTGCTTGAGAATTTTACGTGACGTACCAAAGTTCAAGCGAACATATCCCTTGTAATCTGATCCAAATATCTTTCCATCACTCAATGCCACTTTTGCTTCTTTCATAAAGAAATCGAACGGTGACTTTTTCAATTTCAACTGTGTGAAATCAAGCCATGCCAAATAAGTTGCATTGGGATTTGTTATCCGAACCTCTGGCATATATTTCGTAACATAATCAACGAGAAAGTCACGATTGGCAGTAAGATATTTCTTCAAATCACGAAGCCAGCCATCACACTGACCTGAAAAACCGACCTGCGCGGCGTGATATCCCATACTGCTCACATGCAAGCGTAAATGGCTAACTTCCTTACTATAACGTTCGCGTAAGTCCTTGTTCGGGATGATCGCAAAACCACAGAAAAGTCCCGGCACATTGAATGTTTTGGAAGGAGAGACCAGAGTAATCGTGTGCTTCGCAATTTCAGAGGAAAGTTTCGCCAGTGGAGTAAATTGATTGCCATCCAAGCAACAACTCGGAATGAATTTCGTCTGAAACGATCAACACATTGTTCCTGATGCAAATCTCAGCCATTCGCAATAAATCTTTGCGCGGGAAAATGATTCCCAACGGATTATGCGGATTGCACAAGAGGAACATGCCCGCTTTCTTCACCTGCTTCTCGAAAACATCCCAATCAATTTCATAGCTCAGGATATTGCCAGTAACATGTTCAACAAGCGGCGCATCGATTTGGGGAATGCCAACGTTATTTTTGACCTCGTGAAACTCATTATATACAGGCGTCTGAACAAGAACGCCTTTTTTGGGTGAGCAGAACGCACGCGCCGCGACGCTAAATCCACTTACGATGCCGGTTACGGGAATCACTGCATCAGGCTTAACCCTCCATTTGTACAGTTTATCCATGCGTGCCGCAACTATTTCTTTAAGAGCATTCGATGGCATTTCATATCCAAGCACGCCTTGTTCAACGACTTTGTGAAGTTCGTTCAATATGGGCGTAGGTGCAGGGAAATCCATATCTGCCACCCACATGGGGAGAATATCTTTTTTATAATATGTCCACTTGTTTACTGTTTTTGGGTCGCGGCGGTTTGGGGTGTAATCAAAGTTGTGAGCCATATATTCCTTTATCTTTTATACGCGATAATCATCCCATCCCGCATGGGGGCGAGAGAAACTATCCAATCGGGATCAGTTGTAATGTCACGCGTGAAGCGGCGGATGGCTTCCGTGGATTCATCTTTGTTGTTTGCGTCATAAATACGTCCGCTCCATAGAATATTGTCAATGATTAAAATCCCACCCGAACGAAGCTTTTCCTTTATAAGAGGCAATGACGTTGGGTACGCCACTTTATCTATATCATTGAAGATAAGATCAAATGTGCCGGGTGTTTGACGAAGTGTTTTAACCGCCTCCGCGACGTGATACTGGATCATATCTCCGTATCCCAACGCGGACAAGTGGCTGGTCGCCATCCGAGAAAGCTCTTCATCCCAGACAGTGTGATGCACTACTCCCCCGCCGTTTTCCTTCACCGCCTTCGCAAACCAAGCCGTGGAATAACCGTAACCAGAACCCAATTCAAAAACAGATTTCGCACCGATTATGCGAGCGAGTTGATAACAGTAATATCCACACGAAGCGCCGATGATCGGAAAGTCGTTTTCCTCGGCATACTTTTCCATCTTTTGGAACTCAGGCTCCCGCTGTGGAACAAGGGACGTCAGATATTCCTGAACTTTGTCATAATCTATTTCTGCCACATTATTCTCCTATTATCTTATGTAGGGGCGGGGTGACCCCGCCCCTACAATTCATTTCAAAATTTTCAAAGCAATAGGCAAAGTCTTTTCCGCCCATAACGTATACATTTTACCTGATGGATGTAATCGATCTGGCGCGATCAATTCAAAATCATCCATCCCCATACGGGAGATGGTGGTCACATCCACATAGTACGCGCCTACAGATTTTGTTTCATCCAGATTGACCACATTGAACTCGTCAATTTGCAAGCTGATCGGTTCTATATCCTGTGATGCGGCAAAGGGCGTAAACCCCCAATCAGGAAGAGACAAAACGATCACACGCTTTGGGTCTCCACCTGCATATTCAATTGCCTTACCCAGCATAAAGCGGAAGTCTTCGCGATAACCATCCACTGGGTAGCCGCGATATTGGTCATTGACGCCGATCAATAATGTGACCAGATCATATGTCCCTTCAGGCGGGTTCGCTTGGATTCCCTGCCAGAGTTCATCCACCGTCCAGCCTGTGCGGGCGATGATGGTGGTATCTATTTGGACTCCGTTCTCAGCCAGCAAATCCGCCAGTTGATTCGGCCAACGCTCCCTTTCAGGGAACTCTTTCTCCGATGGTATACGAGTTGCCTAACGCGAGATAACGGAGTGTTGACACCTCAGCCACCTTTCGAGTAGGAATAGATGTTGGGCTGGGTGTTGTTGTGGAAGTGAGGGTTGTGTTTGCACATGCGGTCAACAATAAAATCACGAGTATTAGAAATGGGCTTTTCATCGTGGGATTATATTCCTATATAAACACTATCGACTCTTCAAAAAAGGGTCAATGTCCTTTGCGTTTTTCCTTCTTCTTCTCTTGTCGCACCTTAAACTTGATGGCTTCCTCTTCTCTCCGTTTTTCACGGGATTTAACCTGGCGCTCTTTTTTATTTAATTCCATTTGCAATCGCATGGCTTGTTGGGCTTTGGTGCCAACGCCTTCCTCATACACTTCCTTGCGGACTTCACGCTGCATACGTTTGAAGTTCTTTTTACGCTCAATTCTTACCTGATTCTTCAACGGCTTGCTGAAATCCAAATTTCTATAATTTTGCTGGATATATTCATACAACTCGGCATCTGTCGGCTCACTGCCAAAAACGACGCGTGATACACGATAATCGGTTTCATCCTCCCGCTCAAAGATACCGATCCAGTAGGGGTCTTCAAAATAGACTGTCAACTTTCCTTCCATGGGAATCCTCCGTCAAATAAGTCAATAAAACACAACAAACTGGCGGAAAACTTCACGCCAGCAGATTTACATATTCAATTGTGTGGGAAGGAATAATTAACAGATAGGCTGAGTATAAACGGATTTTTAAAGAAGACAAGGGCATAGTTATGTCAAACTATGCCCTTGTCAAAAAATAAAAGCCGAAATTACGCAGTTTGTCGGCGTGTCAAACTATAAACGGCAAGACCTAGCATTACCACAGCAGCGATCCATGCGGCGGCGACCACACTAGGAGCAGGTGTCTGCTTGACGGCGATACCGATGAACGACCAGACAAGGACGAAAAGATAAGCCGCATCTCTGCGTGTGAGCGCCATCAAAAGCCCAACTACAGAGGCGACAACGATCATAATCACCGCCCAACTCATTGCATGAATTCCAAAGCCATTCCAATTAATCAGAAACAGCCAGTCGGTGACATTAGCCACGGTTGCGACTGTGATCCAGCCGAGATAAACGCTGAACGGAATATCCACAGACCAGCGTTCAGCACGGCTCACGGAAGTACGGTTAACATTCAAGCGCAGGTAACTGGCGATGAGTAATGACAACAATGTCAGCATGACCAGCACGCCCACCCCGAAATAGTTATAGTGCCATGTGAATAACCAGGTCGCATTGGAGAGATTACTAATCGCAAACAAATAACCCAAGTCGGCGCAAGCGGGGACTTTCCTTCTGCGATGTACGGAATTGATAAATGGTGAATGCAATCCAACCGATGTAGATGATGCCCCAAATGGAAAAGACATAACCAGCGGGCACGAAATAGACTTGGAAGCGATCTGAAATTTCGCCTGTGTTCTGCCCGTTAAGAGGCAGGGCAGATGCGAGGATGTTGACCGTCAACGCAATGATGACGGTAATAAGATTAGTGATCTGACGAAGTGTGTCTTTCATTTTATTTTTCCTTTTTTGCTTGAGCCGCCGTCCTTCGCGAAGCACTCCCATGGAGCGGCGGCGGGGATGCCACCGAGAGCAGGGATTACAGAGTTTTAACTTTTACCCAAAGTGCGGGAATTTTTCCAATCTTACCCAGCGCAGAGAGATTGGCTCGACGTGTGAACACATCGTAATCATTCTTTTCGATCTCATCGAGAATGCCCTGATAGAAGATGGACGCGGCGCCAATGGCAAGTTGTCCTTCACGCTCGAGCATTTTCACACCTTTCCATGATTCCGCATAGAGTTGGCGTGTGCGCTCGATCTGGAATTTCATAAATTGGCGCCAATTGTCCGTAATGCGACCTTCGGCAATATCCTGTTCACGAATGCCATAGAAGGCAAGCTCCTCACGCGGAAGATAAAGGCGTCCATTACGATAATCTTCGCCAACGTCACGCAGAATGTTGGTCATCTGGAGGGCGACACCGAGTTTGATGGCATAGGGAACGGCTTCGCTATTCTTGAAGCCGACAATGTACATGCTCATCAATCCCACCGTGGAAGCGACACCGTAACAATAGGTGGCAAGCTCGTCAAATGTTTGATAGCGGGATTGAACAAGGTCACGGTTGACGCCATCGATCAATTGCAGGGCATAGTGGCGTGGGATATGGTATCGGGCGAGGGTATCTGCCCATGCGGCAGCGACCAGGTCGTTATGCGAGAAAGAGGCGTGGTTTCCATCATCCCGCGCCAGTAATCGAGGCGGGCTTCACGTTCATCATCCAGAGATTCATCCACAATATCATCCACGGTTCGGCAAAAGGCATAGAGGGCACGAACGGCGGAACGTTTCTCCTCGGGCAGGAGACTCGGATGCAAAATAAAAGGATTTGCTGTGTTCAGCCGTAACACTTTCAGCTTGCTTATACGCAGTCCGTAGAGATGCGTCGCCAGCCCAATAGGAGAAGAACGGGCGGGTTTGCGGGTGTGGAATGTGCCCAGCGAGATCGAGGAGCTGGTTTTCCCAGTTGGCTTGTACTTGCATGGTGAACCTCCAAATTTGGTGTTAGGGATATTGTACGGGTTTTGTCTATATTGTCAAGGTTTTGCAAAGATTAAATATTGACAAATACTAGACACCGTGTATAATACAGAAAACATCCCTCACCCCCAACCCCTCTCCCAATAGGAGAGGGGAGTTAATGGAGAACCATGAAAAAACAAACTGCTATTGTGATCGGCGCTGGGATCGGTGGAATTGCAACCGCCGCCCGACTCGCCAAAAACGGATATGACGTGACCGTGCTCGAAAAAGAATCCACCCCCGGCGGACGCGCCAACCAGATCATCCGTGACGGGCACCGCTTCGACATTGGTCCGACCCTGTTTCTGATGCCCGAAGTTTGGGAGGAAACTTTTGCATCTCTCGGCGAAAAGATGAGCGACTATCTCGACTTGCGTCGCATTGACCCTACATATAAGGTCCACTTTGATGACGGCTTGCAACTGGAATTGACTTCAGACATCGGCAAGATGCAAACCCAACTCGAAGCCGTGGATAAGACCGCCTTCACCGGCTTTCTCAATTACATTGCCGAGGGAAGCAAGCACTACAAGATCTCGCTCGAGAAGTTCGTTGGGCGAAATTTCTATAACATCTTCGAATATTTCAGCTTGAAGAACCTGCCCTTGATCGTCCAGCTCAAGGCTCTGCAAAAGCATTACACCAATACTGGTCGCTTCTTCAAGGATGAAAGACTCAAAGCCGCGTTCACCTTCCAGAACATGTATCTGGGATTAAGTCCCTACGACGCACCTGCCACCTATTCCCTGCTTCAATATACAGAACTAGCGGAAGGTGTCTGGTATCCCATGGGCGGGATGTATGCTGGTATTCAGGCGTTGGTCAAAGTGGCAGAGAAGCTTGGCGTGAAATTTATTTACAACGCACCAGTAAAACGGATTGAAAGTTTCAGGCTCAAAGGCTGAAGGTGTTGAGTTACAAGACGGGCGTGAATTTTCCTCTGCTATCTTTGTCGGCAATGCAGACCTGCCCTACATCTACAAGGAACTACTGCCTAACAAAGCTGAAGCCAAGAAACTCGATGAGAAGCTTTACACCTGCTCGACCATTATGTTCTATTGGGGCGTAGACAAAGAATACAAGCAGATCGCTCATCACAATGTCTTCCTCGGCGGCGATTACAAAGCCTCGTTCGACCAGATCTTCAACGATCACACATTGCCCGACGTGCCTTCATTCTATGTCCATGCACCTGCACGCACCGACAAAGCCGCCGCACCCAAAGGACAGGAAACTCTATACGTTCTCATGCCCGTGGGTCACCTCGACGCACGCAGTGAACAGGATTGGGACGCGCTCGTGGACCGTGCCCGTGAAACTGTGTTCAAACGTCTCGCCAAAGAGATGGGTGTAACCGACCTCAAAGAGCATATCAAGTTCGAGATCGTGTACCAACCCAAAACCTGGAAAGAACGCTTCAATCTCGAAAAAGGTTCGGCATTTGGGCTGAGTCACAATTTTTGGCAGGTTGGTTACCTCCGCCCGCAGAATTGTCACAAGCAATACAAGAACCTTTACTTCGCTGGCGCGTCCACGCACCCCGGCACCGGGCTTCCCATTGTCCTGCTTTCCGCCCGTCTCACAACCGAAAGGATTTTGAAAGAGAAGAGTACAATTGCTGTGCAAAAGGTAGCCAAATCTGCCTTAAATCCAGCCTAAGGAAAAACCATGATCAGCAAGAGCCATACATTCAACCTTAAAGTTGTTCTTAAAGAAACCGGTCTCGCCGCCGACACGCTACGCGCCTGGGAACGCCGCTACGGACTCCCCGCGCCAGAGCGCACCGCGGGCGGTCATCGCCTCTATTCGCAACATGATATCGAGACCATTAAATGGTTGATACGGCGACAAGCCGAAGGGCTTTCGATCTCACGCGCGGTGGATCTATGGAACGAAAAACTCGCCTCAGGCTCCGACCCACTGGCTGATCCTGATCAACAAATCTCCACCACGCTGACTCCGTACCCTCTGGCTGACACAAACCTCGATTCCCTCCGAGAAAAATGGATCCAAGCCTGCACAGACTTCAATGAATCAGCCGCTGAGCAGGTTTTGAACCAGGCATTCTCCATGTTCCCCATGGAAGTCGTCTGTATGGAAGTTCTTCAAAAAGGCATGTCGGAGATCGGCACACTTTGGTATGAAAACAAAGCCAGCGTACAACAGGAACACTTCGCTTCGGGGCTTGCGATGCGCAGGCTTGATGCCCTTGCTCCTCGCAACGCCGGCGCCCACGCAAAACAAAACAGTGATCGTGGGCTGTCCGCCTGACGAATGGCATACATTCACGCCACTGCTTCTCTCGTTACTGCTCCGCCGCCAGGGATCGAATGTCATTTATCTCGGTGCGAATGTCCCTGCCGATAGACTGGCGGATACAGCCAAAGACTCCAAAGCGGATCTGGTCGTCCTCGTGGCGCAACAACTCATCAGCGCGGCAACGTTACAACAGACCTCGCTCGTGCTGTCAAACAAAAAGATCCCTGTCGCGTACGGCGGACGCATCTTCAATCTACACCCAGGCTTGACCGAATATATCTCAGGCCATTTTCTTGGAAGCGAT